>JAZLKB010000020.1:0-66360 GCA_045597365.1 Bacteroidaceae bacterium | reverse complement strand
ATATGTTCCTTGCGCCCCTTGATCTTCTTGTTGCCGTCAATGCCACGGTCGGAATCCACGTGATGGGACGACTTGATGCTTCTGGAATCTATGATTCCAAGACTGGGCGTGTCTTCTCTGCCCATCAAATTCCGGACAATGACATGAAGTTTATCCATAAGTTCGTCAAAAACACCTTCAAGCTTCCATTTGTTGAAGTAGTAGAAAACGGTGTTGTAAGGCGGAAAGTCCTTCGGAAGCATACGCCACCGACATCCTGTTTTCACTATGTACATAATTGCATTCATTGTCTCTCTGAGAGGATATTTCCTTTTACGACGATGCGGGTCCAAAATTTTTTCTGTAACTTGCCACTGTTCATCAGTGAGGTTAGTTGAATATTGACTCATAACTTGTAATGATTTGGTACTCATAAAGTTACGAAAAATAATTCAATTAACCTACTGATTTTCAAATAGTTATACTGCTACATAACATTATTTTTCAATAAAATTTAAACAGCTTCTAAGAACCTGTTTTAATATTATTGTTTGATTATATGTTCATATATGGTTTTAATAATATGTGCAATATACACGTTATTATAAGAAGACATCTTTAAATGTCCATTGGTTTTACCATACGAGATAGCTTTCTTCAAAGCATCGGCAATAACAATGCTGTTGCCATCAACAATGAAACATCCATCTGTATCGGCAATGATTTTTTTTACGTCACCTACATCAACACTAACAATAGGACAACTACAGGCCATTGCCTCTTTTATAAACTGGGGAGAACCCTCACTTATGGATGTCATAATTACGGAATCAACAGCGTTCATAAGCACAGCAGACTGTTCACGTGTATAACCTACAAACTCTAAAAGTACTACATCATTACCCAACAAATCAACTGCGGCCTTTGCTAATGGGTAGTTTTTAATCGGATCCGTAAACATCTTAGAGAAAAGAATATACTTTTTATATAGTGACAAGCCCATTTTTTGTCTGCACATAGTTTTATCCATAGGGTAAAATTGGGATATATCAATACCACATGGAATAACACTATACTTATTCTGAACGTGAGCCTTGTTTGCCAATGCTTCTGAGACAAAAATATTCCACTTAGACAGCAAGATACTAATCTTTGAATAACGATAAGGTACAGTGGTATTTATATCACTGCCGTGATATGTAGTTACAACAGGCACCTTCCTCTGAAGGTTTGCAAACAAACCACAGAGGCCGAAATGTGCGTGTATAAGATCAGGTTTATATGAACTGATAGCACTTTTAAATAAACCAAAATTAGACAGATACCCTTTAATTCCCTTGCCATTTACAAGGAAAAACTGATAACTTATGCCAACTCTACCTAATGCTTCAGCCTGATCCTTCACAAATGGCGCCATACCACTAGTGGAATAGCTACGATAACTGGCAACTATAAGAACTCTCATAAAACTAACCCGCGTGAACCCAATTTGAAAAATGCCCAGCTTATCTCCATAACAACTACGATCACATACCAATACTTAACCCACTTGATGCTCTTGATATTCAGACTCGATATTCCGTATGCCGTCAACATTAACAAGCAAGGAACAGCCGGCAACAAGAAACGTTCTGCGTTGCCGTAACCACTGAACGCTATTACACCCAAATAACCGACAAGAAAGCTTACTATCAGAGAGACATTGCGTATATTCTTTTCTTTGAAAATCAGAACCACTAAGGCTATCAGTACAAATATGCCCATAAAGTTCTTAATGAAATTGCCGCCGTGTAGAATCATCTGATTGTCCTGACCAGTATCAATCATAGTAGACATTGGCATAAAGAACTCCATTGGAGCAAGCACACCACCAACGGCATATTTGGCCCACCTGGCGCCACTTGCTGTTCTATATTCAATTTTTATGTCTTGATTCTTTGTTCCTGTCTCCCAATAGCCTTCAACTTCTGTGGCAATGGTACCGCCTGCAAAAGTAAGTATGGCAAGAACTACCAAACAAATAAGCATTATCCTTTTTTTTAGTCCAATAAGTTTGGCAGATGTAAATACTAATCCCGCAAATAGAGAAATAATAGCAACAGCTCCAAGCACTGTACGGAAAAAGAAAAGGCTCAGTCCCAGCAACAGAGGTAATGCAATAGTTACTACATTGTAATGTCTGGTACGAATAAGGTAATCTGAGCGCTCAAGAAATGCAACTATCAAAAAAATCATTTCGGTCTCTTTAAGATGTAGTCCGCAATAAATAATAAAGTTCGGCATAAACACTGAGAAAAGTGCAGCCATACGACCTATTGATTCACCAAAACTGCGAGATGTCAATATATATATCAGCAAACATGTAAACGCACTGAAGGCGCATTTGATAAGTCGAACTATTATTATATTGGGACCAAACGTTTTATATAATAAAGTCAGCCAAAATTCATAGCCACAGTCAGATACACCAGATTCAAGGTCCCAAAAATTAAAAACGAAACTCCAACTATTCTGAGAAAACCAAGTGGCTGTATCGTGATAACCAATAGAATCCGCTGCGCTGAATTCGAACGGGACACCAGTCTTAGCCTTATAATAAAAATAAGAAAAAAACATCCAAGCCATACGCAATGCCAGGGCCACAAAAAATATATTCTTTGCAAATGTATGTCTTTCTGATTTTCCCCATTTTATAGAAAATTTAGACGACAGCACAAAAAAACCGGTCACCCACATAATACCCAGTAAAATATACTCCAGACCCATTATATATCTATAATATATTAGGGACACCAAGACAAGAGATGTAAAATAAGTGGATATACCTTTATTTGCAATTTGTTTTGGAAAAAATGGAATCATAATGTATATTTGGCCGATGACCGGAAATCTAAACGTTAAGATTTTGTCATTTTATCGTAAACGCTAATTAATCCTTTTACATTATCAACTAACGAAAATTTCTCTGTATATACCTCAATCGATTTTTTCGAGAATTCGCTTAATGAACATATAGTTCCGGTAGTAATCCTTACTATATTATCTGCTAAATCAGTAGCATCTCCGGCGTTAAACAACAAACCATTGAAACTATTTTTTACAACTTCTGGGATTCCACCTACATTCGACGCTACGATTGGCAAGCCTACTGATGTCGCTTCCATTAATGCCAGCGGCAGTCCTTCGGCTCTTGAAGGTTGAACGTATAAATCTGCAGCGCACATATATTGTGGGACTGAATTGGAAATTCCTGTCATTTTTACATAATTACCAATACCTGTTCTATTAATAAGACCATTCAGCTCTTCAATATCTTTTTCCGGTTGTCCTACTATATAAAACTTGGCATTGGAAGGTAATTGATTATTAGCAACTAGAATTTTAACTGCTAAACACAATGTATCCAACCCTTTAATATGGTTGAAATTCGCCACAGTAAGAATGACAAACTCAGAGGATGATATCTTTAAATTACTGCGACACTCTGATTTTACTCCTACAATTTGTGGTACACCCAAATAATGCCTCTCTATATCAATATTTTTACCCCAGTTATTTATGGCATCACTAACGATTCTATCGCTTACACCTATTACCTTAGAAAACCTGTTAGCATACCGATACCACAGTTTTGTATGAAATTTTATTTTTGAAATATCATCAACTGTACTATGAAATGTATACAAGATGCACTTAACCCCTAAGAATCTTGCGACTGGTATAGCATAAAAACGTGCTTTTGTAAAATGACAATGAACAATATCTACTGAATTGGTAATAATTATTTTTGTAATGCCTACTATAAAATGAAATGCACTGTGCCTTGAAGGCAATACAACTATTGATGCACCGGTAGCAATCAAATCGTCGGCAAATCCAGAAACATCAGGATATCTCTCATACACAAAAATACTTCTTATCTTTAAAGCAGATAACTGGGCAGATAATTCTACGTTGAATTTTTCTATTCCGCCATATTTTGTGGAATCCATTCCCATTATATGGAGACAAGTTTTCATTTATTCAAATTCTTCAAAATTAACTTTATCTTGCGTTTGAATGGCTTTAGTAATTCTTTCCATTTTGGGAGAGGATTTGTCCAAGAGCCTATAAAATGATGTATGCAGAAAGTATGCACGGTTAACTGCAAATTGTTCGGACTCATTAATGGGCTGAAATATTCAGGCGGAAAAACACACATACAGTCTTTATAGACTTTGGCAGGATAATCAAAAGAAAAGTCAAATCCTTCATCTTTCATTTTTTTCACGATTGTGATAGGATTCGGTGTTAAATCGAACTTTTTATTTCTGATCCGAAAATGTCTGTTTTCATAAACTAACAATTGCTCACTTATCCAAAGATTATGAAGTGACGCTCCTATTGTTGCTGTTGACAAAGCCATTACTGATTTATCGGCAGAGTTTTCGTAGCATATAAAGCCAGGGAGATTCATTAAATCGTTAAATGGTTGAATTACTTCAACACCAGTATCAAAATATACCCCCCCCCATTTCGATAACGCCCACAAACGCACAAAATCTGATACGAATGCATATTTGCTAGATTGATAAGCCTCCTTCACATACTGATTACAATTAACGTCGAAATTATCCTCATTCCACAATTTAAATTCCCAGTCCGGCATATATCTATGCCAAGATGCAATGCAATCTTTTGATAATTGAGGCATCTCTCTTCTGCCAAACCAACAGTAATGTATTATTTTAGGTATCATCTGGATATGTGACTATATTTTGACAATAAATGAAAAATAGAACAATACAAGACAGGAGCTTTGTTGATTAAACATAGTTTAATACGAATACAGGCTCTAGAGTTAAATATTGCAAGTGGAAATATATTATATTTATGTTTCAGCAAATTTATTACGGATACTTTATTATCATAATACCATATGGTTAAATCGTTGAAAATTGTCAACACAATAGATGTTATCATCTTATTATACCAAATCACATCCGGATTAACGGATTTTTGTTTTATCAACGATTCTAATATGATAAATTTATTATTAAAGATTCTATCTCTTGCATCAGAAGTCATTGCATTACAAATTGAGCCTTTGCGCTGAAGATAATTATAAGCTATAAAATTAATGGAATATACAGCCTTTGCGCTTATCAACATTCTGGCCATCCATTCAGTATCTTCCATCAATATACCACTGGTAAAATGATTTTCGGGCATTTTCAATATACTGGTTTTAACCGCGTATTGAATAGCATAGCAAGTAGTTGTGGCATATTCATTTAAAAATGTCTTTCCATCACATACCGGATGAGTATATAACCTATCTTCAATTACACTTTTATATGGCCATACAACAGAATACTCTTCATCAACACACTGCCATCTGTAACGTAGAACGTCAAGTCTATACAAGCTCAAGACACTAATCAGTTCTTTTAGCACATTGGGCTGCAGGTAATCATCTGAATCAACAAAAATAACATATTCACCTTTGGCATTATCAATACCACAGTTTCTAGCAGCGCTGAGACCGCCATTGCTCTGATGAATGGCAACTATATTATCATATCTGCAAGAGTAATTATTAACAATATTAACGCAACCGTCTGTTGAGCCGTCATCAACAAGTATAATCTCGTATTCGTCAGACGGAATATCCTGATTAAGCAGACTGTCTATGCATTTGCACAGATATGGCTCAACATTATATATTGGAACTATTATTGAGAACTTCAGCATAAGATTCGCATCATACAATGGTCAAGTACCAGATGAAGATCCTCGGTTATCTGCATATCATCTACAGGTATATGTACATTGTACCTGGATATCTGCATAGTACGGCCACCGTCAAAACCAGTCAGACCTACGGTAACGCCGCCATTTGCATTTGCCCACTCCAGAGCCTTTACTACATTGGCAGAGTTGCCGGAACCTGAAATACCGATTACAACATCGCCCGGCTGCATAAAATTTGCAAGCTGGCCTACAAATATCTCATTGTACGATATGTCGTTGGAATAGGCCATCATTATCGGCACATTGTCGTTCAGGCATATAACCTTATAGCGTTTGTCCTTGTTACCCGATATTCCCTTGTTAAAGTCACAGACTATGTGCGATGCCGATGCTGCTGAGCCACCGTTGCCCATAACAAAAATCTGATGTCCAGACAGACGGGCATTTTCAAGAACATTTATAAGTGTATTGAAATCATCTACAGCTATAAGGTCTATTGTCTGCTTAAGCCGGCTGAAATAGTCTAGGATGCCGTTTCTATAATCTTTCATTACGCAAATGTAACTATTTAATCGTTAAAGATGATTTTGGAACCGGAATTATCAAAGCTGAAAGGCAGTTCGCGCAATCCGCTCATAGCCTTACGAAAAGCTGGCTGGCGCTCCTCGGGACAATAAAACAGCAGAAAACCGCTACCACCGGCACCAAGCAATTTGCCGCCAAGCGCACCGGCTTTTATGCCTCTGTCATAAAGTTCCGATATTTCGGAGTTTGTAATTCCATTACTGATAGACTGTTTAAGCAGCCAGCCCTCGTGGAGAATACGGCCGAAATCATCAATCCTGTTCTGCTCAAGAGTTTCTTTCAGTTCGTATGCTTTGTGCACCATACGGCGCATTGTCTCACGCTTGCGCTCATTGCCCATTGCCTGATTCTGTGTGGCAAGCAGTGCGCTGGCAGAGCGGGTATGGCCAGTATATATCATAATAAGATTGCGGTCAAGCTGCGCCTTTGCTTCAGGATTCATTATTATTCTGCGGACATCTACCGAACCGTCATAATTAAACTTGATGAAATTGAGGCCTCCGTATGCTGCGGCATATTGGTCCTGCTTGCCAATGGGGTCTCCAAGGCGGTTGATCTCAACATCGCAGGCTGTCGCTGCCAGATACTCGGTCGATACAGCCTCGTGCTTATAGGCGTGCAGGACATTAAGCAGTGATACTGTGAATGAGCTGCTAGACCCAAGGCCGGTACCGGCAGGAACATCGGCCATTGAACTGATGTCAAGACCGTGCAGATCGAGCATTTTTAGGCACTCGCGGAATATTGGATGCTTAATGTCATCATAGTGGTCAACAAGTTCTGTCTTGGAATATTTAAGCAGTGTCTGCTCCGGATAGAAGTATTTGTGCACTGCCAGATAAACATATTTGTCTATTGAAGTACTGAGTACGGCACCCTCATCGTATTTATAAAACGATGGTAAGTCTGAGCCACCTCCTGCAAACGATACTCTTAACGGTGTACGTGAGATTATCATAAATCAAGTGTTTTTACTAAATCAAGCAACGCGTTTCCGGTATTGGTGGGTATGAATAAACTTTCTTTGACTCCTGCAGCTATTCCCGCCTGTACATCGCGGTCGCTGTCACCTATCATATACGATTCAGATAAATCTATATTCCAGTCAGTGGCAGCGTGGAGCAACATACCGGGTTTGGGCTTGCGGCAGTCACAGTCAATCTTGTATTCAGGACGTTCCTCAGGGTAGCCTTTGTCGGGGTGATGCGGACAGTAGTATATAGCATTCAGGTAAGCGCGTTCAGCACCCAGCAGAGTCTCTAGTCTGGCGTGAATTTCATCCAGTTCCTGAATGGAACATAAATTGCGTGCTATTACAGGCTGATTTGTAACAACTACAGCAAGATAGCCACTGGCATTAATCTGTTTTACTGACTCGGCCGCCCCAGGTATCAGACGGACATCTTCTGCTTTATGCAGCAGACCAACCTCATAGTTAATAACACCATCGCGGTCTAAGAATACAGCCTTGCGTTTGTTGGCTCTGTTCAAAGCCGCTACCTTTCCGCCGATAACATCAGAGCATACAGCCTCATAACGGTCTGGGGTTCCCATATCTTTGATGTACTCAAAAGAGGTGTAGCCAAAGAGCCTCATTCCGTTCCTCATGCAACGCGGCAGGACATCTTTCTCAATATGACTCTTTACGCCAGGCTCAATCATATCCAAAACCTTCGGACTGAATATGAACAGTGCGGCATTCACAATATTGTGGCTGACAAAGCCTTCGGGATGTGGCTTGGTCAGTATGCCTCGCACGCGGCAGTCAGCATCCAAATCGACTATGTCGGAATCGTATGGGTGGTCATTCGGGTGAACAAACAGGGTCGCATCTGCCTGCTTGGACTTGTGGAAGTCGAGCATGGCGGGCATATCGAAGTCTGTGACGGTATCACCATAGAATACAAAGAAATCGTCTGTCAGTTTGTCTTTCAGAAATCCCAAGGCTCCGGCGGTGCCGAGCGGTTTCTCTTCGTGGTAATACTCAATATTGATACCCCATTTTGAGCCGTCACCGAAATACCGTTCAATCTGGTCACCCAAATATCCGATAATGAGCAGAAAATCGGTAAAGCCGTAACGACGGGCCAGTTCAATCTCGTATTCAATTACCGGCTTGCCGGCAATGGGTATCATTGATTTCGGTATCTCGCTGTTGACCGATGCTATGCGGGTACCTTGCCCGCCTGCTATTATTACAACTTTCATACTTCCTTATTTTCAGAACCGCCTTGGTAGGCATCAAACTCAATCCCTGCACGCCCTTTATGCTTCTGGTACATCCGGTAGAAGCCAGGGAACATAAAACGCAGACGCATTGATTTTTTCTGAAGCGAGAAATCTATCTGACTGAGACACTTACGCAAATCTTTACGATATTCTCTCTTTCCTGCGTACGGGAAAAGTCGGTAGAGACATTGTAAATCGAAGAATCGGCGGAAATCGGCATTTGACTTACGATCGGCCTCGTATTTATCTATATAGAACGGTATATGCAGGCGGAGCGGAAATGTATGCTCACAAGCACGGTTCTCGGCATCGGTGCGGTAATAGGCAAGTGTACGCGTAGCATCGAACGCTGCGGGATAGCGCAGCATTATGCTATACCACAAGTCTATATCCTCTCCATAAATAATACGGTTGTCAAAACCACAAACTGCCTTGAATGCAGTTTTGGATATTCCGGTTGCCCCTGTCCAATACGGGCTGCCTGTTTTCCACGGATTATCTATTATACCACGGAAACTGGTTGACCCTGTCTGCATTTCCTCGCGCTTTACCCCACCACAAAGCTCTCCGTGTCGAATCCCCCAGATTCCAGCCTGAGGGTAATCGTCCATAAGACGCACCAGAGTTTCGAGGTATTCCGGTTCCCAATAGTCATCGGCATCGATAAACGCAATACGCTCAGAAACTGCAGCTTCTATGCTCTCATTACGAGCTGGCGTAACACCGTGACGGTTCTGCTGCATAAGGACTCGTATGCGTGGATCTTCGCTTGCCAGACGTTTTATTATCTCAGTACTGCCGTCGGTGGACCAGCCTTCAACAACTACTATCTCGAAATCCTGCAACGTCTGTGCCTGAATGCAACGTATTGTTGATTCAATGCTTTGGGCTTTGTTATATAATGGAATTACTATAGAAATCATTTATCGCGTAATATTTTACGACCGAGAGTTGTCCACATTCGGTAAATTCTATAAAAAAACGGGTGCTTTAAAAGCCAGCCCACTCTGGTAACCTCATAATAATTAGGAAACACCTTATCATAATCCATACGTATTCTTCTTGGAATTAGCTCTTCATATATTTTTTTTCTTTCCATAAATTGTATTTCAGAGTTGGTAGAACTTATTCCATCACAATCATAATTCGAGATTGTATAGTCCAAATATTGCACGCTCTTGTCTTCAAGTATTATTGTTTGTAAAAAGAACTTAAAATCAGAATTTATACGGTAGTTTTCATCAAATGGGTACTCTAACAATAAACTTCTACGCACAAGGCAAGCCTGATGAGGAATTCCGAACAGAAATAAATTAAACAACGTCACATCTGATGAAACCGTGTGATTTTCTTTTATTATTGTCTCATTTTTTTTGAGATTCTCTTTGCATATTACAATATCAGACTCCAGTTCAAGAGCCGATAAATTCTTCATAACATCAGGGCCAGACAATTCATCACCACTATTTATAAACAATATGTATTCACCAGATGCGACACTAATTCCTTTGTTCATAGCGTTGTAAATACCAGAATCAGGTTCGCTTATATATGTGGATATTATACTCTTATTCGCACAAATAAGTTCGACGCTACCATCGGACGAAGCACCATCCACAATAATATACTCAAACGAATCAACAGCTTGACTTTTTATACTTTTTAACGTCTTGCCAAGACCATCGACATTGTTTAAATTTATGGTTATAATTGAGTATTTAATCCCCATACATTTCACTTATGATTCTGCAATACATATTCATTCTTATTATTGCATACATTTAAAATAGATCCGTTTTCAAAATGATCCAACGAAATAATTGGTGAAGCGTTACTTAAATTAACATTGCCACTATTTGTTAACATCAAAATAAGTGGAACATGACCAAAGAATGAAGCCCATTGACTGAATGAACTTGGAGGTCCAATTATATAATCACATTTCCCTAAAGCGTATAAATCCTTTATTGGAGACGTATCATCTATCTGAAACCAATCTAAATTTGATTTTAACTTTAAGGACTCATTTGAGCATATTAAAAAACGTACATTTTCGACTACCTGTTTACTAATGCTCTGCATAACAGATGAGTACACAGGCCAGTCGAAATAATATTTCCCACCCATATGTTGAGCATAGTCTCCTCTGCGGATATGAATGCCGACTGTAATACCCTTAAAATCTTCCCAATACTTGTCAACTTCTTCTTTTATCTTTGGCGCAGGTTCAAACAAATGAACTAGTTCTCGATGATATTCACCTATAAAAGCTATATCATTCCGGTGCTCCCATCCATTTATACAAAAAAGTCCGGAAGAATTTAACTTACATAAATCTCCGTTATATTTCCTGAATATTTTCTCCAATATACGAGTGATACGCCTTTGCAATTTTGACCCGACCAAAGAATTGCTATTACAAATAAACCGTATTATTATATTTCCTTTCAAATTAGGAAAATACTGGAGATAATTTTTGTAGGAAAATAAAATAAGCGTTTTACATCCAGTTCTTATGGAATACGACAAAACGGGCAATAATCCCCATATTCTATTACAAAGTTGCCCTTCGTGTTTAAGAATAATAAACATATACTACCCTTTTATAATATGTATTATGTTTTTCATGAAAGACTTAACATTTCTGGAATGATAAAAATGTGCCAAAGCATAATGTAATAATTTTAATTTTTGATTGCTATCTTTTGAGCACACATCTATGAGATATTGAATGGAATGTAAGTATTTACATTTTACTTTGTTGTCCTTTGATATGTGCCATAATTCCAAATTCAACGCCACGTCTGTTTCCCTACTATGAAAATTGTCCAACATTGTGTATACACCTGCTCCGGAAATTCTATATACGCCACTTACAAAAGGGAACAACCACCCTCTACCATTTTTCAATAGAAAATAGTATTCGAAAAAATCTCTATAATATGTGGTAGTCGAAGACCATTCGTAATTATAACTAGATTTTCGGAACATCATAGTTAGTCCTTGCGTAACCCAGTGTTTTAAATATAAATCTACCGTGATTTCAACTCCATCTGGGTTGTTTTTAATAAGTTCGCCGCACATATCTTCGGCGTACTCAGTACCGCCAATAAGCTTCTTATATCTTGTAAAACAAACACTAAAATCAGGGTGAGTATCAAGGAAATCAACTTGTTTTTGGAGCTTTAAAGGATCTATCCAATAATCATCACCTTCGCAATATGCTATGTATTTACCACGAGCTCGCTTATAATTGAACAAATCCATTTGACCAGAATAGCCAGTAGTGTATTTATTCACATCTTCATATAAAGGAAAAATAATATCTGGATACTTAGAAGCATATTCCCTAACAATATCATCAGTTCCATCAGTTGACGCGTCATCGTGGATAAGTATTTCAAATGGGAAAGTGGTCTTCTGCATCAGAAATCCGTCCAAACATTGCCTGATAAACGGTGCGTGATTATACGTCAAGCAACAAATACTAACCAAAGGAAGTGCTTCTGTATTTGACATGTTGACACTAAATATATTATTTCAAGTCTTTCTGAAATTCAGAAAGTTTGGCTAACAATTTTTTATCAATCAATTCGTCTTCAAGATATCGTTTTTTGCATACTGTATCAAATGTTGACATTTTCAACGTATCAACACAATAGAACCAGATATCCTCTTGAAACTCGATGAAATTTAGTTTTGTAATAAGTTGTGCGTTTATCTGTTCCTTCGGTATCATAACAACACCTGTATCATCACAAACCATAATAGAACCTTCGTACTTACGCTTCAGTTCGTCCAATTCTGTTTTTTCCAAATCAGGGCCGTTTACGGTATTTACACATCCAATTGGCGAAACGTCGGTAAGCCAAATCGGATATTTTTCCTTTATCAAGGTATGAGCATCACGCAGTTTCCCAGTAACTACGATTGCTTTTGCCCGCTTATATAGCATTATATATTTTGAAACCAAATCTCCAAAAATAGCTCTGTCACAATTTATATTATATACAAATAGAATCTTGTCAGTGATATCGTCTGATTCCGCAAGTTGACGGTGAACTTCATAATTGCTATTATTGATAGCATATATGAATTTTACGATACCTGCTTTAAACATTCCAGTATTCAATGCGTGAACACCTTCTATCTGTCCTGTTTTCCCCAAAACATCGGCGACCTCGGTAGTCGAAATTTTATTAGCTTCTATCAGCGATAGGGCATCATCTGTATAAGACATAATTACTCTAATATTATTTTTACATAATTCGCTACATCGTTCATAACAATGTTAAGACGTTCTCTGCTTGCGCAAGTAGCAATATAAAAGCCTATACGCGCTGAGTCGTTTAATGCATCTTGAATAACCTCACCAACACCAAAATTAAACCTATATGCTGCTATGTCTGCTTGGCTTTTCAGATAGTCAATTCCTTGTATCTCCTTAACGCGTCCCCCGCCATTTGGCGTGGTAAAGAACTTAAGTACCGCTACGCGGTCTTTATATTCGGATCTAATTCTAAAGTCTTCGTTGTGAATATTACCTGTAGCACATTCAATTAAATATCTATAAGTATCGTAACCAGAAAGATATTGAGTAATTACAGATGATATCATATTTCCGCCCCCTCTTGCTGCAATCTCTATCAAATAGAATTTACCGTTTTCAAATTTGTATTCAGCATGGGTAAATCCAAATTTAAGGTTCGTTTGGTTTACAAATTGGTTATTCACTCTACGAAGCTCCTCATAGTCAAATTGTGGATTACTATGAGAAAAAAGCAATTCATTCGCAATATTGGCATTGTGTAGAAAATGTTTCTTCTCACTTATTGCCAATGCATAATGAGCACTCGGAGTTTTAATGGAATCAATTGTGAATTCTGTACCGTTTATGTATCTCTCAGCCAAAACAGCATTTTTGGAACGCGAGAATTTTAGTGTTTCACCAAAATGTTGCAAAATGTCATGTTCTGTTCTACATATAAATACTCCGTGACTTGCATTGCTGTCTAAAGGCTTAATAATAATTGGCTTTTGTAATTTCCTTAACAAAGTAATCGCATCTGTTATGGTCTCGCAAAAACGATATTCAGGATAATTTAAGCCATGTTCTTTACAAAATTCACGCATTGTGAATTTGTCGGTATACAATGCGGCTGTCGCATTATCAAGAGTAGGAACAGAAAATGCAGAACCGAGTTCTGCGACCAAATTCATTGCGATATCACACTCGTCTGACATTACGGCATCGATATGATGCTCTTTACCGTATTGTATTACTTTTTCTTTATCGAAAATATCGGATTGGAGATGGTCATCAGCGTAAAAAAAAGCTGGAGAATCTGCGGCTGGATTAATGACAAAAGCATTGTGCCCCATTTCTTTTATCTTTTTAATTAATCCTACCTGCCATTGAGTACCAGGCAATACTAAAATATTCTTCTTCATATCTCAAAAAGTACTTTTTCCGACCGACCCTTTAATACAGTCAATAATTGCGACAATTTCTTTGTCCGTTAAATATGGATGCATCGGTAAACATATAACTTGCTTAGCAATTTTAGTAGCAACTGGCAAATTGGAAGGCGAAGATGACGAAAGGGCTGAATATGTTTCAAAAGATGATATCAACGGATAAAAATACCTGCGTCCGAACACGCCTTTTTTTTTCATTGCAAAATACAACTCATCACGTGAACAACCCAATTTGTCCGTATCCACAAAAATAGGAAAATATGAATAATTATGCTTAACACCTATTACATCATCAATCATTCGTATTCCTTTTAAGCAACCAAGCTCTTTTCGATATTTGAGAGCGATATTGTGACGTAATTCTATTGCATTATCCACTTGGCGAAGATTTAGCAATCCGTATGCCGAACGCATCTCATCCATTTTGCCATTAATGCCAGGACCTACCACTGTTACCTCGTCTTCGAAACCAAAATTTTTTAGATAATCAATTTTCTTCTTCATTTCGCGGCTGTGGCAGACAATAGCTCCACCTTCTATGGTGTTATATACCTTGGTGGCGTGAAAACTCAATGTACTAATATCGCCAGCCTCTAAGATGCTGCGCCCGTTTACTTTTACTCCGAACGCGTGTGCCGCATCATATATTACTTTGAGACCGTGGCGTTTAGCAATATCATCAATTGCTGCAGTGTCACAAGGTATGCCATAAACATGCACCGGAATGATAGCCTTGGTGCGCGGAGTTATTGCTTCTTCAATACAGGCAGGGTCGATATTGCAACTGATAGGATCTATGTCAACAAACACTGGTGTCAAGCCGTTCCACCAAATGGCGTGTGTTGTTGCAACAAAACTGAAGGGGGTCGTAATGACTTCGCCATCGCGTACCCCAAGGGCTTGCAGTGCTGTTATTAAAGGTAAAGTACCATTGGTAAAAAGGCTCAGATACTCTACGCCAAGATACCGTGCCAATTCCCGTTCCAACTGTTCGTGAAATTGTCCGGCATTGGTAATCCATTTGCTTTCCCATATTTTTTCAAGCAAAACCTCAAACTCATTAAGGTCTGGAAGTAAAGGCGAAGTGACAGTAATATTTGGCTTCTTATTTGTTGATTCCATTATCCTACTAATAATTTCCAAATAATATTCAAGGATTTCTGTTTGCACTTTTCATATTTGAAAGTGTGACTATGATGAATCAGCATCCAGTACCTAGCAAATCTGAAACGCAAATAATCAAAAAATGAACGAGACTTGAAAGTAATCCATTTATAAATAAAGCCATCAAACTGACTGACGTGGTCAAAATTGTTTTTTTGCAAGTTGTGATTAGTATTATTTGCCAGCACTTTCATTAAATGCACCAACTCGGACATTCCATATTCCAAGAACTTCCATTTCAAAGAAGGGATCATAATAGCGTGGTGAATAGGCAGAACGCTATACAAAATTACCGCATCAAGTTGCGAAAGACTATGGCTTATACTTTTAGGATACTGGACCCACGCGTATTCGGCCTTGTCAAGATATACTATATTGCCGTATTGCAAATTGTGAAGAGTTATTATAGTATCATCGTAAAATTTACCATATAAGGCAACCATATCATCTTCTATATGACGTCTCATCATATATGCTTGATTCAAGTTACGCAAACCAAGTTTACAGATATGACGGGTATCTAAAATTACGCCGGTATGGAGCATTTCATTTTTTAATAACACTTTTCCTTGTGCAATATTTTCCCCTTCATTTAAGACAAGGACCCCCTGTTGACACATTGAACACTCCGGATGCTGTTCTAGCAGATCAATCTGTGACTGGTATATATCATCGGAAAGTAAATAATCATCGGCATCAATGTTTACCATATATTCACCTCTTGCATAACGCCAGGCATTCAATTTGTTCCAGCCGCACCTTTCTGATACACAAGTAGGGTTACATTCATCCGAATTGCACCGAACAGCAATGACCTGCGGTAAGTAATATGGATTCTTATCAGTTCCAACATCTGATATCAGATGACTACTAGCGGAGAATTTATCGGCATATGCACGAACCAAATCCCATGTCCCATCCGTTGAGCGGTCATCAGAGACAACAACTTCCCATGGTCCCCGAACTTTCTGCTGAAGCACTGTGGAAATACAGCGCTTCAATAATTCGCACTGATTATGCGCGATGCAAAGAACGGACAATATAGGTTGTTCAACAGACATAATAAATGTTTTGTCACATTAAGGTTATACTAATAATCACTCCTAACTTCTTACATCATTTACTTCTCCGGTACAATCAGAGAAAGCTGTATTTAACGATGAACCAAACGAACTCCGCTACCTCCAGCTAGTATAACAGCAATATTTCGCATTACCTTATAAATCCAATTTGCCTTAGCACTTGTTTAATCTCACTTTTCCACGATACATTGAATGCATATTTCCTGTGAAGAGAATCAAAAATATTCATAGCTTCGGCTTCTGAAATTTTACGATCCAAGTTAAGATATTCAAATGGATGTCCAACACGTTGTTCAACTGGTGGCAATTCCATATAATTTCCATATATATGTTTTAAATATGCGTCGTAATTAGAAGGAATAATATAATATTTGCCTTCAAACTCCATTTCAATGCCATCACCTATTATTCTGTTTTTCATTGGACGATGCATCCAAGGCGAATGGTAATCGACAATCAAATTTTTGCAATTTTGACATGCAGATACTTCACGCTCCCATTGATCTAATACTTGCGCATTAGCATTCTTTTTTCTTAACCGTTTTAATTTTATTAATTCAAGCCGATTATGACAATCGGAATCATTCTGTAAATATGCTTTTTTATAAATATCTGAAACTTTCTGAACACGCTTCAGTTGCGCCAGCCTTTCCTGTTCGTTATCACACACCATATCCAACGGAAAGATATCAATAAACAGTCCACCTACATAGTCAGGATGAATACGTTCAATGACTGTGGTATTTACATCTTCTAATTTAAGAAAGTCGTATCGGTAATTTCTGACAGTTCTCCAAGATGCCAGTCTACAACCTTCCCAAGTGTCAGCAGGCAGTTTCTGAATCGTTTCGTAATCAATCCTGGGCATATAAACGTCAATATCATCATCCCACGGTATAAAACCTTTATGACGAACTGCCCCAAGTACTGAACCGTAAGCTAAATAGTATTTTAGATTATTCTGTTTGCAAACAAATATAAACTTATCCAATAGGTTTATCAGAATTTGCTTATGCCTTTTTGAATCATCCATTACAATATTTCCAATTTGACTGTAATACTATTTTTGACGATGAATCATACGGAGTCTCCCGTTTAATGAAATTGTTGCCTTGCCTGACATTAAACGATACACATTCCCTCAACCAATCAAAATGCTCGTATGGCGAACCTACCCATAAATTAGCCGTATAGTTGCCAGGCGCTAAATTTATCCTCCGTATGATGCATTCCAAACAATATTTATCTCCCTTTTTAACTTTTTGAAGTTGAAACGAATCATCGTAATTAGAAATATGGGTAACATTTCTATAATCTGAATCTTTTACGTCAAAACTTACGTCAACTATATCTTCGTCCCTATTAACTTCTATTGAAAAACAAATACTCAAATCTTCGCCTAAATGAATCACTTCTTTATCCACTTTCAAATCCAATACACGTACAGCACCAGTCCCCCCTCTTTCAAAGTCATTCAAACCTCTCTGTCCACTAAGATAACAATTAACAACCTCTGAAATTTCACCAGTTTTCTCAATAAAACCGTTGTTTAAAAGAATCCCATTATGGCAAAGTTGTTGGATGCTTGCCATATTGTGGCTCACGAAAAGTACGGTCCGGCCTTCGCCTTTGCTTACATCCTGCATCTTGCCAATGGCCTTTTTCTGAAACTCAACATCACCAACTGCCAAGACTTCGTCAACAACAAGTATTTCTGGATCAAGATGTGCGGCGACAGCAAAACCTAGTCGCACCATCATTCCGCTGGAGTAACGCTTTACAGGTGTGTCAAGATATCGTTCGCAACCGCTGAAATCTACAATCTCGTCGAGTTTTAACGCAATCTCAGATTTGGACATCCCCAAGATTGCACCATTCATAAAGATGTTTTCCCGTCCAGTCATTTCTGGATGAAAGCCTGTACCAACCTCCAGCAATGACCCAATCCGTCCGCGTGCCCGGATAGATCCCGTAGTAGGCCCTGTCACCTTCGACAACAGTTTCAACAGTGTACTTTTTCCTGCACCGTTCTTTCCGATGATGCCAACAACATCGCCTTGCTCAACTTTGAAGTCTATGTCTTTTAGCGCCCAGACATAGTCGCTGTCGCCTTTGGTGGCGCGGTCGTTGGTATCGCCAATCTTCAGGTAGGGGTCCTCCTTGCGGAGTATGTTCATAGTCCACCAACGCTGAAGGTCGTGGCTCAGTGTCTTGGTGCTGACAAGACCAAGACGGTATTGCTTGCTTACGTGATTGAATTCTATAGCTGTTGACATATTCCTACGTTTTTCTATTACATCAGACTGTGTCCATGAAACTCTTCTGCACCTTGTTGAATATCACGATGCCGAGACCGAGCAGTGCTGCCATAAATGCCAGACTGTACACCAGCCAGCCCCAGCCTATGAACTCGCCGGCAGTGAGGAAACCGTATTTGAAGGTCTCGATAACGGGGGTGACGGGGTTCATGTGCATAAGCAGGTCTATGTTGAAGCCTGCTATCATTTTGCCCTTTACCAGACTGAGCGGATATACGATAGGGGTGGCGTACATCCACAGTTGGACTATGAATGTGAACAGAATCTGAAGGTCGCGGTATTTGGTGGTCATACTTGATATGAGTATGCCGAAACCGAGCGAGAGTCCCGCCATAAGTACCAGCAGCAGCGGGAACAGCAGCGCATATATATTAAGGTGTGCGGCGCAACTGTCGCTGAACAGTGAGTAGCACACATATACTATTGCAAAGAAACCGAACTGTATGGCAAAACGCAGCAGGTTGCTTATAACGTTCGAGAGCGGCATTACAAGACGCGGGAAATAGACCTTTCCGAAGATGCCGGCATTATCGACAAAGGTGTTTGATGTCTTGGTCAGGCAGTCGGCAAAGTACTGCCACATACAGGTGCCTGCCAGATAGAACAGGGGCTGGGGGACACCGTCGGTGCCTATGCCGGCTATGCCGCCGAACACCACCATATACATAAGCACTGTGAGCAGCGGCTGTATTACGTACCATGCGGGACCTAATATGGTCTGCTTGTACTGGGTTATGATGTTGCGCTTTACGAACAGGCCTGTCAGGTCGCGGTAGTGCCACAGTTCGGCAAAATCGACCGAGAGAAGTTTGTCTTTGGGCTTGATGATGGTGGTCCAGCCTTCGTCTTGCATTATTGTCTTGTTGCTATCGGACATTTCAGTTGGTTTTGTTTTGTCTAAAAGTTCTGAAAAAGTAGCTCAGGTAACTGCTTTTATAGGTGTTTCTATATCGTTTGCACCATACTATATGCTTGTGTATGGTATCGTTCCATTTCTCTTCATTGCGCTTGGGCAGTTCGCGACCCAGTTCCCGGTAGAACCATTCTACGCTTCGGGGTGGAACCGGAATGTCGGGCAGGCCTTGTACCGTGCAGCCGAAATCGTTTACGGCTATGTGGTTGAGCAGGCCTAGAAAGCCAAGCAGTCCTGTGCGGCCTGCCAGATCGGTGACTTCGTCCCAGTCAACATTGGCTGCCTGTGCGTTCAGGAACAGTGCCCAGTCCAGCAGGTGCACAAGCATTGCGCCCCGGAACACGAAGTGCATTGCGAAATGGTAGGGCAGGAATATTGCGTTGAACTGGGCTGGCGGCAGCAGACATCCGGTCTGTGGGTCGGCCGCAGCCAGTACGGCAAGCTGCTCAAGCCGTTCCTGGACTATGCGCAGCTTGGGAATGCGTTCGGTGTTGAGAAAAAGGTAATGGTTCTCGACGGCTATTCCGTTATATAAAAAATAGCTGTGCTTGTCGTTGTCGCTGTTTGTTTGTATGTGCCTCTTTTCGGCAAGCAGACGGTCGGCGCGTGCGGCGTCACCGTACAGATATATGTCGATATCGCTTGAATAGCGGTAGTTCTGCTCGGGATACAACAGGTCGAGTGAGTAGCCTTTCAGAATGAGTGTGCGTATCTTGTTGCAGGAAAAGAAACCGGCAAGGTCTTTGAGGGCATTTTTCTTTTCCTTGCATTGTTGCTCGAGCATAAGAATTGAGTGGCTGTATTCAAGCCGGTCGTGTTTGTACTCAGGTCTCATTATGGCTATATCGAGCGACGGGTTTGCCAGGGCTGTCTTCTGAAGGCCAAGTATGGCTGTTGATATTACGTTGTTTCGCTCGGCAAGCTTGAGCAATGCCTTCCACTGGTCTATGTTGTACGATAGGAACAGCTGCAACTCTGTCCCGTTGAGGACAGGGCTTGCGTTTCCGATGGCTGTTGCCAGGAGTCTTATCAATACCCTCATTACCTGGAGCGCTTGTGACGGAAGATTATGTTGCCGAATGTTCCCCAGAAATAGCGCCAGTCGGTGCGGAACGGGGCTTGCAGGTACTGTTCTATGTAGCGGCGCTCACTGTCCTGGACTTCTTGGACGGTCTTCGGCGTTTCTTTCTCGTAGTAGAATGGGGGTATGAGCCCGGGCTTTACCTTGATGCGGAGCTGCTGCATGTCGGGGGTGTAGAGACTGAAATACTGGTGGCTCAGAGGGCGTACGCCCACAAGCTTGAGCTGGCCTTTGAACAGGTTGATGATCATAGGCAGCTCGTCCAGCCATACGGCGCGCAGGAAACGTCCCCAGCCGTTCACACGGTAGTCGTCTTTGAATTTGCCGCCGTCCTGAAGGCCTGTGTGGCTGTACATATATTCCTGCAGGTACTCGCTGTACGAGTACATTGTGCGGAACTTATATACGCCTATTATGTTGCCGTCCTTGCCTATTCGGCGCAGTTTGACCAGCGGACCGCAGGTTGGCTCGTCGTCCCAGATAGGGGCTTTGATTTTACGGCCAAGAACGAAAAACTCGCCGTGCAGGAATTCCTCATCGACAATCTGGAAGCCGGCACGGCACATACGGCCAAGAATCTCAACACGGTTGTATGTGCGGTTCTTGCCTTGTGTGATACCGAAATAGAGCGTTTTGAGTATAGGTATTTTGGGACAGAACCTGTGCCAGAAATAATGCAGGAAATATGCCGCTTCCCTTATGACGGGCAGGTGATTGTGCATTATTAGCTCTTTCTTCAAAACCGCTGTGCGGGCGTGGCACCACAGGTAACCGCCGTCGGCAAGAGCCTCGTTTGTACGGTTCAGCAGTGTGTTAAGATGCCTTATGGTGTTGAGCGAGCGTTTGTTGAATATGAGCGTGGGCCTGAGGTCGTTGTATGCCTGCATACTGTCGCCGTCGGACGTGTTGACTAAGAAGGTCTTTTCCGAGTAGTTCTTCTGGTTCAGCTCGATAAGCTCGTATGAGTGCTTGAGCTGGTTGTTCCGGAAGATGTCGTAAAGCTTCAGAACATCGGCATTGGTGATATTCTCCATCTTGGCGCCTGTAGCTGAGGCTGCTTCTGTGAAGTTCTCAATGTCCAGAGGCTCGTACTGGTAGTTGACCCAAGGCCGCTTTTTACCCATTTATACGTTTTTGGATGTTTTCTACAACGGATTGCTGCTCACCTGGGGTGATGTACGGATGGATAGGTAGCGAGAGCACGGTGTCGCTGAGTGTGGCGGCGTTGGGGCATTCGCGGCTATTCAATGCGGCGAATGCGGTCTGGCGGCTCATGGGACGTGGGTAATATACCATAGTCGGGATTCCGTCGGCCTTAAGTGCGCTTTGCAGTGAGTCGCGGAAGGCGCGGTCTTTCAGCTTTATGGTGTATTGTGCCCAGCTTGATGTGTATCCGTCGGGTATGGACGGGGTTGCCAGTGTGTCGCGGCTTATTCCTGATTCCAGGAACAGCTGGTTGTAGCGGCTTGCGGCGGCATTTACATCGTTGAGCTCGTATTCGCGGAAGGCGCGGAGCTTGACTTGCAGGATTGCCGCCTGCAGGGTGTCAAGGCGTGAGTTCATACCGATGCGCACGTTGTCGTATTTGAATGTGCCTTTGCCGTGTACACGGTATGAGTCGGCCAGGGCTGCCCAGTCGTCGTTGTCGGTGAAGATGGCCCCTCCGTCACCGTAGCAACCCAGTGGCTTGGCCGGGAAGAACGAGGTGGTGGATATGTCGCCGAAACTGCACGCTCTTTTACCGTTTATGCTTCCGCCAAAGCCCTGCGCACCGTCCTCGAGTATGGGCAGTGAGTATTTGTCGGCGACTGCACGGACTGCCGGGTAATCGGCAGGCAGTCCGAACAGATCGACGGCGATTATGGCTTTTGGCTTCAACACGTTTTCTGTAATGACTTCAGTAATGGCTGTTTCCAGATCGGTCGCACTGATATTGAACGTGTCTTTGCAGACATCGACAAAGATTGGGGTAGCACCTTCGGCCGCCACGACTTCGGCACTGCTGAAGAATGTGAAGTCGGGTACAAAGACTGCGTCGCCCGGGCCTATGCCCCACACCTTGAGTGCAAGCTGCAGGGCATCGGTGCCGTTGGCGCAACTTATGCAGTGCCTGGTTCCCACATATTCTGCAAGCTCAGCCTCAAGCGCCTTAACCTCAGGGCCCATTATGTAATGGGTGCCTGCGGCTACGCTTTGCATTGCCTGGTCAAGCTGGGCTTGCAGGGCCTGATATTGTCTTTTCAAGTCTCTGAACTCCATCAGAGGGCGCTGATTACTTGCTGTTTAAGGCTTTGCCTGAATAAATCATGACGCAGCGGGTCAGCTTGTTGTCTTCCATAAACATGATATCTACACCGCCGTCGTATTGGGTCTTGAGCTGTTCCGGATTGACTCCGTAGGTCTCGGTGAGAGTCTTATATACTATGTTGACACGCTCTTGCGAGAGTTTCCAGTTTCTGTTGGTAGAGCCGGTCTGGACATCGGCATATCCGAACAGGTAGTATGGGATGGATGTGTCCTGTTTCATTACATCGGAGATTATCTCAAGGTCAAGAAGCTCGCGGTTGGACAGATCCCACTTGTCCAGGTCGAAGTTGATGTGCCAGCGGAGGTTGAGCTGCTGTTTCTCGACGACTGGTGCTGCGCTCTGAAGCTGGGCAACCTGGGCAGTCAGCTCTTTCTCGCGTTCTTTTGAGGCACTCAGATTCTCGTTGAGGTTGCTGACGATACGCTCTTTACTGTCAATTACGTTATTGTAATACTCTTCGTTTGCGGCATTGTCGAACAGCTGTTTGCGGTGACCGCCAAAGCGGTAGCATATACCGGCTGTGACTCCGAACAGACCGTCAACAGGAATGTTCTTTTTGATATGATCCGCATCGGGCTCACTCTCGCGGCTCTCACCGTCGAAGCTGTCGCCGACAAGTGCTCCGCGCAGATTAAGTATGAGTGACCATTTTTCAGTGAGACGGAACTTGTTTACGAAACCGAGGTTGAATGTCGGTGCAAAATGGTCGTAGCCCTGGAGCTTGTGGTCAAATCCCCAGTCAACGCCACCGCCGGCGTACAGGGCGCAGTTGTAGAATCGTTTGGGATTGTAACCGGCAATGATGTTGTCCATATCGAGCACGAAATAGAAGAATGCATTGCCGAAATAACCTTTCTGCATATAGTAGTCTTTGCCGTTGCTCTCGTGTTTGTAGAATTCGCCTGTCGGCCAGGATGCGTGGGTGTTGCTGGGAAGATACAGACCTTTGAACCTGAGGCCGCTAAGACCCAGACCGAAGCCGAAGTTAGGAGTTACCCATTTGTTGATGTACAAATCGATGGCCGGCGTGATTTTGTCACCGAACTTCATGTATTTGTCGTTGTCACCGTAATAGAACTGGGCACCGCCGCCAAGCACGACAGACCAGTTGTCCCAGAACTCGTTGG
The DNA here is from genome assembly GCA_045597365.1 of Bacteroidaceae bacterium. GTDB lineage: Bacteria > Bacteroidota > Bacteroidia > Bacteroidales > Bacteroidaceae > Colenecus. The sequence continues at coordinate 42,363 of JAZLKB010000020.1, read as the reverse complement.
TGACGTATCTGTCTTTCTCGTACTTGGTCATGCCAGGGATGGTGTCGGCATTCTCGGAGGATGTCTGTGCTGAGACAGACGTTGCTCCACAGATTGAGAATAAGCATATTCCCAGAAGTAAATAAATCTTTTTCATAAATAAAATAACTAGTTATTGATTGTTTCTGAATTGTCGCTTGTCTTCTCGCCGCGCTCGTTGACTGTGCCTATCTGACGGGCGGGAACGCCGGCCATTAGGGCGAAGTCGGGGACGTCGTGGGTTACGACCGCCCCGGCGGCTATCATGGCGCATCGGCCTATGGTGTGCCCGCATACTATTGTGCAGTTGGCACCCAGGCTGGCACCATCTTTGACGATGGTCCTTTTATAAACTCCGTGAACGGGGTAGGCGGCACGCGGTACTGTCACGTTGGTGAATACGCACGATGGACCGCAGAATACGTTGTCACCGAGCTCCACACCATCGTAGATGGATACATTATTCTGTATGCGGCAGCCGTTGCCTACGGTTCCGGCTACATTGACATTCTGCCCGAGTGAGCAGTCGCGGCCGATGCGCGCGGTGGATTGGATGTGGCAGAAGTGCCATATCCTGGTGCCGTCGCCTATCTCGGCTCCGTCATCGACATAGCTGGACGGGTGGATATATATCATAATGTCTCGATGTTGTCGCGCGGTGTGATGGATTTCATCACGTTCTTGGTGTCGAAGATGGCCTTGGCGTATTTCTGTACCATGGCGTAATCGACTTTGGTGTGGGCTGTTGTGATGATTACAATGTCGGCGCTCTCTATCATGTCAGGCGTGAGCTGCTGCACGGTTGTGACGTACCTGCCATTTGCCTTGAAACGGCTTACGTATGGGTCGAAGCAGGTGACTTCGCAGCCTTCGGACAACAGCTTCTCGTAAACGTGGATTGCCGGTGACTCGCGGCTGTCGTCAATATCCTGCTTGTAGGATATTCCCAGCTGCAGTACTTTGGCGCCGTTCATGGCTTTTCCGAACCGTTTGTTCAGCATCTCGGAGAGGCGGTTGACACAGTAGCTTGGCATACGGTCGTTTATCATCATCGATGACTCGATCATTGATGTGTGGAAACCGAACTCTCGGGCTTTCCAACTCAGATAGTACGGATCCAGTGGTATGCAGTGCCCGCCAAGCCCGGGACCGGGATAGAACGGTGTGAAACCGAATGGTTTTGTCTTGGCGGCATCGATGACCTCCCACAGGTCTATGTTCATTTTGTGGCACAGAATGGCCAGTTCGTTTATCAGTCCGATGTTGATGTTGCGGTAGGTGTTCTCCAGAATTTTCGTCATCTCGGCGATGGCGGGGCTGCTTGCCCGGAACACCGGGTTCTGAAGGACGGCCTCGTACATGGCGCAGATGCACTCCTGTGCGTCAGGGCCGATGGCGCCTACTACTTTCGGGGTGTTCTTCGTCTTGTAAATAAGGTTGCCCGGATCGACACGCTCGGGCGAGAATCCCAGATAGAAATCCTGCCCGCACTTCAGGCCGCCGGCTTCGAGTATGGGCTTGATGAGTTCTTCGGTAGTGCCGGGGTATGTGGTGCTCTCAAGGACGACCATCATTCCACGGTGCAGATACTTGGCTATCGATTCGGCGCTTGAGCGTACGTAGCTGATGTCGGGCTGCTGATGCCTGTCGAGCGGGGTGGGGACACAGATTGCCACGAAATCGACGTCTTTGATAAAGCTGAAATCGGATGTGGCCGAAAGACGGCCGGCTTTGACAAGCTCTGCAAGGTCGCTGTCAACGACGTCGCCGATGTAGTTGTGCCCTTGGTTCACCATATCGACTTTGCTGCTTTGGACATCGAAGCCTATGGTGCGGAAGCCTGCCTTCGCTTTCTCGACGGCAAGGGGTAACCCCACGTATCCTAGTCCTACGACACCTGCCACCAATGTGCGGCTTTCAATTTTCTCAAGAATCTCTGCTTTCATATTTTTTCAATAAACTGCATCGGTATGTGCGCGATTGCTATTGCTGCGACACCGTCGATGCTGACTATCAGTTTCCTGTCTTTTTTGATGCGTTTGATGTAGCCTTCGGTTCCATAGAACGGGCCGCCTATTACTCTGACGCGCTCGCCGACGTGATACTCGGCTTTGTCTTCGCCCAGATAGGTGAGATTTGCGGCATCGGCCGATGTTATCAGAATGAAGGTTGTCATCTCGTTCTCGGGTATTGCGAATGGTCTGGTCCTGTCGGAGTTGTAATAGACGAACAGGCGGCCCTGAAAGTTCTGCTTTATGCCGAGAATGGTCTGACTGGTACAGTGGACGAACAGAAGCGACGGGACTATTGTCTGATAATAGTATTGGATGCCGGATTCGTCAAACTCGCGGCACAACGCCTGCGCCTGATTGAAATATACTTTTACGGCATACCAGAATAATTGCTCTGTCGGCTCGTCCATGTTGTGAGTGACTTTCGCTTTGGCATAAAAAACTGACTCCCCATAAAATATTTAGTATTGGGAGATTACGAACAATACGGCTTGTAGCTTTCCGTAATAGACTGCTCCTATCCAAGAGCATAATCTATCAGTTCTTATGCACGTGCGCACATATTTATGCAAAGGTAGCAATTATATTTGAATGTGTGGCTGTAGTGAGTGTAAATTTTATTACAAAAATCAATCAGGATGTGCCCTGAGGCGGCTTTTGCCGTAAATGGAGGAGTGATTCCGTTGGGATTCGAACCCAAGACCTACTGCTTAGAAGGCAGTTGCTCTATCCAGCTGAGCTACGGAACCAGCTTGCGGGTGCAAAATTAGTGGTTCTGGGAGATATTCGCAAGTTTATTTGCAAAAATGTTGGGGATTGAATCGCTTCGCTCTCAATCTGTGTTTGGAATCGAATCGCTTCGCTCTCGATTCTTGTTGGGATTGAGTCGCTTCGCTCCCGATCCCTCACCGCCTGCGGCGGGGCGGTGGGGCAACCCGAAAACAATCAAATCAGTTGTCAGACTGGCGTCTGACTGTTGTAAACGGCACGTCACAGGCCTTATGAAAATAAATTTTCAACGGTCTGTGACGTGCCGTTTACAACAAAACCCCGCTGGCGCGGGGTTTACTGATTTGATTGTTTTCGGGTTGCGGAAAGAGAGGGATTCAAACCCCCGGTACCTTGCGGTACGCCGGTTTTCAAGACCGGTGCAATCGATCACTCTGCCATCTTTCCAATACTTTCTGTATTGCCTTTCGCTTTAGGCGGTGCAAAGGTGCGGCTTTTTTTTCAATCTGCCAAATGTTATGACGGGTTAATTCGATTTTTTTTTGACGATACGGAAAAGATGGCTTATCTTTGCCTGTGCTTTTGGTTTTGGAACCGGGTGAAAATCCCGGACAGTACCTGCTGCTGTAAGTCCCTTTCTCAATATAAAAGGAGAGATAGGAGTTCGCCGCAATCCTTGCCACTGACCCTGAAGGGTTGGGAAGGCGCGGTCGGATGGGATAAGTCAGAAGACCAACCGTAAAGCTTTTTTTAACTTGCCCCGCAGGTGTACGGGAGAAAAGGTTATGGATAGATCTTCAATAATATTGTGTTTTTGTGCGATGCTGGCGTGGCAGGCTACTCCGGCATCGGGAGAGGTCTTGTCCGATTCGCTGTCGCGCGATTTGGACGAGGTGGAGGTTTCGGCCTCGCGCATTGACAAGGTGACGATTCCGGCTCAGGAATTGGACGGCGCTCAGCTGCGGCGGCTGTCGGCTTATTCGGTGGCTGATGCGCTGCGCTATTTCAGTGGTGTGCAGATAAAAGACTACGGCGGCATAGGCGGTCTCAAGACGGTGAATGTGCGCAGTATGGGCAGCGAGCACGTCGGTGTGTTCTACGATGGAATACAGCTGGGAAATGCGCAGAACGGGACTATCGATCTGGGACGTTTCTCGCTCGAGAATATGGAGAGCATCACGATGTACAACGGGCAGAAGAGTTCGATATTCCAGTCGGCCAAATCGTATGCGAGCGCAAGTGCCATTTATTTGCAGAGCCGTCGTCCTGTTTTCGATGTGGTGGAGGAAGGCGATGATTTGGGCGTGAGGTACAAGCCGTACAATATAAAGGCCGGTTTGAAATACGGCTCGTTCGATACGTGGAACCCGTCGCTGCTGTGGGAGCAGCGGCTTGGTGAGCATCTGGGCAGCAGCTTGAGTGCGGAGTATGTATCGACATCGGGCGAGTATGATTTCCGTCTGCGCCGTGTGGGTGGATATGACACTGTGATGACGCGTACGAATGGCGATGTGAGGGCTGTGCGTGTGGAGGCCGGACTGTATGGAAATACTGCGAAAGATATCTGGACGGCTAAGATTTATTTTTACAATTCGGAACGCGGGTATCCTGGCGCGGTTGTGCGTGAGATACCTGGCAGGTTTGCGAACAGGGACCGTCAGTGGGATACCGATCTGTTCGTCCAGGGAAACTGGCAGCGCAGTGTGAACGACTGGTACAGCGTGCAGGCGCAGCTTAAATATGCGTACGATTATCTTCACTACAAATCGGATCCGCAGATGGATGTGAGTACGATTTATGTGGATAATGTGTATCGTCAGCACGAGGCGTATGCGTCGGCGGTGCAGTTGTTTGCCTTGAAGTCGTGGTGGAGCGCTTCGGTATCGACCGATTTCCAGATGAATTATCTTGACGGGAATATGTCGGATTTCTCAAAACCGGTGCGATATACTGCGCTTGTGGCGGCATCGACGGCATTCGAGTGGAACCGCCTGAAAGGGCAGGCGTCGGCGTTGTTCTCGTATATTGACGACAAGGCGGACAAGGGCTGCATGGAGGGTACCAGGAATAAGCTGACGCCTGCTGTGACGGTGTCGTGGCAGCCTTTTGAGGATTATGACTGGAACGTGCGTGCGTTCTACAAGAAGGTTTTCCGCGTGCCTACGCTGAATGACATTTACTATACGATTGTGGGTGCCAGGCCTTTGAATCCTGAATATACAACTCAGTACGATGTGGGCACAACCTGGGCTGTGAGCCGCCCGGACGGGCTGCCGGGCCGTCTGGAGCTGCAGGCTGACGCTTATTTCAACCAGGTCGATGACAAGATTGTGGCGATGCCTGCCAGCAATCAGTTCCGATGGACGATGATGAATATAGGGCGTGTAAGGATTTTTGGAGTTGATGCGGCTCTTCAGAGCAACTGGCGTCTGGCCCAGACGGGGCACGGCCTGCGTCTGAGCTACACATATCAGAAGGCACAGGACCGTACGGAAAGCACTAGTCCTTGGTATGGCGGGCAGATTCCGTATATTCCGATGCATAGCGGCTCGGTTGTGTATTCGGGCGAGTGGCGCGGCTGGAGCTGGAACTACAGTTTCATTTATACCGGCGAGAGGTATATATCGGTGGCTAATATCCCCGAGAATTACGAGCAGCCCTGGTACACTCACGATTTGGGCGTGGCGCGCCGTTTTGATTTGCGGGGTTGCTCGCTCAGAGCGTCGCTCGAGGTGAACAATCTGTTTAACCAGCAGTATGAGGTTATACGGTGCTATCCTATGTCCGGGACTAATTTCAAATTGCGTATTGAGGTGTCGTTATGAGGAAGAAATGCTTACAAATACTGATACTGGCACTGGCTGTGGCCGTGCTGTGTTCGTGCAGGAATGATGACTGGTATTATGGTGCGACGGTCACTGAGTTGGGTGAAAGGTCGGAGGCTTTCAGGGGAATGTTCCTGCTGAATGAGGGCAATATGGGCTCGAATAAATGTACGATTGACTATTTTGACTATACCTCGGGACAATACAAGCGCAACATCTTTGGTGAGAGTAACCCTGATGTGGTTATGGAGCTTGGCGATGGAGGCAATGACGTGGGCGTGTATGGCGGAAAAGTTTATGTGGTTGTGAATCAGAGCAATCTGGTGGAGGTGATGGATGCATCGACTTTCAGGCATATAGCGCAGATAAGCATTCCGAACGGGCGCTGCCTGGCATTCTGCGGCGGGCGGGTGTATGTGTCGAGTTATGCCGGCGCGTCGTATGGCGACCCGGAATTCAGAAAGGGGTATGTGGCTGAGATTGATACCTTCAGTCTTGAGGTCGTGGATACCTGCGGGGTCGGGTATCAGCCCGAAGAGATGGCCGTGTACGGGAACAAGCTGTATGTGGCCAACTCGGGCGGTTATTGCTATCCTGATTACGACAGCACCGTGACTGTGATAGACCTTACTGCCTTCAAGGTTGCAAAGACGATAGATGTTGCTGTGAATCTGCATCGTATGGAGGTTGACAGAGAACGCGGGCTGGTCTTTGTGAGCAGCCGCGGCGACTATTATGATATTCCATCGACGGTGTCTGTGATTGACGCGCAGACCGACCAGGTGATTATGCGCATGGATGATCTGCCTTGTGCCGATATGGCGCTGTGCGGAGATTCGCTGTATGTCTATAGCACGGAGTTCAGCTACGAGACTTACGCGACGGTGGTGCGGTACGCGATATATGACATTGCACGCCAGCGTGTCGTGACGCGGAACTTTATTACTGACGGTACGGAAGGACAGATAGTGTATCCGTACGGATTGACGGTCAATCCTGCCGATGGCGATATCTATATTGCTGATGCCAAGGATTTTATGACTCCGGGAACACTGTTCTGCTATGACAGGTCCGGAAAACTGAGGTGGTCGGTGATGACGGGCGATCTGCCTGGCCATTTTGCTTTTTATAGGTGAAAATGTCTTGTCGGTTTCTCAAAATGATGTTTTGCATGCGCTATTTATCAACATATATCAGATATTTTGGCGATTAGTTGTGCAATGTGAAAAATAGGGGGTACATTTGCACGTCAAAAATAAAAACCTACAGTAATGAAGCACAATTTTTGCGCAGGTCCAGCCGTCCTTCCTCAGGAGGTAATCGAGAAGTCAGCCCAGGCTGTAAATGATTTTGCCGGTACTGGAATCTCAATTCTGTCAATCAGTCATCGTTCCAAAGAGTTCAAGCCTGTCGTTGATGAGGCTGAGGCTCTGTTCAAAGAGATACTTTCAATACCCGAGGGTTACTCGGTGTTGTTCCTTGCTGGCGGCGCAAGTATGGAGTTCTGCCGCGTTCCGTATAACTTCCTCGGCAAGAAGGCCGCATATCTGAATACGGGTGTGTGGGCTAAAAAAGCCATGAAGGAGGCCAAGGGCTTCGGCGAGGTTGTCGAGGTGGCTTCGTCGGCCGATAAGAACTATACTTATATTCCGAAGAGCTTCGAAATTCCTGCTGATGCCGACTATTTCCATTTCACTACCAACAATACGATTTACGGTACTGAGATACGCAAGGATCTGGACAGCCCGGTTCCATTGATTTCGGATATGTCGTCGGATATATTCTCACGTCCGATTGATGTGAGCAAGTACAATTGCATTTACGGAGGCGCCCAGAAGAATCTGGCTCCTTCGGGAATGGCTTTCGTAATTGTCAGGAATGATGCTCTCGGCAAGGTTGACCGCTATATTCCGACTATGCTGGATTATCGGACTCATATTGACAACGGCTCGATGTTCAACACACCTCCTACATTTACCATCTATGCGGCTCTGGAGTCGCTGCGCTGGCTGAAGGCACAGGGTGGTGTAGAGGAGATGGCAAAGCGTGCCAAGGTCCGCGCCGATATGCTTTACAGCGAGATTGACCGCAATAAGCTGTTTACCGGTACTGCCGTCGATGAGGACCGCTCGTATATGAATATCTGCTGGGTTATGGCCGAGAACTACAAGGAGCTTGAGGAGGACTTCCTGAAGTTTGCCCAAAGCAAAGGGATGGTCGGCATCAAGGGTCACCGCTCGGTAGGCGGTTTCCGCGCATCGTGCTACAATGCGTTGCCTAAAGAGAGCGTCCAGGCTCTGATTGATTGTATGAGGGAATATGAGGCTAATCATTAATTTACTGCGATATGAAAGTTCTGCTTGCTACTTCAAAGCCTTTTGCAAAGGTTGCTGTTGACGGAATCCGTAAGATTGTAGAGAACGCCGGTTTCGAGCTGGCTCTCCTGGAGAAATATACCGAGAAGGCCGCACTGCTCGAGGCTGTGGCTGATGCCGATGCGATAATTATCCGCAGTGATATTATTGATAATGAGGTGTTCGATGCTGCCGGGAAACTCAAGATCGTTGTACGTGCCGGTGCCGGCTACGACAATGTTGATCTTGTTTCGGCTACCGCTCATGGTGTATGCGTGATGAACACTCCGGGCCAGAACGCCAATGCAGTGGCTGAGCTTGTGCTTGGCATGCTGGTCTATGCTGTCCGCAATTTCTATGACGGAACATCTGGTATTGAGCTGATGGGCAAGAAGCTGGGTATTCACGCATTCGGTAATGTGGGCCGTAATGTGGCACGCATCGCCAAGGGCTTCGGTATGGAAGTTTATGCATACGACGCATATTGTCCGAAGGATGTTATCGAGGCAGCCGGTGTGCACGCTGTTGACAATGTCGAGGATATGTACCGCACCTGCCAGGTTGTTTCGCTGCATCTGCCTGCTACCGACGAGACCAAGGGCTCGATTGGCAGGAAACTGGTGAGCCTGATGCCGAAGAATGCTATTCTTGTGAACTCCGCCAGAAAGGAGATTATCAACGAGGACGAGATGATAGAGCTGATGCAGCTCCGTGACGATTTGAAGTTCGTGACCGATATCCAGCCTGCCGCATACGCTAAATTCGCCGAGCTGTTCCCGGCAAGATATTTCTCTACACCGAAAAAGATGGGCGCACAGACTGCCGAGGCCAATATCAATGCGGGTCTTGCCGCTGCCAACCAGATTGTGGGCTTCATAAAGGACGGATGTACCAAATTTATGGTGAATAAATAATAGTATTTACGAATAATCAGTATATTAGAGCCTCCGTTTCTGACCATACAAGGAGAAACGGAGGTCTTGTTTTAATTAGCAGTTATGGCAATAGTAAAACCGTTCAGGGGCATTCGCCCGCCAAAAAATCTTGTTGAGAAGGTTCAGAGCCGTCCTTACGACGTGCTGAATTCGGAAGAAGCACGCGCAGAGGCCGAGGGTAATGAGATGTCGTTGTATCATATAATCAAACCGGAGATAGATTTCCCTGCCGGTACTGAGGAGACCGATCCGAGGGTTTATGAAAAGGCAGCGGAGAACTTTGCGCGTTTCAAGGATAACGGCTGGCTGGTGCAGGACAGCAGGGAGCAGTATTACATTTATGCGCAGACTATGAACGGCAAGACCCAGTACGGACTGGTTGTGGGCGCATACGTGAATGATTATCTTACCGGCAACATCAAGAAGCACGAGCTTACGCGTGCTGACAAGGAGGAAGACCGCATGAAGCATGTGCGCGTGAATAACGCCAATATCGAGCCGGTGTTCTTTGCATATCCCGATGATGCAGCTCTCGATGCGATAGTTGCAAGATATACGGCTCTGGAGCCGGAGTACGATTACATTGCTCCGGGTGACGGCTTCCGTCATCGGCTGTGGATTATTGACAATGATGCCGATATCGATGCGGTAACCAAGCGTTTCGCGGCTATTCCGTCGCTGTACATTGCTGACGGTCATCACCGTTCGGCAGCTGCGGCGTTGGTCGGCGCTGAAAAGGCCCGTCTGAATCCGAATCATACCGGCAACGAGGAATACAATTATTTTATGGCCGTATGTTTCCCTGCAAGCCAGCTTACGATTATTGACTACAACCGTGTGGTGAAGGAACTGAACGGTATGAACGCCGACGGGTTCCTGAAGGCTCTGGAGCGTAATTTCACGGTGGAGAAGAAGGGAACGGAGATTTTCAAGCCTGAGGCTCTGCATACATTCTCGCTGTATCTTGAGGGCGAGTGGTATAAGCTTACGGCAAAGCCGGGTACATACAAAGACAATGATCCTATCGGTGTGCTGGATGTGACAATATCGTCGAATCTTATTCTGGACGAGCTGCTGGGTATCAAGGACCTGCGCCGTGACAGCCGTATTGACTTTGTCGGCGGCATACGCGGACTGGGTGAGCTGAAACGCCGTGTTGACAGCGGTGAGATGAAGATGGCTCTGGCGCTTTATCCGGTATCGATGCGCCAGCTTATGGATATTGCAGACAGTGGCAACATTATGCCGCCCAAGACTACCTGGTTTGAGCCTAAGTTGCGCTCGGGCCTGATTATCCACTCTCTGGATTGATTTGATGTGCTTTGCGGAAGGGCGGATAGCAGGGCATATATTATTGTTGCGGTCTTTACTGTACTGCAGCTTTTACTGCTGCTGATTTTCGGCTATACGCCTTTCCCCGACAGCGAGGGGTACATAGCGCTGGCTGCGGAGTGCGCCGGCAGCCATGACTGGTATCCTATGGCCCGGTCTATGCATGAGCTGGCATTTGTATGGAATGTGGGGGCTGTCAATATTGTGACCCTATTCCTGCGTCTGACCGGCTCTGTTACACTTTTGCTTGTGCTGTATTCGCTGTTGAAAGGTGTCACTGCGCTGCTGTTGTATCGTATTGTATCGTGCCTGGCTGACGGCAGGGTGGCGCTGACGGCTTTGCTGCTGTATGTGCTGTATCCGGCAAACTATGGCGAGGGCACATCGGTGCTGAGCGAGACGCCTTTCATATTTTTCGCTCTGCTGGGCGTATTGCTGGCTTTGAGGAACAGGTGTCTGGCTGCAGGCGTTGTGCTGGCTTTCGCCAATTGGATACGGCCGATGGGGCTGGTTTTCCTTTTGTCGCTTCTGCTTTATGTGCTGTATGGGAGAAAGTCTGTGCTGCAGCGCTGCTCACGGCTTGTGATGGGCTATGTGCTGCTGGTTTTTGTTTTGGGCGGGGCGTGCTGGCTGAGAACCGGGCGCTTTATTTATCAGGCCAGAACCGGGTGGATGGCTCTGCTGCAGTATTCGTGGGACAACAGTGCGAGGACGGATGCCGATTATATTATGTTCCCTGACGGCGATCCGGCTTATATTGATGACAGTGCCGGATATGACTGCTGCGAGAAGGATTCTGTATGGCAGGCGCGGTTTTTCGGGTGGCTGGGCAATCATAAGAAGGACTACATTTGCCAGATGCTGGGGAAGCTGGCGGCGACGTTTGTATCGGACAATGTGAATTTCTGTACTTATCTGCCTGACAAGCGCAGCAGGGAGTATATGTACGATGAGCTGGGTATGGTGTCGCTGTTTGCGGATTTTCCGCATTATTCCGCCGTTCAGATTGTTACTGTATGTAATCTGTTGTATTATTATCTGTTGCTGGTCTTGGCCGCTGCGGGTATTGTCACTGCCGTCAGGAAGAGATGGCTGTCGGGACTGGTGCTGTCCTGTCCGGTGATTGTGCTGTCGCTGGCGGTGCTGCTGTTCTTTGGACACGGCGAGGCCCGGTTTCATCAGCCTATTATGCCTTTTATCATAATGCTTTCGGGCTTTTTTGTTGCGGATCGCGGTTATTTATGTATTTTTGATAAAAATTCGATATGAATCTGTTTAAGCTGTTCCAAAAGATATGGCCGTTTGTAAAGCCTTACAGATGGCTGGTGCTGGCTACATTGATACTGACGTTGATTACATCATTGATGGCGCAGGTCAATGCTGTTGTTCTGGACCGCACGGTTGATGCGATCAATGCGCTGGTCGGTGCCGAGGATTTTGAGTGGAGCCGCGCCGCAAAGATCCTGACTGTAATAAGTATTATTCTGTTGAGCAAGGAGGTACTCTCGGCTCTGCTGACTTTCGCCCAGAAGTATTTCGGTGAGAGAATGCGTATTATGGTGTCGAGGGATCTGGCGCAGGCGGTTATCGAGAAAATCCTGACTTTCAAGATGGCGTTCTTCAGCGCTGACAACAATGAGCCTGGCAAGCTCCAGACGCGTATTGACCGGGGTGTTGAGAGTCTGTCCATGACCGTGAGGAACTTCTTTATCGACTTGCTGCCTATGTGCACTAGCGCTGTCCTGGCACTTATCCTGATGTTCGCGGCTAATGTGTATGTGGGTCTTGTGGCATTGGCAATAGTGCCGCTTTATTTCTTCATTACGTATCGTCAGGCTGTAAAGCTGAAGGGATGGCGCAGGAATATGCGTCAGTACCGCGAGAGCAAGAGCAATGGTATAATGAATATCATTGAGAGCATAAATGTGATAAAATCGTTCAACAGGGAGCGTATCGAGGGTGACAAGCAGTTGGATTTGCAGAACAAGGTGACCGATAACCAACTTGAGACACGCCGCTTGAGCTATACTTTCGATGGGTTGAAGACGTTTGTGGAGCAGGTCGGCGTGGTGTTGATCATCATTCTTACAGCTTATCTGGTGTTGATTGACTATCCGGGTATGACAATCGGTAAGATTATGTATCACGTTATGCTGTTCGGAAATGTGTCGGCTCCTATACGCCAGCTGCAACGCATTTTTGATGATATCAATGATGCGTTGATATATGCGGAGGGATTCTTCGATATTCTTGATTCTGATGACCAGCAGGAGGGCAGCGGAACGTATCGTCCTGAGCGCATTGAGGGTAAGTTTGAACTGAAAAATGTTGATTTTGCGTATCCGAACGGCAACAAGGCGCTTACAGATATCAACATGAGCATCACTCCGGGACATATTACGGCGTTCGTGGGTTTGTCGGGTGCCGGAAAGAGTACGATAATAAATCTGCTGGACAAGTTCTATGAGCCTCAGTCGGGAAGCGTGTGTCTGGACGGTGTTGACCTGCGCGAGTGGGATACCAAGTATCTGCGCGAGAATATCGGTCTGGTCTTGCAGAAGAACCATATTTTTGACGGTACTGTCGAGGAGAATATTCTGTACGGATGTCCGGGCGCGTCGCACGAGGATGTTGTGGAGGCTGCGCGCAAGGCTTATATCCTTGAGCAGATCGAGGGACTGCCGAACGGCTTCCAGACCAAGGCCCTGCTGATGTCGGGCGGACAGCAGCAGAGGATTGCCATTGCACGTCTGTTCCTGAAGAATCCGCCGATTATTTTCCTGGATGAGCCTACCGCGAGTCTGGATGCAGTTGCTACGGAGCAGATCCGTAACAGTATTGAGGCTATCAAGAAGGACCGTACGGTTATCATAATATCGCACAATCTGTCGCAGATTATTGACAGCGATTATGTCTATGCGCTGCGCAACGGTATGGTGGAGCAGGGCGGTGTGCCGGACGATGTTTATCGTCAGGGCGGTATTTATAAGGATATTGTGGACGCGTCGGCGCGCAGTCTGAACATTGAGAAGATTGCGGAGTGCATAGCATCGTCGGCCGAAGATTAGTATATGGAACCCATCGATACCTATCGGACTATAAAGGCAAAGGCTGAGTCGCAGTTTACGGAGCAGCGCAGCCGCTTTATATCGTTTGCCTTTCCGGTTAGCGGTGTCGATGATGTGAAGAGATATGTGGCGGCTGTCCAGAAGGAGTATTATGATGCGCGCCACGTGTGTTATGCGTATATGCTGGGGCCTGAGCGTCAGGAATGGCGGGCCAATGATAACGGCGAGCCGTCGGGTACAGCGGGTAAGCCTATATTGGGGCAGATAAACAGCAATGGCCTGACGGATATTCTGATAGCGGTGGTGCGCTATTTCGGCGGCGTGAAGCTTGGTACGAGCGGGCTGATTGAGGCGTACCGCAGGGCTGCGGCCGATGCGATAGCGGCTGCGGAGGTTGTGGAGCGTTTTGTGGAGAAGGATATTACTGTGTTGTTCCTGTACCCTGCTATGAATGATTTGATGAGGGTTGTGAAGGATATGGGGCCTGCAATTGTGATGCAGGAGTATGGGGCGTTCGGGGATGAGAGCCAGCCCGAAAGGTTGTTCGACTGTAGGATGGTGCTGCGTACAAGGTTGTCCGAGGTGGGGCGCTTGACCGAGCGCATAGAGAAAATTACCGAGGCACAGAGAGTGCCTGACATTGCAATAATCAACTAACTGAAATATGAGATTTACTGGATTTACATTCGCTATGCTGCTGATGATGACAGGTGTTTCGTCATCGTGCAGTCAGACTGAGCTTAAGGATGAGAATGGCCACAATCTTTGGTTTCATTCTTTAAGCGGGGGCGAGCCTCAGGTCCTTTCGGCCGGGAAGAGTACGCTGGCTATTGCTGACAGCGAGATTCTGAATTACTGGAAGGGCAGGCAGACGGTGACGAGCGTTATCTGCAAGGAGCCGGAGGAGTCGCTTGGAAAGGAGGGATATCGTCTGGAGTTCGATAAAAAGACTGTTACGGTCTATTCGAATTCCGAGATTGGCGTGTTGTACGGCGTTTATGACTTGCTGCGCCGTCAGGAGACGGGCAATGTTCCTGCCGATGGGCACGTTACAGAGGTCCCGGCCTACGATGTGCGTATATTGAACCATTGGGATAATCCGAACCTGACGGTGGAGCGCGGCTTTGCCGGACAGTCTCTTTGGAAGTGGGCGGAGCTGCCTGCTACGGTGCGTCCTGAATACGAGGAGTATGCGCGTGCCAATGCGTCGGTGGGCATAAATGCTACGGTGCTGAACAATGTGAATGCAGATCCGTGTATGCTTACTGATGAGTATCTGCAGAAGGTTAAGGTGTTGGCCGATATTTTCCGTCCGTATGGAATAAGGGTGTATCTGTCGCTGAACTTCGCGGCTCCGAAGCATCTGGCGGGTCTGGATACATCTGATCCGCTTGATCCGGCTGTGATTCAGTTCTGGAATGACAAGGTCGCCGAAATTTACTCGATAATACCGGACTTTGGAGGTTTTCTGGTGAAGGCGAACTCCGAGGGGCAGTCGGGCCCGCAGGACTATGGCCGTACCCACGCCGAAGGCGCGAATATGCTGGCCGATGCGCTCAAGCCTTTCGGCGGTATTGTGATGTGGCGGGCGTTCGTGTATGCGGCTACGGCCGAGGACCGTGCAATGCAGGCTGTGGACGAGTTTATGCCTCTGGACGGGCAGTTCCACGACAATGTGATTATACAGATAAAGAATGGCCCGATTGATTTCCAGCCGCGTGAGCCGTTCAGTCCGTTGTTCGGACAGATGGAGAGGACAAAGATGATGGTGGAGGTGCAGGTTACCCAGGAGTATCTGGGACATTCGAACCATCTGGTGTATCTGCATCCGATGTGGAAGGAGTGTCTGGACAGTGATACTTATATGAGAGGCGAGGGCTCGACTGTAGCGAAGGTGACAGAGGGCAGGGTGCTCCGCTATGGAATATCGGCAATAGCCGGTGTGGCTAACATCGGTGACAGCATCAACTGGTGCGGACATCATTTTGCGCAGGCTAACTGGTATGCTTTCGGCCGTATGGCGTGGAATCCGGAGCTGACTTCGGAGCAGATTGCTGATGAGTGGCTTAAGCAGACTTTCACCGCCGAGGCGGGCTTTGTGACGCCGATGAAGGAGCTTATGCTGGCATCGCGCGAGAATACGGTCCATTATGAGATGCCGCTGGGACTGCATCATATTTTCGGCGGCGCCGGCCATTACGGTCCGGGCCCGTGGGAGCAGTCGATGAGGCGTGACTGGTCTCCGACTTTCTATCACAAGGCGGCTGCCGATGGTATAGGATTTGACCGCACTATGCAGGGGAGCGGGGCTGTGGCCCAGTATCACGAGCCGTTGATGTCACTGTACGATAATGTTGAAACTTGCCCCGAGGAGCTGATCCTGTGGTTCCATCATCTGCCATGGGATTATACGATGAAGAATGGCGAGACGCTTTGGAATGCGCTGTGCCATACTTATCAGCAGGGTATTGATGCTGCTGCCGGATATATCGGCACTTGGGCTTCGGTACGCAAGTATGTTGATGACTGGCGTTGGAATCAGGTGAACGACAAGCTGGTGCGTCAGGCTAAGGATGCTTTGTGGTGGAGGGATGCGTGCATAGGGTATTTCCAGCAGTTCTCGAATATGGAGCTGCCGTCGGACTGCAGCCCGATTCAACATCCGATTGATGAGTTGAGACATTTCCGTCTGAGAATATCGAATTATGAGACTCCGGCTCTGGATGTGCTTCCGGAGTATGAGCTTGGTATGATGAATAAATGAATAGGGTTGTAGCGAATTTGCTGGCCGCCGGCGGGGCTTGTCCTGTGATGCCGATAATGACGCATCCCGGTATCGAACTTATCGGCAAACGTGTGATTGATGCTGTGACCGATGGCCGTACGCATTATGATGCCGTGATGGCGTTGCGTAAGCGGTATCCGTATTCCGTAGCTTCAACGACGATTATGGACCTGTCGGTCGAGGCTGAGGCTTTCGGAGCGAGTGTGGCTTTCGCTGACAATGAGATTCCTTCGGTGACAGGACGCCTGCTGCAGTGTGCCGCTGATGTCGTGAATCTGCAGATTCCATCGCTTGAGGTGGCGCGTGTGCCGGAGTATCTGAAGGCTAACCGTCTGGCTGCGGCTGCATTGGACTGCCCGCTGTTCGGCGGCTGCATAGGTCCGTTCAGTCTGGCATGCCGTCTGTACGATATGACGGAGATGATGATGGCGATGTATATCGAGCCGGAGACCGCTACACGGCTGCTGGATAAATGTACGGAGTTCATCGTGCGTTATGTGGAGGCTATGAAGGATGCCGGGGCAAGTGGCGTTGTGATGGCCGAGCCTGCTGCGGGACTGTTGTCGGCCGATGACTGTCTGGCATTCTCGACCCGATATGTGCAGAGAATTGTGGATGCCGTGCAGGACGATTCGTTTGCGGTGGTTCTGCATAACTGTGGAAATGCGGGACAATGCACCGGGGCTATGGTGGCATCGGGTGCGGCGGCTCTCCATTTCGGCAACAGTATTGATATGGCCGGGGTTCTGGCCGAGGTGCCGTCGGACATTGTCGTGATGGGAAATGTTGATCCTGTCGGTATTATGAGGATGGGGACTGCTGAGCAGGTTTCAGCGAAGGTCGGAGAGCTGCTGAGGCTTGCTGAGGGACACGGTAACTTTGTCTTGTCAACAGGCTGTGATGTACCGCCTGAATCGCCCGACTGTAATATTGAGGCTTTTTTCAAGGCGGCGGGTTATTGATGATTGTGTAATTATTTGATAGTGATATATGAATATTGAGCAAATCAGACTGCTGGAAGAGACCATCAGTCACAAGAACAGTAAGATTCCGGTGGTGTTCATTGCTGACAGCCCCTGGATACCGGGTTATTGCGGACATACTTTTATTGACTATTATGCGCGCAATGATGTGTTTGTACAGGATAACCGTAAGATAATCAAGGATTTTCCCGAGGCGGTATTCATCCCCGGCTGGTGGGTGGAGTATGGTATGACGGCTGAACCGACGGGCTTTGGCTGTCCTACGTGTTTCTTTGACGATAATCTGCCGCATCTGCATCCTCTGACCGAGGATCTGGACAACGCGGAGGCGTTCTTCAAGGATTTGCGCCTGCCGGATCCGAAACGCGACGGCCTGATGCCTTTGATGCTGAACCAGCAGCGTCTGTATCAGCCTTTGATGGAGGCTGAGGGTGAGCAGGTGTATATGGTCTGTGCGCGTGGTCCGTTCACAGTGGCTTCGCATATGTTCACAGTGACCCAGCTGCTGATGTTTATGATGATTAATCCTGAGGCTGCCGACTCGCTGCTGCGCAAGACAACTGAGTGCGTGAAGCTGTGGCTGGAGGCGCAGCTTGAGAATGTGAAGACGGCAAAGGCTATTATGGTTCTTGATGATGTGTGCGGCTATTTCAGCCCCGAGGATTTTACAACGCTCTGTATGCCGTATATGAAGGAGGTATTCGACTCGTTCCCCGAGCTGCATCATTATTTCCACAATGACTTTACATCGAACTCGTGCTATCCGCATCTCTCGGGGATGGGTGTTGATGTGTTCAATTTCACTCATATGCAGGATATAGGTGAGTCGCGTAAGCTGGCTGGCGACAAGGTGGTGCTGATGGGTAATGTGCCGCCGATGCTGCTGACAGGCAACAATCCTGGGGAAGTGTATGATACTACCGCAAAGGTCGTGAAGGATTATATCGCTGCCAACGGTTCGCATCACGGTCTGATGCTGAGTACCGGCGGAGGACTTCCTATGGGGGCTAAGAAGGAGAATATCGATGCTCTGATAGCTGCTGTGCGGGATATCAACTCAACATTGTGACAAAACCGGCGGTATATGGGAAGTTATCCCCATCTCGACCTGAGGCGGGGATAACTTGCGTTTTCAGTATAATTGGGGGTGAATGGAGTTTTTGATATGGTATTGGGTGCGAATGGGAATGTGAAGGCGGTAATGCTGGATATGGGTGGCGTGCTGGTTGATTTGGATATGGACAGGTGTCTGAATGCCTTTTATGGAAAGGCCGGGTTTATGAATGTCCGTGATTTTATAGATACCTGCCATCCAAAAGGCTTCTTTTCAAAGTATGAGATGGGAGAGCTCAGTGAGGATGAGATGTACGCTGAGTGCATAAGCCGCTCCAGACCCGGCACGACTCCGCAGATAATAAAGGAATGCATAGAGTCGCTGCTTGTAGGAATAGATCCTGCAAAAGCTCTGCTCTTGAAGAGATTGTCGGAACGATGTGATCTGTATATGCTCAGTAATAACAATCCCATCGCTCTGGCATATTGCTCAAGAATGTTTTCGGATGCGGGCATTCCATTGGATACAACTTTCAAGCACCTGTTCTGCTCGTTTCAGATGCATGTGTCCAAGCCCAGTGCTGAATTCTTCAAAATGGTGTTTGATGAGACCGGACTGATGCCGTCACAGACGGTTTTTGTTGATGACTCGCCAAAAAATGTTGATGCGGCCTGCAATTTCGGCATTGATGCAAGGTGGTATGAGCCTGGAACGGATCTGAATGATGTGCTCAGACCTGTTTGGAACTGAGAAGCTGTTTTTTGTTAAATAGAGTATTGAATTATTTGTATAACTTTGCGAAAATTAGCTCTATAACAGAGATATTGTTGACTGCATAGATGAAAACCGCAATACTTTTGCTGCATTGTCCTGACAGGCTTGGTATTATTGCTGAGCTGACCAGGTTTATTACCGACAATAACGGAAATATCGTTTATCTGGATCAGTATGTTGATACTGTCGATAAGATGTTCTTCATGAGGATAGAGTGGGAGCTTGACGGCTTCCTGATTCCAAAGGACAAGATTTCGGAATATTTCAGGACTCTGTATTCAAGCCGGTACGAGTTGGAGTTCAGTCTGTATTTCTCGGAGAACAAGCCTAGGATGGCATTGTTCGTAAGCAAGATGAGTCATTGTCTGTATGATCTGCTTGCCCGTTTCAAGGCTGGAGAGATGGAGGTTGAGATTCCCTGCATTGTCAGCAATCACGAGGATTTGAGGTATGTCGCGGAGCAGTTTGACATACCTTATTATGTATGGAGCATCGCCAAGGATCATTCCAACAAGGCTGAGGTGGAGGCTGCCGAGATGGAACTGCTTGAGCGCGAGAGGATTGACTTCATTGTCCTGGCGCGTTATATGCAGATTATCAGTGATGATATGATTCTGAAGTATCCGAACAGGATTATCAATATACATCATTCTTTCCTGCCGGCTTTCATAGGGGCACGGCCATACGAGCAGGCATATCAGCGCGGAGTGAAGATTATCGGGGCTACAAGTCATTATGTGACTGCGGAACTTGACGCCGGTCCGATAATTGCTCAGGATGTGGTTCGCATAAGTCATAAGGATACGCCTGAGAGCCTGGCTCTAAAAGGACGCGATCTGGAGAAGATTGTCCTTTCGCGTGCCGTGAAGAAACACGTGGCACATAAGATTCTTACTTTTAACAACAGGACTATAATTTTCAATTGATAATATGGACAGATCCGACTATTTGAATATCAGGCTGCAGAAGGATTTCTATGATTTGTTGATACTCCGCAAGGGCGGCAAGAGCGCCAGAGAGATAGCCGGTGCGTTGGAGGTGACGGCTTCGGGTGTGATGGGGAGCGAGGAATTGCGCAAGCTTCGCGAGGAGTCGTCACGCTATATGCGGACGTTGATAGAGAAGGAGCTGTCTTTTGACAGGATTAAGGAGGGTGACTCGTTTGTGAAACATCTGCCGGCAGGATTCGGACCGGAGCTGGTTACAAAGATTGTCGAAGAGTACAAGGCTTTTCTGAAATCGGATAAGATGGCTAAACCGGAGAGTGCTGTATGCGCCCTTCTTCTGAAGAAAATAGAGAAAGAGTCCTGGCGTTCGGGATTGTTGAATATGTCCGAGGGAATATCTTTGTTCCTGGAGCGTACTGCTGCCAAGGCGCGTGACTACAGGGCTTGTGCCAGACCTGCCGAATATTCCCAGACTCTTGCTGATGCCTATGCAAAAGCAGGCAGGAGTACTCTTCTTGGTAAATTGTCGTCGGGAAATACAGATAATATTATCGCTTTGCGCAGTTGTATGGTTGAGGCCGCAACTTTGGAATGCGAAAATGCTACTTATAATGACGTGGCTGATTTCCTTCAGTCTGTTGCCGACAACGCACAGCTTCGGGCGATTGCCGGTTATGTTGCAAAGATCAGGGAAGCGGCTTCGCAGAATGTGTTGAATCTGCCCGAGGTTCAGCCTGTTGCGGAATATGATGCATTGTATGGGCAGATATTCCCGGTTGGATTCTATTCCAGAAATATAGAGAAGGTTGATGTGTATAAGGCTTTCTATATGCTTGCGATGTATGCTCTGGCACGTTATGAGAATGAGTTGAAGTCCGAGGGCTATCTTAAGGACGGAGAGATAAGGGTGTTCTCCGGCTTCCCGCAAAAGGAGCCGGCGGCTGTCCTGTCTGGGATATTGGACTTGTTGTCGGATTTTTGCAGCAAGCAGGTTTTGGCATAAAGACGCTATAGAGTTTCTTTGGTATGGTAACGGATGAAGAAATAAGGGAGTCGGCGGAAAAGGTGATTTCCGTGATGAGGCAGAGAGTGTCGGAGAAGGATGTCAAGCGTATCCGTCAGGCTTTCGAGTTGGCTTACGAGGCGCACAAGGAACAGAAACGGAATACGGGTGAGCCATATATCATACACCCTATTGCTGTGGCCACTATTGTTGCTGTTGAGCTGGAACTGGGGGCCAATGCTGTGATTGCGGCTTTCCTGCACGATGTGGTGGAGGATACTCCATATACATTGGATGATATAAGCGAGCGTTTTGGCGAGGATGTGAGATTTCTTGTCGATGTGGTTACCAAACGTAAGAAAACGCAGGACGGGCAGTCAAAGCAGGTGGCCAATTTCCGCCAGATAATGGATTCGGTGCATTACGATATCCGTGCCTTGATGATTAAGCTGGCTGACCGTCTGCATAATATGCGTACGCTGAATTCGATGCGTCCGGACAAGCAGATGAAGATTGCCGGTGAGACGGACTTTTTCTATGCCCCGCTCGCCAACCGTCTCGGCTTGTACCACGTGAAGTCCGAGCTGGAGAATCTGTCTTTCAAGTTCAGATGCCAGAGAGATTATGATACTCTTGAGCAGCTTCTGGATGAGGATAAGATTGCGACCCGTGATGATGTGGTGACGTTTACCGATGAGATATCATCGTTGCTGGCGGAGAAGGGTATAAATGCGAGGATAGAGGTGCGATACCGTAAGCCGTACAGTATCTGGCGTGATATGCAGGAACATGGGACTGACTTTGCACGTGTCGAGTTCAAGCATTATATCCGTATCATATATACTCCGACCGGTGTGTGGTCAGAGAAGGATACGAGCCTGTTCATATATTCGGTGCTTACGGACAGATTCCGTGAGCGTCCCGGCAGTGTGGTGAATTATATTGATAATCCTAAGGAGAATGGATATCAGAGCTTCCATGTGAAGCTTCTGGGCAGGCCCGGATGCTGGGAGGAGTTGCATATATCGTCCGAGAGGATGCTGCGCAATTCGCGTCTGGGATGCATTGTCAAGACCAACGAGGAGAGTATGAAGCATTGGCTCACAAAGCTTCAGGATATTCTGAAGGATATGGCTGAGCACCGCGATACCGAGGGCTTTATGGAGGGCGTATCAAGCTCGTTCTATAATGAGGATATCTATGTCCTGACCCCTAAGGGACGTGTGGTGCTGCTTCCGAAGGATGCCTCGGCATTGGACTTTGCCTATGAGCTTCATACCAATATCGGTGACCATGCACAGTATGCCCGGATAAACGGGAAGCTTGCGTCGGTGAAGACTACTCTGCATCGTGGAGATTGCGTGGAGATAGGTATCAACGAGGAGGTGCGTCCGAGCGATGACTGGCTCAATTATGTGAAAAGCTACAAGGCCAGAAACCATCTGCATAAGTGTCTGCGGTTCAATGAGGAGGAATCGCTGCGTCTGTGTGATGTCTGCCATCCGCTGCCAGGTGATGAGGTGATAGGCTTCAAGAATAGCGACGGTACGCTTACGCTGCACTCGCGGCATTGTACTGAGGCTATCAGGCTGGCCTCGGAAAACGGAGACTCTATTGTGTCGGTGGATTTCGAGGAGAACAGGCACAAGGTATATCCGGTTCGTCTGAGCATCACGGCGATAGACCGTTACCATCTGCTGCGCGACATTATCGACTGTATTGTGGAGCAACGCAGGCTTTCGATGTCGAGCATCCATACAAATACAAAAGATCAGATTGTAAGCTGTACGATAGATTTTGGAGTGCATTCGGCAGACGAGCTGGAAATGACAATCAAAGGTATTGCATCGATAGTAGGTGTCGATGAGGTTCAGAGGGTGGAATTGGACAATATATAAAAACAATTATATGGAAAAGTACAATTGGCGATTCTCCACGATTGGTGGGGTTACTAGGGTTAATATTGACAAGGGCGAGGACATTGCTCATCTGTCAGAGCTGGACCAGAAACTCTGGACTGTCCTGAGTTGTCCCGTGAAGGGCCTTGAGCTTGATGAGAACACGCTTTCTATGATTGATGTTGACGGAGACGGAAAGATTCACGTCAATGATGTCATTGCTACTGCCGAATGGCTGAAAGATGCTCTGGGTAATCTGGATGTCCTTCTCCGCAAGGATGATACTGTTTCGTTCAGTGAGTTTAATCCGGATACGGATTTGGGTAGGAGTCTGTTGGCTTCGGCCAAGCAGATACTTGCCAATCTGGGACAGGAAAAGGACAGCATATCGGTTGCTGATACTTCGGACAGTATCGCGATTTTTGCCAGCACGAAGTTGAATGGTGATGGTGTTGTAACTCCTGCATCGACTGATGATGAAAATCTTCAGAATGTTATTGCCTTGGCATCGGCCGCAATGGGAGGTGTTCAGGACCGTAGCGGAGTGGATGGCGCGGATGCTGCAATTGTGGAGGGTTTCTATGCCGAGCTGGCCGCATATAAGGCTTGGATTGATGCCGGAAATGCGGACAAGGATAATATTTTCCCATTCGGTGACGGTACAGAGGCGGCATACAATGCCTGCATGGCTCTGAAGGATAAGATTTCCGATTATTTCATGCGTTGCAAGCTTGCAAACTTCCACGCTGAGAGTACGTCGGTTCTGGATGTGACAATAGACAGGATAGGGGCTCTCGGCTCGAAGGATCTGTCAGTGTGCAACGACGAGATAGCCGAATATCCGTTGGCAAAGGTTGACCCGTCGCAGAGACTGCCGCTCAACGGTGGTATCAATCCTGCTTGGAAGCCGGCTTTTGACGCGTTGAGGGAGCTGGTGCTCGACAAGAGGTTTGGACAGAAAGATTCTGTTACGGAGGATGAGTGGCTGTCTGTACTGTCTTGTTTTGACGCATATACGCAGTGGAAGGCCGCTGAGGCTGGGCAGAGAGTCGCAGCTCTGGGATATGACACTGTAGCTGAGCTGCTTGACACCAACCGCAAGGACGAGCTACTGGCTCTGATTGATGCTGATCTCGCTTTGAAGGCTGAGAGCGATTCCATCGATGCTGTCAATAAGCTGACACATCTGCACAGGGACTTCTATAAGCTGTTGTGCAACTTCGTTACTCTGAAGGATTTCTATTCACGCAAAGAACTGGCAATATTCCAGGCCGGAAGGCTGTATATTGACCAACGCAGCTGCGACCTTTGTATAAAGGTGAGCGATATGGGCAAGCACGCTGCGATGGCGGGGCTCAGCAATATGTACATAGCTTATTGCAATTGTGTGTCAAAGAACAGTGCTGAGACTATGACGATAGCTGCTGTTGTCACAGATGGCGATGTGAATAATCTGCGCGAGGGCAAGAATGCTATTTTCTATGACCGCGACGGAAATGACTGGGATGCGACGATAATCAAGATTGAGGATAATCCGATAAGCATACGCCAGGCTTTCTGGCGTCCTTACCGCAGGTTTGGCCAGTTTATAGAGAAGACTATCAATAAGTTTGCGTCGGATAAGGATGCAAAGGCAATGGATGGAATGACTGAGTCGGTTACGGCCAAGGTCGAGGGCGCTCCTGCCAAACAGCCGTTTGACATAGGCAAGTTTGTTGGAATCTTTGCTGCTTTATCCTTGGCTTTGGGTGCCCTGATGGGTGGACTGGGACTTTTGGTCAATTACCTTGCCGGATTGAAATTCTGGCAGTGGATCTGTGTGATTGCCGGTGTGATGATTCTGATTTCCGGTCCTGCTATGATAATGGCATGGCTGAAGCTTCGCAAACGTAATCTGTCGCCGGTTCTCAATGCCAATGGTTGGGCTGTCAATGCCAAGGCTCTGGTAAATATTCCGTTCGGATCTACGCTTACCAGTCTTGCAAAAATGCCGCGCTTCGTGTCCGGCTCGGATCCTTTTGCCGAGAAGATGGCCACTTGGAAGAAGATTCTCATCGCACTCGTTGTCATTATTCTTGCCATCTCGGCCTGGATGCATTTCATGGTAGGAATAGATTTGCTGGATTGGATCAGGTTACATCTTTAATCAACAGCCGCTTATATGAAAAAATATTTATATGCAGTATCGTCTTTGCTCTTATTGACAGCTTGCAACACGACTATGGAAAATGAAAACCCGTTATTGGTTGATTCACCTTTGGAATACGGAGCACCTCAGTTTGACAAGATTAAACTGGAGCATTATCTGCCTGCTTTTGAGCAGACTATTGCTGAGACCAAGGCTGAGATTGATTCTATTGTAGCTAATGCAGAGTCACCTACGTTTGCCAATACAATCGAGGCTATGGAATATGCCGGCCTCAGGTTCAATGATGTGGCATCGGTATTCTTTAATCTGCTGGAGGCTGACAGCAATGACGAGATGCAGGAGCTTGCGATGAAGATATCGCCGATGACTACTGAGCTGTCGATGTATGTCAGCTTGAATGATGCTTTGTTCCAGAAGGTTAAGGCTGTGTATGATGTGCGTGACTCATTGAATCTTGAGCCTGACCAGAAAATGTTGCTGGACAATACTTACAAGCAGTTCGTGAAAAACGGCGCGAATCTTCCTGCCGACCAGAAGGAGATATTCAGTGGATATGTTGAGCAGCTAAGCCTGTTGTCGCTTCAGTTCAGCCAGAATGTTCTTGCTGCAACGAATGCATTCACGATGCTCCTTACCGAAGAGTCTGAATTGGAGGGACTTCCTGATTTCGTCCGCGAACAGGGGGCTTCGGCCGCAGAAGAGAAGGGACAGGAAGGCTGGCTGTTCGATTTGTCCCAGCCGAGCTATTCCGCATTTATGAAATACAGCACACGCCGTGACCTGAAGGAGAAATTTTACCGGGCGTATAACAGCAAGGGGCTTGCGCCTGAGAATGACAATACCGGCATTATTAAGCAGATTGTCAATCTGAGGCTCAAAATCGCCAATATGCTTGGCTATGAGACGTTTGCTGATTATGCTGTCGATGACCGTATGGCCAAGAGCGTTCCTAATGTTCAGGAATTCCTGAATAAGCTGATTGAACCGTCACTGCCAGTGGCAAAACAGGAGGTTGCCGAGATTGAGGAGTATGCCAAAGCGAATGGCTTCGACGGAGAGCAGCTGATGCCTTGGGATTTCTCTTATTGGGCCGAGAAGCTGAGAGTGGAGAAATACAGCCTGAGCGACGAGGAGCTGAAACCGTATTTCAAACTGGATGACTGCATTCCGGCTGTGTTTGGTCTGGCAACAAGGCTTTATGGACTTCAGTTCGAGGAGCGTAAGGATATTCCTGTATATCATCCTGATGTGAAGGTTTATGATGTTATGGATGCTGACGGCAGCCATTTGGCTCTGTTCTATGCCGATTTCTTCCCGCGCGCCAGCAAACGCGGAGGCGCTTGGATGACCGAGTTCCGCCCGCAGCGGGTTGTGAACGGGGTGGAGGAGCGTCCGTTCATCAGCATTGTGACTAACTTCACAAAGCCGACGGCCGACAAGCCTGCTTTGATAACTCACGACGAGCTTATTACTTTTATGCACGAGTTCGGCCACTCTCTGCAGGGTATCACGGCTGTGGGCCGTTATCCTTCTATGACTGGAACAAGTGTTGACCACGATTTCGTCGAGCTTTTCTCGCAGATAAACGAGAACTGGGGATATGAGTCGGAGTATCTGAATACTTTTGCCAGACATTATGAGACCGGTGAGCCGATTCCGCAGGAACTGATTGACAGAATCCGGAATGCAAAGAATTATCTGTCTGCATATTATCAGGTGCGTCAGCTCCAGTTCGGAGTGCTGGATATGGCCTGGCATACAATGACATCGGAATTCGACGGTGATGTCATAGAGTTTGAGAGGGCTGCACTGGCTCCGCTCGATGTTATGCCGCGTGTTCCCGAGTGCTGCACATCGACTTCGTTCAACCATATTTTCAGTGGAGGCTACAGTGCCGGCTACTACTCTTATAAATGGTCGGAGGTGCTGGCTGCTGATGGCTTCTCGCTGTTTGAGGAGAAGGGTATCTTTGACCCGGAGACTGCCAGCTCGTTCCGCAGGATAATGTCAACGGGCGGTGCCGTTGATCCGGCTGAGTTGTACAGACAGTTCCGCGGACGTGATCCTGAGCCGGAAGCTTTGCTCAGGCAGCTTGGTATTATTTCCGAGTAAATGTTTGCAAAAAGACAATACGCACTGCTGACAGCATTCTGCGTAATAGCCGTCTGGGCAGAGACTTTCGTGTCGAGTAAGATTATTCTTGACAGAGGTCTTGCCCCGGCTGACATTTTCTTCTACCGTTTTGTCGTGGCGTATCTGCTTATATGGCTTATATCGCCTAAACGCCTTTTTGCTGACAGCTTTGTTGACGAGCTGCGTATGATGGCACTTGGGATATTCGGCGGCTCGCTTTATTTCCTGACCGAGAACTCGGCCCTGGCGGCTTCCACGGCATCGAATGTGGCTATTATCGTGTGCAGCGCACCGATTATTACGGCTGTCCTGATGGCAAATTTCTACAAGGACGAGGTGATGAACGCTAAACAGATTGTGGGTTCGTGCGTGGCTTTCCTTGGAATGGTGCTGGTCATATTCAACGGCGAGGTTGTCTTGAAACTTAATCCCAAGGGTGATATCCTTGCTTTCTCGGCTGCTTTGACGTGGGGATTCTACTCGTTGATAATTAAGAGGTTGTCTGGCAGGTACCCTACAAGGCTGATAACACGCAAGGTCTTTGCATACGGTATCTTGACCATATTGCCGTATTTCTTCTTTGTCCACCCTTTGAATTTTGATGCCGCTGTCTTGTCGCAGCCGGCAGTGTGGGCGAATCTTGTCTATCTGAGTGTGGTGGCATCGCTTATGTGTTTCTTGTCCTGGAACTGGTGTCTGAAGGTACTTGGTACTGTAAAGACTACCAATCTTATTTATTGCCAGCCGTTCTTTACTATGCTGTTCTCGTTCATCGTATTGGATGAGCGTATTACATGGATGGCGGTTGCAGGTACTCTTGTCCTGACTGTGGGCACTGTTATGGTGGAGCGGAATAAAAAGCGGATTTCCGATTGACGGTGTTTGCTGATATGCAACATCTTTTGTAGATTCGCAGAAATGTGTCTTGAATTAATTATTATAATGTATGGAAGAGAATAAAAAGACTGTTGAATTGCCGGAGAATGCCTCACGCGAGCTTCGTGAGGGCGAGGAATATGTGCCTGTAATGTCTCCGGGCAAGACTTTCCCTGAGGCGAATATCTGGTCTGTGGGGTGGGGAATATTGATGGCTGTGCTTTTTTCGGCTGCCGCGGCTTATCTTGGACTGAAGGTCGGACAGGTGTTTGAGGCTGCCATACCTATCGCGATTATCGCTGTGGGTGTATCGAGCGTGGCTAAAAGAAAGAACGCTTTGGGTGAGAATGTGATTATCCAATCTATCGGTGCCTGTTCCGGTGTGATAGTGGCAGGCGCGATATTCACTTTGCCGGCACTGTATATACTTCAGGCGAAATATCCGGATATGACTGTGAATTTCATGCAGGTGTTCCTGGCTTCGCTGCTCGGTGGCGTGTTGGGTATTCTTTTCCTGATTCCTTTCCGTAAATATTTCGTGAAAGATATGCACGGCAAATATCCTTTCCCGGAGGCTACTGCTACTACACAGGTGCTTATTTCCGGCGAAAAGGGTGCGGGACAGGCCAGGCCTTTGATCGTAGCCGGTATTATCGGTGGTCTGTATGATTTCCTGGTGGCGACACTGGGTACTTGGACTGAGGTGTTCTCGACCCGTGTATGTAAGTGGGGAGCAGTTCTGGCATCGAAGGCCAAGCTGGTTTTCAGCATTAATACTGGTGCTGCGGTGTTGGGTCTTGGCTATATCGTAGGATTGAAATATGCCTGCATTATAGCTGCCGGGTCGGCTGTAGTCTGGTTCATAATAGTTCCATTGATGCCGCTTTTGGGCGATACGTTCCTGCAGGCTGTCAATCCTGCTGTGACATCGCCTGTAGCAACTATGGAACCGGAGGTCATATTTACCAGCTATGCACGCCATATTGGAATAGGCGGTATTGCAATGGCTGGAATTTTAGGCATAATCAAATCGTGGCCGGTAATCAAGAGCGCTGTTGGATTGGCCGGACGTGAGCTTAAAGGCAATAAGGATAATGCGACACAGGCTGTACCTCGTACCCAGCGCGATCTGCCTATGAAAATTGTGATTTTCGGTATTGTTGCCTCTCTTATCGCCGTTTTCCTGTTCTTCTATCTTGGAGTGATGGATTTCAATCTGCTTCATGCGGTAGTGGGAATCCTTGTGGTTGGTGTTATCGCATTCCTGTTCACTACTGTAGCGGCCAACGCAATTGCCATTGTCGGAACGAATCCTGTATCGGGTATGACGCTGATGACGCTGATACTTGCTTCGGTGATTATGGTTGCGGTTGGTCTCAGAGGCTCGGCCGGAATTGTTTCCGCGTTGATAATGGGTGGCGTTGTCTGTACGGCTCTGTCAATGGCGGGAGGTTTCATAACCGATTTGAAGATAGGATATTGGCTCGGTTCTACTCCTGCGGTGCAGCAAGGCTGGAAGTTCCTTGGAACGTTGGTGTCAGCACTTACAGTGGGAGGTGTCCTGATTATTCTGAATAAAACATACGGCTTTGTCGGTGACAATGCTTTGGTTGCTCCCCAGGCTAATGCGATGGCAGCTGTCATTGATCCCCTGATGTCGGGTACAGGTGCTCCCTGGTGGCTGTATGCAACAGGTGCGGTGATTGCGCTGATACTGAATTTCTGTCATATACCTGCTCTGGCTTTCGCTCTTGGCATGTTCATTCCCTTTAACTTGAATATACCATTGGTTGTTGGCGGCTTGATTAACTGGTATGTGGGAAGCCGCTCGGAAAATGCCGCTGTCAATTCCGCAAGGGTTGAGCATGGAACTCTGATTGCTTCAGGTTTTATTGCAGGTGGCGCGTTGATGGGTGTTGTCAGTGCTGCGCTCAGATTCGCCGGCGTTGACCTTATGCTGACGGAGTGGGCTTCTACATCATGGGCCGAGCTGTTGTCCCTGGTGATGTATATCGTCCTTATTTTATGGTTCGTACGCTCGGTGATGAAGAGACAGCATTGATTACAGGCGTATATTTGTTGATTGTAAAGACGTCGCATTCATTTGTGGCGTCTTTTATGCTTGTTAATATTTACATTTTTATTGTGGCGTTAATAAATGTTGGTTAACTTTACGAAAAATTTGATTTGACATGTCAACGATAACAGGACATATAGCTCAGATTATCGGCCCCGTGATTGATGTGGCTTTCGAGAATGCTGATAATAAGTTGCCTGGAATTAATGAGGCTTTGGAGATAACCCGCGAGGACGGTAGGCGTCTTCTGGTTGAGGTACAGCAGCATATTGGAGAGAATATGGTGCGTACGGTGGCTATGGATTTGACTACCGGTTTGAAACGCGGAATGGAGGTGCGTGCTTTGGGTAATCCTATTGAAATGCCTGTTGGAAAGCAGATTAAGGGTCGTATGATGAATGTTGTAGGGGAACCTATTGACGACCTGAAACCTCTTGATATGAGTGGCGCTTTTCCTATTCACAGGGAACCCCCGAAGTTTGAGGAACTTTCAACTGTCGAGGAGGTCTTGTTTACAGGCATCAAGGTGATTGATTTGCTTGAACCTTATTGCAAGGGCGGAAAAATCGGTTTGTTCGGTGGCGCCGGTGTGGGCAAGACCGTACTTATTATGGAGCTTATCAATAACATCGCCAAAAAGAATAACGGATTCTCTGTGTTTGCCGGTGTCGGTGAGCGCACACGTGAGGGAAATGACCTTTTGCGTGAGATGATAGAGTCAGGTGTAATCCGCTATGGAGATGCTTTCCGTGAGAGTATGGCAAAGGGCGAGTGGGATTTGTCGAAAGTGGATTATGACGAGGTTGCCAAATCGCAGGCCACGCTTGTTTATGGTCAGATGAATGAACCGCCAGGAGCACGTTCCTCAGTTGCTCTGTCCGGACTTACTGTCGCAGAGTCGTTCCGTGACGGAGCCGGCAGCGATGGCGCATATAGTGATATCTTGTTCTTTATTGACAATATCTTCCGTTTCACACAGGCAGGATCGGAAGTTTCCGCGTTGCTGGGACGAATGCCGTCGGCTGTAGGCTATCAGCCTACGCTGGCTTCCGAGATGGGAAAGATGCAAGAGAGAATCACTTCAACGATACATGGGTCAATCACTTCTGTACAAGCTGTCTATGTTCCTGCGGACGATTTGACTGACCCTGCTCCTGCAACAACATTCTCACACCTTGACGCTACAACTGTTCTTAGCCGTAAGATATCAGAGCTTGGTATCTATCCTGCTGTTGATCCATTGGATTCCACTTCCAGGATTCTTGATCCGAATATTGTAGGCAAAGCTCATTATGAGACAGCCGAGAGGGTAAAGCAGATTCTACAGCGCTACAATGAGCTGCAGGACATCATATCGATATTGGGAATGGACGAGTTGTCGGACGAGGATAAACTTGTTGTGGCACGCGCAAGACGTGTCCAGCGCTTCCTCTCCCAGCCGTTCTCTGTGGCTGAGCAGTTTACTGGTGTACCTGGTGTGATGGTAAGCATCGAGGACACGATACGTGGTTTCAATATGATTCTTGACGGAGAGGTTGATGATCTGCCCGAGCAGGTGTTCCTCAATGTCGGAACAATTGATGAGGCTATTGAGAAGGGCAAGAAACTTATGGAGGAAGCCTCAAAACGTTAACGATAAGGTATTAATGCGATGCTGAACGTGCGGATACTGACTCCTGGAGGTACTTTATTTGAGGGAGAGGTGGAGAGTCTTACTTTACCTGGCTCTCTGGGACGTTTCACTGTTCTTGACAGACACGCGCCTATCATTTCATCGCTGGAAAGCGGAAAGGTGATCTGCAAGACTGCGAATGGCGTGTCCGAGTATGATGTCAACGGTGGGTTCGTAAGTGTCGAGCATAATACAGTATCTGTCTGCATAGAGTGATGAAGTCTTATAATAAATTCGCAATCAGTTATTTAGTCATTATTTGTGTAGTGACTGTCCTGATGTGCCTTGTTGTAAGGCTGATTACGAAGGTACAGTGTCCGGCCCAATTGTATTCGGTTCCTTTGTTCTTTGCATTTATGCTGGCTGTGCTGTCTCTTATGCGTTATCTGATGATGAGACGGAATAAACCCGCACAAACTTTTATAATGGCGTACAGACCTGTGAAAATGCTTCTTCAGCTGGCATTCCTGCTGACTTATATGCTGGTAGTGCGTGAGAGCCTATTTCTGTTTGTTGTGGTATTTGCGGTGTTTTATCTGGTTCTTTTGTTTTATGAGACCAGGTTTTTTATGAAGAACGGTGTATTTGGTGCTTGAGGTGAGAAAGTTTTTATTCATATTGTCAGTTGTTTTGTTCTGTACGCTACCTATGAAGGCTGCGTGCGCGTCCTCGGGCGATTCTGCCAGTGGCGACCAGGAGCCGATAGATGTCAACGGTATCATCTTTGAACATTTGAAGGACTCATACGAGTGGCATATCATTACGGTTGGCGAGAAGGAGATATCTGTTTATCTTCCTGTAATTTTGTATAGCAAACTCACTGGCTGGCACTTCTTTATGTCCAGTAAGTTGAAGGACTGTGACAGTTACGAGGGCTTTCATATCTGCCAGACTGGAGGCATAGCCGGCAAACTTGTTGAGGCTGCTCCTGACGGCTCGGAGGTGAAGCCTCTGGACTTCTCGCTGACAAAAGTCGCTCTTGCCATAGTGATTGACAGTTTGATATTGTTAGTGATAATAATGTCGTGTGCCCGCTGGTACAAGAAACATGAACCGTCGGATGTTCCGCCAAAAGGTTTTATCGGATTGATAGAGTGTGTCTCGATGATGATTGTAGATGATGTCATAAAACCTGCGGTAGGAAAGGAATACAAGCGTTTCACTCCGTTGCTGCTTACGCTGTTCTATTTCATCTTGCTGAACAATCTGATGGGACTGATTCCTATCTTTCCGGCAGGTGCCAATGTTACAGGTAATATAGCTGTTACACTGACTCTTGCGCTTGTCACTTTCTTTACGGTGAATGTGCTGGGAACAAAAGAATATTGGAAAGAGATATTGTGGCCGGATGTTCCTATGGCGCTGAAATGTCCGATGCCTCTGATGCCGATAATAGAATTGTTCGGTATATTTACCAAACCGTTCTCTCTTACCGTACGTCTGTTTGCTAATATGACTGCCGGGCATTCCATTATTCTGGCTTTGACTTGCGTGATTTTTATTGTGGCGCGTATGGGACCGGTTATCGGTGTGTCAATGTCGCTGGTCTCAGTGTTGTTTATGATATTTATGAATTGTCTTGAATTGCTTGTGGCATACATTCAGGCTTATGTCTTTACGATGCTTTCGGCAATATTTATAGGAATGTCGCGTGTAAGAGAGGAAAAAAAAGATTAACCAATAAATAATAGATTCTATGTTATTACTTACAACAGTTATGCAGGCTGCGGCAGGTGCAGCTTTAGGTAAATTAGGTGCTACAATCGGAGCTGGTATTGCCGCAGTCGGAGCCAGTATTGGTCTGGGTGCAATCGGTAGGTCCGCAATGGAGGCAATCGCCCGCCAGCCGGAGGCAGCCGGTGATGTAAGGAGCTCGATGATCGTTATCGGAGCACTTGTTGAGGGTGTTGGCCTTTTTGCAGTGATTGTCTGCTTGTTATCACTTTTCTTATAACAACGGAATTTACTTGTAATGGATCTTCTGACTCCAGAGGCCGGGACTATTTTCTGGATGCTTCTTGCAGCCGGTATAGTATTTTTTGCGCTGATAAAATGGGGCTTTCCTGTAATTACCGGGATGGTCGATAAGCGTAATGAGTACATTGAGAAGTCACTCGGGGCGGCAAAAGCTGCCAATGAGAGGCTTGCCGGTATTCAGCAGGAGTGTGAGAGTATTCTGAAAGAGACAAAGGCCGAGCAGGCGCGTATCATCAAGGAAGCTACTGACAGGCGTGACAGGATTGTGACAGATGCTGAGTCGAAAGCCCGTGAGAAGGCGGAAAAAATTGTTGATGATGCCCGTGTGCAGATTCAGGCAGAGCGTGACGAGGCTTTGCGCGGAATACGTAGGGAAGTTGCGGAAATAGCTGTGAAAGTTGCAGAGAAAGTGATACTTAAGGACTTGACCGGGCAGCAGGATCAGATGGCTATGATTGACCGCATGATTGATGAGGTGGAGGCCAAGCAGAAAAAATGAGTAGCGGAACGGTTGCAGTGAGATATGCCAAGGCCCTTCTGGCATTCGCCGAGGAGCAGGGCTGTCAGGATTTGGTGTATGACCGGATGCTGTGTCTGTCGCGTCATCTGGCGCAGGTGCCTGAAATAATGCACAGTGTCAATGATCCTACACTGCCGGTTGATGCAAGATGCAGGTTGCTTGAGACTGCTTTGACTGGTGATGACGGTACTCCTGTAAATCAGGCTTTGGCAAGTTTTGTCAATCTGGTTGTCAAGGCAGGCAGGGGAGACTCGGTCTTGTTCATAGCATCGGCATATCGTGATCTATACCGCAGGAAATACAATATTGTTCCAGTGGAGATCCGTACCGCGCATCATTTGCTTGATGCCCAGTGCTCTGAGTTGGAGCGGATGATACGGCAAAAGGCAAAATCGGACAGAATCGAGTGGAACGAGGTTATTGATGAGGGACTGGTCGGTGGGTTTGTGCTGCAGGTTGACGATTACAGGATTGACGCCAGCGTGGCACGAAAGCTAAGGATTGTTGAAAAGGAATTGATTGAGAAAAACAGCAGAATCATATAATGGCAAACGGAATTAAAGCCAGCGAGGTATCGGAGGTGCTGCTTGAGCAGCTCCGTGGAATTGACACTACGGCAAAGCTTGAGGAGGTTGGTACCGTACTTCAGGTGAGTGATGGCGTGGCGCGTATCTACGGCCTTCACAATGCCGAGGCAGATGAGCTTATTGAGTTCGACAATGGCATTAATGCCATCGTAATGAATCTTGAGGAGGATAATGTGGGCGCTATCCTGCTTGGACCTACCGAAAAGATCAAGGAGGATATGAAAGTGCACCGCACTGGTCGTATCGCCTCTATTAATGTCAGCGAGTCGATGCTTGGCCGCGTTGTGACCCCGCTGGGAACGCCTATTGACGGAAAGGGTGATATCGAGGGACCGTTCTTCGAGATGCCTCTGGAACGTAAGGCTCCAGGTGTCGTTTTCCGTGAGCCGGTCCATCAGCCGCTGCAGACCGGCCTGAGGGCAATTGATGCGATGATACCTATCGGCCGTGGACAGCGTGAGCTTATTATCGGCGACCGCCAGACTGGTAAGACTGCCATAGCCATCGATACTATCATCAATCAAAGGGCCGGATATGAATCGGGCGATCCTGTCTATTGTATCTATGTGTCAGTAGGTCAGAAAGGCTCGACTGTGGCTACTATCGTGAATACCCTGCGGCAGCACGGAGCTATGGATTATACTATAGTGGTTTCTGCTACCGCCGCCGATCCTGCCGCCCTGCAGTACTATGCTCCGCTTGCAGGTGCTGCTATAGGTGAGTATTTCCGCGATACCGGCCGTCATGCGCTGGTTGTATATGATGACTTGTCAAAGCAGGCTGTGGCATACCGTGAGGTGTCGCTTATTTTGCGTCGTCCTTCGGGCCGTGAGGCATATCCCGGTGACATATTCTATCTGCATTCCCGTCTTTTGGAGCGTGCTGCAAAGATTATCGGCCAGCAGGAGGTCGCTGAGAAAATGAATGATCTTCCAAAGTCATTGCAGGGTCACGTCAAAGGCGGCGGGTCGCTGACTGCCCTGCCTATTATCGAGACCCAGGCTGGAGATGTATCGGCTTACATCCCGACCAATGTGATTTCTATCACCGACGGTCAGATTTATCTGGAGACCAGTCTGTTCCATCAGGGTTTCCGCCCGGCTGTCAATGTGGGTATATCGGTATCGCGTGTGGGTGGCAATGCCCAGATCAAATCGATGAAGAAGGTTGCCGGAACGTTGAAGATTGCACAGGCCCAGTATCGTGAGCTTGAGGCTTTCTCAAAGTTCAGCAGCGATATGGATCCGGTTACAGTGATGACTCTTGATAAAGGTCGTAAGAATAATCTGCTGCTTATCCAGCCCCAATATTCTCCTATGCCTGTAGGAGAGCAGATAGCTGTTTTGTATTGCGGCGTGAATGGCCTGTTGAGGGATGTGCCTCTTGACAGGGTGGCCGATTTTCAGGAGCACTTTGTTGAACTTGTCCGTACGAAACACGCGGAGGATATCCTGGCAGTGCTCGCAGCTGGTAAGATGAATGATGAGGTGGGTGCCTTGATTGAAAAGGCGGCTGCTCAGACAGTTTCAGAATTGGGTATTTGAAAGGTAGATAATGTCACTCAAGGAGATAAAGGCCAGAATAGCGTCGGTGGGCAATACCCGTAAGACCACTTCTGCGATGAAGATGGTCTCGTCGGTAAAGCTGCGTAAGGCACAGCAGGTTGTACAGTCAGCTTTACCGTATGTTGACCAGCTTGACTCAATATTGAAAGGGCTGGTGTCGATGCCTGATATTCCGTATCTGCCTATTCTGCACGAACGGCCTGTTCACAATGTCGCTATCGTAGCTGTGTCTTCCGACTCAAGTCTGTGCGGAGGCTTTAACTCGAACATTATACGCCATACATCACAACTATATGCGAAATACAAGTCTGAGTGTGGCGCGGAACCGTTGCTGTACGTTGTCGGGCAGAAGATTACAGATTTTTTCTCTAAGTCTGGTATCCCGGTCAACAAGTCATATTCGGGTATTCTTGCCAAGCGGAATTACAATGATGCCGCAACACTGGCAGATGAACTGGTAGGCTTGTTTGAGCAGAATGTCATAGACAAGGCTGTTATTGCATATACTCATTTCAAATCGGCCGGTTCGCAGGTTATTACTGATTTTCAGCTTTTCCCGATCGAGGTTACGCCAGACGAAGAAGGAGAGACAGTCTCGGATTTTATCCTTGAGCCGACGGCCGGTGATCTGCTTTCCTCGTTGCTCC
Organism: Bacteroidaceae bacterium; assembly: GCA_045597365.1. Lineage (GTDB taxonomy): Bacteria > Bacteroidota > Bacteroidia > Bacteroidales > Bacteroidaceae > Colenecus. The sequence goes on along the minus strand of JAZLKB010000020.1, from coordinate 5,443 downwards.
CCAGGGTAATACGGATGAGGCTGTATTCGGCTATGACAGATTCTTTCTGCTCGGAGCAGGCCGCGCGTATGATAGCGATGCAGACTGCTACTGATAATGCCGATACTCTTTTGGGTGAGCTTACATTGCAGTATAACAAACTGCGTCAGCAGGCTATCACCAACGAACTGCTTGATCTGGCCGGAGGTCAGATTGAGCAGTGATTCCAACTTATTTATGGCTGGAAACGTAAGGTAAGCAGTCTCAGGAACTCTTCCTGCCGGGCGGCGATATTTTCCAAGTCATTGTAGCTGCTCTCTGTTACCTCTCCTCCGCGTTTCCTGATGGAGTTTATCAGTACCGGGTACTGGTAATATGCGGCCTCGGTGTTGTTCTTAAGGTTCCAACTGAAGTGGAACCTTATTTTCTGTCCAAGCATTCCGTATGCTCCCGCATCTGACATCGTAGGCTCAAAACACCAGTATTCGCCGCAGATTCCAGGATTTGTCATTCCCAGGTGTATTCCGAAATCCGCCCCGGCCGCTGTGCCGCAGAAGATGCGTTGTCCGCTGTCCTTTCCGCATGGGTATCGTCTCTCGACGGCAGTAATTATGTTGTCGGCAAAGAATGCCGCCCCGTTGGTGTCGCAGAAGTCTGTGAATGCCAATATGACTGGACGTATCCAGCCGTATCGGTTGAGTGAGTCCAGCTTGTGAACAAGGCCGTCCGATTCAAACAATTCCATATCAGCTACATACATTACCGGGTATTCGCCTTTGGCGGATATGTCTGACGGCTGGTAGATCTGAATCATATATTCCTGTCCGGAATCGGAATTCCTGACGTTTATGGACTCTATTGCCGGACCCTTTGGACCGGTGCATGCCGAAATGGCCAGTATTACTGCAGACAGGTATGCAGCACGATTGATTTTAATCATTTTTCCACATTTTGGTTGGTGGTGCAAAAATATATAAAAAATATATGCGTAAGCATTAAACCTTTTCCGGGCTTTACAATCTTAATATCGGTGAGAATAGTAAATAAGTAACGTTTTATGGCAATAAAAGCCACATTTTTGCTAAATTCGCACGATTGACGCAAGTCATTCGCGCGTGTTGCCGTGTATAAAATATTAACTTAATAAATATAATCAGAAAATGAAAAGATTTACGATTCTGACGACAGTCCTGCTGCTATTCGCAATGGTGGCGTCTGCTCAGACAAAAGGGTCTCTCTCAATCAAGGGCTCTTTGTACGATTTCGGTAGTGCCGAGCCGCTGTATCCCGCAAATGTGCAGGTGCTGACTCTTCCGGATTCAACTTATGTGACAGGCGCGTCAAGCAATGAGGATGGCTCATTTGCAATTTCCGGACTGAGTGCAGGCAATTTCGTGGTTCGCGTATCTTTTATCGGATATGTGACTACCGAGAAGAAAATCACTTTGAAGGCCGGAAGCAAGACAACCGATTTAGGCAAGATTACATTGAAGGCCGATGCCCAGATGCTTAAGGAGGTTGCTGTAACTGCAGCTGTGGCAAAGGTACAGATGGTTAATGATACTGTAGTTTTCAACGGCGAAGCTTACAAGCTGCCCGAGGGCGCTACTGTCGAGGAACTTGTCCGCCGTCTGCCGGGTGTCCAGATATCAAGCGATGGTACCATTACTGTCAATGGCAAGAATGTATCAAGAATTCTCGTAAATGGCAAGGAGTTCTTTGACAATGACAGAACGGTTGCCCTGCAGAATCTTACTGCCGATATGATCGAGAAGGTAAAGGCTTACGACAAACAGAGCGACAATGCGCGTATGACCGGTATCGATGACGGCGAGGAAGAGACTGTTCTTGATCTTCAGGTCAAGAAGGGTATGGCTCAGGGCTGGTTCGGAAATGTTTCAGCCGGTTATGGCCGTCCAATGAAGGAAAATGAGTATGACATCAACAACCTCTATACTGTAAGTGCCAACATCAACCGTTTTGCTGAGGACCGTCAGATGACAATCCTCGGTTCATACGGAAACACACGCGCCGGTGGCGTAGGCGGCTTCGGCGGTATGCGCGGTATGGGCGGCTTCGGCGGTGGCGGCGGCGTCAACACCAATGCCAATGTCGGTATGAACTTTGCACGCAACATCGGTGAGGAAGTCTATAGCGATTCTTACAAATACGAGATTGGCGGTAGCGTCAACTACACTCACAGCACTACTGACTCACGTTCAAAGTCATCGAGCGAGAACTTCCAGCCTGGTTTCGAGTCATATTCGAACAGAGCGAACATCAATGAGAACAAGAACGACAACATCAACGGCCAGCTTCGTTTCGAGTGGAATGCCGACAGATATACAAGCCTTGTCTTCACTCCTCAGGTTTCTTATTCAAAGTCATCGGGCAACAGCCAGAACCAGTCTGCTACCTTCAGTGAGAATCCATATCAGTGGTTCGAGAATCCTCTTGATTCAGCACTGGCTTGGGTTCATATGAGGGCTGAAGAGGGTACTTCAATTGACCCTGTAGCGGATCTTCTGGATAAAACGAATGATGAGAAGTACGAGTCTATCCGTAATACCCAGAACAGTCTTTCCAAGAGCGAGAGCAATACGTTCTCAACAAGCGGCAATGCGCAGTTTGTCCACAGATTCAACAACGACGGACGTAACATATCTGTCCGCGTGAATTACTCTTATTCAAACGGCAACAGCTACTCATACTCACGTAACGAGCAGTACCAGAAGCCGGCATATACTCCGATGCCAGGTACGGCAGGTTCGTCCTTTATGCCTAACCCAATAACTCTGTTGAACAGATATTCCGATACACCGAATCCATCGACCAACGTATCGACAACACTGTCATACACAGAGCCTATAGCAAAGAATACCTATCTGCAGGCTTCGTATCAGTTCTCATACCGTCACTCCAACAGCGACCGTGCAACATACAACATAAATGCTGAGTACGATGATATATGGGGTATTAAGACTTGGGATATTAATGATGTTAAGATGCAATATGATTCAACTTTGAGTACTAAGAATCTCTATGACAACAGGGATCATACTATCCAGCTTCAGTTCCGCAAACAGTCTGACAACTACAACTTCACAGTCGGTGCAAGCCTCCTGCCTCAGTATTCATCAATGAACTACTCAGGTATGGGCATCGAGGATACCATCCTGTCACGTACAGTCTATAACTGGACTCCTACTATCAGCTTCCGTTACCGTTGGACACGTCAGGAGCAGATGAACATCAGCTACAACGGACGTTCAAGCCAGCCGCAAATGAGCCAGTTGCTCAGTATCACAGACGATAGTAACCCTCTGTCAATATCCAAAGGTAATCCTGATTTGGAACCGACATTCTCGAACAACTTCAGTATCCAATACCAAAAGTACAATCCTACCAATCTGTTCAGTTTCTCAACAAATGCCCGCTTCAGCAATACGTTGCGTAATATAAGCCAATTGACCACGACTGATAGCCTGACTCATACTAGAATCTCCCAACCTCTGAATATGAAGGAGGGTGCTATGAACGGTTTCTTCAGCAACTGGAATGCATCGGTAGGTGCTAATGTCGGTGTTGCCCTGCCAGACCAGCGTTTCACATTCAACTCTTCGATCCAGGGTCAGTATCAGAGCCAGATGGGTTGGTCTGCAACCTATAACTCGCAGAAAGCTATAGAGGACTTTGGTGATAAATACTATAAGCTTGCCATTGACAAGTTCAGCGACAAAAAGACCAGTAGGACCAATACAATCACTGCCAGTGAGAATCTTGATTTCTCATACCGTGATGAGTGGGTCGAGGTAACAGCAATGGGTCGTGTGAACTATCGTCACTCTGTCAACGACATTATGCAAGACAGAAATATGGATACTTGGGACTTCTCATACGGTCCTTCAGGTACATTCCTGTTCCCGTGGCACAATCTGAGACTTATCACCGACCTCAGCATGCAGAGCCGTCGCGGTTACGCATCTGACGAGATGAATACCAACGAGCTTCTGTGGAACGCTCAGGTACAGTTCTCATTCCTGCAGGGAAACAAGGCTACTCTTTCTGTAGCAGTATATGATATTCTTCAGCAGCGTAGCGATGTAAGCCGTCAGATGACTGCTACATCACGTACCGATACTTACAACAACAATATCAACAGTTACTTCCTGGTAACCTTCAACTATCGTCTCTCAATGTTCGGAGACCGTGAGGCTCGTCAGAGTATGCGTGCCGGCCGTCGTGGCGGCATGGGTGGCTTTGGCGGCGGCATGGGCGGCTTCGGCGGCGGCATGGGCGGCGGTATGGGTATGGGCGGCGGCATGGGCGGCTTCGGCGGCGGCATGGGCGGCGGCATGGGAATGGGCGGTGGAATGATGTTCTAACCCCGGACCTACATACCAATACAAAAAAGAATCAGCCATCTTACGGTGGCTGATTCTTTTTGCTGTATATATCGGTTGGATCAGATAACCTCGAAGTCTATTGCCTTGAGGTCCTCATCGCGTGATGAAGAGCCGTACAGAATCTGATATTTGCCCGACATAGGTGAGAGTTCGTCGATTGACTCGTCGTAGTATTCAAATGCTTTGGATGTCAGAGTAATGGTTACGTCGGTTGTCTGACCTGCCGGAATGGTGACACGCTGGAAGCCTTTGAGCGACTTGATAGGAGCCTCGGCAATATCAAGACTCTTGACGTAAATCTGGACGACCTCGTCACCGTCACGTGAGCCGGTATTTGTAACAGGGATTGTAATCTGGACTTTCCCATTCTTCTTCATACTCTTCTTTGATATTGTTGCTTCGCCATAGTCGAAGGTTGTGTAGCTCAGACCGTATCCGAATGCGTACTGCGGCTCGCCCTTGAAATAGCGGTATGTGAAGCCGTCGGTCATATTGTAGTCTTCGATGTCGGGAAGCTGATCGGTCGATTTGTAGAATGTTACAGGAAGTCTTCCTGCCGGGTTGTAGTCACCGAACAGAACATCTGCTACTGCAAGACCTCCCGCCTGACCTCCGTACCATGCCTGAAGCAGGGCATCGTACTGGTCCTCAATCGCGCCGAAGCCGATGGCGCTGCCTGAGCAGTTCACAAGAACAACCGGTTTGCCTGTCTCGTGCATAGCTTTGAGAAGATTCTGCTGAACTGCAGGGAGCTCAATCTTTGTACGGTCACCGCCTGAGAATCCGTCATAGCTGACGCGCATCTCCTCGCCCTCAAGACGTGCTGAGATACCACCAGCAAAGATCACGGTTTCGATGCCCTTGAGCTTAGCGATGAGCTTGCCATAGTCTACTACGTTCTCGCGACCGATGTTGACCTTAAGGTTGGCATTGTAAGTGAGAATCTGTGCATAACGGATCTCGATCTTGTACTCCTTGCCAGCCTCAGCATCAAACTCTGTGCGGGTCTCGGTATCGCGCCAGGTTGCCTCACGTACGGTCGACTTGCCATTGACAAA
>JAZLKB010000019.1:0-80064 GCA_045597365.1 Bacteroidaceae bacterium | reverse complement strand
ATAGAATACTACCGCCACACTGCCGCCAAGAACTTTTCTGGTCTGATTGTAGGTTACCTGCTCCACGTCGTGCTTTACATCGTAAGATGCTTTGCGGTGTTTTGATTCTGGCCTCCAGCACAGTTCGTCAAGGAAACGGTATATCTTGTCCTTGTCATAGTACCTGTTCATGAAGTAAGCCATATACCGCAAGGTTTTCAGCTTGCTCCCGGGTCGGTAAAGGCGTGTCACCACAAGGCTCTTGAATATCTCATTGTCGGTTGTCCGTACGGAACCGAAACCTATCTTGTCAAACAGACGACCGTAGATGAGATCCGGTCCGACAAGGCGGAGCTGCTCCTGACCGATGCCGGCAAAGATGGCATCGTATTCCTCTGCACCTTCAGGGGCAAACAGATCCTCTCCGAACTCGTGTTCGTCCGCCCATTGGCGGGCCTGACGCTCCAAGGATGCCAGTACGGATTCGTCACGGCTGCTGCCGAAGGACTTCTGGAGGCGGTACTTGCCGTCCACCTTGGCGTTTACCTGTATCGAGATGGTTCCACTCTTGTTCTGCTTCCTTCGGACAAACATACCACGAAGGTAGCAATTTGCCGTGGGACACCCAAATTATGACTCCAATCTATCCCTCAGGTAGCTGTAGGACCGATTGAGATGACGGCCGCAAAAAAGTGCGGAAAACAGGAGAGGATTGCCGGTATTTCCGACAATCCTCTCCGTTTATATAATCTCAGACTGCGGGGAGGCTGTTGCCGTTGATTTTTCGGTAGATGTCCAGGGCATAGACATCTGTCATCCCCGATATATAGTCCAGGACGGCCAGAATTTTAGTGTAGAGATCGGGACCGTTTATCTCGTATTGGCTTGAGACCCGTCCAATCAGCAGCTTGGAATACTCCTTATCGGGATAGAGAACAGCGTCAGTCATTAATTCGAGCAGCGTGCTGATGATTCTGAATCCGGCCAGCTCCACATCGACTACTTCTCTTGAACGGTATATCCTGTCAACAGATATCCCGCTGAGATTCCGGTATGCTGTTCTTGGAATATCACTGATATGGCTTATGAGTGAGCCAGTGAAAGTGCCGTCTAGAATGGAGCGTTCGTTGCTGATGAATACCTCGGCACATTCCTGTATAAGTATTCCTACCAGTTTTGAGCGCAGGTATGATACTTGTTCATTGGCATCGGTCACCATTGAGCATATCTGGCGGGCGTGGTCGCGTTCCTTCTCCGTAAGGAACGACATCATGAGTTCCTTGGTTTGGCCGGTCGATATGAGACGCAGCTTGTGGGCATCCTCAAGGTCCATCAGCAGATAGCAGATGTCATCGGCTGCCTCAACCATCCACACGAATGGGTATCGGGCGTATTTTAGAGGCTCACCAGGTTTACTCAACCGTATCATGCAGAGTTCGGTGGCTATTTTCTCAAATGCCTCTGCATCGCTGTCAAAAAAACCGAACTTATGTTTTCCGTCTGCATAGATTGATGAATAGGGGTACTTTGCTATTGATGCTAGGGTGGAGTATGTCATGGCGAAGCCTCCGTTGCGCCTGCCAAGGAATTTGTGGGCCAGCAGACGGAAGGCGTTGGCATTGCCCTCAAAGTTGGTGATATCTGTCCAATGAGCGGGTACAGCCTGCAATTGCTCTTTCAGTGCTATACCTTTGCCTTCGGTGAAATATGCCGATATGGCTTTCTCGCCCGAATGTCCGAAAGGTGGATTTCCCATATCGTGGGCAAGACACGCGGCACTGACTATATTTCCTGTCTCGGATATCAATGTGTCTTTCAGTGATGGATACATCGTGCTGAGCCGCCGTGAGATACAGTTCCCCAGTGAGCGTCCTACGCAGGCTACCTCCAGACTGTGTGTAAGCCTGTTATGAACGAATATGCTGCCTGGCAACGGGAAGACCTGTGTCTTGTTCTGCAAGCGTCGGAACGGAGCTGAGAAAATGAGGCGGTCATAATCCCGTTGGAATGATGAGCGGTCCTCATCAGTGTTCTGATTCAGAAATTCCATTCCCAATCTCTTGTTCGAGATGATATTTTCCCATTCCATAAACGCATACGTTATTTGTCTCAAAATTAATTATTACTTTCGCAGAAACCAAAATCAGGACGATACTTATGATACAAGTAGATATAATAAACCGTTCCAAACACCCGTTACCAGAGTATGCGACAGCCCTTTCTGCCGGAATGGATCTTCGTGCCAATATAGAGACTCCAGTATTGTTGAAACCTATGGAGCGGAGACTGATACCTACCGGTCTGTTCATATCTCTTCCCGATGGTTATGAGGCTCAGGTCAGACCCCGCAGCGGTCTGGCTCTCAAAAAAGGTATAACGGTTCTGAATTCGCCGGGCACTATCGATGCCGATTACAGAGGTGAGATCGGAGTAATTCTTGTCAATTTGTCGGACCAGGATTTCGTTATTGAGGATGGCGAGAGAATTGCCCAGATGGTGATAGCCCGTTATGAGCAGATATCGTGGAATGCTGTTGACGAGCTTGACCAGACAGAGCGTGGAGCTGGTGGTTTCGGACACAGTGGAAAGAAATGACACGGTTGCTGCGACATAGCATAAGTCTTTTATCGGTCGTATTGTTTCTCGCGGCCATGCCTTTGAATGGAGTATGGGCTGCTGGGAACGATGACAGCCGCTTTGACTATTTCTTTTACGAGGCTGTAAACCAGGGGCGGCAGTCACATTATGCCGAGGCTTTTGATTTATTGCAGTACTGCCTTGAGCTGGACTCGACATCGGCGGCTGCCAAATATGAGCTGGCGCAGTATTATATCTTGCTTGGAGACAGGGACAAACCCGGCAAGCTGCTTCGTGAGGCTGTAGATGCAGTACCTGGGAATTACTGGTATTGGCAGCTGTTGGGTGACTATTATGCCCATATTCACAAATACGCTGATGCAGTCAAAGTGTACGAGGAAATGGCATCGCGTTTCCCTGCAAGGACAGATATACTGTTGGGCTTGATGAGTCTGTATGATGAGGCTGGTGAATACCGTAAGGGACTTTCTATTCTGGACAGGATAGAATTGATTGAGGGGGAGTCGCTTCAACTTGACGTCCAGCGTTTTCAGTTTTTCCTTGAACTGAATGAGATTGACTCGGCATACGCCGTTATCAAACCCAATATCCAGTGGTTTATACAGACATTCTCTGAGAGGGTCACCAACATTACGGAATTGAACTTCATGAGTGCGCTGTGCCGTAAGGCTGTGGTTGATTTCCCGGATAATCTTGTACTGCATTACTGGAATGCAATATCATATTCCAGAGCAGGAAACTTCGATGAGGCTCTTGAGGCTCTTGATGCCGGCATTGCTCAGATAACGGAAAGCTCAGGGAAAATTGATGCCGCGCACCTGTATCAGTTGCAGGGTGATATCTGCTATACCCAAAAGAATATGCCTGCGGTCTTTGCCGCATACAGTAAAGCAGTAGAGCTTGATCCAAGTGACAATATGACGGCCAACAATTATGCATATTTCCTGTCGTTGGACAAGCGCGAGCTGGATAAGGCCGAGGAGCTTAGCCGCAGGACAATAACTGCCGAACCTTTGAATGCCACTTATCTTGATACATACGCCTGGATTCTGTTCAATCAAGGACGATACAAGGATGCTCTGCCATATATAGAGAAAGCCGTTCAGTGCCAGGATGAGCCGAGTCCTGATATTATGGAACATTGCGGTGACATCTATTTTATGAATGGGAATGAAGAAGAGGCTTTACATTATTGGCAGGAGGCTTTGCTGCTTCACAGTGAGTCTCCGACTCTCAAACAGAAAATATCGCAACGTAAATACATAGGCAATGAACAGTAACGGCATCATCATTCTGCGCAAAGCGGCTATACGGTCTGTATTGGTATTGTGTGTTTGTCTGCTTGCGGTATCCTGCAAGACTGCCGGGATATCCGGTAGTCACAATACCGAATATGCCGTCAAAGCATTGACACCGCCTGCTGTGACTGATATCTCCGGGACTTTATCCGTGAGTGTAGGATCAATAGGGCCGTTGTCGGTAAAGACGCGTCTTTGCTGGAACCAGAGCATCAGTATGTCATACAGCGTGTTGGGACTGCTTGAGGTTGCCGGCGTAGAGATGACACCCGATAAGATTACTGTTGTGAACAGGGTCAACAGGGTGTATTGTGAGATGGGCTATTCCGATATTCCGTATACCGATTTGTTGAAGCTGGACTTCCAGGTCGTCCAGGGCTTGTTGTGGGGAAAGACATTTGTGTATGGTATGCCCGAGTCGGAGAAGGCCATATCACATCTTGGCGTAAAGAATCCGGATGAGACAGGTTCCGTTGCAATGACAGACAGCCGTGGCGGTTTCCAATTTGTGAGCGACAGCTCGGGCCGCGTATCAGAGATATCCAAATCATCGATAGCATATAATTTCTCAGCTCATTATTCCGGTACTGCCAATGTCGGGCAGCTGCCTGTTTTGCCTGGTACATTAGAGGTAAGGCTCTCATCCGGCAAGAAAGATATTCAGGCCAGAGTCAGATACAGCGGTTTTGCATCGCCTGGAGTAATACCCGGCAGCGGAGCGAGTGTTGCGGGAATGCGTAAGGTGAGTGTGGAGGAAATGGTGAATATATTGAAAAAATACCTATGAGGTTCCGATATCGAATTCTGTTCTTATTATTGTTGCTTTTTACAGTATCCTCTGCATATTGTCAGAACAGCAGTCTGGAGAGTCTGAAAAAGCAACGTGAGGGAATAGAACAGCAGATAGCTGCCAGCGAGAAACTGCTCTCCTCAACCGATAAGGATATAAGCAGTCAGCTTTCCCGTCTCAATATACTTACAGACCGGTTGAAGAGCCGCCATCAGCTTCTGGAGAATGCCCGTGCCGAAGTAAGGTCTTTAGATGCCCAATTGAGAAAACTGACCAGCGAGCTTGATAAGTTGCAAAAGGAATACGATGAGTGCAAGGAACGGTATGCTGCTGCCTGCAAATTCTATCAGGTCCAGAAAAGTTCGTTCAACCCTTTGCTTTTCCTGTTCTCGTCTGATAGCTACAGGCAGCTTACGCGCCGTTTCCGTTATGTGCGTGAGTATTCGCAGTCAATATCGGTCCTTGCAGATGAGATAGCCGCGAGACAGCGTGAGCTTGAAAAGGTACGTAGTCAGGTCGAGGAAACACGGAAGCAGAAACTGGAGCTTCAGAATGAGCTGGCTGAGCAAGAGGCAAAAGCCCGCAGTGAAGAGAAAAGCCAGAAGGATATTGTGTCAAAGCTGAAATCAAAGCGGAGCTCTTTAAAGAATGCAATCTCAAAGCAACAGAAGGAAATTACTGCTTTAGGAAAGGAAATAGACCGACTGATTGCCGAAGAACTGAAGAAAAGCAGTAAAAGTTCCAAGGGAAATACTTCGTCCGAGGCAGATTTGAAACTGACCGGCAGTTTTGAAAGCAACAAGGGTAAACTGCCCGTTCCAATAACAGGTACTTATTTGCTGGTAGGTAATTATGGCATTCAGAATGTAGCAGGAATGAAGGATGTCAAACTGAATAATCTTGGCATTGACTTGCAGGGAGAGAACGGGGCTCAGGCACGTGTCGTATTTGATGGAACTGTCACTACTGTGTTCCAACAGGGGAAAGGGCAAATCGGTGTCCTGGTACGTCACGGCTCCTACATATCTGTTTATTGCAATCTCAGTGAGGCCAAGGTAAAGAAGGGTGACAAACTGAAAACAGGCGATATTATCGGCAATATAGGCAAGGACTCATCCGGAAGGACAATATTACATTTCCAGCTTCACAAGGAGTCTGAGAAACTGAACCCGTCACTGTGGATCAAGAAGTGACTTGTAAGTCCTGACAGCATTCCCAATCTCGCTGAGCATAATATATTCATCGGCAGAATGCGATCTTGACGATGAACCCGGTCCGATTTTGAAAGAGGGGCAATCCAGCAATGCCTGGTCGGACAAAGTAGGCGAACCGAATGGCTCAAGTCCCATAGCGGCTGCTCTTTGTATAAGCGGATGACAGGAATCAATGTGCGATGAGTTCAGATTGAATGAGCGTGCCTTCACAGTGCACCATTCAGGCAACATTCCCCGGATCATGTCAAAGATCTGTCTGTTGGAATAATGCTCGTTGCTGCGGATATCGACAGTAAGATTACACAAGTCGGGGATTACATTGTGTGTAGTACCGGCATTTATCACAGTCACTGTCATCTTTACAGGCCCCAAAACCGGTGAGACTTTCCCGAACTTGTACTCCTTGAGTAGCCCGACTACTTCCATTGCGCGATAAATCGCATTAATCCCCTCATTGCGGGCGGCATGTCCTGATTTGCCTTGAACGGATATATCCAGTACCATCAGTCCTTTCTCTGCAATGGCAGGTTTCATATCTGTCGGCTCTCCGACAATGGCCAGAGATATGTCAGGCAACAGCCCGACCATTGTCTTCATTCCACCCTCGCCGCTGACCTCTTCCTGACAGGTGGCAAGAAAAATCATATTCAGATCATTAGGCAGCGCGTCAATCAGATAGAATGTATAAAGCAGCGATACAAGGCTCGCGCCAGCATCGTTAGAGCCCAACCCATATAATCTGCCGTCTTGGACAAGAGGACAGAACGGGTCTTTTGTCCAGCTGGATACCGGCTTTACCGTGTCGATGTGAGAGTTCAGAAGCAGTGCCGGCCTGGAGGCCTCAAAATAGCGGCTACGGCACAGAATGTTGTCTCCAATACGTTCGGCTGTATATCCGTGGGCAGTCATATTATCTTGGACAACACCAGCAGCCTCGTGCTCGTTACGGCTTGTCCGGGGCGTGGAAATCAGTTTCTTAAGTAGCTCAATAGCCTCATTAATGGCGCTGTCGGTACTCATCCCATTCTTTTTTGATTGCGGCAAAGGTAGTTACTATTGGCAATAAATGTTAACTTTGTGGCCAAATAATGGAAAATGATAACGATTGACCAACTAAAGGATGCCACAGACAGGACCGAGGCTTTGCGCAGATATTTGAATATCGATGCTAAACTCATTCAGGTTGAGGAGGAGCAGTTGCGCACACAGGTACCCGGTTTCTGGGATGATACGAAAAAAGCCGAGGCGCAGATGCGCAAGGTAAAATCTCTTCAGTCATGGTTGGACGGATACAAAGAGGTCAAGTCTCTTACCGACGAGCTTCAGCTGGCATTTGATTTTTTCAAGGAGGAGCTTGTTACTGAGCAGGAAGTCGATGATAACTATTCAAAGGCCATTGCCGCCATTGAGGCTCTCGAATTGAAGAATATGCTCCGCGAGGAGGCCGATCAGATGGATTGTGTGCTCAAGATAAACTCAGGTGCCGGAGGTACCGAGAGTCAGGACTGGGCACAGATGCTTATGCGTATGTACATGCGCTGGGGCGAGGATAACAAGTACAAAGTAACGGTTGCCGATTTACAGGAAGGCGATGAGGCCGGCATAAAATCTGTAACAATTGAGATTGAGGGCTCGTATGCATACGGCTATCTGAAGGGCGAAAATGGTGTCCATCGTCTGGTCCGCGTATCTCCGTACAACGCCCAGGGCAAGCGTATGACATCGTTCGCATCGGTATTTGTCACCCCATTGGTTGACGATTCCATCGAGGTTTATGTGAATCCGGCTCTTTTGACTTGGGACACATTCCGCAGTGGCGGTGCCGGTGGCCAGAACGTAAACAAGGTTGAGTCGGGCGTCCGTCTGAGATATCAGTTCAAGGATCCATATACAGGTCAGGAAGAGGAGATTCTTATAGAGAATACCGAGACCCGCGACCAGCCTAAGAATAAGGAAAGGGCTATGCAGCACCTCCGCTCTATATTGTACGATAAGGAGCTGAAGCATCGTATGGCCGAGCAGGAGAAGGTTGAGGCCGGCAAGAAGAAAATCGAGTGGGGCTCGCAGATACGCAGCTATGTGTTCGATGACCGTCGTGTAAAAGACCACCGTACAGGATATCAGACATCCGATGTCAACGGAGTCATGGACGGAAAGATTGACGGCTTCATCAAGGCCTGGCTTATGAGCTGGTCAGACGAGGAGAATGCTTGACACTAAAAATCAGAAATCTATTACTATAAACTAATTTTATCTATGTCAGTCGAAATTGAGCGTAAGTTTCTTGTCGAGGGCAAGGACTACATACGGGCTTCATTTGATCATTATAACATTATTCAGGGCTATATAGCCCATCAGAACGGTAATTCCGTGCGTATCCGTATTACAGATACCGATGGTATCCTCACTATCAAAGGTCCTACCGACGGGAAAGGAATGTCCCGCTACGAGTGGAATCACCGTATTGATATGGACGATGCCCGTGAGCTGTTAAAGCTTTGCGGTTCAACCCTGATAGAGAAATGCCGTTATCTGGTCCATTCCGGTCCTCACGTCTTCGAGGTCGATGAGTTTCACGGGCTGAACGAGGGTCTTGTAGTAGCCGAGGTTGAGCTTCAGGCCGAGACTGAGCCTTTTGACAAACCCGATTTTATCGGTAAGGAGGTGACGGGCGACCACAGATATTACAATGCCGCGCTGATCAGGCATCCTTATTGTCTTTGGACTGCCGAAGATGCCCGATAACCGGTCTCCCAATCCACCATCCGGCAACAGCTCCAAATATAACACCAAGGGAATTTGCGATAAAATCAACCCATTCTCCCGATCTGCATTCGGTCAGATATTCCTGTGCCAGTTCCAATACTCCACCCAGAACGACAGGAAAGACCATTGTAAACAACAGCATTCCAGATGTGTGTGGCTTTTTATAGTGATTCCAAAGATATTCAAACCAAAAAACAGACGATACCCCGAAATACATAATCGTATGTACAAGCTTATCCCATATATTGAAATTCTCAATACCCATTTCCGATGGGTTGAACAATGACAGATAACATACTATTACCGTGATAAGTATGCTGTATGGGTAGTATTTATGCGTAATCCTCATCAGCGGCAAAGTTAGTAATACTATAAAAAACAGATTTATGTGGAAGGATTATTTTTATCTCAGCAAGTCGGACCGCAGGGCCATGGCTTTTATTGTCTCAATTATAACACTGGCAACAGTGTGGCGTGTATTTCTGAAAGATGAGATTCGCCGCCCTGAGACAGATTTGCCATTCGATGTGGATACTGTAACCTGGCAGGAACCGCCTAAGCCATTGCAGCAACGTGAGGCGGACGTCAAAGACTCTTACCGGAACCGGCGGACTTACGGCAAATATCAGCGGGAAAGCAAAAGCGGAACACCACGCAAGGCGGTAGCTGTAAAATATGAGCTGGACACATCGTATCACAAACCGGTATATCACAAACAGGAGAAATATCCGTATGGAACTGTATTGGATTTGAACGCGGCCGATACGGCACAATTGAAATGTGTTCCCGGGATAGGAAGCTATTTTGCAAAAAGAATAGTTGAGTACCGTGACCGTCTGGGTGGATATATAAGTCCCTCCCAATTATCCGATATAGACAATCTGCCTGACAGCTTGCAGTCCTGGTTCATGGTTGCCGATACTTTCGCGGTGAATCAGATTTCGGTGAATTCGGCCTCGCTGACACAGCTCAGGGCACATCCGTATATGGATTTTTACAAAGCGCGCGCCATTTTGGAATACCGCAGGCGTAACGGCAAAATAAAAGATCCCGCCCAGCTGTCTCTGTTTGATGAGTTCAGCGAGCGGGACTTTGAACTTATCCTGCCCTATCTCAGCTTTGATTAATCTACAATCTTTGCGCTTATAATCATTACATCGTCTGTCGGACGGTCATTCGAGTCGGTGCGGACTTTCTGAATCTTATCAACTACATCCATACCTTCAACCACCTCGCCGAATACGGTATATTGGTTGTCGAGGAATGGTGTACCTCCAACTGTAGAGTATGCTTCAATCTGCTCCTGATTGAATTTGACTCCGCCCTTTGCCGCAATTATTGAGTCCATCTTCTGGTTCAACTCAAGCTGAAGCCTGTCAAGGCCTGCCTCATCGTTCTCACGCTGTAACTTGAGAATCGTGTCGCGCTTCTCCATACAGAGGTTGTTGAATACAGTCTGGCGTTCCTGCTGCAGCAATTGCCTCTCCATACTGTGCAATTCATCCTCCTTATATTTCTTGCCGGTCACAATATAGAACTGTGAGCCCGATGACCGGCGGTCGGGATTGACCTGGTCTGCCTGACGTGCCGCGCTCAACGCTCCGCGCTTGTGAAAGTATTTCGGATAAACGAACTCAGCGGGCAGAGTATATCCAGGGTCACCTGAGCCAAGCATCATACCTTTCGGCGCGCCTTTCGACTCAGGGTCGCCCGCCTGAATCATAAAGTCGCGGATTACACGGTGGAACAATATGCTGTCAAAGTAATTTTTCTCAACGAGCTCTATCATATTCTGCTTATGGGCTGTCGTCTCATTGTAAAGCTTCACCTTGATGTCGCCCATAGAGGTCTTGAACAGAATTTCAGTCTCGCGCTCTCCGGCATTGTTGCCGGCCTTAGTCTTGGCTCCGCAGGAGCCGGTCAATGTTGCCATAATTATTAGTAAGATAATAAGATGATTCCTCATTTTCCCAAAGTTTTGTAAATTGTACGCAAACTTACATAAAATTTTCATTGTTATCGAAGAAGCAGGCCTTGTACTCTCAATTTCACAATCCGCTTGCAGGTTGTGACAGCAAGTCGAAATATGTGTGTCAGCATCGTACGATGCCTGGACACTGGACGCGTTGGAACTAGAAACCGTAAGTTGACAAAAATATCGGCTGACTGCAGCAACCGCACAACTATCCTGCGCACGATAAGCAGATAATAGCGGGAATGTGATATTTCTTACAAGATTATTTAATAAATTTGTAATAAATATCTGAAACGATGAAAGGAATAGTTCTTGCGGGCGGTAGCGGTACACGCCTGTATCCAATAACCAAGGGCGTGAGCAAGCAGCTGCTTCCGATATATGATAAGCCGATGGTGTATTATCCCATATCGGTATTGATGCTGGCTGGGATCAAGGATATACTCATCATCTCGACACCTCAGGATTTACCCGGCTTCAAACGGCTTCTGGGTGACGGTTCGGATTACGGGGTGTCTTTCACATACGCCGAGCAGCCCAGTCCCGACGGCCTTGCACAGGCATTCATCATCGGTGAGAAGTTTATAGGTGATGACAATGTGTGCCTTGTACTTGGTGACAACATCTTTTACGGTTCACATTTCACCAGCAAATTGCGCGAGGCTGTAAGGAGCGTCGAGGAGAACTCCAAGGCTACTGTATTCGGCTATTGGGTGAATGACCCCGAGCGTTACGGCGTGGCTGAGTTCGATGCTGACGGCAATTGCCTTTCAATCGAGGAGAAGCCGGCAGAGCCTAAATCGAACTATGCTGTGGTAGGCTTGTACTTCTATCCCAACAAAGTGGTGAGTATTGCAAAGTCAATAAAGCCTTCCGCTCGCGGTGAACTGGAGATTACCACTGTGAATCAAAGGTTTCTTGAGGACGGTGAGCTGAAAGTCCAGACTCTGGGCCGTGGTTTCGCATGGCTCGATACCGGTACGCACGACTCGCTGGCCGAGGCCTCAATCTTTGTCGAGACAATCGAGAAACGTACCGGCCTGAAGATAGCCTGCCTTGAGAGCATCGCCCTTGAGAACGGCTGGATTGACAGGGAGAAGATTCGCGAGCTGGCCAAGCCTATGATAAAGAACCAATACGGACAATATCTGTTGAAACTTGCTGACGGACTGATATGAGAATTCTTGTTACCGGTGGAGCCGGCTATATAGGCTCACATACTCTGATAGAGTTATACAAGGCCGGGCATTCGGCTGTGGTGGTAGATAATCTGTGCAATTCCTGCCGGGAGTCATTGCGCAGGGTGTCACTGATAACCGGTCAGGAGATACCGTTCTATAAGATTGATATCCGCGATGCGGAGGGTCTTGACAATGTGCTTGATCAATTCAACGATATTGAATGCTGCATTCATTTTGCCGGTCTGAAAGCCGTCGGAGAGTCGGTATCAAAACCGTTGGAGTATTACGAGAACAACATCAACGGTACTTTGGTGCTGCTGGAGTCTATGCGCCGTCACAATATCAGGAATATTATTTTCTCGTCATCGGCTACTGTATATGGCAATCCTGCTGTGATTCCTATTACCGAGGAATGTCCGAAAGGTGCTATTACCAATCCTTACGGACAGACCAAAGGTATGCTGGAGCAGGTGCTGACCGATCTGCAGTTTGCCGAGCCTGACTGGAATGTGGTGTTGCTGCGCTATTTCAATCCTATAGGCGCTCATGCCAGCGGTACGATTGGTGAGAATCCGAATGGCATCCCGAATAATCTCATGCCTTACGTTACGCAGGTTGCAGTCGGCAAGCGTCCCATATTGGGTGTGTTCGGCGATGATTACGATACACCCGACGGCACCGGTGTGCGTGATTATATACACGTTGTCGATCTGGCACGCGGCCACGTGTGCGCGCTGAAAGCGATAGAGCGTAAGTGCGGATTGGAGATATATAATCTGGGTACTGGAAAAGGTTACTCGGTGCTGGATATCGTAAAGACTTTCAAGAAAGTCAATGGTGTGGAAATACCGTACAGGATTATGCCACGCCGTCCCGGCGATATAGCAACCTGCTACTCCGACCCGTCAAAGGCTTTGCGGGAGCTTGGCTGGAAGGCCCAGTTCGGCATTGAGGAGATGTGCCGCGACTCTTGGAACTGGCAGAAGAACAATCCTGACGGTTTCCCGGAAGAATAACCTCAAAGAATATCAACAGATATGCAGAATCCTATCCAAGATACCGATTTCCAGATGCTTCCAAAAGCGCATACTATGGTGGCATACAAAGACCGTATTGTCCTGTATGACAATCTGGATTATCCGCTATCTTCGGTTTTCAACGATGAGATCGATGCATTTATGACCTTGCTGCCCCGAAAGATAGATTTCACTGTAGTCGTCTTGTGTGTTGAGGGCAGTGTGGAGATTGGTTGCAATCTGCGAACACTTCATGCTGATCCCCGCGGTCTTATAGTCGTTGTACCGGGTACGATAGGCGAGAGCATAAAGATTGCTCCAGACAGCAAGTTGATAGTTCTGGCGGTCCCGGATCAGGATTACGCTCCAGACAAATCATTCCAGAATGCCACCTATGCCCAGAAGAATTTCACTACTCCGATTTGTCTGGAACTTGACGAAGAGGTGTTCAAAAGTGCAATAGACACCTATCGTCAGCTCAAGAATACTATACTTACTATGGGTGATACGGTAACCGATGACCTGGTGAAGGCATATATAATGGTTCTTGCCGGCTTGGCGGCCGTAAACTTCCAGAAATGGATGATATCAAATCCCGAAGATAAGATTCCCGCCAAGGAGCTTTTGGTCAAGAAGTTCCAGTCCGATGTGGATGCCAACTACAGCGAGCACCGCGACGTATCGTTTTATGCGGGTCTGGCTGGGATGGAACCCAAATATTTTGCCCGTGTAATTTATACTACCAGCGGCAAGCGGCCTCTTGAGTGGATTAAGGCACGGGTTATTCTTGATGCCAAATCTATGCTCAAGAGCCACGAATATACGGTCTCGCAAATAAGCGAGGCTCTGCATTTCCCTTCAGTAGCGCATTTCAGCCGCTATTTCAAGGACGCGACCGGAATGAGTCCGAACGACTACGCCAAGTCCTAGAACCGGTTCTTAGTATTCCAATCTCATGTCATCGAGCCAGAGTATGCTTGATGACGAGCCCGTGAAGTAGTCCCCGAGCATACTTGAAGCGCAGGAGATGATGATGTGTGTGGGCACTCTTGATGTGGATGTATATTCGATTGGAATCTCAACCTCAATCCATCCGTTGGTGTTCTTGTCTGTGATATATGTTCCGTATCCTATCACATTCTCACCCTTTGGATTGAAGAATGTTTCCTTCTTTGTCGTGTTGACTTGTACCGGGCTGTCAGGAGTGCCTCCGTATTTTTTGTAGTCCCAGTCTCCCAAGGCTACAAAGATCTGACAGCAGTCGGGATCTCCTTTGGCTACAGGCTGGCCGTCGGGGTATCCGTTGATGTAATCTATGGTGCCTGGCTGGTATTTAAGTTTCAGAACGAGCTTCCTTGGGCGCAGGGTGAATGGCCTTCCGAAGTTTACTTTTCCTCCGCTGATTCCCTCTAACCCGGCAAACTCACCGCAGAAAAGGTTTCCGGCAGCGAATTTGATGACAACATAGCGTGAGTTCAGTCTTGCCGATGTGTTTCCCTCGGCCTTGTCTCTGGTGTCGGGTGAGCAGATAGCTGCGGAGCCGCCAACCATTGTTGAGCCCTGATTTCCGGAGTCCCACCATTTGGAGTTGCAGATGGATTGCCTGGTATCCCACCAGGAGTAATATTTGTCGGATTCAGCATTTGAGTAAATCTCGAAATTCCCGTTTGGCAGCTGTTGTTCACCTTCGGTAGTGAATGTGTGGATATCCGATTTGTCCTCACCGCTGTATGCGATGCACTCGTATGCTGACAGGGGCTCAAGATTGTCTATGCAGGTGCTGAAAGTTCCGCCGGAAATTACAATCTGTCCGGCAGGAACGTCTATCCAACTGCTGTTGCCGGCCTTTCTGTACCTGAATCCGTTCTCTCTCCCGGCAACGCCTTCCGCTTTCAGCCATGCCACCCTTGACCAGGCATCCACCGACTGTAACTCTACTGATATATCGCTCTCCTCAATGAAGATAGTCCATCTGCTTACCTCATTACGGGTTGTCACATCGACAACTACCGGCTCTGTAAAGTCTGTGACGGTATAAAGGTCTTGTGAATATGAGCTTATGTTGCGCGGCCCCAGTTTGTAGGTCAGCACTTGAATCTTGGAAAGGTCGGTTCCTTTGCTAACCTTTGTCACGACTCTATGGTTTACATCATCAACGGTAGTCTCTCCCACTTGTTTCCCGACAGTGAAAAAGTATTCGATGGGCTGGACGGCTGTCATTGTCCAGTCGTAGTCCTGATATGTAGTAAGTGTGAATTTCATTGGCGCTGACAAGTCGAATGTTCCATTAAGATTCGGCTCCATCCTGACTTCGGACACATCGAAAGCCACATTGCTTACTGTAACCTTTCTTATATCGGTTTCCTCGCGGAGTACGACTTTGACTGTATTGGTTGCAGCATCAACATTGACCGTATCTGCGCCAATAGCGCTGATACTGGTGAATTTGGGTACAACGGTTGGGTATGGCAGGTCATTTTCTATACATGAGACTGTCAGAAGAACGGCTAGCGCAAAAGCTGATATGACTGATTTTCTACCCATTTTCAAAAGTGATATGAGATTCCGAAATTGCAGTTCATGATGTTGATTCTCGTACCGCCCCGGAATTTGTTGTAAGTGCCTTCTGAGTTGTCCTCGTTGTTTGAGCGTGATGCCGTATATGTGAGGTCGGCAAGTCCTATGGATGCCTCGACCGAAACCATAGGCATGATATATAGGACAGCGCCCGGGCTGAAGGTCAGTCTCAGCTGGTTGATTGAATTACTCAGCCCATTATCGTAGTCAAGTGTGCTGTGTGTGTATCTGAGCTCAAACTCACAGAACAGACCTACAGTTCCTTTGCTGTCCAACCCGATGTAGTTGCGGTGGAACAGTCCGCCTCCGAAAGAGCTCAGTCGGCCGTCTATGTCACTGAGATCTGTAGCCAGGTCATCGCTGATAAGCCTCAGGTTCGTCTCATCAATGTTCATTTTTGCTGTGGCGAAAGATATACGTGCGCCTATGGCGGCGTTGTCTCTGTATGCGTATGAGAGACAGGGTTTGATGTGGAACAGATTTCCGTTTGCTCCGATGTTGTTGGCAAGCAGGAACAACTCGCTGTTGTCACTGTCGAAATTGGCAAGCAGAATACCTGCGCCTGCGGTCCTCTCACCTTTCTCAAGTACAGTCTGCATTTGGAAAGTCTTTTGCCATTCCGACTTCTCTTTCTTATCAGGGCTTTCCGTATTTCTGGCAGAAAGAGGTGTGAGACTGGACACCAGCATCACCACGGCAATACAATATGTAATAATCTTTCTCATCAGAAACAGTAATAAACGCCCAGCGACAGATTAAACAGATTGAGCATATACGAGGAGTTGAACCCGTTCCTTGTTCCTGTGGCTATCTGGTTGTGTACCTGTTTTGCCCAGGAATATCCTATGCCTACTATGCCTACTCCGGCACTGAGTACAATATGGGGTGTCACATACATCTCAAGACCGGGGTTCATACACAAGGCAATTTTGCTGGTACTCTGGTATGTTCCTATTATTTCCGACCCTTCATAGTTGGAAATCTTGTTCTGCCCGAAAGTAACCTGCAAGGCTCCGTCAACAAATATAGTAAAACGCCCTGTTTGTCCAAGCGGCAGGTATCTGCGATAGACAAAGGCTCCCCCGAAGTGATGCCCAAGGGAATAGTAATCCTTGATATTCAATGAGATATCCCCTATATTGACACCGGCGGACTCAATTTCCATAAGAGTCCGGTCGTAAATACCGGTAACACCGATGGCTACGTCATCCTTTATGGTGTACATTATTCCGGGCTTGACTGATATGTTGTATCCGTCTCCGCCTATTCCTTGAAAGACAGATAACCCATAGTCGCTTATTCCATAGGTAGAGCCGGACAGGCTGCCTCCCATTATCCAGGATCCCTGATTTATGAATGGTGTCCTGTCATTCTTAAGAGACACAATACCACGGTCATTCCTGTCTGCGCTTGCCGGTATAAGGCTTGCGCAGAGAAGTGTGACCATAAGTATTATCCGCAGATTATGCATATTGGCGTGACGGAAATCTATTCGTATATAAGTTCGAAATTGTCAATCCAGAGTTTCGCGTCTTTGCAGCCGGCAAAGTAGTCTCCGTATTTGCTGGCGGCGCAGGAAACGATAATGTGCGTTGGATATCTGTCCAGATACTTGTAGTCCAATTTTACGGTGGCCTGCTTCCATCCGGATCTCGATCCTGTTCCCGATTCCTCAAGCTTGCCGTATGCGATGGTCTCGGGGAGGGAATTGTAATCGTAGAATGTGGATTTATTGCCTGTGTTGACTTGTACGGGTGACTCTGCGGAACCTCCGTAAGTACGGTTGCTCCAAGTGCCGAGCGCAACCTGAATGCTGAAAAGGTCGTAATCATTTTTGGTGAGCGGACAACCTTGGGCGGTTTGCGTTACTTTTCCTGCAGAATAGGAATACCAGAAACGTACAGCCGTAGGGCGTGATGTCCAAGGTCTTCCGAAATTGACTTTGCCATTGAGACCATCCAAACCTGCGAAACTTCCGGTAAAGAGGTTTCCAGCGGCGAATTTGACTACTGCGTATGCAGATTCCAGCACTGCGCTTCTTGTGGAACCGATGTCTGAAGGAACGTCTGTCGATGAGTTGCAGATTACGTAACCGTAGCTGGCCGAGGCTGTGTTGCCGCTGTCCCAGAATTTTGTCCTCAAGGCCGGAACAGATGAGCTGGGGTCATAGAAGCAATAGTACTTGGAGCCTTCCGCATTGGATACTGTCTCGAAATCATAGTTTGGCAGCTGAGGCGCTGCTTCGGTGGTGATAGTCCGGCTTTCGCCGATCTGCTCTCCGTTTATGACAAGCTTGTAAGTATATGTGGTACTTCCGGTCAGACCTTTAAGCTGGGCGGAATAGGAGCCTTCGGACTTTCTCACGGCATTTACGGTTGTCCAGTTCCTGCCATCGCTGGTGTATGCGAATTTTATGGCATTGGGGTCACTGTATTCGGATTCATCCACATCGGCATAGACTGTTGTGTGCCCGGCCCATATCTCGGTTGCAGGAGTGGCTGCCAGACCGGTTGAGACTGGGTCGAAAACAATAATGTCGTTGATGGCCTCAAGGTCATAATCCACTTTCAGGTCGAAATTGAGTGTTCCGTCGCTGACGGTGTATTTGGGTTTCAGCTTGTAGAGTCTGCCTCTCTCAACAGAAGCAATCTCGCCAGTCTTGCTGACATTGGAACCGTTTTTGGCATTGCCTGAGAAACTCCAATATAGTGACGGCTCGAAATCGGAAACGATGAAGTATCCCTCATTGCCCGATTTTGAACTGTTATATACAAGCTGTTTTGACGCATCAGAGGCACTGGTACCGATTGTGAAGGTATATCCGGCATCGAAATTCTCGGCGATGGAGCTGTCGAATGTGACTTTTGTAATCACATTACTGACTTTTGCTTCGACTGATACAGGGGTGTTGGTTCCCCTTGATATTGTGAAAGCCGAGGAGCCTTTGTAGCTTTTCTGCTCCCAGGATGCCTCTTTCGGCTTATCCTTTGCCGCCTCGCCTGCAATGATGTCAATTCTGTATTCATCTACAGGCAGATAGATATACTTTGGTGCGTCCTTGTAAGTGTAGTGACGCACCAGACCGGAGAAGTCGGCCATATAAATATTGACACAGGCATTATCGCGGAGTTCATCGTTGCCCAATGATGCTTTTGTGTCAATGCTCATTCCAAGGCAGATTGAGCCTTCGCCTGCGGGATCTGTTCTAAGCGAGGAGCGTGTACAGGCAGAAAGTATTATGCTTGCCGCGATGACGGTAATCATGAATGTCTTTTTCATATTTCCTCCCTCCTTTTATTTAACTACCAGTTCAATTTTGATGTCCTTCTTGCATCCGGCCTGGTCTGTCACGTGCATTGTGAAAGAGTGGGTACCGGCGAAGGCCAGAATTGGTGTCTGGGCATCGCTCAGGTCGAATGAAATCTCCGATTTGTTGTTGACGGCATCACCGTATGGGAATGGCAGGATCTCGGAGAATACAGCTTTCGCTCCGTCGCTTGGACTGACAAGATCAAGTACGGCACTTCCGTCATTGATACTCTGTACGGCATCCACAAATACCGGATTGGTGGAGTTGACCTCTACGGTGAAACGCTTTACCTTGTTTGGAACGATGGCTTTCATCGTCAGTACGAATGGTTTGGAAGCGTCAGGAACGATTATGGGTTTGGTTATATCAAAGCTGCAGGTGCTCTCAAGTTTGATGCCTCCGTCTCCCTTTGGAGCATCAGGGTCCTCTCCGATAATCTTCTCGGATGCGTTTACGTTTCTGCCAAGTTCCTCGTCATCTACAAAATCAGTAATGACGATATCGATGTCGGCATTTCCTTCCTCATTGATTTTCTTTATGAACTTTATCTGATGCCATGTGCAGGGCTTTACGTTTGTCAACACCTGCCTCATCGTCTTTACACTGCCCTCAACATGTCCTTTAAAAGTTATGTCCATGGTGGTACTGACGCCGTTGTTGCTAGCGAAATATCCGGCAGACTTGTCATAGGTGGCTTTTCCGTTTGACCAATTTACCTTGTACTCCAGAGGTGCTGTGGGTGAGACTGATACGGTGGTTGTGCAATCTCCGTCAATCATCTCAAGCAGGTCATCACTATAGGCCACGGTAACTTTGGCCTGGAGGAGCCTGCATACAAAATTGGAGATAGTCGTGGTTTGTCCGGCAACAATGCTGAAATCCCGGGATGCTCCATAAATGGGCTTTTCGAATGCTGCGTCAGGCACTTCCCCGGCACTGGAGCGGGCTGTTACTGTATAGTCTCCCTCAGGAAGGGTAATCTTGCTGCCTTTGCTTTTGATGGCGCTCCAGGTTGTAGTTATTTCCGGCTGCCCGCCGTTCCGGTCGGTGATGATTATCGTGTAGCCTCCATCTGCCGGAGCTATGGCTTTTGTCGGTTCCACCTCGTCATCTACGTTCAGTATCCAGTTCTCGAAAGAAAGGTATCCGTTCTCCTCGGATTTGGTGATGCCCGGCATGCTGTCTTTGCTGCAGGCGCAGAGCACTGTCGCTGCAATTATTGAGAGAATAACGTTCTTTTTCATATTCAGCCTGTGTTTGTCAGTCATTTATCTCGATGTCGCCAAGGTCTATGGTTTCCACCGTGTTGTTGAATGTAATAATCAATTGCAGTCCGCCTACATTTGTGGCATCCATTTTCAATGTGTAGCAGGTCGCCGGTTGCAGGTTGTCGTAAATTTTCTCAGGAACTGCAGATGTCTGTCCTCCCTGATTGGTTACTTGACCGTTAAGTATCATCTTGTAGGCATCTATGAAGATGGCTCCAGCTGCATTCTTGTTGAAGGTGAATTCTTTTCCGGCCCCTGTAGTTACAGTGAAGGAGTATGACGTGAAATAGTTCTTGAAATTGTCGGTACAGGTGAATCTCACGATGCAGTTCTGCAGGGAAACAGGTATGTTCACCGATGTAGTTTCCGCACCTGTTATTGTAAATGTGGCATCACCGCTGAAACATGGCTTGTCCGCTCCTTCGTCACTTGTGGTGCCATAAACGGCATTTACAGAATAATATCCTACCGGTAGCTTTGTGGATGTGCTCCATTTTGAGAGCGCACCGCTCCATACAGTCTCGCCGGTGGAGTTCCTGATGGTGATTGCAAAGTCTTTCTTTGCCGGGAGAGATGTGTAGTCCGATACATAGCTTCTAACCTCGTCCGTCACCGAGGTCTCACTAGTGATGTCAAAGACCAGATACCCGGTCTCATCTGCCGCCTTCTGGCATGAGACAGTGATCATTGCCAGAAGAACTGCGGGAATCAGCAGGAGTCTTTTCATATTGATTCTATTGTTTTACTTTTACTTTAATATTGTCGATGTAGCACCATGTTGTGGTGTTGGCTCCGAATTCGTTTTCGGAATACGGGTCATCTCTCCAAGTGATGCGGTTTGTCGTGCCGGCAGGAATATTGTGTATTACCATTGTGGCTCTGTTCGGCAGGTTTGTCCAGGAACCTGTCAGCTCTTCGGTGTCAATATTGTTTGAACCGCCTTCGAATACGCCGGTCTCATCGCCGCTTGCGTATGCTTTGGTCGATGTCACATATCCGACATAAATGTGCTGTCCTTTGACTGCATCCGACATCGTGTAGTCGCGGTTTGTACCATAATCGAACGACACTTCGATATCTACAGGAGATTTTATCTCCTCCAAAGGCGCGGAATCTACTCTTGCAGGGTAGTGGGCATCAATCCACAGTCCGCACTCACGCCGTCCGGCTATTCTGATACAATTACCGCTTTGGGCACCCACGCGTCCACCCGTCCATCCATTCAGGAAAGAGTATGCTGACATAGTTCCGGTACTGCTGACTTTGTGCTCATCGTTTGAACTGAATGAAGGCACGGTGCTGAAATCCTCGAACAGCAGATATGGAACCGTAAGGTCGCAGGTATATGACCTCTTGTCTTTGAGGTTGGGCAAGACTATAGACTGCCTGCATATTACGTGCTCGGAATCGTAGGTTATGCTTATGGTTGCGCCACTCAATCCAATGAAATCGTCTTCCCTGGTATAGTGGAATGACAGTACTTCTCCTAACGGAATGTCGCCTCCAGGCTCCCAGACATACGTCTGTCCTCCGCCTTCGCCCAGAGTACATCCGGCCTTATCTGTTGAAATTGTGATTTTCTGCACGTCCTCGCCCAGATTGTTGGCCGCGAGCTTGAGCTTGAGAGTATATTGCTGAACCAATTCCGATGGGCGCAGGCATACGTCAGTAGCGTGTCCGGATTGAAAATTTCTTCCGGATATTGATATAGGAGCTACGTAGCCGATCCAGTTGTCGGAATACAATACCAGTTCCATTTGCGCACCCTGTCCGAATTCCGTCGGAAAAATGGCGGCGCAGGCATAGTTGCGCGAGGATTGTCCCGATGGGGCAAGTGCAGTCTCGGGGATAATCTCAATTTCGGATACACCGTTGCTGAGTGTGGGAGCAGAACTGCGTGCGATGTCTTTTGTGACGTTCCCTGCGACATTTGATGGGAATCGGGCTACAATTCTTTCAATGTTCTCGCCGTTAAGACCGTTTGAGCCGGCTGGAAGATAAAAGCGAAGCAGGTGCAGAAGATGCTCCATCCTGATTTTGATTCCGGTGTCATCACCGCTTTTATATGGCTTGAGAGCACCTCCGGTTAAAGGAGCAGACACCATAATATCCTCTCCGTCAGCAGCTCTGCCTTTCTTGATTGCCGGCAGAGAGAAAACGGCTGTCGTATTGCTGATCGAGACTGGCTGTGGATAGCAGGCATAATAAGTATAGGTGTCTTCTTTCATCGGCTGGGGCAGGGTAGCCGTGAATATCGCCTCATCGTTACCGTTTGCCATTACGGAGAACGGAGTTCCGCTGATGGCGAAAGAGCCGTTTCCCGATTTTGCCCACAGGAGAATCTTGTCATTGTCTTCCCATTGTGCCCTTTTACCATCTGGCAGGATAAACGTACGGGTTGTTTCACCGTTTTCGATGGCAATTACTCCGCTGTTGCCCCTCTCCAATCCGAATGCTACGGTTACAGGACCGTCGGAGACGGATGAGCCGGCATCGTCCGAAGAAATCCTGTCGCAACCTGCCGGAACTATTGCCAGCAGGGTGAACAGAATGGTCAACCATACATATTTGCAGCCTTTATCCATACGGAATGTTTCCTAAAGGTTTGCAAATATAGGAACTTTTTAACAAAAAGTGTATAGTCCGTGCTTTGAATTATGAAATTCGTAGCTATTAATCCTCAAGCTTGTTGTTATTTGTGGGGATATTAAGCTTTTTTTTCTTTTTCTCCCACTCGGCCTTACGTTTCAGGTAGTCCTCGTAGTGGTTCTCAAGATAGTTGTCTGCCATAGCTCAGATTACTTAATAATTCAGATATGGATTTATTTATAATAGGATGTAAGGCATCGGGGGCAATCTGTGCCAGTGGTTTCAGTACAAACAACCGTTTTGTCATAAGCGGGTGCGGCAAAGTCAGAGTGTCGGAATTGATGATGTGATTGCCGTACATCAGCAAGTCTATGTCGATGATGCGGTCTTTATACAGTCCGTCTCTGCTTTTTTCCTTGCGTCCCATTTCCGATTCAATGGCCTGGGTCTGTTCCAGCACTTGTTCGGGCGTGAGTACGGTATCGACTTCCAAAGCTTGGTTCAGAAATTGATTCGGACTGTCGAATCCCCAGGGACTGGTCTCAATGATGTCCGACTTTTTTGTTATGTGTCCTATTCTGTTTTCTATTTCCGACACGGCGGCAGCCAGATGCTCCCGCCTGTCGGCAATATTGCTACCCAATGAGAGGTAAAGCATAGTGTCAGTCTGTTATCAGCATGGCGTCGCCATAGCATCCGAAGCGATAGCCTTCTTTAAGTGCGATGTTGTATCCGTGCATTACAAGGTCGTATCCGCCGTAGGCGCAGGTCTGCATCAGCTGTGTGGTGTACGGAAGCTGGAAGTTGCTTATCAGGTCGCTTGCCACGCTGAACTGATATGGCGGGAATATGAACTTGTTGGTCCATCCCTCGAATGGAGTAATCAGTCCGTTGGTGCCGACAACAGTTTCCAAGGCGCGCATTACAGTGTTGCCTACCGCACATATCCTGTGACCCTCGGTCTTGCATCTGTTGACAATCTCACAGCATTCCTCGGTCACGAACATCTGCTCGGACTCCATCTTATGCTTGGTAAGATCCTCAACATCGATATCGCGGAAGTTTCCCAATCCGCAGTGCATGGTAATGAATGTGCGGTCTATGCCTTTTATCTCCATACGCTTGAGCAGCTCGCGGCTGAAGTGGAGACCCGATACAGGGGCTGTGACAGCGCCTTCGTTCTTTGCGAATATTGTCTGGAAACGGGCATTGTCCTCAAGCTCAACCTTACGCTTGATATATGTAGGCAGCGGAGCCTCGCCGAGTGAGTACAGAGCTTTCTTGAACTCATCGTGCGGACCGTCATAGAGGAAACGCAGGACGCGGCCGCGCGATGTGGTGTTGTCTATAACCTCGGCCACCATTGAGTTGTCCTCACCGAAATACAGTTTGTTTCCTATTCTTATTTTGCGTGCCGGATCAACCTGCACATCCCATAAGAGATTCTCCTCTTTCAGCTCACGGAGAAGGAATACCTCGATTTGTGCGCCTGTCTTCTCTTTATTGCCGTACAATCTGGCAGGGAAGACCATTGTGTCGTTAAAGATAAACAGATCCTTGTCGTCGAAATAATTGATTACTTCCTTGAAGATGCGGTGCTCAATCTCTCCGCTCTTTCTGTGGATTACCATAAGGCGCGACTCATCTCTGTTCTCAGCCGGGTAAAGTGCTATCCTGTCTTCGGGAAGCTTGAATTTGAATTGCGAAAGTTTCATTTTATGAATGTTTATTTGTTTTCCTCATTGTTGATTGTTATTTCCTGACTGTCCAGCCATTCGGCGAAATGCTCAGGATCAATGCATTTATCGACTGTCACATCACCTACGCGCGTACGCCGCAGGGCAATAAGGTGTCCGCCGCTGTCCAATGCCTGGCCGATATCACGCGCCAGAGCCCGTATGTAAGTGCCTTTGCTGCATACAACTCTGACAGTGATGTCCGGCAGGTTGCATTCGGTAAGCTCAATCTCGTCTATTTGCAGGGTCTTGGGCTGAAGAACTACCTCCTGACCTTTGCGTGCTATCTTATATGCTCTCTTTCCGTCTATCTTACAGGCAGAGAATGATGGTGGAATCTGCTGGATTGTCCCTTTGAAACGTTGGAGCACTTCCTCGACCATCGGTCTGGTTATATGCTCAGTAGGGTAGGTGGCATCGATGGGTTTCTCCAGATCGAACGATGGAGTTGTTGCACCCAGCCGTATGGTGGCAATATATTCTTTTGTACCGTATTGAAGCTCCTCGATACGTTTTGTGGCACGGCCTGTACAAACAATCAGCACACCGGTGGCCAGAGGGTCAAGTGTTCCGGCGTGACCTACCTTGAGCTTTTTCACGCCAAGCCTGCGGCACAGCTGCCAGCGTACGCGGCCTACCACATCGAACGAGGTACAGCCGTATGGCTTGTCGAGACAAAGAATCTCACCACTCTGAAAATCCATCACGCTATCTCAAAGTAATGTAAGTGTCAATATTCCGGCAATGGCGCAGTAGAGCGCGAACCATATCAGTTTCCCTTTGCGTACAATCGATACCATCCATCTGCAGGCTGCACATCCTGCGATGAAGGCTGCCAGAAAACCTGCCAGGAGTACGCCGGTCGGAGTCCCGTCCGATGTTGCGGCAGGGCCTGCCCCCAACAGCTCTTTGGCATCGAGCAGTGCCTCGCCCAGAATAGGCGGTATCACCATAAGGAATGAGAATTGCGCCAGGCTTTCTTTCTTGTTGCCAAGCAGCAGGCCTGTGGCTATTGTCGAGCCTGAGCGTGACAGACCAGGCAGTACGGCAACGGCTTGTGCCACTCCAATCCAGAATGCGTGCCAGCCGGATATGTTTTCACGCTGTCTGGGTCTGGCGTAATACGAGAATGCCAGCAATGCCGCGGTTACCAGAAGCATAGTGCCGACTATTGTCAGTCCGGAGCCGAATATGGCCTCAATCTTGTCTTTGAAGAATACACCGACTATTCCTACCGGAATCATCGATATTAGTATATTGACAGCGTATCTGGTGCCGTAGTTCAGACCTTCATAGCTTTTCCATGACTGTTTCGTGAAAAGGTCGCGGAATATCCATACAATCTCTTTCCAGAATATGACTATGGTGCTCAGTACGGTGGCTACGTGAACAAGAACCGTGAATTGCAGATTCTGCTCCGCATCGATTCCGAACAGGGCAGACGCTATGGTCAGATGACCGCTGCTGCTGATAGGCAGGTATTCGGTGAGTCCCTGCAGGATTCCGAGCAATACAGATTCTATGCCGCTCATTGCTGATTCCTGTTTTCGTTTTTCTCACGTGGCTTGACCAGAATGGCAGCTATCATCAGGAAGAATCCTATGATACATACCACAGGGGCGACTTTTGTGCGGCGTACACTGAAGATATCAGGTTCAAAGACATCGTTTGTACAGTTCGGGCCTGTCATCAGCAAAAAACCGATAAGGATGATTACTACACTCGCTGCGATTAGAATGAAATTCAGCTTGCCAAAAGTAGATTTGTTATTGTCCATATTATAAATGTATTGTATTAAATGTAATATAGCTCGCCCGATTTCATTTTGAGAAAACGGTTTACTGAAGTCAGGGCGCATAGCCAGGTGATCAGGATTCCTGTCAGGAAAATGACCGCGAAGACCGGAATCAGCATGCTGCTGTCAACCAGAGTGGCGAGACCCGGCTCGTATTTTGAGCAGAAATGCAGTCCGCCCCATATTCCCACGCAGGCGATAATGGCTGATATAATTCCGATTCTCAGGTTCTTGCGTATGAACGGACGGCGTATGAACGACCATCTCGCACCGACAAGTTTCATTGAATATAGAATGAAACGCAGTGAGTAGATGGTCAGTTTTATAGTGTTGTTTATCAGAGTCACCGATATCAGTGTAAGCAGGACAGCCAATACCAGAAGAATGAGTGATGCCTTGCGTATATTGCTGTTCACTGAGTCGAGAAGCTCCCGCTGGTAATTTACGTCCTTGACTTGCGGTAACTCGCGCAATGTAGGCAGGAATGTGGCCAGACTGTCGTAATTGGCATATTCAGCACTTAATCTTAAACTGATTGATGCGTAAAACGGATTGTATTGCAGGAACTCCGATGGATCGACTCCCATCTCAGCGCTCATCTCGGCAAGCGCATCTTCTTTTGAGATGTACTCGCATTCCTTTGAGTATGGCATTGATGAGAGTATGTTCCGGAGATCGTTGATATTCTGTATATCCAGTCCGTCTTTCAATACCAGCTCGAGTGTCATCTCCTCGCGAAGGTTATGCGAGAGCCTGCCGGCCGATAAAAGCATGAAAGTAATAATACCGATAAGCAGAAGAACAAGCGATGTGCTTATTGTAGCTGTTATTGACAGAAGATTGATTCTGCGTTTTTTCTTTCTATGAACCGAACTCATTGTTTCGTGTTGTTTTTTCTGAATACATATACTATTGAACTGCTCTTGCCGCGCCGCCAGTTTGACTTATACCAAAAATAGACACCCATAGCCAGTCCGCGCAGAGTCTTGTATCTCTTATTCCTGTATTGCTCCGACAGAAGTGAGATATAAAACACATCAAACGGTATGCGCTTGTGATACATCAGTATCAGATTGTGTCTCAATCCCAATTTCAACATCGATGACGGATTGAAATGCCACAGGTGACGCGGAACGTCCCAGGCTGCCCAATACTGGCCGTAATATGCCGCATCGTAAGAGTCGGTATTCGGACAGGCTATCAGCAGCAGTCCATTCGGCTTCAGCAGTGCCCTGAGCTTGTCGATAAGCTGTTCGGGATTCTTGTGGTGCTCGAAGAAATGCCACAGAGTGATCACGTCGTACGACTCAGCCGGCAGGCTGTCAATCTCGGACAGTTCCATCATGCGGTGATGGAACATCTCCAATGAGAATATCCTGTGCTCGTGATATTCCTCAAGCGATGTCACTTTCCATCCGCGGTCGGACATCCTGCTTGAGAAGAATCCGCTTTTTGCCCCGTAGTTCAGCAGTTTCCCCTTTTTGAGCCTTGTCAGATTCTCGATGAGCCTTATTCTGCGCCGTATGGTTATGAAGCGCATGTTGTAATAGATCCTGTCGAAGAGTCTCTGCGGATGGTCTGCTCTGTACAGCTCTTGCTCAAGGGTACGGTAATCCTCCTTCATATCGCCGACGGGGGCATCAACAGTATGGATGATTCCGCAAGTGTCACATTTGATAAGTTTGTATGACTCATTGCTGACCGCATAGTCTCCCACCTCGGCAAACAGACTTGTCGCGCCGCTTCCGCACAGGGGACAAACGTATGTGGCCTCGTTATTTTTCATAAACCGTGCAAAAATAATACATCATGGGGGGGCTTGTCAAGAGATTTGGCCAAAAAAAGAATACAGGCAAATAACATTTGTGTGTATATTTGCAGAAAATTCAAGAATATTTATGCAGATATGAGAAACAAGAACGACCGCCTTGAGGCGATACGCCAGATAGTTTCCGGATATGATGTGAAAAATCAGGAGCAGCTGATGATGTTTTTGTGTGAGAAAGGTTTTAATGTGACCCAGGCTACATTATCAAGAGATCTGAAAAAAATGAAAATATCAAAAGTGGCAAATACATACGGGGAATATATATATGTATTGCCCAATCAGGCTCTGCTCAAACACGGAAAGGACACTGCCCAGCAGATATCACAGCCGAGATACGGTTTCCTGTCACTTACCTTCTCGGGCAATATGGCAGTTATCAAGACACGGCCGGGGTATGCTCCCAGTCTTGCATATGATATAGATAACAGTAACATTAAGGGTGTGTTGGGAACTATTGCCGGTGATGACACTTTGCTTATGATTCTGGGAGAGAACGTGGCCCGTCAGGACATAAAGCGGCAGCTTGAGCCGATAATAGTCTCAATGTAATTTTTATAATACAATGGAAGGAAATGATGGGATAGTTGTAATGGTGGCCGATGAGTCGCACGAGAAATATGTAGATACGATTCTTGCCACTATCGCTGATGCTGCTAAAGTGCGCGGTACCGGAATAGCGAAGCGTACGCACGAGTATCTCACGTCAAAGATACGCGAGGCAAAGGCTGTAATAGCCTTGAAGGGTGACACGTTTGCCGGTTTCAGCTATATAGAGACTTGGGAGAATAAGAAATATGTTACTACTTCCGGACTTATCGTGCATCCGAATTTCCGGGGATTGGGACTGGCAAAGCGTATAAAGGACTTGACCTTCTCACTTGCACGTACCCGCTGGCCGAAAGCCAAGATTTTCTCACTCACAAGCGGTGCCGCTGTTATGACGATGAACACCCAGCTGGGCTATCAGCCGGTGACTTTCGCCGATCTGACCGACGACGAGGCCTTCTGGCGCGGCTGTGAGGGCTGTGTGAATGTCGATGTCCTGAAGCGTACCGGCCGCAAATACTGTATCTGCACTGCTATGCTCTATGATCCCGAGGAACATCTTCCGGTAAAGATTCCTGCTGATGTCCTGGAGAGAATTCACAAGTTGGAGAGCTGATTTTTTGATGAATGTATAAATAATATGGATAAGAAAAAGAAAGTGGTAGTAGCGTTCTCGGGTGGTCTCGATACAAGTTACAATGTTATGTATCTGACCAGAGAGATGGGCTATGAGGTATATGCCGCCTGCGCCAATACCGGAGGTTTCAGCGCAGAGCAGCTCAAGACCAACGAGGAGAATGCCTATAAGCTGGGCGCTGTAAAGTATGTTACTTTGGATGTGACTAAAGAGTATTACGACAAGTCTCTCCGCTTTATGGTATATGGCAATGTGCTGCGCAACAACTGCTATCCGATATCGGTTTCATCGGAGCGCATCTTCCAGGCTCTTGCCATCGCCCGATATGCGAATGAGATAGGAGCCGATGCCATTGCGCACGGATCGACAGGCGCGGGAAATGACCAGATACGTTTTGATATGACATTTCTGGTCAAAGCTCCTGGCGTTGAGATCATCACACTTACCCGTGACCGTAATCTGAGCCGCAAGGAAGAGATTGACTATCTGAACGCGAATGGTTTCAGCGCCGATTTCGCAAAGTTGAAATACTCGTATAACGTCGGTATCTGGGGAACATCAATTTGCGGAGGCGAGATTCTTGACAGTGCGAAAGGTCTGCCCGAGAGCGCATATCTGAAACATCCCACCAAGGAAGGCTCCGAGATTCTGAGTCTGGGTTTTGAGAAAGGAGAGCTTGTCAGTGTCAATGGAACTGAATACGATGACCGCATCAAGGCCATCCAGGAGGTTGAGAAAATCGGTGCTTCGTATGCTATCGGCCGGGACTGTCACGTAGGTGATACCATCATCGGAATAAAAGGCCGTGTCGGCTTTGAGGCCGCCGCTCCGATGCTTATTATCGGCGCACACCGTTTCTTGGAGAAATATACGCTCTCAAAATGGCAGCAGTACTGGAAAGACCAGGTGAGCAACTGGTATGGAATGTTCCTGCACGAGAGTCAGTACCTTGAGCCTGTGATGCCTGATATCGAGGCTATGCTTGAGAGCAGCCAGCGTAATGTGAACGGAACTGTCACTCTGGAGCTCCGTCCGTACAGCTTCCAGACTGTAGGCTGTGACACTCCCGACGACCTGGTACACAACAAGCTTGGTGAGTATGGTGAGGGCGCGAAGGCTTGGACTGCCGATGATGCCAAGGGCTTCATCAAGATAACCTCCACCCCGCTTCGCGCATATTACAGCGTACATCCTGACGAGGAAAGATAAGATTATTCACTATTATTATAAATGTATGGAAAATAAAAAGAAACTTTATCGTTCACTATCAGACAAGAAACTGTTAGGCGTTTGTGGCGGTCTTGCCGAATATTTTGATATAGATGCCACGATAATACGTCTTATATTCGTTTTTCTGGTACTGGCTTGTGGTGCAGGTATTCTCGGATATCTGATTTGTGCCCTTGTAATGCCTGTTAAATGATCAGGGCCGGAATTATTGGAGGGGCTGGTTACACCTCGGGTGAGCTCATCAGAATTCTCCTGAATCATCCCGATGTGGAGATTGTCTTTGTGAACAGTACCAGTAATGCCGGTAATAAGTTGTCGTCGGTTCACGAAGGGCTGATTGGTGAGACTGAAATGACATTCACCGACCAGTTGCCTTTCGATGAGGTAGATGTGTTGTTTTTCTGCACGGCCCACGGTGAC
Organism: Bacteroidaceae bacterium; assembly: GCA_045597365.1. GTDB lineage: Bacteria > Bacteroidota > Bacteroidia > Bacteroidales > Bacteroidaceae > Colenecus. The sequence goes on along the minus strand of JAZLKB010000019.1, from coordinate 49,311 downwards.
ACACGCAAGTTCATGCAGGAGAACTCCATTCCGGAAAACCTGAAAATCATTGACCTGTCGCAGGATTACCGTCTTAAGGCTCAGGACAACGATTTCATTTATGGTTTGCCGGAACTGAACCGACGTGCAATCTGTCACAGTCAGCACGTTGCCAATCCCGGTTGCTTCGCCACAGCCATACAGCTGGCGTTGCTGCCGCTTGCGCGTAACCTTATGTTGAACGATGATGTTTATGTGAATGCTATAACCGGAAGTACCGGAGCCGGTGTCAAACCGTCCGCTACTACCCATTTCAGCTGGCGTACTGACAACATCTCGGTCTATAAGCCGTTCGTGCATCAGCATCTTGCCGAGATAAGGCAGTCGCTCACGCAGTTGCAGAGCAGTTTCAACAGCGGGATATTCTTCGTGCCGTATCGCGGTGACTTTGCGCGTGGCATTTACTGTACATCGCTGATCAAGAACGGTCTGCCGCTTGAAGAGCTGTATAAGATTTATCGTGATTATTACGAGGCCGATTCATTTGTCCATATCGTAGAGGAACCGGTCGATCTGAAGCAGGTGGTCAATACCAACAAATGCCTGATTCATCTTGACAGGTATCAGGACCGCCTTCTGATTACATCGTGCATAGATAATCTGGTGAAAGGCGCCAGCGGAACAGCAGTCCACAACATGAATCTGCTGTTCAATCTGAAGGAGACTGTCGGCCTGAAGCTCAAACCGTCAGGTTTCTGAATCTTTTTGAATTATTATGAATTTATTCGAGGTATATAGCCTGTTCCCTGTATGTATAGTCAAAGGGCAGGGGTGCGAGGTCTGGGATGAGAACGGACAGGAGTATCTGGATTTGTACGGCGGCCATGCTGTTATAAGCATCGGTCACGCGCATCCGCATTATGTCGAGGCTGTCAGCCGTCAGGTGGCGACTCTCGGTTTCTATTCCAATTCGGTAGTCAATAAGCTTCAGCAGCAGTTTGCCCAGCGCCTTGGTAAAATATCAGGGTACGGGGATTACAGCCTGTTTATGATAAACTCCGGTGCGGAGGCCAACGAGAATGCCTTGAAACTGGCCTCATTCCACACAGGCCGCAGCCGCGTGCTCTCGTTCCGTCATGCATTCCACGGGCGTACGTCGCTTGCCGTCGAGGTAACGGACAATCCAAAGATAATTGCTCCGATAAATGCCAACGGACACGTTACATATCTGCCTTGGAACGATGCCGATGCCGCCGTTGCCGAGCTTTCCAAAGGCGATGTGGCAGCCGTCATAATCGAGGGTATTCAGGGCGTGGGCGGTATTCAAGTGCCCGATGCCGCGTTTATGCAGACTTTGCGTGAGGCCTGCACCGCCAACGGTACTGTACTGATTCTCGATGAGATACAATGCGGCTACGGTCGCAGCGGCCGTTTCTTTGCCCATCAGCATTACGGAATCCGTCCCGATTTGATTACCTGTGCCAAAGGCATAGCCAACGGCCTGCCTTGCGGAGCTTTGCTTGTCAGCCCGATGTTCAAGCCTGTCATCGGTCAGCTTGGAACAACCTTCGGAGGCAATCATCTGGCTTGTGCCGCCGCCACTGCTGTAATCGACGTTATGGAGCATGAGAATCTTGTTGGGAATGCCGCCACTGTCGGCACATATCTGCTAGACGAGCTGCGTAAGATAAATGGCCCTAAAGAAGTCCGGGGCATCGGCCTGATGATAGGAATGGAGTTTGAGAGACCTATCAGGGAACTGCGTCAGAAACTGCTGTTCCAGGAACATATATTTACAGGTGTGAGCGGTACCAATGTAATTCGTCTGCTGCCGCCTTTGTGCGTGTCGAAATCGCATGCCGACCGCTTCCTTGAGAGTTACTGCAAGGTGTTGAAAGAATTCTGAACGCCAGCCGATATGATTGAGGAACGGATGATGGCTCTGCGCGATGATTCGCAGGTGGCCGGTCTCAGCCGCTTTTTCAAGACAGGAAAAGGTGAGTACGGCGAGGGCGATAAGTTCCTGGGCATCAAAGTACCTGTAACCCGTGCACTGGTCAAGGAAATATGGAAAGACTGCTCTTTGGAAGAACTTGAACAGACTGTATCAAGTCCGTGGCACGAGATAAGGCTGTGCTCACTGCTCATCCTGGTGCAGATTTTCCGTCACGCCAAAAAGGACAAGGCCTTGCAGCAGCGTTGTGTCGATTTTTACCTTTCGCATACCGATTATATAAACAACTGGGATCTTGTCGATTTAAGCTGCTACGAGATTCTGGGCCCGTGGCTGATTGATAAAGACAGGACTGTTCTTTACGATTTTGCCCGCAGCGGCAAGACTATTTGGGAACAGCGCATCGCCATAGTGAGCTGTATGGCGTTTATCCGTGAGGGGCAGACCGACGATGCCATTGCCATAGCCGACATATTGCTTCATCATCCTCACAACCTTCTGCACAAGGCTGTAGGCTGGCTTTTGCGCGAAGTCGGCAAACACGATGAGCCACGCCTCATAGCCTATCTTGAATCGCCTGCCCCCGGTGAGTCCCATCCCCGTTGCCGCGTAATGCCCCGCACTACACTCCGTTACGCCATCGAGAAATTCCCTGCCGTTGACCGCCAGCGTTATCTGTCTTTTCCCTGAGTGTTGTAAGGTACTGACTTGGATGAGGCATGTACCTCCTCTTCACCACCCCTCTGCGGGAGGTCCTCAAGCCGCTACTGGATGCTCAGGGGATCGGTATCAATGAAGAGTAAGGCTGTCCACCTGTTCAATGCTGAGACCGGTTACGTTGGCAATTGCCGCTACAAATTGATTTACAATCGGTTACAGCAGAAGCATTGCCAGACGGCACACAAGCAGGCCGAGTTGCCAGCTTCACCGGAAACCAGGAGAGTGAACAATGTCAACCGAAAACTGGAAAAAGGAAGGTCTGTCAGAAAATTTCAAACGAAAACAGCGAAAAGGAAATTTTAAATGACAAGTGCGCGGCAACATCGCGATAACTGGGCAAATTTTGCTGCCCAGTTGGAGAAATTTTGTTGCCCAGTTGGAGAAATTTTGCTGCCTAGTTAATGCACTAGTCGGGAAGAAGCTCAAGTTAGCTGGGAACTTGGCCTTATCGGTGTGTCATTTGTCAATAAATTTATGAGTGCCTTCTTGAGTGGTAAGTGTCCGTCCAGTCGCAGATTGCGATAAACGGAAGCAGAAATTGGCTCTGTTCACGGCTTTTGCCACAATTCCACTGTATATTTGCAACAAATAAATCATTCAATAATTATGAAAACGATATTTATTACAGGAGGCTCTGCTGGAATAGGGGCTGCCAGTGTTGCAAAATTCGCCCGCGAAGGATGGAATGTGGGGTTTATGGACATAGATGTCAAAGAAGCCGGGGCATTGCTTGAAAAACTTGGCAATCCTGATAACATTCTCTTTATTGAGGGGAACACCAGAGTGCGCGCTGATATACGCAATGCCGTTAAAGCTACGGTGGCACGTTTCGGGAAGCTTGACAGCGTCTTCGCGAATGCCGGAATCCATCGGTGCAACACCCTTCTGGATGTCGCAGACGAAGAAATGGATTTGATGATACAGACCAATATATACGGTACAGTCAACACTCTGCGGGAGGCTGTCCCACACATCGTGGAGGCTGGAGGAGGCAGCGTTGTAATAAGCTGTTCCGACCAGTGGTTCGTCGGAAAGGCCAACAGTTTCGTATATGGTCTTACAAAGGGAGCATTGGGCCAGATTACCCGCAGCCTGTCAATTGATCTCGGTCCTAAGAATATCCGCGTCAATGCCGTCTGTGCGGGTACTACCAGAACACCGCTTGTTGACAAGCTTTTCAAAGATTTTGCCGTTGTGAACAACTGCAGCTTTGATGATTATCTGGAAGCTGAGAACAAACTCTACGCACGCGGTAAAATAGGCAAGCCCGAAGAGGTGGCGGAGCTTGTATATTTCCTTGCATCGGATGCTTCCAGCTTCTGTACCGGCGGTCACTATCTTGTGGATGGCGGACTAGTAGCAAGATAAACCTGTAATTGGCTGTATTGCAGCTGTAAAAAAACCTGGATAAAAATGCCGTTTTTACTTTGTAATCACTATTTTTACCAAATTTAACAGAAAGATTATTGGAACAGACCGAAAACGGCAGCAATGGTTTTACTTTATAATAATTTGTGTATGAGATCATTATTCAGGTATTTGATTCTGGCTGGAGTACTTTTGGCCGGAGCCGCTCACACTGATGCGGCAAAGTCTAAGACAAGTACATTCTGTAACCCTCTCGACATTGTTGTGGGTAATGAGCGCTCGTATCGTGGAGGCGAGCCGGTTGTCCTTATTTACAAGGACGACTATTATCTGTTCGTATCGCACCGGAAGGGCTACTGGTATTCATCGGATTTCCGTAACTGGACATACGTCGATGCTCCGAACTATCCTGGCGGAGTTGTGTCGGTGGTTGTGAAAGACGGTATTATGTACGGTTGCTCGATGAACAACAGGAATGTTTATAAGTGTGATGACCCCAAGTCCGGCAAATGGGAGAAATGCGCCGAGCTTGAGAGTGACCGCTATGGCGATGCCAATTTGTTTGTCGATGATGACGGCCGTGTATATCTCTATTACGGCTGGTCTCAGATTATGCCTTTCAAGGTGGTCGAACTTGATCCTGTCACATTCAAAGTGAAGAATGGCCCGGAAATCTGTTTCTTCGGTGACTACAGACACCACGGTTTTGAGGCCCGTCACAAAGAGGATGTAATCTATTCCATTTTCAATGGCCGAAGGGACTATTTCCCCGATGAGTATCCTTGGATTGAAGGCCCGTGGATGACTAAGTACAATGGCAAGTATTATCTGCAGTATGCCGCTATCGGTCTGGAGCTTCTTACCTACTCACACGGTGTGTATGTGGCAGACAGCCCAATGGGACCATTCACATATTCCGAGCATAACCCTTTGACCTACAAGACTACAGGCTTTCAGGTAGGAGCCGGTCACGGAAGTACATTCGTAGATAAAGACGGACAGCTGTGGACTATCTGTATGATTCCTGCCAGCTATGGCGGAGCAGGCCGTGGCTCGGAAATCTCAATGTATCCGACTGCAGTTGATAAGGACGGCGTGATGCACTCATACGTCGCACTGGGCGACTATCCCCAGTATTATCCGGGCCAGAGAGCCAAGAATGCTGTTGATTTGAACTATACAAACTGGAAATTGCTGTCATACAAGAAGAAAGCCGACGTATCATCTACTTTGGAAGGCTATCCTTCAACCAATGCTGTTGACGAGAACTTTATGACTTGCTGGAGCGCGGAGACTGGAAATCCGGGAGAGTATTATACGATTGATTTCGGCAAGGAGGCCGAGGTGTATGCCATTCAGTTGAACTTTGACCATATCGGTGCCAAGAATCAGGGTGGCGGCCGTGGCGGATTCGGAGGCTTTGGCGGAGGTAATGCCGGAGCATCGGACAGAGAGAAGACAAAGTATCAGTGCTATACCGTCCAGGCATCGACAGATGGTGTAAAATGGAAAACCATTATAGATAAGAGCGAGAACTATCTGGATCTGCACCACGATTACAATGAGTTGGAGAAACCTGTAACAGCCAGATACATAAAGGTTACGAATGTCTATACACACGATGGGGCAAACTTCTGCATCAAGGACCTTCGTATATTCGGAAATCCGAAGGCTGCCAAGAATGTGATTGTAAAGAAGTATATGGCTGTGCGCAATCAGGAGGACCGCCGCGAGGCTGACTTGCTTTGGGAGCCTGTTCCTGGCGCTGACGGTTATATTGTCCGCTATGGTATTGATAAGAAAAAACTCTATAACGGCTGTATCGTATATGGTAAGAACTCTGTCAATATCCGCAGCCTCAATACAAATCCGGAGTATTATTTCCAGATTGAGTCATTTGACAGCGGTCTGGAGTGCAATCAGGAACCAAGTGAGGTTATCAACGGACTTGGTGCTGAGATCGAGGTAAGCAAGTCTTCCGGCCGTGGCGGAATGGGCGGATTTGGCGGTGGCGGAAACGGTACACGCCGTGTTATGCTGCGTCAGGGTGTCAATGAGTATGAGTTTGACGGCATAGAGCCGGGCAGATGGACTATCACTCACGCGTACGGCCCGGTTCTTTGGAGCGGAGAGCTTACCGAGGCTGATCTTAAGGGCACCGGAATCTCGACGACAGCGACACTCACTGAGCTTGGCGTAGGTACAGAGGTTACAGGCACAATGCGTATGCGTGTTGAGCGTGGTAAAGAGACTGGCAAGATTGTCCTTGAGATGAATTACAAATAAACATCAATAAATATTCTGAAAGCGGCACGGATTGACTTGAACCCGTGCCGCTTTCTATATACTTGTGCCAGTATGGATGATTTATCTTTTTACTACCTGTCTGTCAAACCAGTCAAGGAAGAACGGCCAGTTTGGACCTGCCTCGTGTCCGCCGTGATGTTGTCTGTATGCCAGGCGCCCCTCCATCAGACCGGCGTCAACACCGGGAAAGAGGTCTGTGCCGAGTCCTTTCTCTCCAAGCAGCTCATATACCTCGGATGCCTTTGATGCCGAGAAGAACGAGCCGACAACATCCTGCCACTTGTCGCCTGCCCAGGTTCCTGTCGATATGAAACAGGCTCTCGGAGCGCAGAGAGCTATCAACTCATGCTGATCTACCGGTATGTCATTCTCGCACAGTGGGTCGGCACCATATTTGATAAGATTGCCGGCTACCCAGTGATATTCCTCGCTCGATATGATATTGCCAATGCTCTCACCGCAGTCGCGACGCCAACCTGCTGCACCGGCTTTACCCGACGAAGCAATGAATCCGGCAGCGATTCTCTCCTCGAATGCCATTGCTACAAGAGCTGCTTTTCCGTATCGCGATACACCCTCGATTGCCGTCTTGCCGGCATCGAACTCGCTGCATCCTTCAAGGTAGTCAATAAATCGCGACGCTCCCCAGCCCCAGGCTCGGAGTGAGCCCCAGTCTGTCGGTTTGCGGTGACCACCCTTGTTGCAGAGTCCGATAATGCCGTTGGTGAGACCAGAACCTGCATCAGCTTGTATGGATGATGGATTGATGCTGGCTGCCGCCCATCCGCGCTCAATGACCATCTGCTGCCACGATGCCTGGTTGCCGCGTGTTTGTGTCGGGTCGGTCTGGACAAATCCGAACTCAATTACAACAGGAACGTTCTCAGCATTCTCTGGATATACTATGCTGGCCTGTATGTCAACGCTGATGGCAGGGTACGACGAGTTATCGACAGTGCCTTTGAGTATTCGTACAATTACAGGAGTTCCTTTGAAATCCTTCTTCTCTTCGCTTGTCACATTCCACGTAACTGCGGGTACATTGTCGGGTATATGGCCATAAACCTCGTCCTCAAACATGCGGACTATCTCGGGACGGCGCTGCTTGTACCACATTTTGGCGTTTTTGACCTTGGTCCCGTCTGATGTAATCAGAGCCTCGGGATAGAAAGGATACGGGTTGGCTGTGAGCTCATCGTAATTAGGGTGTTTGGACTCATCTTTGCTGTTGGGCTGTCTGCCCTCGCGTGGCGGATCTATTCCTAGCTGTCCGAGCATATCCTGATAGTCGGCTGCCGCAATCTGACGCAGACTGTCCTGGTTGGCACGGTTGCCGCCTCCCATCATAAAGAACTGGGCATTTGCAAATGTCGGTATGCAGGCCAGTAACAGCATACCTGTGAGTTGTCTGATAATTCTCATATCGATTGATTTAAAGGTTCCTTACTTGTGCAGCTCGCGTGTGTCTGTTCCCCACATCATTTTCTCGCGCAGAGTTGAGAAGAAATCTGAGCCTTCCGGTTTTATGACATTTATGTGGAAGGGTGCACGGTGTATTCCAATGGCAGTACCATCGGCACAGCTGAAACTGTGGCCGTCAACCGATACCAGGAAATTGTGGCTGCGGCTCTCAACATTGATGGTTATCTTGCGGCTGTTCTGCACTATGAGCGGACGCATTGTCAGACTGTGTGGAGCTACGGGAACAAGTTCGATAACATCGGTACCTGGAGCAATCACGGGTCCGCCAACGCTCAGTGAGTATGCGGTTGAGCCTGTCGGTGTCGCTATTACCAGCCCGTCTGCCATATAGGTGGTGAGATAGTTACCGTCAATGCTGGTATGTATGTTGATCATTGAGGATATGTCGTGCTTCAGGACTGCTATGTCGTTCAGGGCGAAATGAGGCACATTGCCGGGAATGCCGTCCATATCAAGCTCAATAAGTGAGCGTCTCTCCAAAGAGAATCTTCCGTCATGTATAAGAGCTATCGCCTGCCCGGCCATCCCGGTGGTGACATCTGCCAGAAAGCCCAACCGCCCGGCGTTGATTCCTATGATAGGAATTTCTTTTGAGCCGACACGTGCCGCAGTACGTAAAAATGTTCCGTCACCGCCTATGCTCAGTACGACATCGGCTTGGAAATTGTCATCGTGTATGATTTCATCGCACGGTATGTTACGGCCGTATTGCTCTTTGAGCAGTTGCATATAGGTCCGCTCGGCAAGAATGAAGTCACCGTACGATTGAAGCTGATCAACAAGCTCGAATATAATGGCGGATTGTAGGGCGTGGGCAGTGTTACCGAAAATTGCAAAACGCATAATGAGTTTTTTTGTGATTATAAAGCAGATTCTTATTATCTTTGCTCATTCTCGCAAAGATAGGAATTTTTTGAATTGTATTCCAATGACAAGGCTAAGTGTAAATATCAACAAGATAGCTACCATCCGGAACGCCCGTGGCGGCAATAACCCTGATGTGGTGAGAGTGGCGTTGGATTGTGAGCGTTTCGGAGCTGAGGGGATAACCGTTCATCCCCGCCCTGATGAGCGTCATATAAGGCGTGCAGATGTTCCGGCGTTGAAGAAAGTACTTGCAACGGAATTCAACATAGAGGGCTATCCGTCGCGTGATTTTATTGATCTTGTGATTCAGACTGTGCCTGCCCAGGTTACCTTGGTGCCTGACAGTCCTACCCAGATAACATCGAATGCCGGTTGGGATACAGAGTCGAATCAGGGATTTCTAACCGATTTGGTGACCGAGTTCCACTTTGTTGGAATACGGACATCGATATTTGTCAACGCTGATGTGAGGGCGATAGAATTTGCGGCAAAGACTGGAGCGGACAGGGTCGAGCTATATACTGAGCCGTATGCCAGCGCTTATCCTGTCAATCCGGAAGCTGCGATAGCACCATTCGAATCGGCCGCCAAGGCAGCCCGTGAGCTCGGACTCGGACTTAATGCCGGACACGACCTGAGTCTTGTCAACCTGCGTTACCTCAAGGAGCGTATTCCTTGGATTGACGAGGTTTCGATAGGACACGCTTTGATATGCGATGCATTATATTATGGTTTAGAACAGACAATTAAGCAATACAGACAATGTTTAGTATGATTTTACAGGCAACTATTGCCGAGACTTTGGGTGACACGCTGGCTATGAGCCAGACAGTGACTGAGCTGGCTGAGGACAGCATTGAGAAGATGAATCTTTTCGATATGGCTGTCAAAGGAGGTTGGATAATGATAGTTCTTGCCGCTCTCTCTATACTGTGTTTCTACATTTTGTTCGAGAGATTGCATAAGTACAGAAAAGTCTCGAATGTTGACCCTCATTTTATGGATCGTATATGTGATTACCTCCGCGATGGAGAAATCAAGTCGGCTGTGATATTCTGTCAGGCATCGGATACTCCACTCAGCAGGATAGTTGAGAAGGGAATATCGCTGAAAGGCAAATCCAAACAGGATATTCAGGCTGGTATGGAGAATGCGGCCAACATAGAGATTGCAAAGCTTGAGAAGGGCCTGTCAATAATGTCAACAATTGCCAGCGCTGCTCCGATGATCGGATTCCTCGGAACGGTAATAGGTATGGTACGGGCATTCTGGGAGATGTCGAACGCCGGCAACAATATTGACGTCGCTCTCCTGTCAGGTGGCATATATGAGGCAATGATTACCACTGTAGGTGGCTTGATTGTCGGTATTATCGCCCTGTTCGCCTATAACTATCTTGTAACGAAGGTTGATGGCATTACTAATACGATGGAATCGTATATTCTGGATTTCACCGACAAAGCCGGAGAGTGATATGCTGAAGAGAAAGAATAAAATATCACCGCAGTTCAGTATGTCTTCTATGACAGACATCATATTCCTGTTGCTGATATTCTTTATGATAACATCAACTATGGTAAGTCCGAACGCCATAAAGGTCTTGCTGCCGCAAAGTTCACAGCAGACGTCAGCCAAGCCACTGGCACGGGTTATCATAGACAAGGACTTGAATTATTACACCGCTTTCGGCAACGAGGACGAGATGCCGGTGCTGTTCGAGGAACTTACTCCGTATCTTGTGGATTATGCGACCCGCGAACCGGATATGTATGTCGCGCTGTATGCCGATGAGTCTGTGCCTTACAACGAGATTGTGAAGGTGCTCAATATCGCTAATGAGAATCAATTCAGAGTGGTGCTCGCCACACGCCGGCCGGATAGAAAATGAAGAAGACGGATAGTACGATAGACTGGTTGTCGGCAGGGCTTGTACTGCTTGTCCACCTGCTGGTATTGCTTCTGCTATGGCTGGTTTATTTGAAAGTGCCTGAGAGACAGGAAGAGAGCGGACTCCCTGTGGTATTGGGCAATATGGGAAATCTTGATACAGATTACGAGTTTACCGAGGTGACACCTTATAGCACCGCACCTGTACAGCCTTCTGTATCGCCGGTCAATGCTGATCCTCTGGTAACGCAGAATATCGAGGAAACTGTTGCTATTGACGATGGTGAGAAAGTTACTGCCCGAAAAGCCGAGGTGTCAGAGCCTACACCTGAGCAACTCAGGGCACAGGCCGAGCAGAGAGCTGCCGCCGAGGCCAACCAGCTGATGCAGAATCTGTTCAGCGGCAACCAGCCCGCTTCATCCGCATCAGATGCCAGTAGTGCGACAGCCGGTGTAGCCGGCAGCCCTCAGGGTAACAGTACGCAGGGCAAGACTACAGGAGTGGGCGGTTTCGGAACATTCGATCTTAATGGTCGCGATGTGGATGAAAACGGACTGCAGCGCCCGGCATATACTGTTCAGGAAGAGGGTCGTGTAGTAGTGACCATTACGGTGAATCCTGCCGGTGAAGTAATTGCTACAAGTATAAACAAGCGCTCCAATACGACAAATGCGCAACTTCGGGATGCTGCCGAGAAAGCTGCCCGCCGGACACGTTTCAATGCGGTTAACACTCCCGACAATCAGACTGGCACAATAACATACTATTTCAGATTCAAATAATATGGTTTACGTTTTTCTTACAGACGGCTTTGAACCGGTTGAGGCTATAACTCCGGTTGATATGATGCGGCGTGCCGGTCTTGAAGTCAATACAATAGCCCTGGGCGACGAGTTTCTTGTAAAGGGCTCGCGCGACATTCCTGTCGAGGCTGATGATCTGTTCTGCAATACCGATTTCTCGGATGCGGAAATGCTGGTCCTTCCCGGTGGTCCGGGAACTCCGGCTCTTGGCTGTCACAAGGGATTGTGCTCGCTGCTGAAGGAATTCGCATCGGCAGGCAAGCCTGTTGCCGCCATCTGTGCCGCGCCGTCAGTGCTGGGAAAACTCGGTATTCTTGACGGCAGGAAGGCTACTGTGTATCCCGGTTGCGGTGACGGTATCAAAGGAGTAGAATTCACAGGCCGTTTTGTTGAGCGCGACGGCAACATTATTACTGCTATAGGTCCAGCCGCATCGTTCCAGTTCGGAGCTGCGATAATAGAGCTCCTGTGTGGCGCTGAGGTGCGCGATGCAGTATGCGCTGAGATGCAGTACGGAGTAAAATAGTTCCTGCACTATGCAGGATATTGCATGGCGCGACGTGAAATATCTGGCAGGCGTAGGTCCTGCCAGAGCTGCGCTGTTGGACAAGGAGCTTCACGTCCGAACGTTGCAGGATCTGCTTTATTATTTTCCATATAAATACATAGACCGTAGCCGTCTGTTCCGTATCTGTGAATTGGACGGCGATATGCCCTACATTCAGCTGCAGGGACATATTCTCAGCTTTGAGACTATTGGCGAAGGCACCAGAAAGCGTCTTGTCGCCCATTTCACTGATGGCTCCGGTATTGTAGATCTGGTTTGGTTCCAGGGGCAGAAATACATACTTGACAAATATCGTCCCAATGTCGGGTATATAGTATTCGGCAAGCCTACGGTTTTTGGTGGCCGCATAAATCTGGCTCATCCCGATATTGATTCTCCGGATAAACTGGATATATCGTCAATGGGGATGGTGCCGTGTTACAACACGACCGAGAAAATGAAACGTGCCGGCTTGAACAGCAATGCCGTTGTGCGGCTTATGCAGAACCTGTTCGCATTACTCATTGAGCCTGTGTCCGAGACTCTGCCTGACTGGCTGGTCCGTCAGGAGAGGCTTATGCCTTTGTCCGATGCCTTGCGCTGCATACATTTTCCGCATACTGCCGATGAGATGCGCCGTGCGCAGTATCGTTTGAAGTTTGAGGAATTGTTCTATGTCCAATTGAGTATCCTGCGTTATGCCTGTGAGCGTCAGACGCGGTTCAAAGGCTTTGTGTTCAACAGGGTAGGTGAATGTTTCAACAAATTCTATCACGAGCATCTGCCATTCAGCCTTACCGAGGCGCAGAAGCGTGTGGTCCGTGAGATACGTGCCGATGTGTGTTCCGGCAGTCAGATGAACCGTCTGTTGCAGGGAGATGTCGGCAGCGGTAAGACAATGGTTGCGCTGATGGGTATGCTCATCGCTCTTGATAACGGATATCAGGCTTGTATGATGGCTCCCACAGAGATTCTGTCCGAGCAGCATTATGCCAATATCCTCAATTATCTGGAAGGTATGGGCATACGTGTTGAACTGCTTACGGGCAGCATAAAAGGCAAGCGGCGTCAGGCTATCCTTGATGGTTTGGCATCGGGCGATGTAAGAATATTGATAAGCACGCACGCCGTTCTTGAGGATAATGTCCTGTTCCGTCGTCTTGGTTTTGTGGTCATTGACGAGCAGCATCGTTTCGGAGTGGCTCAGAGAGCGCGCTTGTGGCAGAAGAACGTCAATCCCCCGCATATCCTGGTGATGACAGCGACTCCGATACCGCGTACACTGGCTATGACGTTGTACGGTGATTTGGACGTTTCTGTGATTGACGAACTTCCTCCAGGCCGGAAACCGGTCAGGACAGAGCATTTCTATGATACCAGGCACGTTGATCTGTATGCTTTTGTTGAAGGACAGCTTAGGGCCGGCCGTCAGGCATATTTTGTTTATCCGCTCATCGAGGAGAGTGAGAAGATTGACTTGAAGAATCTTGAAGAAGGTTATGAGGCTATCTGTGAACGTTTCCCTCAATACGGAGTAAGCAAGGTTCACGGACGTATGAAATCTGTTGAGAAAGATGCTGAGATGATGCGCTTCAAACGTGGCGAGACAAGGATAATGGTCGCAACTACTGTGATAGAGGTAGGCGTGGATGTTCCTAATGCCAGTGTGATGGTGATTGAGGATGCCGGGCGTTTCGGGCTCTCGCAGCTGCATCAGCTTCGCGGACGCGTAGGGCGTGGCGCAGACCAGTCATACTGCATATTGGTTACAGGTTTCAAACTTGCAGATGATACCCGCCGCCGTATTGATATTATGGTTGAGACTTGCGATGGCTTTGAGATAGCCGAAGCTGATCTGAAGCTTCGCGGTCCGGGTGATCTGGAAGGTACCCAGCAGAGTGGAATCGCTTTTGACTTACGGCTCGCCAATCTGGCGCGTGACGGCGAGCTTATCGGTAAAGTGCGGGCGATAGCCCGCTCTATCATCGGGAAGGATTCTGCATTAGCCTTGCCTGAACATGCGGTTCTGGCCCATCGTCTGTCTTTGCTGAAGAAAACGCAGTACGATTGGTCGTCAATCTCATAAGGGCTTTTTTTGTCCGCACATTATATTATATTTACTTGATTTACTACCTTTGCAATTTAAAGAGTATATTATGTGTGAGATGTGTCATAAAGTCCAGGCTGTGAGACCTGATACCAACGGGCAGTTTAATCAGATTATCGGAATTTGCCGTTCCTTGTTTGTGAAGAAGCTCAAGGATTATGGTGCTGCATGGAGAATACTCCGTCCGGAATCAATGACCGATCAGATTTACATAAAAGCCCGTCGCATACGCAGTATTGAGGTAAGCGGTGAGAATCTTGTGGGCGAGGATATCCGCTCTGAATTGATTGGCATAGTGAATTATGGCATTATGGCTCTGATTCAGTTGGAGCACGGATATGCCGACAGTGTGGATATGTCGGTTGACGAGGCTGTAAGTGAGTATGACCGCTTCGCCCAAAAGATTCTGGAGCTGATGAAAATCAAGAATCACGATTACAACGAGGCATGGCGCGGAATGCGTATGAGTTCTTATACTGATTTGATATTGATGAAACTGAACCGCACCAAAGAAATTGAGGATAACAACGGAAATACGACGGTTTCGGAAGGTGTTGACGCTAATTATATGGATATGGTGAATTATGCCGTATTCGGGTTGATAAAGATAAAATTCGGTGAATGAGAGCCGGTAATCCTACAATCTCGTCAGTAACAGTCAATTTAAGCAGGGGACTCCTTGCTGCCTGTCTGATATTTTCCGGCTTTGTAAAGGCTGTAGATCCTGTAGGTACTCAGATAAAGCTTCAGGACTACCTTTCGGCTTTCTCAATTAATGTGTTCCAACCATCAGACGTGTTGCTGGCGGCGTGTGTCCTTGCCGGTTTCGAGTTCCTGTTGGGCATATATCTGCTCTGGGGGATATTCAGTGAGGGAACGGCCGTGGTCACACTGGTCGTGTTCCTGTTGTTTACTCCGCTGACGCTGTATCTGGCTTTGAAAAATCCTGTGTCGGACTGCGGCTGTTTCGGTGATGCCTTGGTGCTGACCAATTGGCAGACTTTCTGGAAAAATGTATTCTTGCTGATATTGGCGGTAATATTGGTATCTGGCAGCAGATTGGTAATCCCGTTTATCTCTGAGCGTCGCGCATGGGCGGTATCGGTTATCACAGTGCTGCTGATAGGTCATTTCATGACCTCCAACATCAGGGATTTGCCTGTATTTGACTTTCGTCCGTATAAGTCTGGTACAGATCTACGGACAGCTGTACTTGAGGGACGTGATGACTCGTTCAGCGATTTTGTTTTGTTGGACAGAAAAATGGTGGATGTCACCGATGATATACTATCTGAGAATGGGTATGTTTTCCTGATAGTGGCCCCTCATCTTGAGAATGCATCGCAAGAGAATATTGACCGGCTGAATGATTTGTATTACTATTGTCATGATAATGGTTACAGCGTGTATTGTGTGACATCCTCTACCGAGAGCCAGATATCCCATTGGGCAGATATTACCTGCGCTGACTATGACTTTCTTCTTTCCGATGAGATTCCCTTGCAGACAATGATACGCTCCAACCCAGGTGTTGTCGTGCTTAATGACGGGGTCATTGTGGCAAAATGGAGCGATGGCAATATTCCGATAGACTTTGACGCTCCGTTCAGAATGGAATATTCCAGAAAGGGCTTCCCATTGCTGAGCCGCGGTCCGGTCAAGGCATTGACTGTTACATTATATTTTGTACTTCCGTATCTTTTGCTTCTTTTTATCGATATGGCTGGCCGGAAATTGGAAAGATTCAGAAAAGAGAGTAGATGAGTAATTCTATATGAACTTTAATATATTGAGAAATGAGAAAGAAAATTGTTGCTGGCAACTGGAAGATGAACAAGAGTCTTCAGGAGGGTATTGAGTTGG
Organism: Bacteroidaceae bacterium; assembly: GCA_045597365.1. Taxonomy (GTDB): domain Bacteria; phylum Bacteroidota; class Bacteroidia; order Bacteroidales; family Bacteroidaceae; genus Colenecus. The sequence continues at coordinate 33,426 of JAZLKB010000019.1, read as the reverse complement.
TAAAAGAGATTAATGATGCTCTTAAGGCGGATAAACCGGCTTGCGGTGTCGTAGTTTGCACTCCGTTTATTCATCTGGCATCGGTAACTCCCATTGTAGATGAGAATTTAGTTGGCATCGGTGCTGAGAACTGTGCTGATAAAGAGTCCGGCGCATATACCGGTGAGGTATCTGCCTCTATGATAGCATCGACCGGTGCGAAATACTGTATTATAGGTCATTCCGAGAGACGTGCCTATTATCACGAGACCAATGGGATTCTCAAGGAGAAAGTCCTTCTGGCTCTGGCAAATGGACTAACCCCTATTTTCTGCGTTGGAGAAGTCAAGGACGAGCGTGTGGCCGGCATTCAGAACAAGGTCGTTGAAGAGCAGCTGGAAGGCTCACTCTTTAATCTGTCTGCTGAGGATTTTGGTAAAATAATCATAGCATACGAGCCTGTTTGGGCTATCGGCACAGGTCTGACAGCTACTGCAGACCAGGCAGAGGAGATGCATGCATTCATCCGCTCAAGAATCGAGGCTAAGTACGGCAAGCAGGTTGCGGATGACTGCTCGATATTGTATGGTGGAAGCTGCAAGCCTTCGAATGCCAGGGAACTGTTCGCCAACCCTGATGTTGACGGAGGTCTTATCGGTGGCGCCTCACTGAAGGCTGCCGATTTCAAAGGTATAATTGACGCTTGGAAATGAGATTGGTCAAATTCGGGATAGTACTGGCTCTTCTGGCTGTCATACAGACAGCCGGAGCCCAGTCTCGTACCACTTATGTGGATTATCTGGAAAAGGATATTCCAGATTGCGGACAGGTACGCGTAGAGCGCGATGCCCGTTTGGATAGTCTCATAGGTCATCAGATCCCGGATTCTGAGAGCGGCCAGATGAAGGTGACGGGTTATAGGATTCAGCTGTATGCCGGTAATAATACCCGCGATGCCAGAGCCAAGGCTCAGGACGTTGAGGCCTATATGCGTGAGAAATATCCGGAACTTCCAGTATATACTATGTTCAAATCACCAAGATGGCTGTGCACGGCAGGTGATTTTCAATTTTACGAGGATGCCTACGATTTGTTGCACGAGATAAGGGAGAATACACCTTATAAGGGGGCATTGATACTTAGAAATCAAGAGATTAATGTGAGTTTCTGATCAGGTGGTGACTCTGTCTCCCAATTTGTGTGCCAGGCTGTTTCTCGCTGTTAGAAGAGCCTGGTATTCTTTTAATAAAGCTGTAATATCGGCATCTTCGGGATTCTGCATGCGACTTTCAAGCTGCTTTATCCTGTAAGAGACTACTGCCAGCTGGTAATCAGTGAGTATGTGGCAGGTTATTCCGAACAGGTTCTCCTCTTCCTTAAGTCCGCGCGTGTCTTTGTATATGCTGCTCAGCTGGTAGCGCTCCTCGATAAGGCTTGCGGCAGTGAGGCTTACAACACTGTCTGGATTTGACAGAAAGAAACGCTCGCTGACAAATCCGCTGTCTTGAAAATGGGCGTTGTAGAGCCCTGCGATTCTTTCATATACAGGGTGACAGAAAGTAAGTCCATCGTTTCTCATACTTTCAATAATGAATTCTCCTACTTTCATAGGATATTCCTCGTTGTCGTGATATGGCGTGTAGCAGCATATTTTCTCTCCGTGCCTTACAATCATTCTTGCAAGCAGTTTCTCCTTGTCAATGATGGGAGCTTTGTCGGAACGTACCAGCAGGCGTACTTGTTTTCGCAGCTCTTCGACAGGGTCTGTTACAGTATCCTTCCCAGAAGTAATGCCGGATACGTCTTTGCCTTCATCAGAAGTGTCCTGTATATCTTCTTCGGGTCTTGTCCTTGTTGGGTCTGCCGCAGATACCTGATTCTTTCTGTTTCGCAGCAGTGTATTTACCTCGGATATCAGCATACGCTCGTCAACCTGCATAAGCTGGCAGCATTCCTTTATATAGACAGCCCTTACAATCTGGTCGGGTATCACTGATATGCTCGTTGTTATGTCTTTTATCAGATTCGCACGCTTGATGGGGTCGCCGGCAGCATCGTCCATCAACAGCCTTACTTTGAAACGTATGAAATCGACTTGATTCTGCTCTATGTATTTCTGGAATTCTGTAGCACTGCGGCTTTGGCTGAAACTGTCAGGATCCTCTCCATCGGGCAACAGTAGGACTTTTATGTTCATCCCCTCTTCGAGAAGCATATCAATACCTCGGATAGAGGCTTTTATTCCGGCTTTGTCACCATCGTACAGCACTGTAATGTTGTTTGTAAAACGATGGATAAGGCGTATCTGACCGGACGTAAGCGATGTCCCGCTCGAAGCAACGACGTTCTCGACACCTGCCTGATGCATTGATATGACATCGGCATAGCCCTCGACCAGGAAACATCGGTCTTGTCTTACAATAGCCTGCCGCGCGTGATATAAACCATACAGCTCGTTACTTTTGCGGTAAATCACCGATTCGGGTGAGTTGACGTACTTGGCAGCTTTTGCATCGGCATTCATTATTCTGCCTCCGAATGCCACAATCTTACCTGAGACTGAATGGACAGGGAATATCACGCGTCCGTGAAAGCGGTCCCGTAATGACCCGTCCTCGCGCTCGTAGCACAGCCCGGTGGATACAAGATACTCTTTCCGGTATCCCTTTGATAAAGCGTCTCGTGCCAAGGCGTCACCATTGTCCGGACAGTATCCAAGCTGGAACTTCTCTATTATATCATCGCGGAATCCGCGTTTCCTGAAATAAGGCATCCCGATAGCTTGACCGGTCCGGCTTGTAAAAAGCATTGATCGGAACCAGTCCCGCGCATACTCATTCAGAATGAACATTGATTCACGCTCGTCTTGCCTGAGCTTTTCCTGAGGCGTAAGCTCGCGGCGGCTGAATGGTATGCCGTATTTTGCTGCCAGCCATTCCACGGCCTGTGAGAACGAGAGCTGTTCGTGCTCCATGATGAAATGTATGACGTTGCCCCCCTTGCCGCAACTGAAGCACTTGCAGATACCTTTCGAGGGGGATACGTAGAATGAGGGCGTTTTCTCGTTGTGGAAAGGGCAAAGGCCGACAAAGTTAACACCGCGTTTCCGCAGTGTAACGAATTGCGACACGACATCAATTATGTCGGCAGCATCCAGAACTTTTTCGATAGTAGCCTGATCCGTCATCGCAGTGCGATGAAATGTTACCATTTGCCAAAGTTATGAAAAAGAAGTGATTTTTGTTGCAGATAAATTAGAAAATGGGTTAATTTGCCAGTGCATAAAACTTACAAATTACAAATAATGAAAGAAGTGGGCCTAAATCGCTACAAGATTAAGGAAACAGCTCATAAAGATGCCGAATATAGGAAACTTATCAATCCCGAACTGGCAGATGAGTTGTATGACAAAATCTTGACAATCATTGTCGCGGAGAAAAAATACCGCGATCCGAACTATTCAGCGCAACAGCTGGCACAGGAGTTGAATACTAATCCAAGGTATCTTTCGGCAGTTGTCAACTCTCGTTTCGGGCAGAATTATTCATGCCTCGTCAACGAGTTCAGAATCAGAGATGCCCAGCATATGCTGATAGACAAACGCTATAAAGATATGACGATGGAGGAGATTGGATTGGCTGTCGGATTCTCGAACCGTCAGTCGTTTTATGCGGCATTCTTCAAATACAAGGGAATAGCACCGCATAAGTTCCGCAGCATGTACTCCTGAGCAGAGTAAGTGTAGTGTTTATCTGATAAAAGGAGTTTGGTTTAAATATAAATGGACGGTGAGGAAGTAGGGAAAATAATTCTAGAGATACGGCAAAAGCTGATGCTGCGTATGAACGGGGCTGCGGCAGCAGCTATGCGGGATCACGGTATTGTATATAAGCTCAACTACGGTGTAACTGTTCCTGAAATAAAGTCGATAGCCTCGCAATATCCCCGGGATTGTAAACTGGCGCAGCAGCTATGGTGTCAGGAATGTCGGGAGTGCAGGATGTTGGCTGCTATGCTTTATCCAGCCTCGGTGTTTTTGTCAGATATGGCAGATGTCTGGATAGATAGTATAGAGTATTCAGACTTGGCAGATGTCTGTTGCAAATATCTGTTTCAGTATATACCACAGGCATCGGTTACCGCTTTTCGCTGGATTGCCTGTGATGAGCCTATTCGCCAGTATTGCGGGTTTATGATTATGGCTCATCTGCTGCGGGCTGGAAATGTGTTGCGCGATACATATCTCTGTGAGTTGCGTGATCAGGTTACTGCGGCTATGGCATCGGATTTGGTGTTGCCGCGTCAGGCAGCGGCAGTCGTGTCTGGAATAATTGACGATTGAGAGATGGGCGCCGCAGAAAATAGCAATGCCTCCGTGAGGCTGAAAGAATATCTGCAGTCGCATAGACTGCGTAAGACACCAGAGAGGTTCGCCATACTTCAGACTGCCTGTTCTTTCAACGGACATTTTGATCTGAATATGCTGAAAGAGCGAATGGAAGAGGACAGCCATTTTGTAGTAAGTCTTGCAACTCTGTATAATACGATAGCTATACTTGTTGATGCCGGTCTTGTAATTCGTCACCGGTTAAGCGGGAAGGCTGAGTATGAGGTTGTGACAATATCGGGCGAGTCTCATTTCCATCTGGTCTGTACTGAATGCGGCAAAGTCAGAGAGATGCATAATGATAAACTTCATAGATATATGAAGGATATGCGTGTGGCAAGATTCACAGTCAACAGTTATTCGCTGTATATGTATGGTCTATGCTCAAAATGCGCGAACGCTATCAGGCGTAAAAAGGAAAAAATGTTGAAAACCAATAAAAGAAATGGCAAAGAGTAAAGTTGATGTTCTCCTCGGACTTCAGTGGGGAGATGAGGGAAAAGGCAAAGTAGTGGATGTTCTGACGCCCGGGTACGATGTCGTAGCCCGTTTTCAGGGAGGTCCGAATGCAGGTCATACATTGGAGTTTGACGGTAAGAAGTTTGTACTGAAGTCTATCCCGTCTGGGATATTCCAAGGTAATAAGGTGAATATCATTGGCAACGGAATGGTGTTGGATGCAGCGTTGTTCAAGTCCGAGGCCGAGGCATTGGAGTCGGCTGGCGTAAACTTGAAAGAGCGTCTGCTTATATCAAAGAAAGCGCACCTGATTCTTCCTACCCACAGAATATTGGACAGTGCCTTGGAAAGTGCCAAAGGTTCTTCAAAGGTTGGTACTACAGGCCGTGGCATAGGTCCTGCATATACCGATAAAGTAGCCCGAACCGGCCTTCGTGTCGGAGATTTGCTGACTTCTGATTTTGAACAGAAATACATTGAGATCAAAGCCTCGCATGAGCGTACTCTGGCTTCTCTGAATTATGAGTATGATCTAAAACAGATTGAGCAGGCTTGGCGTGATGGCATCGAGTATATGAGACAGTTCACATTCATTGACAGCGAGCATTGCATCAATAATCTTCTGTCTGATGGCAAGACAATACTCTGCGAGGGTGCCCAGGGGACAATGCTGGATATTGATTTCGGCTCGTATCCTTTCGTAACGTCATCAAACACAGTATGTGCCGGCGCTTGCACAGGTCTTGGCCTGGCTCCCGGACGCATAGGGAAAGTATATGGCATAATGAAGGCTTATTGTACGCGCGTAGGTAGTGGTCCATTTCCTACTGAGCTTTTTGATCAGGATGGTGAAGCGATGTCTGTGCGCGGTTGTGAGTTTGGAGCTGTAACAGGCCGCCGCCGTCGTTGCGGATGGGTTGATCTGGTTGCCCTGCGTTATGCTGTCCGTTTGAATGGTGTGACCGATTTGATTCTTATGAAGAGCGATGTTCTTGACACCTTCGGTTCCATCAAGTTGTGTGTAGCCTATCTTCTTCCTGATGGTACGCAGACCGATGAGTTCCCGTTCGACTGCGAGGGCGTAAAACCTGTATATGAGGAACTCCCTGGTTGGAAGACAGAACTTTGCGGAATGCAGAGCGAGGACGAGTTCCCCGAAGAGTTCAATCAGTATATATCGTTTGTAGAGGAGTATCTGGAGACTCCGATATCAATTATATCAGTAGGTCCAGACCGTAACCAGACAATAATCAGAAAAAAATGACATATTGGATATTGTTCATAGCAATCGCGGTATTGAGCTATGCAGTGCAGCTCAATCTGCAGAATAAATTTAAAAAGTATTCCAACATACCGGTCAGCGCGGGGCTTCGCGGCTGTGATGTGGCACAGAGAATGCTACAGGAAAACGGCATTACGGATGTACGTATTACTTGTATAGAAGGTCAGCTTACAGATCATTATGATCCTACAAAGAAAACCGTCAATCTCAGCAAGGATGTATATAACGGACGTAGTGTGACTGCAGCGGCTGTCGCAGCTCACGAGTGCGGCCACGCCGTTCAGCATGCCGTTGGCTATGCTCCTGTCAAGTTACGCTCGTCGTTAGTGCCTGTGGTACAGTTTGCTTCGAACTGGGTTACTTGGGTCCTGCTTGCGGGAATCGTACTTATCAACATGTTCCCGGGTGTGATGCTTGCCGGTATAATTCTGTTCGCTCTTACTACTCTTTTCAGTTTTGTCACTCTCCCGGTAGAGATTGATGCCAGCCGTCGTGCCATAGCCTGGATGAGTCACGCCGGTGTTGTTGACTCCCGTACTTCCCAGCCTGCCGAAGAGGCATTGCGGGCCGCAGCTTATACATATGTTGTGGCTGCTTTGTCATCTCTTGGTACACTTTTGTATTATGTTATGATTTTTATGGGTAGGAGAGACTGATATGAAACCTTCAATACCTAAGGGTACACGCGATTTCTCTCCAGTGGAGATGGCTCGCAGAAATTATATTTTCGATACTATCCGCGAGGTTTTCCGTCTGTACGGATACCGTCAGATTGAGACGCCGTCTATGGAAAATCTCTCAACGCTGATGGGTAAGTATGGCGAGGAAGGTGATAAGCTGTTGTTCAAAATACAGAATTCGGGTGATTACTTTCAGGGTATCACTGACGAGGAACTTCTCAGCCGCAATCATCTTAGGCTGGCTTCGAAATTCTGTGAGAAAGGATTGCGCTACGATTTGACTGTGCCGTTTGCCCGTTTTGTGGTAATGCATCGTGATGAGTTGCAATTTCCTTTCAAACGTTTTCAGATACAGCCTGTGTGGCGCGCTGACCGTCCGCAGAAGGGGCGCTACCGTGAGTTCTACCAATGTGATGCTGATGTCGTAGGCAGCGACTCACTTCTTTATGAGGTAGAGCTGATACAGATGATTGATACCGTATTTAAACGGTTCGGGATACGTGTGGCAATCAAAATGAATAACCGTAAGATTCTGGCAGGAGTAGCCGAGACTGTAGGTCAGGCCGATAAGATGACAGATATTACAGTAGCAATCGACAAACTTGACAAAATAGGTCTTGAAAATGTCAATGCGGAACTGCTTGAGAAAGGCTTGCCACAGGATGCTGTTGATAAGCTGCAACCCATTATCAAACTGGAGGGAACGAACGATGATAAACTGAAGGTCATTGAGAACGTTCTTGTTGGAAGCGTGACTGGCCGGAAAGGAGTAGAGGAGTGTCGGTATATTTTAGATAAAGTAGCAAAAACCAATCTCCATAATACTTTGGAACTTGATCTCACTCTGGCACGTGGGCTGAACTATTATACAGGTGCCATTTTCGAGGTCAAGGCTCTTGATGTTGAGATAGGAAGCATCAGCGGCGGCGGTCGTTATGACAATCTTACTGGGATTTTTGGAATGCTTGGCGTAAGCGGCGTAGGAATATCGTTCGGCGCAGACCGTATATACGATGTGTTGAATCAATTGAATCTTTATCCCGAGGCTACTGTATCAGGAACCAAAGTACTTTTCCTGAATATGGGAGATGCTGAGGCGGATTTCTGTGCGCAGGTATTGTCCGGCTTGAGAGAGTCTGGCATAAGCTGTGAGCTCTATCCTGAGGTTGCAAAGATGAAGAGGCAGATGTCATACGCCAACGCTCTTGGAGTACGCTTTGTGGCCATAGTCGGTGGTGATGAGCTTGCCGAAGGAAAGGTCACTTTGAAGAATATGGAGAGCGGAGAGCAGTTTTTGCTTACTCCTGCCGAGCTTGCCTCAGCATTGTGCTGATAGCTATCTTTTACTCGTCTCTTACATTTTTCCTGTTGCTTTCTGGTTCCAATGAAACTGCATTGTTCCTCAAATCAACAGGATTTTTTGTTGATAAGAAAGTTTTTTTCTACGGTAATCATTTCAAATCATATTCAAAAGACAACTGAGCTATGGGAAAAACATTAAGAATCATTACAATACTTATTATTATGATGAATTGTGTACTACCATCTGATGCGTCGGATTTCCGTCGTGAATGGAAGGCTGTCGAGAGCATGATAGAGCAGGATCTGCCGGAAAGTGCTCTCGAGAAAGTTCAGGGTATCTTTAAAAAGGCTGATGCCAAGGGAAATGATTATCAGATGCTCAAGAGCTGCGTTTTTATGGCGGGTCTTGGGGCTGAATATCGCGAGGATTATTATATTGAGGCTTTTGACTGTCTGAACGGTATGATGCCTAAGTTGAGCGGCATATATGAGCCGCTTGGCTGGGCTATCCTGGGCAATTGCTACCGTGAATACTATCAGAATTCGAGATACAGGATACAACAGAATGAACGCTTGGAGACTCCGTCGCACGATGTGAATCTCTGGGATGAACAGACGTGGCTGGATACGATTTACAGTTGTCTGTATAAGTCTGTTACAATTTCCTCGGATCTGACTGCTAAAACTGCATTCCAGAATATGGACGGGCTGATCAATCCTGGAAATGAAGAGGGCGTCAGGTTGCGCCCGTCACTTCTGGATGCGTTGCTCATAAATGCCGTTTGTGATTTCGAAAGTGTTTACTCTCTTACAGATGCGCAGGCTGGGATTTTCAAAGACGTGCGGCTTTATGGCTCGTCTGCTGATTTTCTACAGCTGACGGAGGAATATTCCGAATCAGGCCTGCTTCCCTGGAATCTTGATATAATGGCCAGGCTTGCCCGTCTGCGTGGTAATGACGCTGATTATGATCTTAGGGCATCGACTGATTTGGAGCGCTTTGAAGTCTTGATGTCGTACTATGATTATGCGCTTTACCGTTGGTTGCCGGATAATGGAGAAGCCGGACGCAAGCTTTTCTCCGAAGGCCTTTTGCAGCTGGGAGAGAGCTATTTTGACAAAACACCCCAGTCTGCGTTGATTGTTGCCGAATATGCCGATCTCGTTGTATCCAAAGGGAATGATGCGGAGCTGATGGATATTTGCCGTAAGTTTGCTGACAGATGGCCTGACAGCGAGGGAGCTGTGCAATGCAGGAATATTATACAGAGCATCCGCCAGCCCGAACTGCGTCTGCATATTACCTCGCTGACATCGCCTGACGGCTCTCTTTTGGGAATTACACATAAGAATATATCTGAGATTTATTTCAAGTGCGTACCCATCAGCGATATGCTTGCACTGCTTTCCAATGAGGTAACACCCCCCGAAGTTTACAGAAGTGTGAGAACTGTTGCCGAGTGGCGGGTTGATGTGGATGATCCAGGTGACTGCAAGGAGCGGAATACACTAGTTCAGATGCCCTCTCTTCCTGTTGGAAAGTATTGCGTTATAGCTTCTTCAGACACTTTGTTTGACAGTCGGACAACCTGTGTCGAGAGTTATGACATAGAGTTGCACAGCTTTGCGTTTACTCCCTGTATTCCGTCAACCGCTACCGGTGGAATATGCGGTTTTACAGTTGACCGTATTACCGGCAAGCCTCTTGCGGGCTGCAAGTATCAGATATGGACGCTGGCTGGGCCGTATTATGACCGTAGGCGCACAGAATGTGTAGCATCAGGCATCACGAATGCTGATGGTATAGTATCAGTTTCCATACCATTGTCTGCTATCGGTTTGAGTCTGGAGATAGAGATAAGCAAGGGACTTGAGACTATGGTGTCCAGTTTGTATCTGCCACCCCGCTATGACAGACCGGAGCCTTTGCTGGCCCGCATATATACAGACAGATACACATATCGTCCTGGTGATACCGTTAATTTCAATTGCATTGTATATCAGGATAATGGATATTCTATAGGCAGCACTGTCGCGAATACGGTATTGGATCTGGAACTGGTTGACGTGAATTGGCAGACAGTAGATACATTGAGTCTCACTACCGATAAGTTCGGAACAGCCTCTGGCTCGTTCGTAATACCACGCGATTTGCTGCCTGGGCGCTTCAACATTCGCCTGCAAAGTGCTGACGATGACCTTTATTCGAATTGCGTCATCAATGTTGAGGAATTCCGGCAGCCTGTATTTATGGTTGAGATGGGCTCGGACGGCCGCAGCTATATTCCTGGAGATACAGCTGTAGTGTCTGGAATGGCTGTTACATATACCGGTGTTCCTGTCAGTGGTGCAAAAGTCAGCTATACGGTTGAATATGTTGAGCCTTGGCGTTTTATGTTCATCAACAATGGTCTCCGCCAAATTGCGGCTGGAGATACTGAGACAGGGACAGACGGAACATTCAGCGTTAGTTTTACGGCATCGTCAGGTCTGGCACATACAGAAGGACGCGAGTCGCTCGATTTCAAGATAACAGCTAAAGTGACCGACATAAACGGCGAGACACATACGGCTGTCACCTACGTTACAGCAGGGCGGGCCATTCCGTATCTGTCGGTCGGAGCGTCGCAGGTCTATACTGATGTCCCTTCGTTCAGGATATTGCTTGAGAATGCTGCCGGTGATTTTCTTGCCGGAAAGGTGAATGTCGTTGTGGAGCGGTTGGGACCGGTTGATGAACTGCGTCTTGATGTCTGTGCTTTTGATCCTGCAATCGGCGAATATAAGGTATCAGACGAGATACGGGGAAATTTCCCTTTGTATGATTTTGACAAAAAGGGCAATGATCCGCGTCCGATAGAGTGCTGCGTTTATTCAGCGACAGTTGACACAGAAGCCGGCAGTCCGTATATTCTTGGACTCCCGGAGTCACTGGAGAACGGAATATATCGTGTATGCGCAGGAATTGACGGTGTGGAGGAGTATGATACGGTGTTCTTTACCTCGGTTTTGCCTGACAGTAAAGTGATGCCCGATGACCGTCTGCTTCTGGCAGAGCCAGTAAGCAAGAGCTATAGTGTAGGTGAAAAGGCCGAGATACTGGTCGGCAGCGCATTTGCCGGAACACCTGTATATTACATTATTGAGAGCAGATTCGGCTTTGTTCAGAAGGGTGTACTGTATCCCGAAGGTGGTGTCACAAAACTGAGCTTCGATGTGCTGCCCGAGATGAAAGGCGGTGTGTCGGTGCAGTGTGCCGCTATCAAGGAACTCGTATCATCGAATATCTCTATGGATATCGATGTGCCATATACCGACAAAGAACTGGATATCAAACTGGTGACATTCCGTGATATGCTTGAGCCGGACAAGACTGAGACATGGAGTATAAACATAAAGGATTCCGAAGGAAAACCTGTCGAAGCTGCGCTGACATTATCAATGTATGACTCTGCGCTCGATGTCTATGGCGTAAATTACTGGACATTCTCGCCTTGGAACAGTATTGTGTTCGGCTCGAAAACTTTGATAAACCAGATACGGGATTACCGTTTCAGAAGTAAGTATCTTCCATCAGTCGAGCGGCTCATATATGACGGCCCGCATAGTATATATCCGGCAATTGTATCGCCATTTGACTCATACCGTTTCAATCGGAGGCGTTTGCTTACTTCGAGAGGATTGCCGGTGGGTTCTCTGAGCAAGAATTCCATATCGATGGAAGAGTTCGAGGGACTGGGGATTACGACCGTTGATGAGGCTCTTCAAGGGCGTATTGCCGGTCTTGACCTTGTGCCGGACAATAATGACTTTGAATCTGGTCCAACAATGCATCTTCGTGGGGCATCATCGGAATCAGCCGCAATTGGAGCAGGGAAGGATGATGATAACCCGTTTGACAACATTGCACTCCGTACTGATCTGAATCCGACGGCTTTCTTTATCCCGAATCTCAGGACTGACAGCAATGGAGTAGTCAGTTTCTCGTTCACAACACCACAGTTGCTCACAAAGTGGAATTTTCAGGGTATAGCCCATACAGTCGATTTGAAGTCGGCTGTGTTCAAACAGGAAGTTACGACCCGCAAGCAGTTGATGCTTCAGCCGCGTGCTCCGCGTTTTGTACGGCAGGGCGATGAGCTGAACTTGAGTGCCAGACTGAGCAATGTATCCGATGCCGATGTTATTGCTAAAGTGCGACTTGAACTTTTCGATGCCGTATCTGGCAAATCGCTGGATATCATATCCGGAGCCGCTGCATGCGATGTCAGCGTTCCATCGGGCGGCAGCTCGGCGGTATCGTACCTACTCAGGATACCAAATGATGTTACAGCTATTACATATCGTATGACAGCTGCTACGGACAGCCATTCCGATGGCCAGCAGGAGATTATTCCTGTGTTGTCTTCACGCACTGTTGTCACAGAGTCTGTATCGCTGTTCAATAACGGTAAAGAAACGCGAAACTTTGAGTTGAAGGTTCTTTCGGAAAACCTCCTGTCTGAAAGTGTCAAAGACCTCACACTCACACTGGAATATACGCCAAGCCCGATTTGGTACGCCATACAGGCTTTGCCATATCTGGAGCAGGTAGGGAATCCAAGTAATGAGTGGCTGTTCCACCGCTATTTTGCAGACGCACTTTCATCGCACATTATCGCTACGCGTCCTGCAATAGGGCGTATGCTTGACAAGTGGGCTGCCGTTCCTATCAGTGAGTGGCAGACACAACTTGACCGGAACGAGGATTTGAAACAGACACTGCTTCGGGAAACTCCGTGGGTTCTCGACTCCAAGGACGAGAAAGAGAATCTGCGACATCTTGCCGAGGCGTATGCCAAAGACAGGATTGATGATGATTTGGAAAGTGCCTTAAGTGAGCTCCTGAAAAGACGGGAGCCACGCGGAGGCTGGTCATGGATATCTGGCTATGAGCCCGATATGTGGGTGACAAATACTATAATCGGCGGAATAGCCCAACTTGTTGACTTTGGTTGCATAAGTCTTGATGACAATGAGGAATTGAGGGAGGCTGTGACATTGTCTTTGCATTGGATGGACAATCAGATAAAAGATTATTTTTCCAAGAATAATATTGACCGCAAGACCGTCAAGACCGTAAGTCCGGAGGAATTGGATTGGCTGTACGTGCACGCTGTTCTGAAAAATATTCCGCTGGCATCCGGAACAGAGGATATCCATCAGTTCCTTGCCAATGTGGCAGTCAAAGAGGATTCACAGGATATGTCACTTTATAAGCGTGCGTCAATGGCACTGCTGATGTCGGCCACAGGAAATGAGAGGCGTGCCAAGCAACTGGTCAATACACTGATTGACCGCTCTCTGTATGATGATGAGCAAGGACGGTGGTGGCGCGACAATACAGGCGGTTATCTGTGGCATCAGGCACCGGTAGAGACCCAGAGCCGTATCATTCAGGCTTTACTCTCGGTCGGCGACCGCCAGACCGAAGCTGCCGAGTGTGGCCGTTGGCTGCTCAAGCAGAGGCAGACCACACATTGGGCTACCTCGCCTGCTACTGCTCAGGCTGTTATAGCCCTGCTCAGAATCGGTGATCTGCAGGGTGCGTCGCTGGATGCTCCTGCCGTATCATACATTACGATAGCTGACGAGACAATCAAGGCTGGAGGCGTGGACACGGATGCCGGCTATATTATCCGTAAGTGGCGTGAACCATCCGATGTGTCGTCTATGGGGAAGGTCAGTGTCCGTACCGATTCGCCCGAGATTGGCTGGGGAGCGCTCTCCATTCAATATACCGAGGATATGGATAACGTCCGTTATTCAGAGAATGGAATATCGCTTAAGCGTACTCTCTACAGGGTAGATGAAAAGAGTGACGGTGCCATACTGCACGCGGTGTCTGACGGTGAGTCCCTGCACGTGGGTGACCGCCTGCGCATACGCATAGAGCTTGGATGTGACCGTAATCTGGAATATGTCCAGCTGAAAGATATGCGCGCGGCTTCTTTTGAGCCTGTGAGCACCCGGGCCGGTTTCTCGTATAACTTCGGCGATGACCTTCGCTCGTATGTGGTTCCGGAGAATGCCTCGCAGGTGTTTTACATAGACAGGCTTGAGCGCGGCAGCTATATCATAGAGTACGATGTCTATGCCGAGCAGGCTGGTACTTTCAACTCTGGTATAGTCTCTGCCCAGTGTATGTATGCTCCGGAGTTCCGCAGCACAGCCTCAAGCTCATCTGTGAAAGTAGAGTCAGCCAAATAAGTCCGGCATTGAGCCGAAACGTGTACGGCCGAGGTGACGGTAGGCAAGATCTGTCACCTCACGGCCGCGAGGCGTGCGCTTCAAGAAGCCTTCCTGAATCAGGAATGGCTCATATACTTCCTCGAGTGTTCCGGAATCCTCACCGAGTGCTGTGGCTATGGTGTTCAGCCCCACAGGTCCTCCCGAGAATTTGTCGATTATTGTGCAGAGAATCTTATTGTCTATCTCGTCAAGCCCGTATTTATCGATATTCAGTGCTTCAAGAGCCATGCGTGCAATTCCTATTGTGATGCGGCCTGAGCCTTTTACCTGTGCGAAGTCGCGAACGCGGCGTAATAACGCGTTGGCAATTCGCGGTGTTCCACGGCTACGTCCGGCAACCTCGGCAGCGGCATCGTTGTCGCAGGGTATGCCGAGAATACCGGCTGAACGTAGTATGATGCCTTTGAGTGTGTCGGCATCGTAATATTCCAAATGCATGTTGATGCCGAAGCGTGCCCTTAGCGGTGCGGTGAGCAGACCGCTGCGGGTGGTAGCGCCAATCAGCGTAAATGGATTCAAATCTATCTGTATGCTTCGTGCCGAAGGACCCTTGTCTATCATTATATCAATTCGGTAGTCTTCCATTGCCGAATACAGGTATTCCTCGACTATAGGTGACAGACGATGAATCTCGTCAATGAAAAGCACATCGTGAGGCTCAAGCGATGTGAGTATTCCGGCCAGATCGCCGGGCTTGTCCAAAACAGGTCCTGAGGTTATCTTGAAACCTACTCCAAGCTCATTGGCTATGATGTTGCTGAGCGTAGTCTTTCCAAGTCCTGGCGGGCCGTGCAATAGAGTATGGTCAAGCGGCTCTCCGCGCAGACGGGCGGCTTTGACAAATATCCGCAGATTCTCTACAATCTTGGCCTGTCCTGCAAAGTCGCAGAAAGAGAGTGGTCTCAAGGCATTGTCCAGTTCCTTGTCGGAAATGTTGTATTGCTGCTGTCTTATGTCAAAAGAGTCATCCATCATATTGGCAAAAGTATAAAATTAATTCATACTTCAATTTGTGACATACGATAATTAAAAATAAGCTCCCTTTCAGGGCTCTTTTAAGCGCGTTTTTTCTAATTTTGCATTAAAAGAGGTACTATGGCGCTGAACTGGATTTGGGTGGCTTTTTTCCTGATTGCCTTTGTAGTGGCGGCACTGCATTTGGCATTGACAGGCGATTCTGGCATATTCCAAGCTATGGTCGATTCTACATTCAGTTCTGCAAAAACCGGTTTCGAGATATCAATAGGCCTGACAGGCGTTCTTGCTTTATGGCTCGGAATTATGAGAATAGGTGAGAAGGCCGGCATGGTCAACAGGTTGGCACGCATCTTAAGTCCGGTGTTCTGCCGCTTGTTTCCGTCGCTTCCTAAAAATGATCCTGTATATGGCTCAATATTTATGAATCTGGCTGCAAATATGCTTGGACTTGACAATGCCGCCACTCCAATGGGGCTGAAGGCGATGGAGCGTATGCAGGAGCTGAACAGCCGGAAGGATACAGCCTCCGATCCTATGATTATGTTCCTAGTGCTGAATACATCCGGACTTACGATTATTCCGGTCAGTATCATGGTTTATAGGGCGCAGCTAGGGGCTGCACAACCGGCCGACGTGTTCCTGCCAATTCTGATAGCGACATTTTTCTCCACAATGGCGGGCTTGCTGCTCACGGCGCTTATCCAGCATATCCGTTTCGACAAGGTACTGGTGCTTTTTATGGGTGGTCTCAGTCTTGTCGTTGCATTGATTATTTGGGGCTTTCTCTCGCTGCCCCCTGTCAGGATAGGTCCGGTATCAACTTCTATAGCCAATATTTTGCTGGTATTGATTATTACTGGTTTTATCCTGTCGGGCGCATTGCGTAAAATCAATGTCTATGAAGCTTTCGTGGAAGGTGCAAAAGACGGTTTCAGTACTGCGGTGCGTATCATCCCATATCTTGTGGCGATATTAGTAGGTATAGGGGTGTTCCGCGCATCAGGAGCAATGGACGCTCTTGTCGGTGGTGTAGAATGGCTTGCTGGCAAATGCGGTATCGACAATAGCTTTGTGGCTGCACTTCCTACCGCGTTTATGAAACCTCTCAGCGGAGGCGGGGCACGTGGTTTGATGATTGATGCTATGACCACATACGGAGCCGATTCATTTACCGGAAGACTGGCCTGTATGTTCCAGGGTTCGACCGACACCACTTTTTACATTTTAGCTGTATATTTCGGTAGCGTTGGGATACGTAATACCCGCTATTCCGTATTATGTGGCCTCTTTGCCGACTTTATCGGTATATTGTCAGCGATATTTCTGGCTTATATGTTTTTTAAGGTATGATTTCATTCAGTGTTGATAGTGTTAAGATGCCTCGCATATCCAGGAGTCTCATCCGGGAATGGGTGCGTCAGGTTGCGACTTCGTATGGCTGCACGGAAAGTGGTATCGGTTATACGTTTTGTGATGATGATAAGATTCTTGAGGTTAACCGTCAGTTTCTAGGTCACGACTACTATACAGATATCATTACTTTCGATTATTCGTCTGGTAAGAAAATAAGTGGAGATCTGTATATCAGTCTTGACACTGTAAAAAGCAACAGTGATCAATTCGGAACATCATACGATGAGGAATTGCACCGGGTAATCATTCACGGAGTGCTGCATTTGTGTGGAATTAACGACAAAGGGCCTGGTGAGCGTGCCTTGATGGAGGCTGCTGAGAACAAAGCTCTGGAACTTTTAAGACAACTTTCTCAAAATGAATAATAAAGTATTTTATATCAGTGTGGCATTAGTTACTCTGACAATGTCTCTGTCTGCACAGGATAGACCGGTAGCGGATTCTGAGTATCCGTTATTCCAGAAAGCCTGTGAGTATTTTGATAGTGGTGATTATGCGGTAGCATCAGATTATCTGATTAAATGGAATGCGATTGCTGCCTCGGGAGAACAAGGCAGTATGACAATGGAACAGGTGGAGTATATGAGGACTGTATGTTCTGCCGAGCTTAATCCTGCAACCAGTAAAAATGTTCTGACCGGATTTCTTGAAACATATCCTGCTTCTGTATGGAAAAACCGTGTTTTTGCACTTGCCGGAATTGCGTGTGCCATGAATGCCGAATACGAAGAGGCTATTGATTGGTTCGATTTGTGTAATCCTGAGGCCCTCAATATGGATGATTGCCGCAGAATGACACTCAATCATGCTATATCGTTGATAAAAACGGGTCAGACCAGTAAGGGATATGTCCTGTTGAATGTTCTTGAGGCTTTAGGAGGAGGCTATGATGAGGATATAAGCTTCTACAAGTCTTATATAGATTATTATGACGGGCGAATGTCATCCGCAGCCGAGGGATTTTCTAGAAAATATACAAGTAAAAAATATGCCGATTGGGCCTCATTGTTCTCGGCCGAGATAGCCTTGCGTGGCGGTCAGGCTGCAAAAGCTATGAATATGACGCGTGAGATGCTTTCTCATTCTGTCGGAATGGAATGCGAGACCGATGTTGAGCGCGTACTGGGTGAGTCGTATTATGCGCAAGGTATGTGGCGTGATGCGGACGAGATGCTGTCCAGTTATGTCGCTGCCGTAGATTCTCCGGACCGTCTGGATCTGTATCAGTTGGGTGTAGCTAATCTGGAGCTTGGTGACTATAAGCGGGCTTTGACTTTTCTGAACCGTGTCGCAGATGCCGATGACGAGTTGACTCAAAGCGCTTGCCTGCATAAGGGATTGGCATCGCTTGCATTGAACGATAATAAATCCGCGTTGTTCTCATTTGAGAGGGCCTCATCTATGACATATGATAAATATCTGTCGGAACAGGCTTTGTATAATTACGCAATGTGCTTGCTTCAATCAGACTATTCTCCTTTTGCTGAACCTGTAATTGCTTTTGAGCGGTTCTTGAATGAGTTTCCCGACTCCCGGTATTATGATAAGATAAGTGGGCAGTTGATAGAAGTATATATGCAGTCAAATAACTACGATGCGGCCTTGGCTTCAATAGACAGACTTCATAATCCCAGTTCAAAGTTACTGGCAGCAAAGCAGGAACTCCTTTTCCGCAAAGGCATGGAACTGTATGCGGGAGGCCAGTTCTCTCAGGTAGCAGATTGTATGACAAAGGTAATAGACTTGTCGGGTTATAACAGGCAACTCGCAGCTGATGCGTGTTTCTGGCGCGGTGAGACATACTACAGGGAAGGCAAATATACGACAGCCCTTGCAGATTATAACCGATATAAAAGTTTGACCTCAAATACCGCTCTGTACGGCAAAGCTCTTTATGGAGCAGGTTACTCGGCTTATAAAAACTCTGATTGGCGTGCAGCTCTGGATTATTGGTCGCAGTTGAGTGGAAAATACAAATCGTCAGTGTCAAAGGAAATGCTTGCTGATGCCTGTGCCCGTATGGGTGATTGCAGTTTCTATCAGCACGACTACGTAAAGGCTGCCGGATTCTATGATCAATCTGTCGAGACTTGCAGGGAAACGGGCGATTACGCATTATTCAGAAAAGGATTATGTCTGGGGCTCAAGAAGGATTATCAGGGAAAAGCCGATGTGATGGAAAGTATCTGCAAGGAATACCCGGCGTCGGTATATTGTGCCAATGCTTTGTACGAGGAGGCCAGGGCTTATCTGCAGATGGAACAGTCTGCAAGGGCTATCAATGTTTTCCAGCGTCTGGCCGAGAGCTTCCCGAAGAGTGATATGGCACGCAAGGCACTTGCTGAGACCGCTTTGATTTATTATCAGAATGATGAGTACAGCAAGGCTATCCCCGCATATAAGGATGTGATTGAGAAATTCCCTGGCAGCGATGAGGCGGTGACTGCTTTGCATGACTTACGCTCGATATATGTCGAGACTGGTCAGGTCGATCAGTATCTTGCATACGCTGGATCGTTAAAAGGTTTCGCGCCTGTGGCTGCTGATGAGAAAGACTCGCTTACATATACCGCCGCCGAGTTGTTGTTTACACGTAATGATTCCAGTGGCGCGGAAAAAGCATTTGTCAGTTATCTGAGGCAGTATCCGGAAGGCGCATATTCTGTAAATGCCAATTATTATCTGGGAATCATATGTCAGGACCGGAATGATGAAAAACAGGCTTTGGAGTACTTCCTTGCTGTTTCGCAGAGCGTCAACAGCCGATTCTGTACCGAGTCTTTGGAGCGAGCAGCCGGATTGGCATACAGGATAGGCGATTACAATCAGGCTCTTGACTGTTACACCCGTTTATATGCCAGAGCAGGCGATGCCGCACTATCCAGAAAATCTCTTGTAGGTATCGTCCGAAGCGCATACGCGGCAAGTGATTGGGATACAGTACTGAAATATGCCGATAATGCAATAGATTCACGCCTGGAGCCTGAGCAGGAGACTGAGACCCGATTCTTCAAGGCAAAGTCTCTGCAAAATCTTGGCCGCGATGAGATGGCACTGGCTGTGTATAGAGAGCTTGCTTCGGATACTCGTTCCGCGTACGGTGCCGAGAGCAGTTTTATTGTCAGTCAGATACTGTTTGACAAGAAGGATCTGGAAGGCTCAGAGAAAAATATAATGGATCTTATTTCAGCCGGAACATCGCATTCATATTGGCTGGCTCGCAGCTTTATTTTGCTTTCCGACATATATATCGCGCAGAATAAACAGATTGAGGCAAGACAATACCTTCTGTCTTTGCGGCAAAATTATAAGGGAAGCGATGATATCGCTGCTATGATTGATGGGAGACTTGGTAAACTGGAATAATCATTAAGAAGAGAAAAAATATGAATAAGACATATATTTCAATACTTGGTTTGCTGCTGCCGTTGTGTGCATATTCGCAGCAGGTGAATACTCTCCCGTCCCGCTCTTTGACCATTGAGGGTGTCTATAATGCCGAGGTTACTGATGCGCCGAAAATCATGCCGGTTCCGGACAAGATGAAAATTCAGACCTCTATCGGGCAGACCCCGGACTATATAACATCAGGACAACCGTATATGAATTATGACCGTGCCGCCGGAACGGCTCCCGACGCGCCGCTTGCGGATGTCTCAGATAAAGATGGTTTGATTAAGCTGGGGTACGGTGTTCGTGGGGATCTTGATGTGCTCGCCGATTATAGGATTAAGACCGGTAAAACAGGACTTCTAACATTCAATGCTGCAGCAAACGGTTGGAACACTAAAATCGAGGATGAATGGCGTTCCAAACTCTATGATCTGTCTATGAACGTAGGCTATTCCGTTACTCCAAAGGATAAGTTCAAGATAGATGTGAATGGCAAGTTTTGCTATGGTTTCCTTAATTTCCGTCCATCGGCTGGCAATGAGAATGTCTCGCTCGATGACAGGAATCTTTTTGGAACAGGCTTGACCGTAGCTTTCAAACCTGTAGAAAAAAATCTGATTGACTACTCAATAAACGTAGGATGGGATATGGGTCTTGATGATAATGTACCATCTGGACATAATAAAGGCATTGAGCATATTGTAAAAGTGAAAGGTGATGTCGGCTATCATTTTTCTGATGTGATGTTGATTGGGGCTGATGTGGCTTATAAGTCCGCATTCTATGATTGCGCTACAAGGGTGGGATCCTTTGCGTACGATGATAATATGTCTTTTTCTTTTACTCCGTTTTGGGGATGGTCAGGATATAGTACGAGCATAAAGGCTGGTGCTAGCCTCAGCTTTTTCAGTGGCTTGACATATACTTTCCGTGTGTCACCATACATTGATTTCAATTATGTAGTAAACGATAAGATGACACTTTCTGCACGAGTCGATGGTGGTATTGATGAGTATGATATGCGTTATCTGCATTCTTTGTCCCCATATTGGAGCAGCTCAAGTCAGATTATTGATGGATATACCCCTTTCAATGCGAAGGTGGATGTCGTGTGGAATATTTCGGATAGTTGGGCATTATCGGCACATGCCGGATACAGAAAGTATTTTGACAAGACATTTCAGTTGTCATACAGAAACCGCCGCATGGAGTCATTCATTACTCAGAGCGATGCCGACCTTCTGAGCGGAGGGCTTGCGCTGAGATATGTCCAGTCTTCAAGGTTGTCGGCATATGCATCGTTTGATTATGACAAATGGTCATGTGCTACAGAGGCTGAGACTCTTTTGTCAATGTTGCCTTGTCTTACAGCAACTGTCGGCGGCAAGTATTGTATCATTGAGAAACTGACGATGAACATTGATTACAAATACTCGATGATGACCAAGTGCAATGATAAGCGTCTTCCTTACGAGGCTATGCTTGATGTATCATTCAGATACAGGCTGATGCCATCCCTTGATTTAACTTTGTCGGGCACTAATCTGCTGAACAACAAGTATTACAGATTCGCAGGTTATCACAATCAGGGTTTGTCAGTAGTAGCTTCTGCCATTTACCGATTCTGAAAACATCTTTATATAATAAGGTGTATTTTCTCTTTTTTTGCTGTATCGCCCCTACTTATTGATTCTTTTTTAATACTTTTGCCCGCGTTTTTCGGCTAAGTAAGCGTAAAAAATAAGTTGGTAAGAAAAACCGAAAGATTTTGTGACCAGATTGATTGTCGAAGAAGGAGCTATGCAGGCATAGTGACTGATGAGACAAACAATATGGACGCAAAAGATTCGGAGAGATTACCAAGTTGTTTAGGAAGATTACCAATTGCTGGAAAACGGGAATAGTTTTTGATAATAAAGAAGCAAGATGCAGGATAATTTGGTGATTGTTGAGTCTCCGGCAAAAGCGAAGACCATAGAGAAATTTCTTGGAAAGGATTTTAAGGTTATGTCCAGCTATGGTCATATCCGTGATCTTAAAAAAAAGGATCTGAGTATAGACATAAGTAATTTTGATCCTGAATATGAGATACCGTCCGATAAGAGAAAAATCGTAGCCGATTTGAGAGAAGCCTCCCAAAAAGCGAAAATGGTTTGGCTGGCATCTGATGAGGACCGCGAGGGAGAGGCAATCAGCTGGCATTTGTTTGAGGTGCTGGGTTTGAAGCCAGACAATACCAAGCGTATCGTTTTTCACGAGATTACCCCATCTGCCATACTGAATGCTATAGAGAATCCGCGTGATATAGATATTAATCTTGTATATGCTCAGCAAGCGAGACGGGTATTGGACCGCATCGTCGGCTTTAAGCTCTCGCCCGTATTGTGGAGAAAGGTAAAACCCGCTCTTTCTGCAGGAAGAGTACAGTCTGTAGCTGTCCGTCTTATAGTTGAGCGTGAGCGTGAGATAAAGACGTTTCAGCCAGAGCCGTCATACAAAGTGACAGCCGACTTTAATGTCAATCTTAATGAGGGCTTGTGCGAGCTTCGCGCTGATTTGCGCGAGCGATTAACCGGCAAGGAAAGTGCCGACCAGTTCCTTGATAATTGCAATGGCGCGAATTTTAGAGTCACAGATATTCAGACCAAACCACTCAAAAAGACACCTGCACCACCATTTACTACCTCTACATTGCAGCAGGAGGCCGCACACAAGTTCGGTTTCACAGTAATGCAGACAATGATGCTTGCCCAGCGTCTTTACGAATCGGGTAAGATAACATATATGCGTACTGACTCGGTAAACCTGTCAACTCTTTGTATTGATTCCTGCCGCAAGGTCATTACTGAGATGATGGGCAGCGAATATGTGTTCCCGCGTCAGTATCATCAGAAATCAAAAGGCGCACAGGAGGCTCACGAGGCTATCCGCCCGACATATATGGAGAATTCTTCTATTGAGGGAACTGCTCCGGAAAAGAAATTGTACGAATTGATCTGGAAACGTACCATCGCCTCACAAATGGCTGATGCTGAGATAGAAAAGACTATCGTTACCATTTCATCCGATAACTCGGATATGCAGTTCCAGTCTGTGGGTGAGGTGACTCGTTTTGACGGTTTCCTGAAAGTCTATAGAGAGTCGCGTGAAGATGAGCCTGAGGGTGAGAATGCTAATCCGATGCTTCCTCTTTCAGTCGGTCAGTCGCTTGAATGCCGTTCTGTTCTGGCTACTGAGCGTTTCACAGGTCAGCCGCAGAGATATAATGAGGCTGCTCTTGTACACAAGCTCGAGGAGCTCGGTATTGGCCGACCTTCGACATATGCTCCCACAATTGGAACTATCCAGCAGCGTGAGTATGTTATGAAGGATGATATCAAGGGACAGGAGCGTTCTTATAATATGCTTCGTCTTGAGAACGGCAAAATAACCGATCAGACACTTACTGAGGTATATGGAACTGAGAAAGCCAAATTGATTCCGACAGATATCGGACTGGTTGTGAATGATTTTCTCAGCGAATATTTCCCAGACATTATGGATTATAACTTTACGGCAAAAGTCGAGAAGGAGTTCGATGACATAGCTGAGGGCGAGAAACAGTGGAAGTCTGTGATAGGAGAGTTCTATTCCACTTTCGAGCCGATGGTATCTAATACAATGGCGCATAAGGAAGAGCATAAGGTCGGGGAAAGGGTACTCGGAAATGATCCTGTCTCCGGCAAACCCGTCTCAGTCAAGATTGGCCGCTTTGGACCGATTGTCCAGATTGGAAGTGCTGATGACAGTGAAAAGCCACGCTTTGCGCAGATGAAGAAAGGTCAGACTTTGGAGTCTATTACGCTGGATGAGGCCATTGACTTGTTCTGTCTGCCCAGGACTCTTGGTGAGTTTGAGAATAACAGTGTCATTGTCGGAACTGGACGCTTTGGCGCATATGTGCGTCTGGACAAACTGTATGTATCATTGCAAGGTAAATATGACCCGCTGGAGATTACTTTCGAGCAGGCTGTCGGGCTTATTCAGGAGAAGCGTGAGAATGAGTCCAAGAAAGTTATAAGGACATTCGCCGAGGAACCTGAGATGGAAATATTGAATGGGCGTTACGGACCATATATCTCGTATAAAGGAAGCAATTACAGGATACCGAAAGGAAAAGCTCCGGTCGAACTTACCATTGAGGATTGCAACGAGATTATCCGATTGCAGCTAGAGAAAACTGGTTCTGCGCCAAGACGCAGGATATTCAAAGCCGGAAAGTGACGAGATTATTCTTGATAGGTTTTATGGGTACAGGCAAGACCACTCTTGGGCGGGCTCTTGCCAAAGAGATGGACTTGTCTTTCTGTGATCTTGACCAATATATCTCGCAACGGTATATGAGGACTATACCGCAGTTATTCGCCACACTCGGTGAATCTGGTTTCAGAGAAATTGAATCACGGCTATTGCGTGAGGTTGGTGAGTTCGAGAATGTTGTTATTTCGAGTGGCGGCTCAACACCCCTCTTTAACGACAATATGGATTATATGTGCTGTCAGGGACATACTATCTGGCTGGATACATCAGTCAACGTGTTGTTTCGCCGTTTGAAAGTCGCTCGCTTATCGCGTCCTCTTATAGCCTCAAAAAACGATGAGGAGCTCTTGACGTATATCCAAGATGAGTTGGTACGTCGCAATCCTTATTATGCCAGGGCGGAGTATCACATATCGGGTGATTGCTTGGAAAGCCCGAAACAAATCTCAGATGCCGTCTGTAAGGTTCGCGAGTTACCGGGATTAACAATTTCGTAGTACTTTTTGATATGAGACGTACATTGGTTATAGTAAAAGTCGGTGGCGCTATTGTTGAGCAACCTGATACATTGCAGAGGCTTCTGGATGATTTCCGTGCCATTCCAGGTAATAAAATTCTTGTTCATGGCGGTGGGCGCTCGGCAACCGCGTTGAGTACCCGTCTTGGTATTGAGAGCAAGATGGTTGATGGCCGGCGTATTACTGATGCTGAAACCCTTCAGGTGGTTACAATGGTATATGGAGGCCTCGTTAACAAAAATATTGTGGCCAAATTACAGGCGGCCGGAGTCAATGCCATTGGTCTGACGGGAGCCGACAGCGATGTTATCAGAGCTGAGAAACGTCCGGTAACAGATATTGATTATGGTTTTGTCGGTGATGTTACTGCCGTCAATTCGGTTTTCCTGTCATCGTTGCTGGAGGCTAGTACCGTACCAGTATTAGCCCCTTTGACCCACGATGGCAAGGGGCAGATGCTTAATACCAATGCCGATACCATTGCGGCCGAGACCGCCAAGGCATTATCAGGTCTTTACAAAGTGACGCTGGTATATTGTTTTGAGAAACCTGGTGTTTTGCTCAACCCTGATGATGACTCTAGCGTGATACCATATATATCGTATTATGATTTCCCGCGTCTTGTAAACGATGGCACCATCAGCGGTGGAATGATACCGAAAATACAGAATGCCTTCAACGCGCTGAATGCCGGTGTATCATCGGTACTGATAACATCAGCCTCGTCACTCGATACGCTGCAAGGTACTACTATCGCACTTTGATGTCTTTCGTCTCAATGCAATTGTCAACACTACTGATGCTGCCACGCAGACAGCAAATACCGAAATAATAACGGGGTCGTGCAGAATATCCGTCTTGTTCGAGAAGAATCCATCAGTACTGTCCGTACAACGCATCTCAATAACTGCCTCAGTGTTATTTACGATATGTCCGATGAGTCCTGGCAATATGCTGCGGGTGCGTATGTAGAGCCATCCGAATAATATTCCCGTAGGGAACGCGAACAGAACCTGTATCGGGTTCATATGGACAATTCCGAACAAGGCGGCTGAGATTAATATGGCTACCCAGGCTTTCCCGGTGCGATTAAGACAGTCATCAATGATTATCCGCCTGAATACTATTTCTTCCATAACAGGCCCCGCCAGCGTTATTGTGGCTATTCCTAGTGGAGACTTTGCCATCGCAACAAACTGGTCTTTCATCAAATCGGGCAAATCGACAAGATTGCATACAATGTTGAGCGCGTAAAGTACGCAGAATGTCAGTGCGATGGACAAAGTCATAATATAGCCTGGTACTTTACGTAAAAGATCCGATGGATGAAAGTACCGTATCGACCACAATATGAAGAATAACACTATCTCGCTTGCCAGCATTGAGATTGTCAATGGTCTCACATCGGAAACGTGTTCATTGCCTACAATCATAGCCATAACCACACCGGCGGCTATCTGACAGAAAAGGAATAATAAAACAGCTATCAGACTTCTCTTCATATTATTCAGTTATTTTGATTGAAGCAGTTCTTGCGACAATTTATCATTAATAATGTCTCGGTCTTTCCTTAATTGTCCAGCCAATGCTTCCAGTCCGTCAAACCTTTGTTCATTACGTATGTAATCTACAAATGACAAAGTCAGTTCCTCGCCATAGATATCACGATCAAAGTCAAGCAGGTGAGCCTCGATTGTGCGACGTTTTCCCTCACCGTCAACCGTAGGGCGGAATCCGATATTGAGCATAGCTTTGAATGTCTCGCCTCCAACGCTGGCCCAGGCGGAATATACACCGTTTGCGGGTATCTGCAATAACTCGCATACCGGGGCAAGGTTTGCCGTAGGAAAACCCATTTTCCTGCCGTTTTTGAGTCCGTGTACTACAGTTCCGCTCAAAGAGTATCTATAACCAAGCATCGTGCTGGCATCGACGACATTTCCTTGAGCCATGCAAGCCCTGATGCGCGAGCTGCTCACAGGTTTGTCTTGCCAAATATATGCATCGGCGGCTATTACCTCCAATCCTATCTCCATTCCAATCTGACGGTAGGCTTCAAGCCCGCTGATGCGGTCGTGTCCGAAACAGTGGTCGTGTCCTAATAACAGACATCTTGCATTGAGCTTTGAGCACAGTATATCGCTCATAAATGTTCGAGCATCCATTTTGGCCAACCTGGGTGTAAAATGCAATGCCGTGCATATATCCACTCCGCATTCATGCAGCAGGCTCATTCTTTTCTCTAGGGTGGTAAGCAGTAAGGGCCTGTATTCCGATTGCAATACCTGACGTGGATGCTCTTGAAATGTCACAATACGTGATTGCAACCCACGTGACGCTGCCTCTTTCCTAAGGCATTCTGCCAGATAGCGATGTCCAAGATGAACACCGTCAAAGAACCCGATCGTAACAACGCAACCTTTGTTATTATTTGCCTCCATCAGAATCTGCCAATTCGCACGCAAAGTTACAATTTTTATTGCAGGGTTCTTATTGTGTGTTCATTTCAACATAAATGCATCGTGAAAACACGCTTGCGGATATAATAATCAACATATAATGCATAGTAAGACCATCGTCTCATTATATCTTTGCACTGTTGTTCAACCGGGTTATGCCCATAAAATCTGAATGCCTATGAAATAAGAATGAGTAAGAGAATGGACGCTCTGCAAAAGACTTACGAGAATCCTGCCGCCGCCGTCCATCGGAGCAGCATTATTAATTATCTATAAACTATGAATAAAGTATGAAAAAGATCATTTTTTCCTCGCTAATGATTGCCGCTATGGTAGCGATCACTTTGAGTGCTGTAAATAAACAGCCATCACTAATGAATAATCCTTTGCTCACAGCCAATGTCGAGGCTTTGAGTGCAGCCGAGATAATAGCGCCTGGCGTGATAGACAACGGTGATGGCACTATTATGATTCAAAATGCGATAAACGTCAGAGACTCCAAGACACGTAAACCCTTGAATTATTGTGAGGCTTCCGCAGGCAGTGTATGTAATATAACAGCAGGGAAATCAGCTTCCGGTGCCAATACTCTTGCCTCAATGATTAAAAGTTCCAGAGAATCCTTGGCTTCTGTCCTCAATGCTGTAAAGCGTTTTTTCGGAGTTAAATAACCTATTTCAGTACAGACCATTCGTGGTCTGTACTTTTATAATATGAGAATATCTGTTTTATTTTGTGTGGCATCTGCCTTGCTGGTAACGGTGGGATGCAAGGATAATGATGACAGCGGCATTTTTTCTCTGAATGGTGCCGATGCAAGGGATATGTTGTTTGAGGATGTTGCCGATGTAGTCTCGGTTATCCCGCTCAACAGTGAGCAACCCATCGAGTTGGGAAGTGTATATGTGTTCGGGAAAGAGCTGTTTATTACTGATGAGGCGCGTGAGAAGCTCTGGTATTTCAAAAATAATGAACTGATCTCTGTTCTCGATGCACACGGACGTGGACACGGAGAATATACGAATCTGTTCAATATATCATATCATCCACAGACGCATACACTTTACGTAAAATCTCCTGATGAGAATAACTTGATTAAGTATAAAGTTCCTTCAATGCATTTTGACGGTAAAATTCCTTACGATGGTTATGTTCGTAACTTTGTCTGTACCTCTCAGGACAGATTCCTTGCTACTATCCGAAACAATGGGCAGGCATCGTTGTCTGTGATGGATTCCTGTATGAATCCTATTAGAACTATTATGGAACTCTCGTATATGGAAGAGGATTGCGGCTTATTAAACTACTACAAGGATAATAAAGTTGTTGCAACATTGTGTGATTATGATAACCGGATATGCTTTGTTGACTCAATGGGTACTCTCAACGAGCTGTTCCGTTTTCGTTTCTCGGATGGAATTCCAAAGAATGTGTGTGATGTCGGCAGTGATGAGTCCAGGATAATTGATTATTCATTATATCAGACACGGAATCATTTTTTCTATGGCGCTGTTCTCCCATTGATAACTGATGATGACCTGAGTTTCTGGTACTGCAATAATAATGGTCCTGAGGGAGATGATTCCTGGCTCTGGCTATATCATAAGAGAGGCGATGAGGTTATTCAGGCCAAGAACCTGACTATTCCCGGTTTGAATCTGATAATTCAACCGGATGACTATTCACCGGAGAACGGATATTATACCATAATACAAGGACCTGAGGATTTGATATTAGATCCGCTTACCGATCCCTCGCCTCTGGCCTCCCGGATCCTTGATGCGGTACGGACTCAGAACGATGACAACCCTATTGTAATATCGTGGAAACTTAAATAGTGTTCTTCGTGTCAGTTTTTTGCGAAAAAGTTTTGAACGTGTCCGCAAAAAGATGTACCTTCGCAGTCGATAGCCAGTTCCACTTGTGTGGATATGACTTCAAGGGCTTTTAGCTCAGTTGGTTAGAGCAACAGACTCATAATCTGGAGGTCCTAGGTTCAAGCCCTAGATGGCCCACACTGAAAATCAAGCACTTACGCTAAAACGTGAGTGCTTTTTTCATGACAGGGTGACCTTCAGGTGACCTTTTTAAACGCAAAGTGCTTCGTGCAGATTTCTCAAAATTACAGAAAATTGCAGGCAATACTATTCTGTTTGTGGCAAGTTTCATTGATTTCATTATCCATGATCTTATTACGGCCAATATTGACGGTTTCAGCAAGAACATCCAGTATTTCACCTACGACGGGGTGAAATGGTTCTGTACTCCATATGATTTATGGACGAACGCCATTTGGAACATCCTACAATGGGTGTTTTAGGCATGCAGGACATGCTTCGATATGAAGGTTACAAAGTCAACCACAAGCGGATCAGACGTCTTATGAAGCTGATGGACATTCATGCCATCTATCCCAGGATTACCTACATACCCATGCGTAAGGGTTTTATGTATCTGACAGCCATAATTGATGTGTCAAGCCGTTTCATCGTTGGTTGGGCATTGTCGAACACACTGGAAGCCAGAGTATGTACGGAGGTGCTTGATGAAGCCATTGCTAAATATGGCAAACCTGAAATACTGAACTCAGACCAGGGGTCCCAGTTCACCTGTCCAAGATGGGTGAACAAACTGAAGGCAGAAAGCATACATATAAGCATGGACGGGAAGGGACGTGCAAAGGACAACATATGGATTGAACGTTTCTGGAACACCATCAAGCGTGAACACATCTATCTGAATCCCGCTGATGACGGTCTGGAACTGTACAATGGAATAAAGGTGTACATTGACTATTACAACAACAAGCGAGCACATCAGGGCATTGGCAGGATCCGGCCTTGTGAGGCATACAACAAAGCAGCATGAATGAAAAACGCTCATCGGGGCTGTCTGACCCAGCCGCCAGGCTGACCCCGAGTGTTCTTCATAGTATTTTGAACATAGTCAAACAAAAAAAGAACTAACTTAGCAGACTGACAACTGGTCTGATTTTGGGGAGTATTATAGAACCACGTTCTGCCGTGTATGCAGTAAACATTAAATAAAATAAACATATGACACACAAATTTTTACTTGCAATCTTCGGCATGCTATGGGGCAGTGCAGCCTGCTTTGCCCAGAGCGTGCTGAACATCCATCAGAAGGATGGGACGGTGGTGAGCTACGGCTTCTCGGAGAAGCCGGTGGTGACCTACAACGAGGCGGGCGTGCATCTCTCAACGGCGAAGGTGGAGGTGGATTATCCCTTTGCCAGTCTGGAGAAGTTCACTTTCACGGACGGCGTTGCCGACGGCATCGAACAGCTGCGCGCTGTGGGTATCAGCGATGACATCCTGGTCTATGACATGCGCGGCGTGCTGCTCCGTACCGTCAAGCAGAGCGAGGGCACGGCTGCCTTCTCCACCCAGGACCTGCCCCAGGGCATCTACATTATCAAGAACGGAAAGACAACGTATAAAATCACCAAGCGATGAAGAAATATCTGCTCCTTACCCTTTGCGCCCTCCTTTCCCTCTCACAGGGAGTGCTGGCGCAGCCTCAGATGCACGTGAACATGAAGAACGGTTCGGTGATGAATGTATTCGTATCAGAGATTGAGAGCATTACGTGGGATGACCCGACGGACGACCCCGGCGAGAACAATCCCGATGACCCCACGGTGACGGGCGATGCGGTGGATGTGACCGAGAACTCTGCCACCATTGTGGGCTATGCGAATAATGTGCGCGACAATGAGTCCACCGATCTCAAGATAGGTATCATCTACTGCACCGAGGGCACGCCCAACAAGAGCAACGGTACGCAGCGTACGGTCAGCAAGAGTCAGGTGGATGCCGATGGGCGATATACCATCGACCTCACCGGTCTTGGACCTGGCACCACCTATTACTATCGCTCCTTCGTCTATCAGAGCGGTCTGTGGTTCTACGGCAAGGTGCGCAGCTTTACCACTGCCGGTCTGGTGTTCAGCACGGGTGCAGCAACCTCCGTTACATGCTTCAGCGCCAAGGTGTCTGCCGTAATCAATACGCCATCCACCATCACGCCCAGTGAATATGGCATCTGCTATGGCAAGACCAATGACCCCACAGATAGACAACGTATTACCTCGAAGGGTGAGGACGGAAGCATTACCGCCACCCTTCGTGCCTTGGAGGGCAATACCGTTTATTATTATCGCCCCTACGCTGTGGTTAATGGTGTGGTTTCCTATGGCCAGAGCTCATCCTTCAAGACGCAGGAGGACAATGTGGTTGTGACCGGCGATGCCGATGCCGACCTCAACGTCCGTTCTCGCCTGACCATTGGTTGTGGCCCGTACAGCAAGCTGGAGGTTGGTCTTTGCTGGAGCTCAACCAACGAACTGCCCACTGTCACCGACGTGGCTGCAAGCACCAATGAACTGGATGATGAGAACTACTATGTGGTTAAGATTAACGCCTGGTATGGCAATACCCACTATCGTGCCTATGTCAAGATAGATGGCGTGGCACATTATGGCGCGGTGAAGAGTGTGGAGAATAAAATGCCTGTTGGTGAGCCCGTAGACCTCGGCCTGTCTGTTAAGTGGGCAAACTGTAACGTAGGTGCCGACTCTCCTGATGACTATGGTGACTATTTCGCATGGGGCGAGACAAAACCAAAGTCAACGTATGACTGGGATACTTACTTCGATTCCAACTATGACAATTATGCAACCAACAAGAAAACTCTGTTAGACCCAGAAGACGATGCTGCCCACGTAAACTGGGGTGGCGACTGGCGCATGCCGACAAAGGCAGAACAGGATGAACTCCGCACCAACTGCACCTGGACTTGGACTACCCAGAATGGCGTTAAGGGCTACAAGGTGACCTCGAAGGTGAACGGTAATTTCATTTTCTTGCCCGCTGCGGGCTTCCGTGACGACAGTTCGCTCGACTTCGTTGGTTCGCACGGCTTCTACTGGTCGTCGTCGCTCCACGAGAGCTACTCGTACAACGCGTGCGACCTCTACTTCCTTTCGGGCTACGTGGGTTGGGGCTACCACTACGGCCGCAACGACGGGCAGTCTGTCCGCGCGGTCTGCCCGTAGTGGGTCAGAATTTACCTCAATCCCAAAATGCAAATATATTTTTACCCAAGCCCTCATGACATGGCAGAGCTAAAAGATATTATTGATAAAGAAAGACAGCGTGAAGGACGTCAAGAGTTCTTGACGGTCCACTGACCAATATCATTGATAAAATCTATAAGATTCCCCGAAAGGTTAAAATTCTCTGCCATTTCAATCCCTTATCAAAACAAATATTTAGTATTTTATTGATTCAAAATCTCTCTTGCCATCGTATTCAAAGCGTCAACATCAATAGGTTCGAGAATGATTTCTTCCGGCTCAAGATCCAGCAGGAATTGCATGTACAAAGGAAGAGTCAGCAATTGGCCGTCCCTGCCGACATTATAGTCACCGAACTTGATGATCTGTTTGACTCCGTATTTTTCAGGATGCTTCAAGACGGTTTGAGCACTTTTGGCTTGTGCGGTCCTTGCCTTCACTTCAAGCGGAACGCATTCGCCTTTCATGCGGACAAGAAAGTCCAGCTCCAGGCCGGAGTCCTTTTGAAAGTAGTATAGGCTCTGGTTCTTTTTATGAAGGGTATCGGCCATAAGGTTTTCATAGATTGCACCCTTGAACCCTCCAAGACTACCCTGTAGAATATCAGCCCGTGTACCCGGTCCAAGCATTTCAATGAGAATACCGATGTCAGCCGTGTACACTTTGAACACATTGTCTTTGGCGTTTCCTTCTATCGGAAGTCCGGTAATATCGGTATTATAACAACGGCAGATGATGCCGGCATCTTCCAGCCACTGGAGAGATCCCAAATAGTTTTCGCTCCGGCCACCGGGTTTGACCATGCTGTATTGGAACTTTTTGTTGTCCTTCGCAAGTTGCTTGGGAATGGAGTTGAAACACTCCCTGATGTGAGGCTTGTCCTTGTCT
>JAZLKB010000018.1:0-10737 GCA_045597365.1 Bacteroidaceae bacterium | reverse complement strand
GCTTCGAGAAGTTCACCGTCTGGACTTTGCACATGGCGCAGACCAGTTGGGACAGGCATTTGATACGGGCAAGATTCATAAAAGGACCGAAATGGGATAGGAGAACTGATAATAAATCACTACTTTTGTGGTGACCTCGGGTTTCGTAACGCATTGAATATAAGTATTGAAGCTACTTATAAAGTTACAAAATTTCGAGGTCTTTTGCAAGTTTAATTAATTGATATTCAATAATATACAGTGATAATTTTCAAAAATTGTCATGTGCTAAAAAATTTTTAATCGAACATTTCAAAACAGGTTCTTAAATTCGGAAGTCTTCGCAAAAAATATTTTGAAAAAAACAGTAAAAAATTTGTTTGTTAAAAATAACCTGCATAACCGTTGCATACGGTTATTTGATAGTAACTTAGGGGCGTTGTTTCAAGATATGAAATCAACGGTGAGTACAGTACAGAATATGCAGGCACATGAACTGACGAGTAGTATTATTTATGACACTGAAGGATTATCTAAACACATATGACCGTTTTGCAGCCGACAACGGCATGCGTCTGACGCAGGTCACAACTGAATTTTCCGTTGCAGAGATGACGGTCGAAGAGCATCACTTGAATGGTGCCGGCATCTGTCAGGGTGGGGCACTCTTCACTTTTGCCGATCTGGCCATAGCTGCGGCAATGAATGCCTGCGGGAGCGTGACTGTTGGTCTTGAGAATGCGATGACTTTCCATCATCCTGCCCGCAAGGGCGACCATCTGACAGCCCGTGCTTACGTGACCAGCGACCATCGCAAGATTCCGTTCTGCCGTGTCGAAATAATGAATGTACAAGGTGAACTCATAGCATCCGGCACATCGCTCGGTTACAGGAAGACCGATGCGATGGAGTTTGATTCGCTGATGTAGATGCTTGTTTGCCGGTTCTTGCGCTTTTCAAACAGTTCTATCGTATATGGGGCTTTACATCCTCGACTTCCCTGCCTGATTTGATTATTGACATTATTCCGGAGAAATGGTAACTGAGCGTTTTGCTTACCTCCTCTTCGGGGAAGTCCTCGGGGTGCTTTATACATAGGGCTGCTATACCGCAGACAACAGGCCACATCTGGCGGAATAGCACTTCGGCTTGTTCCGAGGTTAGACCATAACCCTGCTCGGTCGAACTCAGACACTCCCTTGCAAAGTTTTCCGCAATCTCAAGGCTGGCATCATTTCCGAGAAAAAGCATCTGAAATATATTCGGTTCTTCCTTTGCGAAGGATACAAGCCGTAGCCCGAATTCCTTGAAAGCTGGGAAATAGTCCGTCAAACCATCCATTTTGGCAATGAGAATTTTCTCAGCCGCTGTGCGAATGGCTTCCGTCACCTCGTTCATATCCTTGAACATCGTGAACATGGGGCTGGATGAGGTACCCAGCTCCTTTCCCAAAGTTCTGGCACTGATTGCTTCAAATCCACAAGCCCTCACTATCCTGAGACCTGCTGCAACTATATCGTCCTTGGAAAAACGCGGTTGTCTTGGCATAAATCAAACAAACGTTATGTTATACGGTGCAAAGATACAATATAATCATCAAATAAAATAACAAATGTACGATAACGGGTGTTACGTTACAAAAATGTTGTATTTTTGCAATCGTATTTTGTGTTTTGTGACTAAAAACCGAGAAAACAGCTTCTAAAAATGAGAAGGAAGATTCCAATGACTTTAATGACGGCTTTGCTGTCGGTTGTGGCATTCGCTGCCGGTGACTGGAGTGGAAAAGTGGTGGATGAAAATGGCGAGCCGATACCATTTGTCAATGTGGTGGCTCTTTCAAAAGCTGATTCCTCAATAGTGACGGGGGTGATAACTGCCGAAGACGGCTCATTCAGGATAGCGGCAGATGGAAAGAATCAATTGCTGATGGTGTCGATGATAGGATTCAAAACTGAGTATCTGAATTCGGCCGACAACATCATCGTCACACTGGTCACTGATACGCAATATCTTGAAGATGTTGTCGTGCGCGCCATCCTCCCAAAAACCGTACTTTCAGGGGAGGGCTTGCAGACCTTGGTGAGCGGTAGCGTCCTGGAGACGGTAGGAACTGCAAATGACGTCCTCGCCCGCACTCCTGGAATGATAAAGAGTCAGGACGGCCTGCAGGTCGTGGGCAAGGGTGCACCTCTTGTGTATATCAACGGCAGAAAAGTCACCGACATGACGGAACTGGACCGTCTGCAGAGCAATGAAATACAGAGTGTCGAAGTCATCACGAATCCCGGCTCCCAGTATAGCGCGAGCGTGCGGAGTGTAGTACGGATACGTACCGTAAAACATCAAGGCGATGGCTTCGGATTCAATGCGGGGCTTACCGACGAGCAGTCTTTGCACAATGGCTACAATGATCCGTCAGGATTTCTGAATGTGAACTACCGTCACAACGGACTGGATGTTTTCGCCGGCATAAATGCTCTGAAATACACTTCCCGTCAGGAGAGCGACATGCTTCAGCAGACATTCGGAACTCCAGAGTTCAAGCAGGAAGGGACTTTGGATTTCGTTCAGAAGATGACGAACGCAGGCGTGAACGGAGGGCTGAACTGGCAGATTTCAGACAACCATTCACTGGGCTTCCGCGTAGAAACTGAGATGAATCCTAAAGTGGATGTCCATCAGCTGATTGATGAGAATGTATTTGAAGGAGGCTTCAAAACAGACCACCTTCTTGCAGAAGGCAACCACCATAATGACAATATGCCTTTCGGATTATCGGCCAATACCTATTATAATGGCAAGATCGGGAAACTGGAAATGGATTTCAATGCTGATTATTACAGAATGAAGACTTCGCAGGACGCGCATACTGCTGAAAAGAGTGACATGGGGCAGGACGATGATGTCAAATACCTTTCACACAGCGGTAGCAGGATGTATGCGGCAAAACTTGTGCTCTCTTACCCGATATGGCAGGGTATGCTGCAGGCAGGCACGGAAGACGTATTCTCCCGCAGGGATGACGATTACACCATCAACAGTGTCTCAGTACCGTCTTCTGCATCGAAGGTAAGCGAAGACAATATCGCACTTTTCGCAAGTTACGGGCTCTATATCAAAAAAGTCGGTCAGTTAAGCGCTGGCGTCCGTTATGAACACGTGAACTATTCGTATGATGATCTGAAAGGTTCCGATGACTTGAACAGGAAATATGACAATGTATTCCCGACACTTTCCTACGCCAATGCCTTCGGCCCGGTCCAGATGCAACTGAGTTACTCCGCAAAGACCCATAGGCCTGATTTCCAGTCACTCAGCAGTGCGGTCAGGTATCATAGCCGGTACGTATATCAGAGCGGTAATGCCAAACTCCAGCCGCAGACCGATCACGACCTCGGGCTGAACGTCAATTGGAAATGGCTCACAATGGTGACTCAGTATTCCCGCATGAATGACGCCATATCACAGTGGTCTGAACTGTACAATGACAAGGGCGTTGTGCTGGCTCATCCTATCAACCTGGACAGACCGGTAAGGACGCTTGCCTGGTTCGTAAACGCCGCTCCGACAATAGGCATCTGGACAATTAATTATACAGTCGGAGTACAGCAGCAATGGCTCAAGCTCAATATGCCGGATCCACGTGAAATCACCACTCGCAGGGAAGTTTCTTTCAGCGACAAGCCAATGTTCATCGCGCAGTTGTTCAACACTCTCAGATTCAAGAATGACTGGCAGATAGAGCTTGGAGGAGAATTCCACAGCAAGGCCTATTCCCAGAATATGATGATTTGCAATAACTATCTTGACCTGGCTGCCGCCGTTCAGAAATCTTTTCTTGACAACACTCTCGTCCTCAGGCTGGAAGGTTCCGACCTTGCAGGTCTTGGCGTATATGACGTGATGTCCGACTGTGGAAGCCATATCATCAGGCAGACAAACAGGATGGACAACCAGAGAATAAAGTTCTCCATCAGGTATAACTTCAACACAGCGCAGAGCAAGTACAAAGGAACCGGAGCCGGGGCTGACGTAAAGAGCAGAATGAAATAACAACTACACTAATATGAAATACGAGTTGATAACCCTGCAGGATGTGCAGATAATAGGAATGTCAAAGGAAATCGCGTTCAACAATCCATCCGAGTGTGCCAGATTCTGGAGTGAGTATGTCGAACGCATTGTGAAACCGGTCTATATGGAAGGTAAGACGCCGGATGAATTCCAAAAGGCAGCAGTTGGGAACAACGTCGGAGAGTTCGGCCTGTGCATCTGCAGTATTCCGAACCACAACTGCGGGACTTGCGCTGCCATTAACTTCACTGCCTGCAACATAAAGACATTCACATATGTGATAGGCGGATTCTATAAGGGAGGGAACGTACCGGAAGGCATGTCGCTTTATCCTATCAGGAGCGGACGCTGGCTCAAGGTTCATTTTGTGGGAGGAATGGCTGCATTCCAGCAGCAGTTTGCAGAATTCCATAAAGAATGGCTTCCTGCTCATCCTGAATTCAAATGGGCGGACAATTCCTGCTGTATGGAATGGTACTGCGGAACCGATATCAATTCCCCTGACTATCAGTGTGGAATAATGATGCCTCTTTCTGACGGAACAGAACTGGATGATGTCGCGGATGAAATCGTCTCTGTGATTGAACGTGAGGAAAAGATTTTATGTACTCTCAATGATGAAGTAATCAACGAAAGGTATAACGTCCAGAAAAGGAACATCAAGATGATTCTCGGTCATCTTGTGGATTCCGCAAGCAATAATCAGCAAAGAATCGTAAGGCTTCAATATGCGGTGGGGATGCTGGCGTTCCCGGATTATACGCAGGACAATGACCTGTGGATTTCGCTGCAGGACTACAGTCATTATGACTGGAAGCAATTGGTACAGTTGTGGAAATACACAAATCTGCATATCGCATATATCATCAGGAATATCGATGTTTCGAAACTTGACAATTACTGGGTTGATTATCAGGGCAACAAATGCAGCCTCTCTCAAATGGTCAGAGGATATTCCGAGCATCTGGAACTTCATATCGGCCAGATACACGAATTGATTGAAAACAAAAAAATATGAAAAAAGCATTTTATATTTTAAGGAACATCTTTGCTGTTATAGGCCTGGCCTTTTCGATACTTCTGGTATATGTGCTGTGCAGTGGCCGGTATATTCCCGGAAGAGGCGTTGACAAGGGGCAGGTCAGTCATATTGAGGCTCTGAAACTGTCCGGGTCATACGGCAGGGACAAGATCAAATTCAACATCCACCCTGTCATCGACTCAGAGAGGGCGGCCGAAATCAGGGAATACTTTAAGCTTGACACCCTGTATGATGAAACGACTTCCACCTGGGAGAAGACATTGGCGATTGCCCGGTTTGTCGCAACCAATATTCCACACGCCAATCAGACAATCCAGCCCGAGAAGAGAAATGCCATCTACCTGTGGGAATACACGAAGAATACCGAGCCGGCATTCAATTGCAGGCTGCACAGCATAATGATGTTCGAACTGCTTTCATCAGTGGGGATAGAAGCCACATATATCACCTGTATGCCCGAAGACTGCAATGACACCGACTGCCACGTAGTCAATCAGGTATGGCTCCCTGAACTTGGCAAGTGGGTGATGATAGACTCCGATTCAGGAGGATTTTATGCGACTGACGAGGACGGCAACCTGCTTTCGTTGCAGGAAATGAGAGAGTCATATATTCAAGGAAAAACTATTCTTTATCACCCTCAGTTTGCTGAAAACGGAGGCTCCGACAACTGGTACTACGACTATATGGCCAAGAACACCTATTGGTTCTCATGCTGGGAGACCATTCATTTTGATCAGGAGCCTGCTGCAGGTAAAGATGCCGGCAGGTATATCCATCTTGTTCCAAAAGGTTTCAAGCCGTTCAGTATAAGTAGCAGAGACATAGTAACAAATGATGCCGGGCAATTCTGGGCCAAGCCAGGCCAGCCTGCGGATTGCATTCTCGAAGACTTTGATTATTTCTTCCAGGCATTCGAGCAGACCCATCCCGATCCTTATTCCGCCTTTGGTGGAGAAAGGAAATTCCACAAAAAGGTTAAGGTTCTCCGACGTACGTTAAGCCGCGCCGAGGGGCTGGACGCAGACCGTCTGCAGCTTGAAATAGGCCGCTTCCTCGTGCCTCTGCACGACGGCCACACATATTGCGGACAGATGCACTATTCTTATGATTCCGAAGCCCGATACCTTCCTCTGAATCTGCGGACAATGACAGACGGGTTCTTCGTATGGAGCGCGCTGGAAGATTTCAAGGGACTGCTTGGCGCAGAAGTTCTGAGCATCGGAGGCCAACCGCTGGGCATACTGATGGACCGGTTGGCGGAATATGTCCCGTCCGAGAATATCTATGGCCTGTACAGCGCCGTCAGCGGCTGGCAGATGAACAGTACAGCACTTTCAATGATGCTTGATGGTTTTGACGGCGGGAAAGTGGAGATGGGCTTCAAGACTGTTTCAGGCGCTGATACTACAGCGTTTCTGCCATTGCTTACAGACGAGGAGATGAAGACTGCTTCATTCAGTTCAATGCCGACCGACCAGCGCTTCCCGTCGTCGAATTTCGAGTACAGATGGGCAGATAAAGAACAGGGTGTAATGACTTTCAAATGCAGCCATATAGTCTCACGCGACTGCCTTCAGTATATTCTCGACCATGGGATGAGTGAATATGATGCAATCAAGAACTGGGCGTTCCCGGATACGCCTCTTGAGGAAATCCCGAGCATAGCGGAGCGTTTCGGAAGTATGCTCTCGGAAATGAAGGAGGCCGGAGCGCAGCATCTCATCATTGACCTTCGCGGCAATGGTGGAGGGTGGAGCCCTATCGTGTATCCGCTTCTGTATCAGCTCTATGGTGATGAATATCTGACTACGGACCTGGGATGTCGCTATGAGACAAGACTTTCCGAACTGTATCTGCAGAAGAACAATGTGCCCCTGGAAGGATTCAACGAGTGGCAGGGGACTTCCTACCAAATCGGTGATTTGATGTCCGGTGACTATGAGAAAGTTCCCGATACCGTCAGTGACAGCCTTCGGAATGCCGTAATCGACAGTTATATGTGTCTGGACAAGGATATGCTCCGCGCCCAGAACGGTGAGCCGTTATACAGGCCTGGGCACATATATGTGGTGACAAACGAAGCCACTTTCAGCGCAGCGTTCCATTTCACATATATGTTGTGGAAGATGGGTGCCACGATTGTGGGGGTACCAAGTTCGCAGGCTCCTAATACGTATATGGAATCCACTCCGTTCACCCTGCCGAACACTGGCATAGAATGCTCCGTGTCCAATGCTATCCAACGCTTCTTCCCTGCCGAAGACCCTCGCGCGAAAATATTCCGCCCAGATTGGACA
This sequence comes from Bacteroidaceae bacterium, assembly GCA_045597365.1. GTDB lineage: Bacteria > Bacteroidota > Bacteroidia > Bacteroidales > Bacteroidaceae > Colenecus. The sequence continues at coordinate 3,339 of JAZLKB010000018.1, read as the reverse complement.
CCGACTTGGGAAGATTACAAGCGCCTCGGTTTCGACTCACGCGCCGATCTTCTCTATATACTTGAAAAAATCTGTGTAAATGGCATTAATAAAAAATGAAACTGATAGATAAATACTTGCCGGCTGATTACAGTGACAGCGTTTCCAAGAGGATAAAACTGGTGGAGCCTCTTGTACCGGACTCTATCTTCGAGGATATGTTCTGCAACTTCCCAAAACCGGTAGCCTGGCTTTTCAAATTGCGGAATGCAATCGTAAAACCTTTTGGCCTGCAGGGAGGTGGAGGATTCCGGAATCTTGTCTCTGAGAGGAATGACGAAGAGATTATTGTCTGCAAGAATGACAAACACCTGTGCTTTTGGGTGAGCATCTATTGTTCCCGACCAGAGGATGAATGGCAGGAGGCCTCTGTCACAACTGTAGTGAAGTTCAACAATATACTTGGCAGAATATACTTCATCGGGATATGGGTATTCCACAAAATACTGGTAAAAAGCCTTTTCCGCAAAGCAATCAATTTGAAGTGAATATGCAGATATTGGAAACCAAAAGACTTGTTCTCAGACCATGGCGGGAATCGGATGCTGAAACGCTGTTCAAATATGCATCCGACCCGGATGTGGGACCGCGTGCCGGTTGGTCACCGCACATGTCGGTGTATGAGAGCTTGGCAATAATAAAGAATGTATTCAGCAATGAAGGAATGTGGGCGGTGGAACTGAAAGAAACCTCGGAAGCGATAGGCTGCGTGGGGTATCTTCCGGCAGCATTCTCGAACTTGGACATCGAGCAGGACCAATGTGAGGTTGGCTATTGGATAGCAAAGCCCTGCTGGAACAAAGGATTCTGCACGGAGGCGATGCGCGCATTGGTTGATTACTGTTTTAATGTCAAGGGCTTCACCGTGCTTTGGGGCGATTACTTTCCCCTGAATCCGGCATCTGGCAGGGTGATGGAAAAGTGCGGGTTCATCGACACCGGAAAGGAAGTACTCTGCCCTAATCTGGAAGTCGGCGCCGGGATTCCTGTCAAAGTGATGAGATTGGATTATGCGATATGAGAAAAGGTATCAACGGGAAGATGGTGCCAGCACCTCTTGAGTGGCTCTGGAATCCGACCTGAACGCATTCAGCAAAGCTCGCTAGTCCAAAGTGACATTGTAAGTTAATGTCTGCATTGATACTTTTCTTCAAATTCGGAAATAACAGATTTGAAATTATCAGGCAGGTATTTCATAACCTCCCGTCGTATATTATCAGGTACTCCATAGAAAGCTTCTGCGATGGAACCGGTAATACAGGCAATGGTATCGCTGTCACCGCCAATGCTGATTGCATTGCGGACACAATCCTCAAAGTCATTGCCTTCAAGGAATGCGACAATGGCTTGTGGCACGCTTGCCTGACAAAGCTCGCCATTACCGAATTCACTGTCCCATCCGTATGTTGCTCTGATACCATCAATAGTGAAATCCAGTTTATAATCGAACATTGAAGTGATTTTGTTCCTGATGTCATCTTTTGAATATCCGTTTCGTGCCATGAAGATACAGAGTGCGACTGCCTGTGCACCTTTAATACCTTCTGGATGATTGTGCGTGCATTCTGCCGAGATTTTTGCAGCTTCCATTGTTTCCTCTATGGTATCAAACGCCCATCCGACAGGACCAATTCTCATGGCACTGCCGTTACCACAACTGTTGTATGGCTCTGCATAGCCTTTACGATCCATTCGCCACAGCCAATTCATAAAATTGCCTCCATATCCTGCTGATGGATATGTGTTACCCCAGTCAGCATAGTAGGTCCCACATTTGCCTCCATGCAAGAGCCAGTCGGCTGTAGCAACTGTCAAAACACTATCATCTGTGAAGCTACTGCTGTCAGAGAATAACTCGAAATCTTTTGATTTTGTGTTGCAGAACTCGTAAATGCTACCTGCAACATCACCTATTATGCTACCAATCATATTTTTTGAAGATTACTTAGTTAGTTAAAATTCCAGTTGGAAGCCCTTCTTCTTGAAAAGCTCGTAGTTCCCCTTGTTGAAGGAGTAGAGCAGGGCATCACGCTTGGCTGTCGGGCGGGTGGTCTCGTCAAGCTGAATCAGCAGCTCGTAGTGCAGCATCTTCTTTGCGAAGTTGCGGCGGTCGAACTTGACATCGAGTATGGACTCATACAGAACCTGCAAATCCTTCATCGTGAATTTCTCCGGAAGCAGCTCAAAGCCGATAGGCTCGAAGTGGATCCGCTCCCTGAGTTTTTTCATAGCATCGCGAAGTATTCTGTCGTGGTCAAAGGCAAGCTGCGGAACCTCATCGATAGGGAACCACTGCGCCTTGGCTGCGTCATCGCCTCCTTTAACCTCCTGTATGCGCACTAGCGCGTAATGGGCAATGGTAATGACTCGCTCCCGAGGGTCACGGTCTGTATCCGAATAGGTGTTGAATTGCTCTATGTAGGCGTTCTCCAGCCCGGTTTCCTCTTTCAGTTCTCTCAAAGCACCTTCCTGGGCTGTCTCCGTCATATTAAGGAAGCCGCCAGGAAAAGCCCATTTCCTCTTGAATGGCTCGATGCCCCTTTCTATGAGCAGTACCTGCAGCCCGTTCCCGTCGAAACCGAATATCACACAGTCTGTCGTGACGGCCGGGTGGGGGTATTTGTAGCAGTATTTCAAATCATCCATTTCTAATTTGTGTAAAAATTACACAGCAAAGATAAGCAGGATAAATCAATCCTTCAAATATATTTGTGTGAATTTTACACAAATATGTGGCGCTCTTGAACTGGAACTAAAATCATATTTACAATATTGTAAATATAATCCATATATAAAATGTTATAAATAAATATATTAACTGTAAATAACTAGTTCCGGAAACTTAACATGAATTAACCGAAAAATAGCTTTCTCCTCTGATAATCTTCTTTCCTTTGCGCCGACAAACAGAAAATAACTATGATACTAATCTCTCCGATCTTTTGCGCCCAGATTCCTTTGTTTAAGGTAACATACAATCCCCGCAGAATTGAGTATGAAACAATAAACCCGTAGATTTTCACCTACGGGTTTATTATTATATCCTAAAGATTTTCAACCTCTTCAAGGGTTAGTCCAGTACATTGTGATATGATATCAGATGCAACACCGGCAGCCTTCAGTTTGGCGGCAGTCTCTATGGCATTTTCTTTCCGGCCTTTGTCGATAGCGGCTTCAAGTTCAGCTGCGCGGTCAAGTTCGGCATGGAACTTGGCCAGATAGTCCATCTGTTCTTCGTACGTCATGGCGGTAAAGTTAGAGATATCAAACAGTTTTTCCAAACCTTTATCGTGAAATTCT
>JAZLKB010000017.1:0-7150 GCA_045597365.1 Bacteroidaceae bacterium | reverse complement strand
GTACTTACCGGCAATTCCCTGAGCACCGGGCTCAAATACCTTCTTTTTGTTACCATAATTTGTTTATTTTAGGTTATTAATCATTCTCAAACACGCCAATTTCCATTGTCCAACATGTGTTCGTCTCTGCGGAAGAGACGACAGCGCAGTAACAAAACAAGACAAACAGGTCTATTCTGAGCCTGATTATCAATTGATTATAAAATTGAACCATTCGAGCTGCCCGTTGGTATGATGTGTGTTTTTTGAGATACGCCGGCTGACACTGAAAATAGTCTTCTATGTGTTAAAATGTTAGCCTGCAACATAAAAAAAAGCCTTTTTGAATTCGCATGAGATAAAAAATATGTACTTTTGCATGATTTTTTGTCTCTTCCGCAGATACTATTATTGAACGGCTGTGGCGAATATCGGAAAATTTGTTGGAGGCAGAAAAATGAAATAAATATAAAAAAGTTATGAAATACTCAGTAGTAGATGTCAGTACAGCTGCGTACTTCTGGGCATCAGACACACCTGGAAATGCTGACAACAATGCATGGTTGATAAAAGGCACAAGCGCGGGAGTCGGAGTAACCGGTTTAATCCGTGACTGCGCGATGTCCGTCCGCCTGGTACAGAAATTCAACAAATAAACTATCACACCAATAAAACAAGAAACTTAAACTTTCATACAAAATGAGAAATTATTTACGATTAATCATCCCTGCGGCACTGCTGACGCTTGCCGCTTGTCAGAAAGAGTTGGACGAGAACAACGTCACTCAGTCCGGTTCTGCCGTATCGTTCGCTTTGAGCAACGATGACCCGAGCTTGAAATCCGGCGTAAACCAGGTGGCATCGTACGCTATCGATGACGTCGAGGTAGAGGGACTCGCACTTGTCGAAACAGTTTCCAGCATGGACGGTATGTTCTATTGCGAACAGAATGGCACTAAGAGCACTCCGATATATTCCGAGAATTTTGACTCGCTTTACTCAACCCAGCTTTATGCTACTGCATTCAAGCCGAAAAGCGGCAAGCTTACCGATGTATGGGGCGGCGATGTCCTCGATAACAATGGTACAGTGCCATTGGCAAAGGAAGCCGACAAACAGCTCACCTATTCTTATAACTATACAGTAAAAACCATACAGTGGCCCGAGGGCGGATCTCTGCTGTTTTTCCTGCAGGCTCCGTACGATGTGACCAAGAATCTGTCACCGGCGTTCTACTCGGACGGCACCAACGGAAGCATAGAGTTCGACTACACGGATCCCAAGTCTCCGGCTACCATCGAGAGCCGTCAGACAATAGTTGATGCCGCCACCAGCCAGAAGGACGTGCTGTTCGCATGCAAGAACATCGCACAGCCGGGCGGAAACCCGAATGAGATTACAATGTATCACGCGCTCACAGGCGTAAAGTTCAAGTTCGGAAACGAGGACCAGGGCGTGACAACCAAGATTACAAAGGTGACAATCAAGAGCATAAAAGCGAATGGCCACTGCACCATTACTCCTGGCAAAGGCCCCAAATCGGCAGACTGCTCCGTATGGGCAGAGCACAGCACAGCCGACCCTCTGATTGTTGATTATTCACAGACTTTCAGCGGCGTTGTTGACTACAACGAACAGAACAGCAGTTTCGCACCATCGTTCTATGACGGTACAACCAACCTCAAGAACCTTGGCAAGGCCGACGGCACCGAGATTATGATGATGGTGCCTCAGACACTCACGAACGTAGAGGTAGTTGTTGATTTCACCATCGATGGCACTCCATATCAGCGCAGCGTGAAACTGAATTCAACATGGAAGGCCGGCGAGCTTCACACCTACCAGCTCACCGTCAACAAGGTCGATGTTGACATAACCGATGAAAACGATGATACGACAAAGGACAATGTGGTTACAAAGAACACTGGAAACGTGACAGCATACCTGAGGGTAGCCGTTGTAACGGCTTGGTACTATGGAGACAATCCTATAGCCGCATATACGGGAGACGATATCACAAAGAACGACAACTGGATTAAAGGCGATGACGGTTTCTACTACTACGTGTATCCTGTCAAGCCGGGCAAAGCAACGGGCAAAGCACTGTTCGACGAGTTCACAACTCCGAATACGACTCCATTCCCAGGCTCACATCTGGAGATGAAGCTCATAATCCAGGGCGTACAGTTCGATGCCGAGAAGAAGAAGGTAACAGAGGCCTGGGGCGCAACAGCAGCCACGAACCTTGAGACCACACCCGAGAACTGATAATCAGCAGGATATTTCACAAACACAAGAAAATTCGCACAAATGAAAGCAAGACAAATATTATTAACGCTATTCGCCACAATATCATTGGCATTCGTGGCAAACGCACAGGCCAAAGCCGAAGGGAACGAGACTCCCGAAGGCCTGTATATGACAAAGACTGTCACCAAAGACCCTGCCAATGTCAACAGTTACATGCTCCAGCTGGAATCGTTCGTTACCGGTGTCACTATTCCGGGCGGAAATGCTGACGTGATGTTCATCCTGGATATTTCGGGATCGATGATAGATACAAAACACCCTACAACTGACAAGTTATCTCAGCTAAAAAAAGCAACCAAGAGTTTTATTGACGTATTGGCTAAAACAGAGTCCAGAATGTCAATGGTGACATTCGGACTTAAAAGCAAAACAAAGTTGGAAACAGATTTTATAGCAGTCAAAGGAAATACTGATTATTTAAATAGTATTGTTGATACTTTATCAGACAGAGGATCTACCGAAATAGGCAATGCTGTAAAAATAGGTCTTGACACTTTTAAAAAATCATCTGCAACAGGTACTCCGAAATTCTGCATTATACTCACAGATGGTATGCCTGGAACAATGAACGAAGGAGATTATAGCATTGCACAAGAAACTTGGGATGCTGCTTATTCCATGAAACACGATCTGGGAATAAAAGTATATACAATTTTCTTGGGTACAGAGGGGAAAAATACAAAATTTGAAAATCATACAGATGGGTATCTAATGGATGTAACAAATTTTCTTGACGGAACATCCTCGAATTTCCCGCAAGCCCGCTGGAATTGTTGTACAAGTAGCAAAATTGATAATATTAAAGGTTATTGGGTATCAGGAGAAAGAGGAAAGAAATCTGAATGGCAATGGATTGAAGATAAATATAAGCTTCAAAAAACTGATGATAAATATTTTATTGATGTTCCAGATCCGGAGAACTTGAGTAAGGTCTTTAATGAGATTGCCAAGGAAGTGGCTGCATCTTTAATCGACCTGAACGCGGAGAACTCAAAAATCATTGACAAGATATCCAACGACTTCTCGTTGCCGGCAAACGCGTTTGATGCAGGCGGCAATCTTGACAAGTCCAAGATTTCGTTGTATGCCTTACACTGCACAGGCATGAGCGGTGATACCTATACATTCGACGAGGCAAACCCCGTGACACTTCCGAATACCGATACGAAATACAGCGCCCTCGGCTTTGCCGGAGTTGATGTAAATCTGGCACCGGACAAGAAGACTCTTACCGTAACCGGCTTCGACTTTGAGAAAAACTTCGTGGCATGGACAGATGCACGTAAGGACGGCTACAAGCTCGTCATCAAGATACCGGTCATAATCGATCCTAAAGGCGTTGGCGGCATGAATGTCCCGACAAACGACCCGGAATCAGGCATCTATTACGATGAGAAGAAAGTGGGTGATTTTAAAGAGATTGGAGAGTATCCTGTCCCCCATACCGACCTTCCGAACATCATTGTCAAGAAGAACGGCCTCAAGCAGGGCGAAAGCGCAACCTTCAATGTCTATAAGGAAGGTGAAAAGGCCAACGCTATCGCTCTTGTCATTACCCAGGGTGAGGGAGAGTCCTCCGTAGTAAAAATCAAGCTGGAGGAGACCGGCCGCTACGTGGTCGAGGAGACAGACTGGAGCTGGGCATACACCACCGCCTGCACATCTACATACACCAAGGATGATGGCAACACTTCTACTACAGCCAATTCCATCACAAGGAATGTAAATTCCGATACCCAGGATGAGACTCTGAAAGGTACTGTATTCGAGTTTATAAATACCGCAAAGGAGAGTACACCGGCTCATGCTGAGGCGAACATCAACAACGAATTCAAGACAATTCAATAAAACAGGCAGTTATGAAGAAGCAAAAATTATATGTGTCACCCGTATTACGTGTGAGCTCAATAGATATGCAAGGAATAATCTGTTCCTCGATTGGTCCGCAGTCATTTGGAATGATTATTGACGAATTTGACAGACTGGATATGGAATCTCTTGATTTTGACTACGACTAACTGTCACATTCCATAACTGGAAAGGGGATAACAAAAAGTTCATAATGACTGGCTGCTACCCCCTTCCGGCTTTTAAGTCTCGCCAAACGCAAAAAACTTACTCTTAACAAGAAATATGAGCTTATATACAAAAATGAGATATATTTTAAGTTTGATCATTCCTGCAGCACTGCTGATGTTAGCATCGTGCGATAAGGAACTTGGCGGCAGCAGTGACGACCAGTCCGGTTCAATTGTCTCGTTTGTTCTTGGTAATGATGACATAAGTTTGAAATCAGGCGGAAGCCAGGTGGCGTCGTACGATATCGACAACGTCGGTGTTGAGGGTCTTGCCCTTGTCGAGACGGTATCAAGTATGGACGGGATGTTCTGCTCGGGTGAGCCGGACACAAAGAGCACTCCGGTGTATAACACGAATTTCGATGCGCTGTACTCAAGTCAGCTGTACGCCACGGCATACGAGCCGAAAGAAGGCACAGTGGAGCTCACTGATGTATGGGGCAGTTACCTTGAGAACCATGGCACAGTGCCATTGAAAAAGAAGGAAGATGAAGCCCGCACCTATTATTATGACTACAGCAAGGGACAGGATGTCAACCTGCACTGGCCAGAAGGCGGTTCTCTGCTGTTCTTCCTGCAGGCTCCGTACGATGCAACAAAAAGCCTGAAGCCTGACTTCTACTCGAACGGCAGCATTCAGTTCGATTACACCGATCCTGGCTATGTAAGCGGCAATACCACCATCGCCAATGCGGCAACAAGCCAGAAGGACATACTGTTCGCAAGCACCACCAAATCGCAGTCGGGAGGTTCAAGCACCATAACGATGTACCACGCGCTCGCCGGCGTGAAATTCAAGCTCGGCAACGCAGATGAAGATGGTGTCAGTATCACGAAAGTAACTTTCAAGGACATCTATGCCGGTGGTCACTGCACCATTACCCCACAAAGCGGTAAAAATTCATCTGTCTGCTCCGTATGGACAAATCTGAACACAAAAGTAAATTACTCGCAGACCTTCAGCGGTGTCGTAACATACCAACAAGAAGGAAGCAGTTTCCCGGAGTCGTTCTTCAAAACCAACACCTACGACAAAAACCTAGGCAAGACCGACGGCTCGGAGATAATGATGATGGTTCCCCAGGTACTCAAAGATGTGAAGCTGGAGATAGAGTTCACCATCACCAAAAATGGCACCACCACTGAATACACGCGTACCTTCACAATGAATTCAACCTGGAAAGCCGGCGAGTTGCACACCTATCAGATCACAGTCACAGTTCCCACTGCAAATGCTGACGTTATGCTTGTTCTGGATGTGTCAGGAGCAATGAAAAATCAAGAAAAAATTACCAATTTAAAAGCAGCTACAAAGGCTTTCATACAAAAACTCGCCAAAACAGAATGTAGTATTTCAATAATATCTTTTCAAGCGGAAGACACAAAGAATCACACAAAAAACAATTTTGGTACAGAATTTGTAAGCGTTGCAGAAAAACAACAAGCCTTGTCTACACTAGTAGATAATGAATTGAATTTAACTGAAAAAACTGTAACTATAGAAAGAGGAGTAAATCTAGCACTTGATGCATTTAATAATCGTACTGTGGATCATGACAAATATTGTATCATACTTACTGGAGGATTACCTGGAACAAAGGATAAAGGAGACTATACGGTTGCACAAAGCACGTGGGATGCTGCTTATTCCATAAAAAAACTAGGAGTAACCATATTTACAATATATTTGGGTTCAGAATGGTTAACAACGAGATTTTCTAAAAATACTGATAGCTACGTGATGGATGTAGAAAATTTTCTTGATGGAGTATCTTCGAATTTCCCGAAAGCCAAATGGAATTGTTGTACATCTACCAAGGATGCTATTAATACGTTTTGGGTATCAGGAGAAAGAAGTAAGGGCAAACCTTCGGCCTGGAGATATGCAGAACCTGAATATAGGCTAACAAAAACTGTAGATAAATATTATATCCCAGTTCCTACAACTAGTGACTTGACAGCAAAATTCGAAGAAATCGCACAAGAAATCACTAAGTGATGTTCAATTCAACGTTTTGTGAAATAAGAAAATTAGCCTTGCACACGCCGAGTCATTAAAGAACAATGAATTCAAAAAAATACAATAGATAAGGGAATCATGAAGCAACGTATAGGATATGAATCGCCTGAAGTAAGTGTGTCTGTAATGAATTTCCGCACAACAATCTGTATCTCACTTGGTGAGATACCATATGAAATTACTGTAGATGAAGTCAATACCAAAGATTTGGAATATATTATTCAAGATGACTTATAATCTTTTATATAGTAGAGGAAAGAGCTGACAGCCGGGACGCGCAGTTTCGCAACTGTCAGGATACCCTTCAGCGATTTGTAGAGTTTCCAACTCTGTTTCGTCTGATTTTTAAGTTTTATGCCGAGTAAGAGGCCGACTAAAAAGTGATTTTTAGCCGGTCTCTCTTTTTGTTCGCATTAATCTTCCGGCTCCAAAATTGATGTCAGGTCTTTTTAATTTTGCTCAACTGGCTATCACGAGTTCATTCCAAAGCTGTAATACTCTGCCTGTGCAGTAATCATGGTCTGCACAAGTCGCATTGATCAGCTTTTCGTGTCTTTTGCGTTCGTTCTGAACGATGTATTTCCTCAGATTGTGCGCCAGAGCGACCAGTCCGAACTCCACTTTCACCTTGTCGTTGGATTTGAGCCTGAAGCGCTTGAATCCGTGATTGAATTTGATGTCACCAAAAACCGCTTCTGGCTCTATCGGTCTGTTGCTGCGATGGTAAAGCCCGCGCTCACTTGTCAGCAGCCGTTTCACCTCG
>JAZLKB010000016.1:0-17428 GCA_045597365.1 Bacteroidaceae bacterium | reverse complement strand
GAGCTTTTCCTTCAGGTTGTCTATGGCCGTACACAGAGCGCTTTCTCAGAGGGCGGTCTGATGATCGGTGCAGGTCTTGAGGATCTCGGCAAGGGACTCCGCAGCCAGGTAGGTACGATGTACGGTACCAAGGCAAAGGGTGTCCGCTATCTTGAGATGGCCGAGGGTTATGTGAACCGCATTGCTCTGGACAAGGACGATCAGGTCTGCGGCTATGAGTTTGTCAACCTTGGCAAGTTCATGGATGAGATTAAGAAAGGTACCGATGCCAATGAGGCTCTGAAGAAGGTGACATCCACCTACGGACGTTTCTCAAAGGAGGCCGGTGCTGTCAAATTCATTGATCCACGTAAAGAATAAGGAGGTACAGCTATGATTAGAGAAGTCAAGTTCGAGTCACAGGAGCGCCGTATGAAGCAGGTGCTCGCCGCTCTGAATGAGCACGGCATTGCCTCCATCGAGGAAGCCAATCAGATTTGTGAGAGTTACGGTCTGGATCCTTACAAAGCTTGTGAGGAGACTCAGCCAATCTGCTTTGAGAATGCCAAGTGGGCATACGTCTGCGGATGTGCCATCGCCCTCAAGGAAGGTGAGAAGACCGGTGACAAGAGCGCTGTAAAGGCTGCCGAGAACATCGGTATCGGCCTGCAGAGCTTCTGCATTCCCGGCTCAGTAGCCGATGACCGTAAAGTAGGTCTTGGCCACGGAAACCTGGCTGCCCGTCTGCTCAACGAGAAGACACAGTGCTTCGCATTCCTGGCCGGTCACGAGTCATTCGCAGCCGCCGAGGGTGCCATCAAGATTGCCGCCAAGGCCGACAAAGTCCGCAAGCAGCCGCTTCGCGTTATTCTGAACGGTCTGGGCAAGGATGCCGCACAGATTATCAGCCGTATCAACGGTTTCACATACGTGCAGACCAAGTTCGACTACTATACCGGCAAGCTGAAAGTCGTAAAGACTATCCCTTACAGCGATGGTCCGCGTGCAAAGGTTAAATGCTACGGTGCCGACGATGTCCGCGAGGGCGTTGCCATCATGTGGAAAGAGGGTGTCGATGTATCCATCACCGGTAACTCAACCAACCCGACCCGTTTCCAGCATCCGGTAGCCGGTACATACAAGAAGGAGCGCGTGCTTGCGGGCAAGCCATATTTCTCGGTAGCATCAGGTGGCGGCACCGGCCGTACACTTCACCCGGACAACATGGCCGCAGGTCCTGCCTCTTACGGTATGACCGACACAATGGGTCGTATGCACTCCGACGCTCAGTTTGCAGGTTCATCATCAGTTCCGGCTCACGTCGAGATGATGGGATTCCTCGGCATCGGCAACAACCCGATGGTAGGCTGCTCGGTAGCTTGCGCCGTTGACGTCGCCCAGGCTCTGGCTGCAAAGAAGTAGTTTTATAAAAAGGAGATGATGTCTTTATATGGCATCATCTCCTTTTTTCTGTAATACCTCAAATATTATACAATCTATGCCTGAAATCTGTCGTTTTTTCGGAATAATCATATACCTGTATTGGAAAGATCACAATCCTCCACACATTCATTTTACATATGGAACGTACGAATGTTCAATAAGTGTTATAGATAGAATTGTTGATGGGAAGGCCCCTGCAAAAGTCATTTCCAAAGTCAATGAATGGATCGACCTCCATGAAGAAGAAATATTAAGTCTTTGGGAGCAGGCTCAGCGGGGTTCGGTTATTAAAAAAATAGAACCTCTCAAACCAAATGCTTAAAGTTACTGATGTTGATTATCTCAAAGAATACAAGATGATTCTTACATTTAATGACGGTAAGCGGAAACTTGTCGATCTGGAGCCTTATCTTGTCGGTGAGGTGTTTGGTGAATTGCGCGATTTGGACAAATTTGTCCAGTTTGGTCTCACGCCTGTAACTTTGGAATGGTGTAATGGCGCAGATCTGGCGCCTGAATTCCTTTATGATATAGGAAACGGCATTGAATAATCTTTCTATCAGCCACAATCCATTCTTGGCACTGCCTTGACGACTGAGAACGTTGAGTTCGCGCAGTTTCTTGATTTGTTTCTCTACTGCACGTTTGGTAATTCCAAGGTTGTCTGCTAATTCTTGGGTACACCGAACTCCTTACCGAATGTTATACCGAACTGCTTGTCAAGAGGCGACTCATTAGGATTATTGTCCGTCTGCTCCGTGCCTTGGTGCGACTTGAGTGCTTTGAGTATCTCTCCGAGCATAAAGTCGATGAAAGAACCTGAATCAGCCTTCGCTGTGCTTTGGGCTATAGCATCGTAGTAAGCCTCCTGATTGGAATATACCATCTTCTCTAATGGTTTTTCTCTATAAATTCACAAAAAGAACTGATACATCACCAAAAAAAGACGAATTGTGCGGTGAACGGGTAATTATTTTTTTTGAAAAATAGTTGAATTATAGTTGGATTATTGAGAAATAGTTGTATGTTTGCAGTGTCAACTATGATTCAACTATAGTTTTATTGCAATAAAAACAAAGTGTTATGAAGAAATTGAGCAAGAAAGAGCTTGAAATCATGGAGCTGTTCTGGAAGAACGGGGCCATGACTACGAGTGAGATCCGGGAGATGATGCCGGATCCGAAACCCCACATCAACACGGTATCGACCCAGGTGCGGCTGCTTGAGAGCAACGGATTCCTGGATCATCGGAAGGAAGGTACCGGATTCCGCTATTTCTATAAGGTGGAATGGCAGGAATACAATGAAGCGTTTGGCGGTAATCCTCTGACGCGATGTCTGAGGAATTCATATATCAAAGCGGTATCGGCACTTGTCAAGGACGACAAGATAACGGTTGACGAACTGCGCGAGCTGATAGATCTTATAGATTCAGACAAATAACTTTCAATTCCATCGGTTATGGAGACCTTTGTAATCTACCAGTTGAAAGTAGCTGTACTGGCAGCCATAATGTACCTTTTATATAAGTGGCTGCTGAGCAGGCAGACATTCCACGGCTTCAACCGTATGGTTCTGCTGCTTATCTGCGCCCTGTCATTCGTGCTGCCCGCCTGTCATATTGAAAACAGGCAGTTGAACGAACAGGTCCGGAAGGCATTCCCCGTGTTTGTCTGGTCAGCTGAAGACAATGCGGCAGAGGCCCGTCATACCGCGTTACCTGTGACAGAGCTGACTGGCAGCGACGATTCAGCCGAAGATGCCGCGTCTGAACAGACCGGTAGCCAGCTCTCCGTATCTGATATTGAGATTGCAACAGTGAACGTAAAGGCCGTCAACTGGAGAAATGTCGTACTGACAGTCCTGTTTGGAATATGGTGCATAGGATTCATCTGGTTCCTGCTGCGAAAGGCGCTGTCACTGCTCTCCATCCGCAAACTGATACACGAGGGCAGCTATCAGGACCGTCAGGACGAATGCGATCTGATAGAGAACGACAGCATCTCGCAGCCGATGAACTGGATGAACTTCATAATGATGCCGCACGACTGGATTCAAAAGGAGAATCAGGCGGTGTGGAGGCACGAACTTTCACACGCCCGCAAGGCCCATTCCATAGACCTGATGATTATTGACCTGATGCAGCTGTTCCAGTGGTTCAATCCGGCGATGATGCTGCTGTACAAGCAGATGGAACTGCTCCACGAATATCAGGCGGACCGGGCCGTGATTGACTCCGGTGCAGATGCACGCCAGTATAAGATGATGCTGGTCAGTGCCGTTGCCGAAAGCCGCGGCCTGGCTATGACCAGCTGGCTCAGACAGACCAACCTTAAAAACAGAATAGATATGATGCAAAGAAATGAATCAAACCGCTGGAACAGGCTCAGAGCCCTGTTCATTCCGATTGTTGCAGCAGCGTTCACGGTTGTCAACTCGTCTTTCGCCAGTGCTCAGGACCAGAATTTCCATTGGGAGCCGTTCCAGGACGGCAAGACCTGGGTGTATGAGAACGGAATGGCCAAAGTCCGCACGGTAGATGGCGTTGAAGCCAGTATGAAGACTACCGAGGTGGCAGACTACCTGACCAATTACAAACCGGTCAAGACAACCCGTATGACCCTGCGCTATGTACCCACCATCGAAGACCTCAATGATGCGTATCCGCTGGCACGCAGTCTTGCCGACAAGGGCATACACGTCAGCATTGCCAACAACGATGAGATGCTCACCGAGATGACAATGCCGGAATACCGCACCCCCGCCATCTACGACCTTGGTGACGGCCGGTTCCGCTTCGAGGTGAACTGCAATCAGAAGTTGAATGTCCATTTTGCACTGATGACAGGGAGCAGCAAGGAATACATTAAAATTGTAAATCCGTCGGTAACCGGGAGCCTTGATGAAGTAATGAAGTGGATTGACCTGTTTGACGGGCACGGACTTGCCATATATCCCAAGACAATGACTACAAGAGAAGCCGATAAGATTGCCAAGGCTGTATGGAAACGCGGACTGGATCAGGTGTCAATTGTCGGTGATCTGCAATTTGACGGTGAAGCCTATGGCGGCATACTCTGCAAGCGGAACCTGACAACCATTGTCCCGAAAGGTTACAGTTTCGAGAAGGAATTCGGCAATATCGCTGCCAAAGATGCAGTATTGAAAATGCACGAAAACCACACATCGGCCTACTACGACAAGGGAATGCGCGTTGAGAAGCCCAAGTTCTTTGCCGGCAAAGAGTGGCACGAAATCACCGATGTCATAAATGGACCTGACGAACTGATTCTGATTACCCGTATCGATCAAAACTCCTACCAGTGGGTCATAGGATTCTCCGACTGTGAGATTGAGGCCGGTGGAGTACGCTACAAGCAGACGCGCAGCGAAGGTATGGAAGGCTTTGAATCGACATATTTCTGGAGCCCGACATTCGCATACTTTTACCAGACCCTGCATTTCCCGCCTATACCAAAGAATGTAAAGACAATCAACTTCTACGAAAGCAATCCCACGAAAACCATAACCAAACTGCAGGTCGTTCCGGACATAGACATTTTTGAAGGTGTCAGGGTGGTGGAATATGAGCAGGGTCCGGAATACGTTCTGAAGACTACACACGTCGGTGAACGTGAAGGTGTCAGGGATGTGGTCAGCGTGGAGCGTGTTGATTTTACCGATTCTGAGACCACGATATACTGCAGCGCATACATACGCAACGCACATTCATACCCCGGCCATATCAGCAGCGACTTCAAGCTGACACTTGCCGGTGGTCGTGTGCTGGAACCGATTCGCTACGAAGGCGTACCCGTAGATCAGGACTTCGACCGTCACGGTGACTGGGTTTCAACTCCGTTCCAGGTCGTATTTCCGGCAATAAGTGAAAAAGAATGGGAGGAAGGCGTTCCGGTTCTTACCGGCTCGGTTCTGCATGAACCGTGCAGGCTTGAAATAGCTGAACACTTTGCTGGGATTGTACGGACCGCTTTGTGGAATGTTCCAAATGGCACATATGAATTACTCACTGTTGATGGCGATGGAACAGACACAGCAGGGGCTGCGGAATTGGGGCTCGACAGTATTGTCAATGTAAGTGTGAGTAACGATGATTACACACTGACACTTACAAACTACTATGGGCGGAATGGCGGAAAATCAGGAAAATGCACGCTGACCCCATCCGGCCGTACTGATAAGCCCATAGATTTAGGCACTTCGGGGCGGATTTCTGTCGGTACGACAGTTGTGAAAATAAAATCCGATAATGGAAAGAAGGCAAAAGGCTATGGCCAGGCTCTGGTGCAAGGTGGCAGAATGATTCAGGCTTTGGTGACTATCGTAGAGAATGATGAGATTGACAAGGAGCTGATTCTGCTCCCGTGGAACGGGGCTTCCGGTGACTGATTCAATGTTTTGCCAATATTGCAGAGTGAAACCATAGAACGGCGATTCTCTGCAATATTGACAAATCAGTTAACTTACCCAAACAAATCAGAAGGCGAGCCTAACAGCTTAAGCATTGAGTGCTACTGCATGATGCAGGGCGTTCACTACCTGCTGTACTAAAAAGTCTGCTTCTCGACCTTGGGCTTGGCGTGACGGCTGGACTAATATAACGGGGCACTAATGAATAGATATTATTAAAAAGCAAAAAGCGTATCAAAACAATCTTCGAAGATTTTTATTTATCTTTGTCGAAATTCTTAAAGATTGTTATGGTTACTAGACCAGTCTCTTTTTCATCAGCCTCGTACTTTAGCGTCGAAATTTCTTGAACTAATGGATAAGGCTCCGAAATCTGAAAATGAGATGAATGGTATCCTTGGTGCAATAAATACCATCCGTCTCACGTCGTTGCTACTTATGAGTGTGCGCACACTCACGGCATTGAATGAACACTCGGTATTAGGAACGCGCACATGAAAGTCGAGCCGGAATTCCCACGTATTTAGCCGATAATTGCAACAGAAGCCCCATTCTCCAAGACACGGAGAATGGGGCTTCTGTTATTAGTTCAGGAAATTACTTCTTGTTCTTCTTGAAGTCGCGGACTGTGTAGTAAACCGGTTTGCGGTTGTACTCGCTGTCGAACAACAGTGGGAAGTTGTTTGCACCAAGCCATGAGTCACGGTCGCCGAGGTTCCAGAATGTTACGCAGGAGAAGTTCTTCTTGTACTTGCGCAGTACATTGAACAGCTCGGCATACTTGTCCATCTGCATCTGTGCGATAGAGTCGGAGAGAACCTGACCCTCGCCACGGCTGAATGACAGACCGCCGCCGGCCTCGTGGTTGATACGTACGTCAAACTCGGTAATCTGGATGTCGTCAACCAGTTCGAGATACATCTTGATAGCAGTCTCGAAATCTTCGATGTTCGGGTTGTCGTAGATGTTGTAGTGGCCCTGCATACCGATACCGGTGATAGGAGCACCCTCGGCCTGAAGCTTCTTGACCATATTGTAAATGTAAGTTCTCTTTGCAGGAGTCCAGGCACTATAGTCATTGTAGAACAGGGTTGCGTTAGGATCTGCTTCGTGAGCGAACTGGAAAGCCTTGAGAATGAACTCGTCGCCGCAGAGCTGGTAAGCCTGTGACTGACGGAATGACTTCTCGTAATCGCAGTCCGGATCGTTAGCGTCGCTCATAGCCTCGTTAACAACGTCCCAGCAGTAAACAACGTCCTTGTAACGGTTGATGATAAAGTTGATGTGAGCCTGAAGTGAATCGTAGAACTCCTCCTTGGTAGCCTTTGCATACTTTGGAACTTTAACAGTCTGAGGAGCCTGAGCCTGACCCGGCTGACCCTGTGGACGAGGACCACCGAAGCCTGGAAAACCACCCTGTGGGAAACCACCGCCGAAGCCTGGGAAACCACCCTGAGGCATCTGACCCGGCTGACCCTGAGGAGCACCCTGTGGAGCACCCTGAGGAGCACCCTGTGGACGAGGACCGCCAAAGCCCGGGAAACCGCCGCCGAAACCGAAACCGCGTGCCGGCTGCTCAATCCAAATAGTATCGCCGTTCTCATCACGCTCTACAACCTGGTTGCCGTTCTCATCGTATTTGTTGAACATCCAGGTAGCGAACTGGCTGTGCCATACCAGAGTGTGACCGCGCATCTTGATGCCGTGCTCACGGCAGAAGTTTGCGATGATATCAGCCTGCTCAAGATTCCATACGCCCGGCTGTGGGTGAATCTCGCCCGGTTTCATACAGTTCTCGGCAGTTATGCTGTTGAACTCCTTGAGGATGATGGCGGCCTGAAGTGAGTCAGTCACGTTACGCGGGGTAACGGCTACGCCAATCTTGAAGTAATTCTTGTAGGCATCCTTCAGACCTGGATCCTTAGGGCCACACGCGCTCATAAGTACGGTAGATGCAATAAGAGCGATAGTTAAAAGTTTCTTCATTTTGAAAAAATCTAAAGATTATGTTAGTAATGTTGATTCTTGCAACTCCGAAGGTACAAAATTATATATTAGTTCTTTAAATAATGTCATTAATCTCAAATAAATATTATGGAATATAAAGACATCCCTGCGGAAAAGCGTTATTCGCAGGGACATTTCATAATTCTCATCATTCTGGCATGCGGGTCACTATGGGCTTCCAATGCAGTTCCGCAACGCGTCTGAGGGTGGCATTGAGGACAAAATGGCAGGCTTGATCCATGAAGTCGAGCCAAATTGACACGAAGGGCGTGACGGTAGGATTGTTGTGCATATTCCTGTGAAATTGAAAAACAAAAATTATATGCAGTACAGTCAGAACAACACTCAGGCAGCGCAGAATCTTAATCAGTTCGCAATCAATCTGAATGAGCGGGCGCGTATGGGCAGACTCGACCCTGTAATAGGGCGTGACGATGAAATACGCCGCGTGCTCCAGATCCTGAGCCGCCGCTCAAAGAACAATCCTATACTTATAGGCGAGCCGGGCACAGGCAAGACCGCCATCATCGAGGGGCTGGCGCAGCGTATAGTGCGCGGCGATGTTCCCGAGAACCTGCGCTCACGCACCGTCTATTCGCTCGATATGGGCGCGCTCGTAGCCGGTGCCAAATACAAGGGCGAGTTCGAGGAACGCCTCAAAGGTGTAATCAACGAGGTGATTCAGTCCGACGGCAGTTTCATACTTTTCATCGATGAAATCCACACTCTTGTAGGCGCAGGAGCGGGCGAGGGGGCGATGGATGCCGCCAACATACTCAAGCCGGCACTGGCGCGCGGCGACCTTCGCGCCATAGGTGCCACAACACTCAACGAGTACCAGAAATACTTCGAGAAAGACAAGGCCCTGGAGCGTCGTTTCCAGACCGTCATTGTCGATGAACCCGATGTCCAGAGCTCCATATCCATTCTGCGCGGCTTGAAGGAACGCTACGAGAACCATCACAAGGTGCGTATCATGGACGAGGCCGTAATCGCCGCCGTCGAGCTGTCGAACCGCTACATCACTGAGCGCTTCCTGCCCGACAAGGCCATCGACCTGATGGACGAGGCTGCCGCAAAACTGCGGATGGAACGTGACTCTGTACCCGAAGAACTCGATGAAATCAGCCGCCGTCTCAAACAGCTCGAGATAGAGCGTGCCGCCATCAGGCGCGAGAACGACAAGCTCAAGCTTGAGCAGCTGAACAAAGAAATTGAGAGCCTGCAGGCCGACGAAAAGCAGATGCGCGCCAAATGGGAGGCCGAAAAACAGCTTGTCAACCGTATCCAGCAGAACAAACAGCGCATAGAGCAGCTCAAGACCGAGGCCGACAATGCCGAGCGCGACGGCAACTACGGCCGCGTGGCCGAAATCCGTTACGGCCAGCTCAAAGAGCTTGAAGCCGATATCGAACGCATTCAGACCGAGCTTCACTCCTGCCAGAACGGCAACGCAATGGTGAAAGAAGAAGTTACAGCCGATGATATCGCCGAGGTCGTATCGCGCTGGACCGGCATTCCCGTGAACCGTATGCTCCAGAGCGAGCGCGAGAAGCTGCTGCATCTGGAACAGGAGCTGCACAAACGTGTAGTAGGGCAGGAACACGCCATCAGCGTGGTTGCCGATGCCGTCCGCCGCAGCCGTACCGGACTGCAGGACCCCAGGCGACCTATAGGCAGCTTCATCTTTCTGGGTACTACCGGCGTGGGCAAGACCGAGCTTGCAAAAGCCCTGGCCGAATACCTTTTCAACGATGAAAAGCTGATGACCCGCATCGATATGAGCGAGTATCAGGAGAAATTCTCCGTAACCCGCCTCATCGGAGCGCCTCCCGGATACGTCGGCTACGACGAGGGGGGCCAGCTGACCGAGGCCGTGCGCCGCAAGCCGTATTCAGTGGTGCTCTTCGACGAGATTGAAAAGGCTCATCCCGATGTTTTCAACGTACTTCTGCAGGTGCTCGACGACGGCCGTCTTACCGACAACAAGGGCCGCACCGTCAACTTCAAGAACACCATCATCATTATGACCAGCAACCTGGGCAGCGACTACATCCGTGAGCGTTCGGCAATGCTCTCCGGTACGGCTTCCGAATCCGAAACAGCCCGTCAGGCATGGCTCGACGAGACCGGCCGCCATCTCTTCGAGATGCTCAAGCAGACCATCCGTCCCGAGTTCCTGAACCGCATCGACGAGACCGTCGTCTTCACCCCGCTCTCCAAGTCCGAGATACAGCGCATCGTCCGCCTCCAGGCCGACAGTGTAGTGCGTATGCTGGCCGCGAACGGTATCAGTCTGACAGTCGATGACTCCGCCATAGCTCTGATAGCCTCCGCCGGCTTCGATCCCGAGTTCGGTGCCCGTCCAGTCAAGCGCGCCCTGCAGACAATGCTCCTGAACCGTCTCTCCACAATGATTCTGTCCGGTCAGATTGATGCCGCAAGGCCCGTCACCGCCACCGGTGGCAGCGACGGCACCCTCCGCTTCGAATAACAGCGATACTTTAGTGCAATCCTGTGCCAACTCCACAGGATTGTACTATTTTTGCAGAAGAAAATACATCAGCTATGAATAAGAACCAGATTCCAGTATTGCTGCTCACCGGATATCTCGGCAGCGGCAAGACAACACTTGTAAACAGGATACTCTCTAATGAAAAAGGTATAAAGTTTGCCGTAATCGTGAACGATATCGGTGAAATCAACATCGATGCATCGCTCATAGAAAAGGACGGTGTTGTCGGAAAGAAGGACGAGAGCCTCGTGGCGTTGCAGAACGGCTGCATTTGTTGCACGCTCAAGATGGATCTTGTTGAGCAAATCAACGGAATCGTGAAAATGCACAAATTCGACTACATCGTGATTGAGGCAAGCGGTATCTGCGAGCCCGAGCCGATTGCGCGCACCATCTGCTCCATTCCATATATGGGCGATGAATACACCCGTCACGGAAACGCACGCCTGGACTGCATTGTCACGGTTGTTGATGCGCGCCGTATGCGTGATGAATTTTCGTGCGCGAAAGATTTGTTGCGTGGCAACATCGAAGAGGACGATATCGAGAATCTTGTCATCCAGCAGGTTGAATTCTGCAACATCGTGCTGCTCAACAAGGCTTCCGAGGTGTCTGACGAAGACCGTGAAATCGTGCGCGGCATCATCCGGGCGTTGCAGCCGAAAGCCGCAATTGTTGACTGCGATTTCGGCGATGTTGATTTGGACCACATTCTCAACACCTCACTGTTCAACTATGACTCGGTGGCAGCATCGGCAGCCTGGATTACCGAGGTGGAGAAGGGTGCCGACAACGATGAGCCCGAGGGCGAGACCGAAGAGTACGGCATCAGCACATACGTTTATTTCAACCGCCGTCCGTTCGACATCGCCAAGTTCGATTATTTCGTGGCGTCACGCTGGCCGGCAGGCGTAATCAGGGTGAAGGGAATGTGCTATTTCTCGAACGAGAAAGACATCTGCTATCTGTTCGAGCAGGCAGGCACGCAGATCGGGCTCAAGAACGTAGGGCAGTGGTATGCCACAATGCCCGAAGAGGAACTGATGCAGGAACTGGCGCGCGACCCTATGCTCCAGCGCGACTGGGACCCAAAATACGGCGACCGTATGCAGAAACTGGTATTCATAGGCCGTAAAATGGATAAGGAAGCCATCCGTAAGGCTCTGGACTCCTGTCTGTGTGATTGAATCACAGACTCCTGACGTTCAAAGTTTTCTGGAAACAGGACGACGGTTTTGGGGCATATAGCTACAGAACTACGCGCCTTCGGCGCTATCCCTCCCACGCCTTTGGCGCGGGTCCCTCCCGTTCACGACGCCACGGGCGGCGACGGTTCTTGAGCTATATGCCCCAAAACCGTATTGTTCTATGGAAAGTTTCAGCGTTTTTCGTCCCAGCCGAACGGGTGGCTTGACAGCGGCAGTTTTGCCAGCGGGTGGTAGTCGCCGCGCAGACCTATCGGTGTGGCGTTGCGGATCTGGCTCACAATCTCAATGCACGGACGGGCCTCGCTAATGCGGAAACCTTCGCCGTCAAGAATCTTCCGGTAGCTCAGCGTATGCAGCTCGGTGAAACCCTGGCTGAACTCAAACTCGTCACCGTCAATATTCAGTGTGCGGTATGTGCGTTTCTCGCCCTGTACGGCATTCTCGGGCAGACAGTCGGCGTTGATGCTCAGAAAATAGCGCACACGTGCGCGTTTCAGCTCAAGGAAACCTGCTACGCGGTCAAAGCTCATAATGTGGACTACATTTTTCTGTACCGGTCCGAAAATCCATTGCAGCATATCGTAGAAATGCACGCCTATGTTTGTAGCGACACCGCCCGATTTGTGTACGTCGCCTTTCCACGATGTGTAGTACCATTTGCCGCGCGATGTTATGTAGGTCAAGTCAACATTGTAGATTTTGTCGGCAGGTCCGGCGTCAATTTTCTTCTTCAATGCGGCGATTGAATCGTGCAGGCGCAGCTGCAGAATATTGTAGGCCTTGCGACCGGTTTCACGCTCAACAGTCTCAAGCGCGTCGATGTTGTAT
Source organism: Bacteroidaceae bacterium (assembly GCA_045597365.1). GTDB lineage: Bacteria > Bacteroidota > Bacteroidia > Bacteroidales > Bacteroidaceae > Colenecus. The sequence goes on along the minus strand of JAZLKB010000016.1, from coordinate 5,017 downwards.
GGATTCAGCACCACAGGTTTCTCGCATATCACATCACAGCCCAGACGCAGTCCATAGCGTATGAAAGCATCGTGGGTATAATTCGGGGTGCATATGCTTATCCAGTTCAGCGGATTGTCCGTAGCCATCTGCTTTGAGCAGAAACGGTCGAACAGCTCGTTCTCGGTAAAGAACGAACATTCCGGAAAGAAACTGTCCAGACGGCCTACGCTGTCAAATTTGTCGTATGCGGCAAGCAGCTCGTTGCCTGTGTCCTTGATGGCTTTCAGGTGTCGTGGCGCAATGTATCCTGCGGCACCGATCAACGCGAAATTACTCATTTCCTCTTGCCGATTTTTTTAAAGATATTTGTAATTGCTGCCACGGCCTTTATCCCTTTTTTATGTTTTTTTCCATTGCCGTGATGGCTTCCCTCTCCGTAGCCATAGCCATATCCATAGCCATATCCGTAACCATATCCGTACCCGTAGCCATATCCGTATCCGTAGCCATATTTGCTGCTCGCCCTCTTGTTGAAAGGAATCGCGTTCATGATGATGCTCAGGTTCGGCAACTTTCCGGTATCGTAAATGTTCTGCAAATCAGGCAGCATGCGTCTGTCAAACTTGCCGGAGCGTATGATGAATATGGTTGAGTCAACATATTTCTTGATTATGTCTGCATCGGCTACAAGACCGGCAGGCACGCAGTCAATGAACACGTATTCGTAGTTGGCGCGCAGATAATCCATCAATATTTCCATACGGCTTCCCGACAGCAGCTCGGCCGGGTTCGGAGGCAGGGATCCGGCATAGAAATAATCAAGGTTGGAGTAGGTGTCGTCTTTCGATATAATGTCCGCGACAGACTGAATCTTTCCTGCCAGGAATCCGGACAAACCATTGTGCTTGTGGTGGTTGCTGCGCTTGGACAGACTTCCCTTCCGGAGGTCCAGATCGACCAGAGCGACTTTTTTGCCGATCATTGCATAGCTCACAGCTATGTTCGACGATATGAAAGTCTTGCCCGAGCCCTCGAGGAATGATGAGAACAGATACACCTTGGTTCCTTCGTGGCTTATCATATAGTCGATGTTCGACCTCAGGCTGCGGAATGCCTCGGAAATGCAGTCGCGTTTTCCGTCGGATATGACTATGTCGCGTTCGTCTTCCTTATCCTTTGCCGGAACCTCGCCAAGGAACGGAATAGTCAGCGCGTCCTCAATGTCGCTGCGGAGCGTCACTTTAGTGCGGAATATGCGGAGCAGGTAGAATATGGCGATAGGGAACAAAAAGCCTATCAGTGTTCCCATCGCAGTCCATTGCGTCTCGTCCGGAGCTATAGGAGCATTGTTGATGCGTGCCTCATCGACAATCTTGGCACTTCCCTCAATGACCGGCTGGTTGATCATCAGATTCTCACGCTTTGACAGCAACTCCTTGTAAAGCTCCTCCTTGATGTTCCGCATGCGCTCTACATTGCTCAGGTAAATCTGCCTGTCGGGTACCTGCTGTATCTTCTCGGTTGCAATGAGCCCCAGCTCGCTGGCGTTCTCGATACGTTGGTTTACAGTCTGCGTGTAGGTATCCAACATATCAAGCAGATTGCCTTTCATAACCTCAATCTGAGTCCTCAGACTGCGTACAGCAGGGTTGTTCGCAGCACCCGAATCCACATACTTTTTCAGCTCGAAGGCCAGGTCGTTATATTGGTTGATAAGATCCTTTACGGCACTGTCCTGAATATTGATGCTGGCTGCGACGGGTCTCGTGTCGGTACTGCTTGCCATCTGCGACCTGAGGTACTCGGCGAAAGACAGCTGCCTGCGCAATTCCTCGACCTCGGCGTTGCTCTCTTTCGTGGCGCTCAGATATTCCTGTCCGTAAGTGCCGATGTCCAGCAGATTGTTGTTCTTCTTGAAATTTGCGATTGTCGCCTGGTCCGAACCGAGGTCGTTGCTCAGCATTTGCAAGCGGTCGTTGATGTAATCGGTAGTATAATCCAGCAATACGGTCTTGTCGTGGATCATATCTTCGTTATATACCTCGATTGCCGTGTTGATTACATCGGCAGCCCTGGCAGGCGATGTGTCTTTCATCGACAGGGTTATGACAGTAGCCGATTTATCGTCGGACGATACGCTCAAAATGGAACGGTACTTGTCGGCTGCCGTTGATACATCCGTACGTATGTATTTGATTGGAACATTGAAATACTGGGGTGTCATATACCAGGTGGCTTTGACAATCACACGTCCGAACGGGGTATATTCGCAGGTATTCAATTTTGTGAATATAGTATCTACTCCGGCAATCTGGATGGTTACGGCTGAGTCTTTCGAGACTGTGATGTCCATTGTGGCGGTGGTGCTTGCGGTGGCATCGGGCATCTGAACCTCGATAGGTGATATCTTGTATAGGTCCTGCCTGCGCTTTACAAGTTTTGTCTTTGTGTAATAGTATTCATTCAGTCCCAGCCGCTCCACGACCTTGAGCATGGCGGTCTTTGACTCCATAATCATTGTCTCGTTTCTGACCGACGATGACACAAAGCGTCCCATCGAGCCTGAGTAACCGCTCATAACCGCCGACTCGCCATATACCGAGCGCTCCCCGTTCTGGATAGTGGTGCTTTTCAGAATAATGGTGGCCTTGCTTTGGTAAATCTTCTCCTGCCGGCGCACATAGTAAGTGGCTGCCACTCCTCCTATTGCAGCGCACAGGACCATCCAGTGCAGATTGCGTAGAATCAGCTCAATTATATCGTTTATGTGGATTCTTTTCCGTCTGTCGTCATCAAGGAACGACATATCGTTCAGTTCTGCCATAATCGATTATTTTTTTGCTACAATTACCAAAGTTGCTATTGAGATGAATGTCGAGAGCAGCGATAACCACGACACTATGAAATTGAGGTCATCCCTGTAGTACTTTGATTTGATAGATTGGGTTATTATAACGTCATTCTGCTGGAGCATATAGTACGGGTCGTTGAAAACATCGGAGCTGCGCGGGTCAAGATACCTCATACTCATTTTGCCGTCAACCTCGCGCAGCACGGCTATCTTGTCCCTGCGGGTAAAATCGCTCAAATCGCCCGCCAGTGCCAGTGCCTCGAGGAATGTGCAACGCTCCTCGGGAATGGTTATGGCATGGCCGCCGTCAGGGCCTAATATGAAAATTTTGTAATTGTTGAAACGGACCATTACGTACGGGTCATCAATATACTGCCCGTCCTTGAGCATTCTGCAAATCTCGTCCTGCAGTTGCAGGCGCGTCTTGCCGGCAGCGTGAATCTCACCCAGAATAGGCATCTGTATGTTTCCGTGGACGTCAACCAGATATCCCATACGGCTGTTGCCATCGCTGCCGGTAAAATAAGTGTGGTTTGAGAATATGTTGAACGGCCTTGCAAGCTCCTCGTCGTGGCACGATACTATAATGCGCAACTCGTCGTTCTGCGATATCACAGCCTCGTATTTGTTCTCAAGCTCAATCTGTGAGTCCTGCTCCATATCCTGCAGGTACAGGACATCCTTCGGCGTCATACACGATGATACAGCGACTGCTGTCAGCAATATGCAAATCAGATGTGATTTTCTCATATATTATATATAATAGGCCGCAAAGTTACGAATTTTTCCTGATAAACACCAGCTTGACGGCGTTTTTCATATTCTGCATCATGAATTCCGCCAACCACCCGGTGCGAAAGCGCGTAATCATATTAACTTCGCGGTGTGTTAATTATTCTTAAATGTTGATTTCCACTATCAGCAAAAAAGCACTGTTGCAGTACTAATGTTCAGAAAACGGCAAGAACAGTATGAACAGAGAAACGTACGATAAATGTATTGCGGACAACATACAACCGCTTTGTGAATTGGTCCGGTTGCTGTGTCCCGTATGCTCCGAGAGGTATGATGTTATTGTGGAGCGGATTGTGTCTCTCGCAAAGGAGAGGATTGATGAGTACGATGACTGCTCTGCCAATCCCGATCTGCTTACCTGGCTCGGCCAGATAGCCTGTATGGTGTTGTTTGAATATTGTTGACTTTATAAAATTCAGTAGTTATGTTAATTTTGTCAGTTTGTCTTCTGTTGGTGCTGTGTATTGTATGGATAGTAAATCACAGACGTCAGGTGGAGTTTGAGAAAAAAATGGACTATCTTCAGTCCAGTCTTGAAAACGGCTATCCTCTTGATCCTGAGAAAGTCTGTGCCATTCTTAACAATGAACCGGTCGCAGACGGGAAATCCGCAAGTACAAAATCCCGTAAACTGTACACTGCCTGGTTATGTGTCTTTATCGCTATCGTATTCATTACTGTATTTCTTCTTATGAGTTTCGATGTGCTGCCCGATTCCTCACCATCTTACGCTCCTGTCAGATACATTGTTTCCGGGATACTTCTTTCCATCGGAATAGTCAGGATTCTTACCGCCCGTCGCTGCGAATAAATGGATAGGGATGAATTTTCCAGACTGTTGCCGTCGATAATACCTCCGCTTTTGAAAGAGGCATTCATATTGTGTTCCGGAAACCGTGATGATGCCGAGGATCTGATGCAGGAAACCCTGTCAATAGCATACGAGTCAATTTCAACATTCCGTCATGAATCGTCACTTCAGACATGGATTACGGCAATAGCCAAACGCCAATCATCAAAATTGAGATACGGCTATGCACAATCCATTGATGTTGAAACGGTCGGGAGTCTGCTGGCCTCGCCGGACAGCCCGGACTCGGAGCTTGATATGAAAGAGAGATACCGTATGCTGCATTGTGCCATCAACAGACTTTCTCCCGCCGAGCGCAAAGCTGTCCGCTTGCATTATTTTGACGGAAAGAAATCACGCGAAGTCGGTGTTATAATGGGGATAAGTACCAATACTGTCCTGTTTTCCGCACTTTTTCGTAACCGCAGCGTCAATGTACCCCACAGCTATCTGAGAGGCACATTGATAGCATGATTTGGGTGTCCCGCGGCAAATTACTACCTTCGTGGTATGTTTGTCCGAAGGAAGCAGAACAAGAG
>JAZLKB010000015.1:0-2810 GCA_045597365.1 Bacteroidaceae bacterium | reverse complement strand
CTTCTTTTCGGCCAGCTGCATTTCAATGACTACAGTCTCTCCGTCTTCGGTCGTAGCCTTGATGTCGAATACTGTCTTCTTGCCATCCTGGCTGTCGCCCATGTTCTCCTGATTGCCCAGAGTCAGCGTCCTGACGTGCAGATCCGGCAGGATACTGTCAATGAGCATCTTGAGGAGTTCCTCGTTGCCAGGTGTCGCAAATACGCGCTTGAATGCGTAATCGACTCGGAGGTCGATAAATTTGATGTCCTCATAACCCGGATTGATTACAGCCGCAGCCGGTGCGGATACTTCTTGCTTTGACTTTTTCATAATCAATTAGATTGAATGTGTTTATAAAATGTTCATGGCATACCAATCCATCAGATATCGTGATTTCATGGCTTACCGATGGCAAAGATAAGCAACCAGATTCAATGTTGATTCCGAAATGCTGAGAAATGTGCCCCAATACGGGCATTGTACGTATGTTCGCATTGTCGAACGGCCAATCAACTGATTGTTACCTAAATAATTACAAAGCACAATTTTCTGCATTAGTACAAGTTCGATGAGCATATGCGCCGGATGGAATATTGAAAGACTTATCTGTCAGTGGCGTGAAATTCTATAGCTTGTGTGTAACCCGCCAGTATCGGCGTGCGCCCGGAAATCACACTGATTACACTTGAAAAGGAATAACCGTGTTATTCTGCGCGTTTCCTGCTGGATAACGGCATATTCAGAACTTCAGAATTGTGAACGCTGGAAATATGCAATGAACTTCAAATTGCAGGCAAATAATGCTAGAAATATTTCAAGCATAATACGTATCTTTGTTTTCATTATTTACAGCTAATTATCCGAAATATGAAACATCTGATTACAGCCTTTATGGCAACGGCAATTATGACAGCATGTACTAACGAACAGAAAATCCTTGTCCTGTACTACTCACAGACGGGTGCGACCAAAGCGGTCGCCGAATCATTCAGCACCCAGCTTGGTGCTGACATCTGTAGTTTCGATGTAGAGGAAGCCTACGACGGTGACTTCAACCAGACCATTGTCCGTTGCCAGCAGGAGCAGGCATCCGGCTTTATTCCCACACTGAAATCACTTGACAAAAAGATCGCTGACTATGATGTCATATTCTTAGGATACCCGGTATGGTTCGGCACATACGCACCTCCAGTGGCCGCCCTGCTTCAGAATGAGCAGTTCGAGGGGAAGACGATCGTTCCGTTCTGCACTTTCGGCAGCGGTGGACTGAACACGAGTGCCGACGACCTGAAGAAAGCCCTTCCCGATGCCATAATAGCCGAAGGTTATGGCGTGCGCAACGCCCGCATAGCAAAGGCCCCGGCCGAAATAACCCGTTTCCTCACCGCAAACGGCTACATAGCCGGCGAATCCATCGACTTGCCTGATTATTCACAGCAGCAGCCTGTTACCGAAGCCGAAGCAACTCTTTTCGACCAGGCTTGCAGCGACTATCAGTTCCCGTTGGGCACACCTCAGACCTGCGGCTGCCGCGAAACCCCATGGGGCACCGAATACCTGTTCAAGGTCGATAACGGCACCACGATTTATGTCACCGTCGCCGATGGCCAGGCGGAGTTCACTCAGGTGATAAGATAGTGTCTGGTATTAAAAGACTTGTCCTCAGGCTCCGGCCTGATTCCGGATGTTTGATTTATGGTAGAGTACGATGGTAAGGAAACACTGGCTCATAATAACTAACGGTATTCTGTGGCTCGTTGCCGGGTTCAACATCGCGAGAATCGGTGTCCGTGCGGCATTTGCCGATGCAAGCAACGTCTGGCTGTGGTTCATTCCAGTCGTCGTGGCATTCGGAGCTATGTTTACCCGTATGGTCAGGAAGAATACCCGGAGGATAATGTCTATGGAGAAAAAGGCTCCGCTCTATAAGTTCCTGACGCTGAAGGGCTACCTGATCATTGCATTCATGATGACCCTTGGATTCACTCTAAGGGGAATAGGGAAGTTGCCGGACAGCTTCTTCGCATTCTTCTACACGGGTCTTGGCGGTGCCCTTTCGCTGGCAGGAGTCTTGTTCCTCTTAAAGGGGTCGAGTCCTCGGATTTATTCCAAGTGATTATTGGGCCGCCTGGCTATTGCAAAGCAAATGTCTGATGAACTACGAACTTCTGACAACACTGATTCTGCTGATTATCTGCTGGCTCTTTCTGACAGTGGCCGATGTCGCTGTATCCGGGACGATGGCGCTTCTGGGTGGGTCCAGATTCAGAATTGTGTTCCTGTGGGGGCTTTGGTCATTGTGCATTCCGGTGATTCTGATGGCGTACGGGATGCTGATGGAGCGTAACTGGTATCAAGTGAAACGGGTGGAGGTTGAATCTCAGTCGTTGCCGGAAGGGTTCGATGGGTTCACCATTGCTCAGATATCGGACATTCATTTGCGGTCATACGCCAACAGACCGCAGTCGCTCAGAAAGGCTGTCGATAAGATAAACTCGCTCAATCCTGACATCGTGTGTTTTACGGGTGATTTGGTGACGATGGAAGTATCGGAACTGGACAGGTTTGAGGATATTCTGAAAGGCATCAAGGCTCCGGTGTATGCCGTGATGGGCAATCACGACTACCTGATTTACTCCGGAAAAGGGAAGGGCAACGTACCGGATATAGCTACCCAGGTCGCGGCCCTGGAAAGCAGGGAAGAAGCATTGGGCTGGAACCTGTTGCTGAACGAAAACCGCATCATCGTGCGTGGGGAGGACAGCCTGGCGGTAATAGGTGTGGAGAATACATCGGTGTCAAGCCATTTCCCGTCACACGGCAATCTG
>JAZLKB010000014.1:0-30433 GCA_045597365.1 Bacteroidaceae bacterium | reverse complement strand
AGTGGCCATCAGGTTCCTGAACACGGAAATCCTTCCGTCGGAAGAGGAAGACCACCGCAGCAACTACGACGTTCTTTGCATAGACAGCGACGGCAACCGCTTCCTTACCGAAATGCAGAAGGTTCCGTACGACTGCTTCGCCGACCGTCTGGCGGTCTATGCCGGAGGTCAGACGACTCATCTGCTAAAGGGCGGGGAACCCTATTCCAAGGTGCGGACGCTGTATGTGATAAGCGTGCTAGACGGCTATCTGAAGGTTAACGGCGAGGACACGCAGCACCGGAATGCTCTGCTGCGTCGCGGCAATTTCAGAATGGACGACAGCGGCAGCATAATGACGGACAAGGAGAACTTCATCTTCGTTCAGCTGCCTGCCGCCAGGGAACCGACCGTAGATTCGACATTCATAGAGAAATGGGCCTGGTATGTACGCGAAATGGTGAATTTCAGGGAGAAGCCTGCCGGACTGAGCCGATACTTCGACTTGCTGTTCGAGGCTTCCGACAGAGAGAATATAGAACAAGGAAAACTGTCAATATACGACAAGATGGTAAGAGACGAGATACAGATAGCAGCGGAACGCGAGTACGCCGTACGCGAGGGGCGTGCCGAAGCAAGAGCCGAGGCCCTTGCGGAGGGACGTGCCGAGGGACGTGCCGAAGAAAAGATTGAGACTGTCAGAAAACTCAAGCAGGCGGGTGTTGACATTGTCATCATCAGCCAGTGCACCGGACTGTCAGTCGAAGAGGTTCAGGCACTGTAGGCAGATGCCGGAATCGCAGCAGTCCTGCTGCTGATGTTTGACGCAGACCTCCAGATGCCGCTGCTGACCTTCTGGTGATGAGCAGGTTGGGATCATACTCCCGTCAGAACTCTGTCGCAAGGGCACTGAAGGAGATGGGGCGAATTGAGAAGACCATCTTCCTGCTTAAATACCTGTCAAATGAAAGTCTCCGAAGGGAGATTCTCGTTGGTCTCAATAAAGGCGAAGCTATGAATGGCCTTGCAAGAGCCCTGTTCTTTGGGAAATCAGGCAACTTGCGGGAAAAAGACCTTCAGGAGCAACTGCAAAGAGCCAGTTGTCTCAACATTCTATTGAACGTCGTTGTAATATGGAACACAGTCTACCTTACGCGCGCCATAGAACATAAACGTCAGATGGCAGAGCTGGATGACGGTCTGCTAAAACATATCTCCCCTTTGAACTGGAATCACATCCAACTCTACGGAAAATATTACTTCAATGAAGCTTCCTCTCTGGAGAATGATCAGTACAGGAATTTGGCATTATCTGAAAGTCCTGAGGGCAAAGCCCGGTGCGCTTCAAAACTCAATGGCACTGCGCCAGACACCTCAGACCCTTCAGGGTCTGTTTGACACACACTTCAGTGACAATCCGCGCGGCTTCGTCGAACTGCTTCTCTGGGCTAAAGAAAAAGGATACTCCTATCAGGACCTGTCCTGACTTTGACAGCCGTTTTTTCATTAGCTGTGTATATGATTAATTATCAATATGTTGTAAAATTGTATATTTTTTATGGGGTGAATCGCTTCACTGGGAAATATGCTTTACACAGCATTCTAATAGGTATTCCCTATTTGGAGGTGACGCATTGTCAAAGTCGGGAAAAAGGATACTCCTATCAGGACCTGTGTTCTTCTGTCAAGGTTGCCCGGATGAAGGGAGTCAGGACAATCACCGCCGAAAGCATCAAGGCCACACTCGGAGAAAGCGAATCCATGGTCGGTGTTCTTGAACTTCCATGGTCGGAAGGTATCCGCAATGGTGCTGAACAGAACATCGCCTCTCTCGGAAGGCTTTTCAACTCATATACTCAAAACCAGCCGTCATGATGGAACAGTCATATAAAACATCAATAGCGGAGAACTGCAAGGCTCTCAAGCTCAGTGGCATCAGAAGCTGCCTGGATACCGTCATGAACGATGCCTACTCCGAAAAATGGCCATACGAACGTCTTCTGTCAGAGCTTCTGAAAAGGGAGACGGAATACAAGGAGAATGCCCGTAGACGGGCCCAAATCAAGAAAGCCGGCTTCCCGCAGCTCAAATATATAGAGGATCTGGACAGAGACTGTCTTCCTAAAGACATGGCCATTGCATTGCCGGAACTGGAGACTCTCGACTTCATCAGAACAGGGCAGAACGTGATAATGTACGGAAATTCTGGAACAGGGAAAACGCATTGCGCCATAGGACTTGGCATCAAGGCCTGCCTTGCGGGCTATAACGTCCTCTATGCATCTGTACCGCGCCTGCTGGTGCAAATCAAGGAATGTGAATCTCAGAGACGGCTCTCAAGGTTGCAGAAACGCTTCGAGAAATACGACCTTGCAATACTTGACGAGTGCGGCTACAAATCCTTTGACAAAGCAGGAGCCGAACAGCTCTTCAACCACATATCCCTCCGAGCCGGAATCAAGTCTATCATCATCACCACGAACCTAGGCTTCGACAAATGGGATCAGATCTTTACGGACAAAATAATAGCGGCCGCCATCGTTGACCGCCTGACTTATAAATCATATATCGTCGATATGAATGCCCAATCCTACAGAATCAAAGCCACCGAAGAGTGGATAAGAGAAAGAAAAATGAAACAAAAATCAGAAAAATAAATACCTTTGTGACGGTCTTCAGCTGTTCAGAATTGGATGGCAAAACTGTTCACTTTTCGATGGCAATTTACATTTGTAATGTTGACAAAAAATAAAATATTTGACCTCCTCAATTATCCGGAAAAGGCATATACAACATCGCTTGGGGAAGATAAAATTGGAATCAAAGTCTACGGTAATGAGTCAAACTATAACCGTATGGCTATGATTTCACATTTTCTACATAATTCCGACTTGCCTAAAGGGAAAGAAAGGACAGTAAAGAAACGATTGTATCAATACATTTCGTCTATTCATCCGGAATACGATGACGAATATACAAATGTGTTATGTGATAATGCTATCCAACTCAATCTTTTTCAAGATTTGTTTGATGTGCCGTTTCCAACTCCTAAAAGTCCCAAATTTACATTCATTGATTTATTTGCCGGGATTGGAGGTATCCGTATTCCGTTCGGAGAACTTGGCGGGAAATGTGTATTCTCTTCTGAGTGGGACAAGGCGGCTCAAGCCACATATACAAGTAATTTCGGTGAAATTCCTTTTGGGGATATTACAAAGATAAGTGCAGATTTTATACCTCACCATGATATTTTGCTCGCAGGGTTCCCTTGCCAGGCATTCTCAATCATGGGAAAAATGAAAGGTTTTGATGATATCCGCGGTACAATGTTTTTTGAAGTTGCTCGAATTCTTGATTACCACCATCCAAAAGCGTTTCTTCTTGAAAATGTCAAACAACTCGTTTCGCACAATGGAGGAAAGACTTTCAAAGTAATCTTGGAAACCTTGGATAAACTTGGATATCATGTAAAATGGAAAGTGTTGAATGCTCTTGATTTTGGGCTGCCTCAGAAGCGCGAGCGGGTAATCATTGTTGGTTTTTCAGATAAAGCAGCAGCCGATAGATTCAACTTTAACTTTGAAAAAGTCCCCTATAATTTAGGTAACATTCTGGAGCCGGAGGAGAATATAGAAGAATCACTGATAGCTTCAGATGAAATACAGGCAAAACGCAAAAGAAGAGTTGATGGAAAGGATGTATTCTATCCATCTATATGGCACGAGAATAAGAGTGGGAATATTTCGGTATTGCCTTATGCTTGTGCGTTGAGAACCGGAGCCTCGTATAATTATCTGCTGGTCAACGGTTATCGACGTCCTTCTTCAAGGGAATTGCTGAGATTGCAGGGGTTTCCCGACAACTTCAATATTGTCGTTTCACACACAGAAATCCGTAAACAGACAGGAAATTCGGTGGCAGTTCCTATGATTAGAGCAGTCGCTGGCAAAATAGTTCAATTGATATGAGACAACCACGATTAAGAGATTCACGTAATCTCATCTCTGAACTTTACCCACTCGGGCAAGTTCCACAAGAAATAATAACAAATATCGCCAAGGGAATTGTTTATCGTGCCCATACCGGACGCAAGGATATTACAGGTGATGACTGGGGTGATATCCTTGCCGATGCCGTTGGTGGAGAGCATTATGCAAAACCTGTAGGGATAACTGATTTGGCTACAGAAACCACAGCGTGGTCGGCAAAAACGGTTAAAGCAAACAATCCGTTCTCGACTGCGAACGTGCGTTTGATAAGTGGTAGAAATTCGCCTGATTTCTCATATGGCATTGAAGATCCCCACGATGATGTACAGAAGACAGGCGATGCTGTCCTTGGAATATGGAACGGACGTGTTGACATTGCTCAAGCACACCATCCAAGGATTCGTGTCAATGTGTTGATTAGAAACTACGACCTTACCGAGTTTGTGATGTATGAGGAATATCTTGAACACTTCCGCATCAGTGATTATGAGTGGAAAGAAAACGAACGCGGTAATTTTGAAGCATTCCATAAACGCACAAGCGAAAAATGTTTTACTTGGCAACCACATGGTTCACAATTCACGATTCATTCCGTTGTTCCTGACGATGCTATCAAGTTCCGAGTAAAACGTCCTCCTCTGTTAACGCAGGAAATAGCTTTGGAAAACATCGGATTTGATGAGTCTTGGATTGAAATTTTGTAAACACCGAGTCCCCTCATTTGTGTTATATGATAAGATAAAGAGCCGGAGACTGATGAGGCTCTAAATAAACTGCATTCTATCTTAACCCACATTGCAGATAGTGGTGTGCTAACCGCCTGATTTTAAGGGTGGGTCTTTTCGGGAGGTCGTTCCCGGAGCCACACAGATTTTATCGAGCAGACCGGAAGGACGGGAATGCCGAGGCTGTCTGTATTTCGGCCAGCTTGGCTTCGGGCGTGGTGCTGCGGCGAACTTTGAGGATATGACCGTTTGCCTGCTGGGCGACCATAGTCACTCTCTGTTGTGTGCTCATTATCCTCAGGAGTTCTTCCCAGCGCACTTTGATTTACTCATCCTATTTATCGTTTTCTAAATTTCTCCCACCGTTTTTCTCTCAGACCCCACGGTTGGTGAGTAAATACCGTGAATATTACCTCAATTCCGCAAGAAAGTTTAGCGGTGCTGCCCGCTGTGGGGGGACAGAACTGTTCAGTTCCCAGCGTATTGACAATAATGAAAGATTGCTCCCAAGAAAGGCAAAGGTACCGGTAGCCTCACAGTCCGTCAAGGCCAAGACAAGCACCTGCGGCGGCCTTGACTGAAAGTTCGGCTACCACTCAGAGTGGCCTATCTTGGAATCAATCGGGAAGTATGAACAAAAATAACGAAATAACGGCTCCAACAATCTAGATCCCAACTTATTGCTTGAAGAATTTGAGACTTCCTGAGCCTGCTGATTACCCAGATGAGGAGGAATAACGTCTTATTGGACTATTTTGAGGGGTTGATCAAGGATTTTGGCGCTTATTGGTACTTTTGTACAAAATGTGCGTGCTACCCCTGTATGGAAGTATTCGTAACCGATGCTTATTTCTTGAAATACCGGTTGAATAGACCCTGGAAGCCTGCACCGTGACGTGCTTCGTCTTTGGCCATTTCGTGAACGCTGTCGTGTATGGCATCAAGATTGAGCTGTTTGGCAACTTTGGCAATCTCCATCTTGCCGGCGCAAGCACCTTCCTCGGCCATCATTCTCTTTTCAACGTTGGTCTTTGTGTCCCAGACTACTTCTCCGAGCATCTCGGCAAAACGCGATGCGTGATCAGCCTCCTCGTATGCATAGCGCTTGAAAGCCTCTGCGATTTCCGGGTAGCCCTCGCGGTCTGCCTGACGGCTCATAGCGATGTACATACCTACTTCCGTGCATTCTCCAAGGAAGTGATCCTTCAGACCTTGACGTACAAAATCTTCATCAGCACCAGCCGGGATGTTGCCGGCGATACCAAGCTCATGCTCTGTTACAAACTGAAGACCCTGCTCTTCTTCAACCAGTTTGAACTTATTTCCCGGTACCTTGCACATTGGGCACTTCTCTGGTGCGGCGTCACCCTCGTGAACATATCCGCAGACTGGGCAAATCCATTTAGCCATAATTCTATTCTTTTAAAATGTTAATGTTGTTATTTTTCTGATGCAAAGATAATGGCATTTGCCGGAACAGAACTATAAACATCGGCATCTTAAGTGTAATTTTCGGCATACTTTGCAATTCGTTTCTTTGGAGTGCCGTAATGTACCATTGCATGCTTGCCTTTGCTTTTGTAAGGTTGTGGATATTTGCTAGTGTATTGCATCTTCTCTTTACTGACTTCTTTGCCATCCTTGTCGTAACAGGTAACGCTGACTGAAGCGGATTAGAGTGCGTTCTTGATTTTCTTTGCCTGGAGAAAGAATGAACTTGCCGCGGAAGATGTCGGCTGTGTTCACGTCTCCGGCATTTGACTGCGCCTTGGAGCGCACCTCGGGAGTCTGCTATTGGTGCCCTATTCGCCTTGACACCTTCCTGCAGAAACGGTTCCTATGCGAAAAATAATCAGTCCCATTTTCCGTTGTACATATCCACCATGTTCTGGGCGTGTTCCGCCATCATATCCCTAAGTTCCTGAGGTTTCAGGACCTCCACGTGGTCGTTGCATTCCAGCAGACGCCGCTCCAAATCCCATGTCGGAGCCATAAAATAGCGGTAGATGGAGTAATCTTGATGCTCCTCAATGCATGTCTGTGTGTGATGAAGTTGAAGTGTGTTGAAGTACGGGCGCTCGCGTTTCCATACTTTGAGCAGGATTTCGGTCGGAGGAACGATTACGTCAGACTCTTCCGATTCGTAAACGACGGTGCCGAAATAATCATTGAAGAAGGCATTGAGCGAAAAGTTTTCGGGAATGATGAAGGAGCGTTCAGACATACGAGGATCCTCCATCTTATCCAGGCTGTAGGCTCTGATGGTTCTGCTTCCGACCTCCGGTCCGACAAGATACCAGCGACGCTCGAACTGCTTCAGACCGTATGGCTCAATTGTCAGTTCACGATAATCTGTCTCGTAGAACTGCTTGAATTTCAGACCTATGCATTTGGAGAACTTCATCGCCTCCAATATGGTATTGATATGATGTTGCCCATCGGACTGTTCCTGTATCTGAATTCTGCCCGCCATGCCTGGATGTTTGGCAAACTTGATGAGCGAGGCCGATGACAGCATCATATCTATCATACGTTCTATGTCATAGTCACCGTCTTCAATGGAATATCCACGTTCTGCTTTATCATACTTGATGCTGATGTGAAGCATTGATTCTATGGAGTCTTTCTGCTTGATGAACGTGCGTCGTGCCAGCGGCATGTGATCATCATTGAGATAACAGACATCCCAGGCACGCTGGATTTCCTTCAGAGTAATGCCTTTATGGGTCCTAATCAGTTCAACCAACCAGTAATATCGATCTAAATAATTGAATGCCATATTGTTATTGATTTGTATTCAAAGAATGGAGCAAAAATATGTTATTTTTTCAAAAGTGTGTACCTTTTATGCACACCTATGGTTGCACCTTTGCAGTATCAACAAACAAAACTGTACGAAAATGCTTGAACGAATCATTGAAAGTTTCCCTGCGGGAACAACAGAAACTGCGAAGAAGTTGCTCACTATCAGTATGAATAAAGGTGAGGCACTTGGTGACAAACTGTCAGATATGATTGACAGTCTTGTCGACAGATTATTTGATTAAACCTTTAAACGGACAGATTATGAACGAAGTCGTAAAGTTCGCCGTCAAGATTATCATAGGCGGCCTGATGATTGGGACCGGAACCAAACTGGTCAGGAAGAGTGCAGACAACGCAAGAAATATTGGAAGAGCATGATACTGGACGGAGATACGGCCAGGAAATGCCTGGCATGCGGCAAGATTTATGTGGATAGTAAGCACGGTCTGTTCAGACTGATTTCAACATGTCCCGGGTGTGGTAGCAAACTTACAATATCATTTGGATTCAACTGATTATGGCAAAGACAGTATATACAAAGGATGAGATGCGCCGCGCTCTAGCTGACGGCGAAAAGTCAATCATAGCCAAGGGCGAACTGGCCCGGGAAATCCGGAACAGCAGCAAGCGCCGAAAAGGTGCCAAGATCGGCGGCGGAATACTGGCAGTGGGCGGACTCTTAGCCGTTCCATTCACCGGCGGCACTTCGCTGGCCACAACCGCCGCCGGCCTCACATTGGGCTCCCTGACAATATCGGTAGCCGAACTCGCCATCATAGTAGGCGGCACAGTAGCCATAACCGGCATCGTGAAGGGCTGCAAAAATATCACGTTCAATCCGGACGGCTCGGTAACAATGGAATTCTGAACACTACAAAATGCAGGACTTGGATTTTCAATTTTTTTTCTCAGGGTTTCAATATTGACTGGGTTTCTAAGAACTCGCCCTCCTATGATCGCAGGCAAGCAAGCGGAATAACGTGGACCCCATCATTTCTGGTATATCCATACTTGCCACCAGTGAGTATGATTTTCAGATCCGGTTCGCGTATGGGCATTTGTCTCTCGGTTTTGTTATGCTCCTTGATCAGATTATGAAGTTGAATAAGATGGCTTGAGCCTTCCTCGATTTCATTGCTGCCGAGTTTGCATTCAATCAGGGCATATCGCCCGTCATCCAGATGGAGCACGACATCTGCCTCCAGGCCATAACGATCCCGATAATAGCCTACACTTGTAAAAAATCCGTACGAATACGCTTTCAGGTCCCGGATGCACATCTGCTCAAATATGAAACCGAACGTTTTCATTTGAGTTTGTAATGACTCCGGAGTCTGTCCCAGCAAGGCGACGGCCACCGACGGGTCACAGAATCCTCGTTTAGGACTGCTTTGAATGGCAGTTTTGCTCCTGATTGCCGGGCACCACGCATCAATGTCCTGTATAACAAATAATTTCTCCAGAGCCGATACGTAATCGTCAAACGTTGTTCGTGAGCACTCCATCCTGTCCGATGCCGTCACGTCTGCAAGCATTGACGTCGTTTTTGCCGTAGTTGATATGTTCCTCGCATACGAACGAAGAATCATCCTTGCCAATTTTTCATTACGTTGAACGTTGTCAATCCTGGAAATATCTGTTTTGCATACAGAATGGACATAATCTTTTGCAATCATCAACTTCGCATTGTTGCCATCAGCTTTCAGGGAAGCCGGCCACCCTCCTCTACAAGCAGAAAAAATGATGTCATTCACATTCAAGTCCGAAATCGCTTCAATATCCTGCTTGGGATTGTCAAACAGTTCTTTCAGACTGAGGCTGCCGTTGGACTCTTTCGACTCCCATAAAGACATCGTTGACATCTGCATACGAGAAATGCGACCTGTGCCGCTGTGATGAATTTTCGTCTCATCTACGGCATTGGACCCGGTAAGAATAAACTGCCCGGGTACACCTCGTTTGTCGCACATAGTCCTGACGGCATCCCATAATACCGGTGCATCCTGCCATTCGTCCAGAAGCCTAGGCACCTCACCTATCAGCAAATTGGACGGTCTGACGGCTGCCGTGGCAAGATAATCATCCCGGTTATCAGGATCCTGCAGCCGCAGCACACTCTTCGCCTGCTGTTCTGCCGTTGTAGTCTTCCCGCACCACTTCGGTCCTTCCACCAGAACAGCACCAATAGCGTTCAGTCTTTCTTTCAGATGCTTGTCAGCTATTCGTTCAAGGTATTCCATCCTCTTAATTGTTATATGCTGCAAATTTACTAATACTTAATTGAATACAAAGTCAATTGTGAATATTTGTGGTATTTCATTTGTAAGATTTGTGGAGAAATGATGGGAATTATTGTCCTTTTGTGAGAGAGTATGTGTTCCTTGCGGTATTTCTCAATTCGTTCTTCTTCCGGAAGAGATTCGTATCTTTCCATCCTCTCGTGGAATGCATCCAACTCTGCCGATAATTTTTCCCAGAGTTCCATATTGCGATTGAATGTCTTATGCAGGTTGAACATATTATTTGTAAAGTTCAAGAATGTTTCCGGCGTGTTCTATCATTTGACCTCGCGGTGGTTGAAGAATGTGATAACTGCCGTCTTCATTGATGGAAGCCTTCTGCCAGAGATCGCTGATGTCACTGAACGTTATGTAGCCGTGGTTGCGGATTGTGTCGATGAGCCAGACATACCAGTTAAAATAATTCTTTGCCATTGTCCTTTTGATTTACGATGCAAAAATAAACGGTATCATTGCCAAAATGTGGCAACAGATAAAAATAATGAAATTTTTATCTACTGCCTAATTTTGGCGAACACGGGGATTTACTTTGCAGGGTGAAAAAACGGTAAGGTTATATGAAACGTCGCTTGGCTTTATGTGTGGTAGCAAACTTACAGTAGCATTTGGATTCTTAGCCGCTCCATTCACCGGCGGCACTTCGCTGGCCGCAACCGCCGCCGGCCTCACATTGGGCTCTCTGACAATATCGGTAGCCGAACTCGCCATCATAGTGGGTGGCGCAGTAGCCATAACCGGCATCGTGAAAGGTTGCAAAAAGATTACGTTCAATCCGGACGGGTCGGTAATAATGAAAATCTGAACAAACCATAATCTGCTCATCACTATTGTTTCCTTTCTTGCTGCTATCGTCATGGAATTTAAGGGGTATAGCCCTTCTACCATTAATACTGGGAGGTTTATCACACTTTATTCATTTCCAGAGGTGATTATCCCATCAATTATTATGGTCGTAAGCGGATATGCTTGGCTATCAATAGGGAAATACAGAAATAGATTGGGAACAGAGTATTCTCTTGTGGAAGATACAGGAGAAGGTAATGTCTACAAGCGAAACGGATAGTTTGATGGACGTATCCAATTATATAATGTAAGACTCTCGACGATGTCTTTGAGAACTGGGTAGTAGCTTGATGGTTTTTTACTCCAGATTTGTTGAAATATGGATGGTTTGCAGGATTTTTTATATTAAATATGTGTAAAAGCTCGGATTTTATGTAAGTTTGCAAGTGCCTTAAGTACAATACGTTCTTTGAAATAGTTCTATTTGCCTCTTGATTGAGGCAATGGATAATATTTTCCTTCGCATTGGTAATCGTATAATTCGTTCCTTTGGAGTGCCGAAATGTACCATTGAAAGCTTATATTTGTATCCGTAAGTGATCAGTTCCCTGACTATGGAGACGCAAGACATCAGAAAAATCTACAAAGCGGTATGCGAGACGCCGAGCGGCACTGGTTTTTATATAGACCATATGCCGGACTTCCTTTACAAGGGAGATATTGACGATGGGACACCGCACGTCCATACCTTTTACGAGATTCTATGGTTTCAGGAAGGTGTCGGAACGCATTTTGTTGACTTTCAGGAATACCCTATACGTCCCGGAACCATCTTCTTCCTCACTCCCGGCCAGGTACATCACTTCGACGGCAGTGATGCCTACAATGGCTTGGCCATCAAACTCTGCACTGATTTCATGCAGAGTCGGGGAGACGACAGCGATCTTTTCGTCAAGTACAACCTGTTCCATGCCTTTGACAGCGCACCGTATTATTGCATAGATGATTATACAGCTGTGCAACTTAAGGCATTGGCGGACGCTATGGAGAAGGAACTTATGACTGGCAATGGTGTAGGACACATAGATATGTTGCGCTCATTACTGAAAATCTTCCTGATTACGGTTCTCCGATACGGGCGCAAGGAGGGAGAACTCCAGTTGGACGGACTCAAGCCTGCTCATAAGTTGTTCGTGCAGTTCCGAAGGATGCTTGAAAAGGACTTTGCAACCAAACATACGGTGCAGGAGTACGCTGATGGCTTGAATGTAGCTGTGCGTACGTTGAACAAGTGCGTCAACGAATGCTCGGGACGTTCGCCCTTGGCCTTCATAACCGAAAGAGTCATGCTTGAGGCTAAACGGCAGGTCCGGTACAGCAATCTGATGATAAAGGAGATAGCATACAACCTCGGCTATGAGGATCCTTCATATTTCGTGAAACTGTTCAAACGGCAGACGGGGATGCTGCCTTCGGATTTCCGTGAGATGGACGAGGTCTCCCATTGCACAGTCAGGCCACAGGATTGTATTGAAACACGATGAGCCGGGTTATTGCACTGTGATTTTCTGGATAATCTGGCCGGGATCGACAATTGAGAGCGTAAGGCTATGTGCGTTCTTTGACTTGTCGAGCGGGAATGTCAGGACGAAATCCCTGCGGTTCTCAAGCACCTGTATTTTCCATTCGCGACCCCATTCCACGAATTTGTTCTCGCATTCCACTGCTGCTGTTCCATCAACACTTACTGCGAACTTGTTGCTGCGGTCGTATGCTACCGGCCACATTGGAATGACACTGATGCAGACAGTGACGGAATCCTGTCCATTGCAGATTGTGGGAAGAGGCAGGTCAATGGAACCTGTTGTCGTGAAGTCGAGCGGCTGCCCCATCTGCAGTGCCTGCCAGTCGGTGCCGATGCCATCGAGCAGGCGGAAGGGAGCGGAAATCTCTGCCTTGGTGAAGTCAAGTTTGTGCAGAAGCTCAGGATGCCGCTGGTTGTCGGGCAGACGATAGGTATCCGTCGGCTCCGTCACCAGGTCCGGCATATTCTGATAGAGCGCGGTGTAACCCGGGCAGATCTCGGAAATCATCTGATCCCATTTGCCGTCGAACAGGGCATGATAGCGGTCAATGAGTTGCTGGAGCTTAGTGTCGGCATCGCGTGACTGCGCTGCAAACATCTGGTTGCCGGTTTCGTGATTGGCCTGGGCGTATAGGAACTTGCGGTTCATCTGATAGGCTGAATGGGTGGAATAGCCCAGCATCTCGTAGAGCGATGGCTGCAGTTCCGGATGTATGGCCTGCTCAATGGCATCGTAGGCAAAGCAGATGTCCTGATACTCCTGCAAGCGCTTTTGCGCTGTGCCTGTCTCAAAAGAGAAGTCTGTGTCGTAGAGCCGGTTATACTCCTGTGTGTCCCATTCCATCTCATACCCCATGAACTCCGGCTTACGATCCCATGCAAGGCGGTAGTAGTGGTCCAAGATGTACTGGAAACCGTCAAGATGCTCTTCTCCAAAGATTCTTGCCAACCACTCGGCCTGATATCTGTTGGCATTTTCATAGCTGAAAGCTGCGAAGTTGTAGGCCATGTCCATGAACATCTGCATTTCGATCTCCATCGGCTTGATGTCGCCTACATTTAACAGCCAGTAGCGATCGGCACCGGCGGAATAGGCTTTGAGCAGCTCCTCGTACATAAGCTGTGGAGCGGTGGTCGAAATCCACAGGTAATCGTGTGGCACTCCGCAGTAGCTCAGGTGATAATAGACACCGCTGCCTCCACTGCGCTTCTGCTCCACAGGATTGCTCACGCGCTTCATGTAGCCATAGTTGTCATCCGGCCAGACAAGCGTAATGTCCTCGGGCACGCGAAGGCCGGCATCGTATATGTCGAGCGTCTCCTTGTAGGGAACGAATATCTGTTGCAACTTGTCTGCCTTCGTTTTCTTGTATTTCTCCAGAATGCTGCGTTGCTGGGCGAAGACCTTCTCTAGTGTGCGGGCACGGTCGGTAGGGTCAGTGCTCCCTTTCATCGCTTCGTCATGCAGGCCTCGCATACCCATTGTGTAGATATTGTCGTATTGCGCTGTCTCGCGGATGCGGTCATCCAATTTCTTGAGGATGGTTTCTTTGTTGGTCTCATAGTTCCATTCGCCATCGCGCTCCTTGTCCCATTCCGAGAGGGCGGCGTTGTTGAAGAGCAACGGTTCGCAGTGGCTGGTGGTGATCATGATACCCCATTTGTCGGCTACCACCTGGCTCTCCGGATGGCTGTAGAATGCACCTGTGCATGTGTGCATGGCCGGTGCCAGCATGTTGCCGCGCAGACGCAGAATCAGTTCGCAGACGCGGTCGTAGGTCTTGGGGCCGATGTCGCTTAGTTCCTTCTCGAAGTTACGCTCTGCCCAGGTCTTCAAACCCCAATCCTCGTCATTGATAAAGATACCGCGATATTTGATTGTCGGCGATGCGCTGACATAGTTCTCCTTATAGTCATACGCTTTCCGGTTATTCCTGTCAACGGGAATATCTGCAAACCAGTACCAGGGGTTGACACCTATCTGCTCGCTTACATGAAACACGCCATAAGCAAGGCCTCTTGCATCAGACCCGGTGATATAGAGATTCTCCTGATCGGTATCGATGGCATAGCGTTCCCACGTTCCTTGCAGTTCTTTGTGGAGTGAAGTCCTGCTTTGGGTGGATAGTATTATGTTATGGCCTTTGCTTTTCTTTGTACTCACTTCGGGCTTGATACCTGTCACTCTCTCAATGTCTTCGGACAGCACGAATGCCATCTGCTGCACTAACGGATGGTCTTTCTGATTATAGACAATCGTTGACTTGGTCAGGTCGGTGGCATGCAGCGCCTGACAGACGCAAACTATGGCGGCTATAGTCAAAATGCATTTTCTCATATCTCTGCACTGAATGGGTTGATTCACATAAATATCATGTCTGGCTTTGTCTGACTTTGCGGTCTTCAAGGAAAATGTGATTGAGTGTGAACGCCAGTGATTTCAGCGTCTTTTCCCTGATTCCGGGTTTCAACTGACATTCCCACAATGTGATGGAATGCCATCCCATTGATGCCAGCTTTTGCTGCACTTCCCTGTCACGCTTCCTGTTGCGTTCAATTTTCTTCTGCCAGAAGTCGGTATTTGATTTCGGTACGACATAATACCTGCAGCCTTCATGTCCGTGCCAGAAACATCCGTTCACAAAAATGCAGGTCCTGTACGAGCGGAGTACGATATCGGGCTTTCCCGGCAACCGCGGGTGATTCAGCCTGTATCTGAATCCGTGTGCCCACAAATACTTCCGCACAATGATTTCCGGCATCGTATTCCGTGCCCCGATATGCGCCATACACCTGTGCCTCTGCTCTTTTGTCAGTTTGTCGGCCATTGCTGGTTGATAAATACTTCTGGAACCTTTCGGGCAAAGTTAACGTTTTTGTCCGATGTAGCTGCCTTCAACCATCTCGAACTCTTGGTTCTTTGAATATCTGCTCATCAAGCCGATTGTGTCGGGAGGTTCTGTATGGGACAAAAAAACCGCATTTGCGGTAATGCGGCCAACCAAGTCCTTCGTTCTACGAGCGATGACGTTGCAAAGGTATGTATGTTTTTTGTTATTTGATTCGATTGAGGTACTTTTTTTGAAAATATGGCTGATTGTCGGAATCGACACAGAATCCGGTCATTTTTCTTTTCATTAGAAGGGGGGGGGGTTAGTTTGTATATATAACAAAAGACTAAACCATACCGTGAACAGAGGGGTATGCTTGAAATTCCATCTTCTTTTGAGGGATATGGCTAATAATGCTGAAATCATATCGTGGTATTCTCAAATATTGCGAAGTTGGAGCTAAATACATATAATTATTTTCCATTTTTTTTGACGTAAATGTTTGCTTGCTTCGTCGGAATGCATTACTTTTGCGATGAATTTATTTTTACATTCGCTGAATTAACGAATATGGCAACAAAAATACAGCAGATACTTGAATCTTATCCTGATTCAAAAATACTCTTTGGAGAATGGCTCTCAGATCAGGGACTTGATGCCAAAGGGCAATACGCATACATGAAAAGAGGCTGGCTTTCTCGCCTTTCGAAAGGAGTGTATGTTTTACAAGGAACTTCACCGTCATTGTTCAATGCTGTTTCGGCATATAATGTACAGCTCTCAAAACATTGCATAGTCGGAGCCTATTCAGCCTTGGATCTTCGGGGCTACTCTCATTATCTGTCAATGGGCAAGCCCAAGGCTTTCCTGTTCACAGCCAAAGAAGATAAACTCCCTTCATGGCTTTTGCAGAAGGAATGGGATATGACAATCAAGTATATGACGACATCATTTCTTGGCAGTGACCTGATGGGTGTTGAACCCATGGTGGTGAATGGAGACCGGCTGTTGGTGTCATCGCCTGAACGTGCCATATTGGAATGCCTGAATTTACCGGAGGCCGCTTCTTTTTTGTTGGACATTTATTACATAATGGAGAGCCTGACCACGCTTCGACCTAAACTTCTGCAGTCTTTACTTGAGACCTGCACTTCACAAAAGGTCAGACGTTTGTTTGTCTATATGGCAGAGAAAGCCGGCCATCCGTGGTTCAAGGCATTAAACCTGGACTCGATAACGCTAGGGACATCACGCTACATGATTGTACCTACCGGTAAGTATATCTCAAAATATAACATGACGATTCCCAAAGAACTTGCAGAATATGAATAACAGCGGTATCAACAAACAGGTATATGCGCAGAAAGTGGAACTCCTGCTCCGTCTGATGCCTGTAGTTATGGAAGAAGGTGTGCAGACGCTGAAGGCCCGTCATGCCCAACTCAAGAGTCTGGTGGCCGCCCAAAAGAAAAGAATGAATATGGAAAAGATTTATTTTGACTCACTACCTTCTATCATCGTTGCTTACAATAGGACAATTCTTCCCAACTATGATGCCCTCGGAATGCATCTTGTGACAGTTGTGGCACCCGAAATGGCACG
The DNA here is from genome assembly GCA_045597365.1 of Bacteroidaceae bacterium. Taxonomy (GTDB): domain Bacteria; phylum Bacteroidota; class Bacteroidia; order Bacteroidales; family Bacteroidaceae; genus Colenecus. Next base: position 13,834 of record JAZLKB010000014.1, on the reverse strand, counting down.
CCTTGGCTGCGAATGCCCGGAACCGGGATACTGTTTCACGGTAGAGACGGCCAAAGAATACAAGGCTGAAAACTTCGAGATCGAATACTGTGAGAAGGTCTCAGAGACCAGACAGGACTCAGACATCGTCAAATTCAAGACCCTGCCGGAGTACCCGACCGCCATCTGTATGAAAGTATACGGTCCTTACACAAAATTACGCGAGAGCTACATCGAACTCTTTGCAGAGATTGCAAAGATGGGGTACGAGATAGCTGATGCGCCCCGCGCCTGCTATGTAGACGGCATCTGGAATCAGGAAGATTCGGACAAATGGCTGACCATCATCCAGGTTCCGGTGGAAACAAATTAGCAATTAACCAAGGAGAGCCTCGTCAGCCGGGATCCTCCATTAACAAATATGAACATAAGACTTGAAACACCTGAAGATTACCGCGAGGTGGAAGAACTGACACGCGAAGCATTCTGGAACGTCTATGCACCGGGGTGCGTTGAACATTTCGTGCTGCACCATTACCGCAGCAATCCGGATTTCATTCCTGAATTGGACTTCGTGATGGAGAAAGACGGCAGGATTATCGGCCATATGATGTATTCCAAGGCAGAGATAATCCGCGAAGATGCCAGCGTTCTGCCAGCATGGACTTTCGGACCTATCAGTATCCACCCCGACTATAAGCTAAAGGGGTATGGCCTCAAACTGTTGAACTACTCCATCGAAAAGGCCCGCGAGATGGGTATCGGAGTACTCTGTATGGAAGGCAACATCGAATTCTACAAGCACGCGGGATTTGTCCTCGCCAGTTCACTGAACATACATTATCACGCGGAGCCGAAGGAGTCCGATGTGCCATTTTTTCTTGCACAGGAACTGATTCCGGGGTATCTGAATGGGGTTGAGGGTACATATCATACTCCGAAGGGATATTACATCGCGTTCGAGAACCCCGAAGCATTCAACAAATTCGACGCCACTTTCCCACCGAAGGAAAAGAAACATCAGGAAGGACAGATTGTCGATGATTGTACAATGAACCCTAACGGATAATCGATGGCATTTGATTACAATCTCAGCGGCTCGCGAAAGACTGTGATCTTTTTACAGTCTTATCCGGTATTAATTTTCACAAAATCAATACACCGATAATTGAAGAGAACTTTGAGGAAGTGATGCGGATTGCCGTGTTGGCAACATTCATATTGAAAGGTTGGAGGCCATTCTGGTATTCAGCTTTTGCACTGCAGACTGTTCATATCGAGAATCATTTCGTTGGAAACCTGAGTGTCTTTCGGGACAGTCATTACCGAATCGACGATCCGATTGACATCGCTGTGTATGTCCAGAATAATTTTATCTGAATATTTTCGGATGTGGTAATCGAATTTGACAGGATTTTTCTCTTTCAGCAGGCTTGCAAAGTAAGAGGACAGCAGATCCGACCATCCCTTCGATGCAATGATTTCGTCTACAATGAGAGGCGAAGATTCTACGTCATACATTAGTTCCATCCCAGATCTCTCGACAAGAACATCAGTTTCCCGCTCCACCAGAAGTATATTTCTGAAAGATGACGGATTCCCACGTTTCTGTAAACGGATGTTCCATATCAGGATAATTGCGGCAAGAAGAAGGCTGGTCAATGGAAAAGACCACCACAGGCCATCAATACCTATCACAAGACAGGCGATGTATGCCAGAGACAACTGCCCGAAGAAACCGTCAAAGAGGCTGATAAAAGTTGCATATCCTGTCTTATGGATGGACTGCACGTAGAACATGAAAACAACGATGACGCTTCGCAGGAGAAGGACGAGAGAGAAAATGCGTATTGCATGAACTGTCATACGCATCACTTCAGCCTCCGAAGACTTATAAAGAACCGCAATTTGCGGAGCAAAAAGTTCAAAGGAAGCCAGAATGACGGCGGAACACACAAGGATAAGGGAATATGCCTTTCTGACGACATTTTCCGTTGCTGGGAAGTCCTTCTGGCCACGCAAGGTTGCAGTGATATTAATCATTGAAGAACCTATGCCACCTACGAATATGGATGTAATAGAGAGCAACTGCATACAGACAGAGAATGCAATAAGAGCCATATTGCCGCCAAAATGCAGGGCAATGGAATTGCATACCGCAATTTTTATAGCGAAACTCAGCTGAGAAACTGATGAGGAAGCCCCCATACTGCAGATGGCTTTCAATTCACGGAAATCTTTGGCTGAGACGCGGACAAAAGATACATTGATTTTTTTTCGCTGATAGCATAATCCATACCATAGCAAAGCTATGCTGTATCCGCATACGGTGGCGTATGCCGCGCCTTCAATCCCAAGTCCGAGGAATTTTATGAAAACAATGTCAAGACAGAGATTTACAACATTGGCCAGAAGCATAAGGGCACTGCTTAATTTCGGCTGTCCGGCAGAAGGCAGAAATCCGAAAAGCACATTGGCTATTGCGAGGACCGGCATACTGGCGATAAGAATGTCGATATAATTTCGGGAGGTAGCGGCCAGTTCGCTATTCCCGGCACAAAGAGTTGTAACCAGAAACTCTTTTGAACACAACAAGCCTATCATCATCAGAGTAGAGAACAGCAACTCAGCAATGGCGGCGACAGTAAATATCCTGTCAGCCTTGCTTTTGTTGAAGGCTCCGCAGGCAGAGGCATAAAGCGTGCTTCCTCCGACAGTAAGCAAAGCTGTCAGCGTAGCGACAGCCAGTATTATGGGGCTGCCAAGATTGACTATCGCCATAGCTTCACTCCCCAGAAGCGTCGCCACTATCAGCGCATCCACAAAACTACTGATGCACACAGCGAACACCTTCACGGTGTTCGGAAGTATGAACTGATAGAATTTATCTACAGCCAATGTGCTGTGGGACATATGCTTACATTTATCGTTCCTTATAATATGCCGGCTGATAGTCCTTCATTTTGAAATACACCATAGGCACGAAACGGAATCCATTGACGTTTTGCTCTTCATCTGTAGGCACAAAGCCCATATGCTTATACATCTCTATCTTGGTATAATTGGCAAGCATGAAGATAGGACCTTTAGGCGCATATTCCTCGATCATTGCACGGAACATGATACCAGCGAGCCCTGTACCCTGATAATGAACGTCCACATAGAACAGCGCCCCATAGGTAGAGTTGGCGCGCATTCCCTGCACTCCCACAAGTTTGCCGTCAACGTATGCTCCGAACAAATCCAGAGACTCCATATAGCCAGACCTTATCAGTGTTTTAGCGAACTGTTCCGTTGTAGGAATAGCATTATCTCCGTAAGATTCTGAATAAACTTTTATACAGAACTGAATGGCCTCGTTTTTCTCGTTGTCTTTCAGCAGATGATAATCCACTTGTTCTTTTGTCAGTTTCATAATTGCATATTTTTGTTATATATACTGCTTCATTACCGGCACTTCGATGCTGAGTGAGGCATCGTTCATGAGATTGTCGTGCTCCTGTTTGATGTCAACTATATGCAGTTTATCGTTCGGAATGTACTTTTCGTAACCTCCGGCACGTTTGCGGTTCATTTCATCAAAATACTCCGCCATTCGACCCTTTAGCCCCGGGGCTGGGGTGATTGCTTTGAAATAGAGCACATTGCCATCATATAATTTGGGATGGAACCGCATCATATCAGCATTCACCTGCAGGGAGTTGGCAACAAGAGTGTCCGTAAGCCCACGTTTTATGAGGCTCTCGAAGAGTGGACTGTGTTCAAAATATTCACGCATACTGTCACCGTTGCGCCCTCTAAACATATCCTTGAACTCCTGTTTCTTTACGGTGTGGACATCGAACAGGAACAGTTGTTCCACAATCTCACCCTTTGCAGTCAATTGGCAGGCCATTTCGTATGCTATCATTCCTCCATAGCACCATCCGCCGAGATAATACGGCCCGTGTGGCTGATGAACCTGAAGCACCTCGATATATTTGCGTGCTATTTCAGGAATACCGTGCTTGATATCATCACGATGATACAAGTTCCACTGGTCAAGGACTGCAAAGGAACAGAAGCCTTCCAACTGGTTGGCAAGAGCCTGATATGCTTCACTGCCCGTATTGCCTGTATGCACAAATACGAGTTGCTTTGTACCCGGTGTCTGTGTGAGTACTTTGTAGTTGTCGTCATAGCCTTCGCTCCTGTCAAACCATCCATCATTCCAACGCACGGCATCCTCCTCCTTGCTCCAATCCTCCCGCAATGAAGAATCCGACATTTCAAGCGCTGCGTTCAGCAGGAAATACCAGTTTTCCGTACTCTCTCCTCCATCATTTCTCAATGCCTCGAACAATTCTGCAATCCAAGTCCTGATCTTCCATTCTTCCGCCAGTATCCTGTTATATGCAAGCATAAGGTATGCCGACCGGCCTTCGATTCTGACAAGCGACAGGCAGAACAAAGGAGACAATTGAAGGCTGTTGACAAATTGCAGCAATCTCTGCCTGCAGTCCATCATTACACCGACCGCATCCAGATTGTTTTCCGCATCAATGACGGAAACAGGAACCTGCCGGTCCAGATATACCTGCAACGGCATATCTACGCCGACGTATGCTATTGCGGATGAAATGGCAGGATGTCTTCTTGCTACATTGTCAATTACTTTTCTTAGGTGTTCTTCAGTTATGGAAGCATCAATATCCATCTCTACACAGAAGGAATTGACATTCCTGTCGGGATGACGCAATTTGTCGCTCAGCATACGCAATTGTGCCGGTAGCAGTGGCGTTCGTTTTTCAACATACTCTCCACGGCTTGCATAGTCTGCCACGAGAGAGAGAAAACGGATGTCGTTCGGCTCCATCAGTCTGGCTGTCGGAATATCAATCCCATTATTCTTCAACAATGCCATCAGCCTGATAGCTTTGATGGATGTTCCGCCCAGTGAAGGGAAACTGTCGTGTGCACTGATTGTCTTGACATCAAGAGCCAGGGCGTCGGCTATGCATCTGGCTATTGTTTCCTCAAGGGACCCTTGCGGCGCCACAAAAGTTTCTGAAGAATTGGTTTTGTCAACTTTCGGAACAGGAAGCGCCTTCCTGTCCACCTTCTGGTTGACGGTGAGAGGAATCCTGCCTATCTGAACAGTCACGTCTGGAACCATATACGAAGGCTTGCGTGCAGCTATGAAGCTGTTCAAGGCAGACTGGTCAAGTGTCATCCCTTCCATCACCACATATGCTGCAATGAATTTTCCTCCACTACGGTCATCGAAGGCTTGAACCGTGACGTCGCTTACTCCCTGGAATTCCTGGATAACAGCTTCGACTTCCTTCAACTCGATACGGAAGCCACGCACCTTCACCTGACCATCCTTCCGTCCCACGAATTCAATGTTGCCGTCGTTGCGATAGCGGACTATGTCACCGCTGTGATAAGCGCGCTGACCATCTATGGAGAAGAATGCTTCCGCTGTCTTTTCGGGACGGTTAAGGTATCCGCGTCCCACCTGCCTGCCGCAAATGATCAGTTCCCCAGATGCACCGACAGGAAGGCGGTGCAGGAATTTGTCCGTAACATAACACTTGAGATGGTTTGTAGGCCGACCTATCGGTATATTGTTCTCTTTCCTGTCAACCATATGGGTTGTAGAGAATATGGTGCATTCAGTAGGGCCGTATCCATTATGAAAGTCATATCTTGAGGCCGGATTCACGCTAGGCAGTTTTTCTCCGCCCACAGAAAGATGTCTGAGGCCCGAATCTTTGATATTCAGCAGATACTGAACACCCACCTGTGTGGTCATAAACGACAGAGTCACGCCGTTCTGCTTGAAATATTCGTTGAGCGCGGTCAGGTCGAGACGGATATCATCAGGTACAATGCATACTGCAGCTCCGCTGGTAAGAGCTGGATACATATCCATCATACAGGCATCGAAACCGTAACTGGCGTATGAACCGACACAGTCACCAGGCTTCAGTGAATAGTACTTTCTGTACCAGTCGCAGAAAGCTGACAGATTCCCGTGTTCCAACATCACTCCCTTTGGTAAACCTGTGGAGCCAGAGGTATACAGCAGTATGAAGAGGTTTTGCGGGCCGGGTGCCGGAATTTCAATGTGAGCGTTTACAGGCTGGCTGTCGAAAAGTTCATCTGTAAGCAGTACTTCTCCATCATATCCGTCTATGACGGCACATAAATCGGAGTCAGCAATGATTAATGCGGCATCGGCGTCCTTTACCATGAAATTCAGACGTTCCTGCGGGTAATCCGGATCCAACGGCTGATATGCGCAACCGGCCTTCAGAGCAGCCAAGGATGAGAGTACTATCCATTCGCTCCTGTGGATGAGAACTGATACCACAGGCTCGGGCTTTCCGCAGTCTTTTACTTTGTCATAAACCTGAGCTGCCATCCGGTCTGTCAGCTCATCCAACTCCTCATATGTATAAGACTTGCCCTTATAGATGGTAGCTGTGTTTCCAGGATAATCAGCTGCAGCCTTGCGGAAAAGCGAAACGATGTCCGATTGGACGAAACTTTCCTGATATCCTCCGTTGAATGCATCGAGTTTCGCAATCATCTTCTCCGGAGCAAGTGACAGGTCCCTTACCATCGGTTCACGAATAATCTGCTGCGCAACAAATGCATAAGCATCTGCCAGCCCCTGCATCATTTCTTCGGTGTACAGAGAGCTGTCATACTCTACGGTTAGCTCTGCATCTTTCAGGGTGCCCCTGACCGCAATATAAATCGGGAACTTTGCCTTATCCAGTTCAAGTGTTTGAATCTCAAGCGTTTCGCCGCTCACTTCGTAAGAATCTATAACTCCGATTTGGTATGCAAACACTATGTTTGCTTTATAGCCGTAATCCTGGGCTACACGGGCAAAGGGATAGTATTCGTGGCGCAGAGCCTCCTCGTAGTCCCTGCAAGTTCGTAGCAGATATTCCTTCACACTATCCTCGGACTTTAGAATAGAAACGAATGGAAGAGTGTTGACAAACATTCCCAGAGTGTTATGGAAACGTGCATCGCTTCGACCGTTTGATATTACGCACAGCGACACCTCATCTTCCGCCAGATAACGGCTGACGCAGATTCCTGAAATAGCAAGGCAGATGCCTGCTGTCGTGAGTTCCGGAACGGTTTCCGCCATTTGGGACAATGCTGAAAGGTTCAGTTTTGCACTTACCCTTCGGGACTTGTGGGAACCATCTTCCTCATCGCAGTTGTCCGGAAGGAACATACTTACTTCTTCCAGTCCGGAGATGTGGCTGTCCAGATATTCCTTGTCCTTTTCATTGAGTTTCTGCTGTGCTGCAAAGTCGTAATAGTCGTATTCTTCGCCTTCCGGCTTTCCGCCTTCAAGTGACAGGCATAAGTCCTTCAGGAATGTATCACAGGAGGCCCCGTCGCAGATTAGATGATGAAAATCGGCAAGAAGATAGCGTTTTCCCGCCTGCTGAATGAGGTTGAATCGGAACAGGGGACCATCGGAAAGATTGAACGGACGCACCGCCCGTCTGGCTGCACTCAGTATATCCTCGCCATCCGTACAACAGAGACGTTCCATATCCAATGAAGACGCAGACATACGCTTCATCTTAACCTCGCCATCGGCATCGGTTACGAAATGTGACCATAGGGCCGGATGTGCATTGACGAATACCTCCAGCGCTTGCTTCACCTGTGAGTCAGATACGGAGGAGGGGAGTCTGATCAGTGTCGGGATATTATATAGAGTTGAGCCCGGGTTGACAGCACAGTCACTGTAAACGCCCTGCTGCGCAAATGTCAAAGGCGATTCATCTATCGTCTCTTTTATGGTCTGCCTGTCGGTTGGCCTGCCCGACATCCACTGTACGAGAAGTTCATTCTCTATACTTTGCAATGTGCCGCTATGTGGCAGGGACTTGGCGTCAATCTGTATGGAAAAGCGTTTGTAAACCAGGTTTGCCAATTTGATGGAAGACAATGATGTCAAACCGAAAAATTTCAGATTGTCATTCACTCCTATTGCGGCTCCACTACCGTCATCCCCTGTCAGTTGCGGCAGACTCAAAATATCGGCCACCATATTGTACAGCTCGATTTCAAGCCTGTTCATAGGAACGTTGATGCTGCTATCTTGGCGGAAGGACGCCGAAGGTTTTGCCTCAGGAAGAGCTTTTTTGTTTACCTTCTGATTTACAGTTAGAGGGATTCTTTCGATCTGCATCGTAACTGCAGGCACCATATACGGTGGTTTCTGTGCAGCAATGAATTCATTCAGCGCGGATATATCAAGACTCCGGCCTTTTTCTGTCACTACATATGCCGCAATGAATTTTCCTCCGCCGGGGTCATCGAACGCCTGTACGGTTACATCGTTCACTTCCGGAAATTCCCGTATGACGGCTTCAACCTCCTTCAATTCGATGCGGAAGCCACGTATCTTCACCTGATCGTCCTTGCGTCCCACAAACTCAATGTTGCCATCTTGACGATAGCGTACGATATCGCCGCTGTGATACACCCTGCCATCGTCAAACGGACTGGAAGTGAAACTCTCAGCCGTCTTGTCAGGACGGTTCAGATATCCCCGCGTTACCTGCGGACCGCTTATCCACAATTCGCCTGGAGCTCCGGCGGGAAGACGGTGACCAGTCTTATCCACAATGTATAAATTGCAGGTTGCCGCCGGTCTGCCTATCGGGATGTTCGGTTCCCATCTGTCTATCCTGAAAAAGGCACAGCCGCAAGTCGTTTCACTCGGTCCATAGCCATTGTGGATCTTATAGTCAAGTCCATCAGGCTTGACTGCACGGAGTTTTTCGCCACCCATCATCAAATGCTGGAGATTTGACGAGTGAGGATAATTCTCAAGATATTGCACTCCGACCTGAGTGGTCATAAAGCAATGCGTGATTCCTTCATTTTCATAATATTGATGAAGAGCTTCCATATCCAGCCTTATGTCTTCATCTATGATGTGGAGAGTTGCACCGCTCATCAAAGTGCAATAGATATCCTGCATATTTGCATCGAAGCCGAAACTGGCATAAGCTGCTATTCTGCTCAGATTGGTGATATTCAGATAGCTGCAGAAAGATTTGTTGAAAGCTACCAGATTGCGATGCTCAAGCATCACGCCCTTGGGGACACCTGTGGAACCGGATGTGTAAAGCAGGGTGAGCAGACTATGAGAGTTGACCGGCGGCAGATTGTTGCCGGCGGAGACAGGCCGGGAACAGGCGAGTTCGCCTATATACATCACCTTGCCATCATACTCGTCAAGCAAGCTTCTCAAGTCGGCATCGGCTATGAGCAGCACCGCATCTGCATCCTTCACCATAAAGTTCAGTCGCTCCTGCGGATAACTCGGATCCAAAGGCTGATAGGCGCATCCCGCCTTTATAGCGGCCAGAGACGCCAGTGCCATCCATTCGTTGCGATGGATGATGATGGAGATTACGGGTTCGACTTTCCCACATTCGCCGATTTTATCATAAATAATGCCGGCATATCTGTCGGTCAGTGCATCCAGTTCTCTGTAAGTGTATTTCTTGTTTTTGAATACCAGTGCAATGCTTTCAGGATGAAGCATTACCTGCTGTCTGAACTCTGAAAGTACAGTCGCATTCTCGTCCGGATTTATGATGAAATCCTTATCATTGAAGGAGTCGATCTGCGCGAGTTGTCCGTCATCGACAAGGTCAATGTCAGCAAGCATTTCTTTTTTGAGCATCTCGTCCAAAATCTTGCTGTAGCTCCTGCAGAATTGCTCTATAAAGGCGGCCGAATACATTCCGTTGTAGTATTCCACCTTGCAGAAATAACCGTCATCCTTCTGTATGACGTGCAGTGCCAGGTCAAATCCGGGACGATGCACTCTCAGATCATCGCCTTCCTGAAGGCGTCCGTCCAAATCTATGTTGTAGGTATGCAGAGTTCCCTGATATGCAAAACAGACACGTGGCGACAGACCAAGATCGGACATTATCTCCGAGAAGGGATAAATGGTGTTTTTCCTTGCACCTGCCATCTGTGAAGAAGTCTGTTGCAGCAGTCCGGCCACGGTAGGGGTCTTGATGAAGTCCTGATATACCGGGAGCGTCTTGACCATCATATTGTATGCATTGAGGGTCGATTTGTCGCTGCGCCCGTGGAATATTGTAGCATACAGAGCCGCATCATTGGAGGAGTATTTGGAAAGAGTATAACCGAATGCGGCCGTAAACGGGATACTGGCTCTGACATTGTGCTTCGCACAAAGTGCATTGATATCCCGCTCGTTGCTTTTCAACGGATGGAAGGCAAACACCCATTTCCCGTTTTCCCGATCATACACGTCAGGCAGGGGGCTTGAATCGACATCTGCGGCAAGAGCAAATTCCTGCTCGTGCCAGAACTTTGCTTCCGTATATGCTTCACTCCGGCGCAACTGCTGCTCCTCCAGGGCAACGGCGAACCCGTCCTTCCCCTCCGGCGCAAGTTCCACGCCCGAATAGGCCATACTCAAATCCTTGCGGAAATTCGACATCGACATTCCGTCAAATATGATATGGTGGAAGTCTACATACAGATAGTTGCCACTTTGTGTTTTGTATATCTCCAGACGGAAAAGAGAGTCTTCCAACAGCTTGTAATCCTCTCCCAGATGGGCACGGACATCCTTGATGTCATTGATTTCAATGATTGGCGTACAAAATACGTCATCAACGTGCTCTTCAAGCAGGACGTCACCTCCGCTGTCCATAACAAGTCGGGACTTTACATAGGGATGAGTCTCTATCACCTTGTCAAGCGCTTGTGCAAGTCTTTCGATATCGACACCCTCGTCAAGCCTGTACAGCATATCGAGATTGTAGTTGCCGTCCTTTCTCGCATTTGTACTTGATATATAAATGCCTGTTTGAGTTTGGGTCAGTGGATATGTTTTCATACCTGTTTCAATCTGAAGAGTTCTTCAATATGATTCATTTCAATGTCCAGAAGTTTATGGAAATCCTCCTCCAACTGCTTCTCCGAATCATTCACCATATAGACCATCCCGATAAGTGTGAAAAAGTCTTTTGTGGCAGGATATGAGCGCGGAGTATCAAATCCAAGATAAGAATATGTACTTGAGAGCCCCAATATCAAATCCCGGCCAATAAATCCCTCTGCTTCAATATCATTGACTGTTACGGCACATTGGACACACCCCGGACGCAAACGATTGTAGTATGAATATTTTCCGTCCTTGCTCGGAACTGCCGCATAGCCATCGAAACTATTATGAAGAATGTCCTTCCCCAAATAAGCTCTGAGGGAGATGTCGCTCTCATGCAATCCCATAACTTTGTCCTGCCACTCGGCAGGCTGGTCGGCACCTGCAAGTCGGGCATTGACCTCTATCAGCACCGGACCATCTTCATCCACCATCACTTCAGTATGAGTCGGGCCTATTTTCAACCCTACTGCATCTACCACCTTCACAACATATTCGGTAATCGCACTATATATCGGATTACTGCTATCAACAGCCGTACCCCTTACATAAACAGGCCTTTCGGTTGCAATTAAGCGTTTCTCATAACACATCACGTTGGTCACCACAGTGTGGCCGTTCAAGGTCACGGTGTTGGCAAAATACTCCGTCCCAATAATCATCTCTTGTATCAGGACTGCAATGTTCGGCGCATTTTTCTTCCTTGCCAGTTCTATGTCCTCGGATACGGCTCTCACAAGTTCTTCCACATCAAGGCAGGCTATCACACCTGCACTCCCTGCACCACGTAGCGGTTTTACGATGGCAGGCCGGCCCTTCAACTCTTCACGGTAATACGTAACAGCCTCCTCGACCGTGCTCACAACTTTCCCCCGGATATACCGCAGTCCGGCAGCCTTGACCGCCTCTTGCATCATATCCTTCTCGCGAAGATAAGGCAGGTGTTCGGGAGGATTGCCTGGAAGTCCTAGATCAAAAGCGAGATTTGTAGCAAGTTCCAGCGCATAGTCGGTCCCTGGAAGTATCACGCAGGGATTTATCTCGCGCACCATCGCCAATGTATCTTCGTAGGATTCCTTTGCCACATATATCGCGGGAAGTTCTCCTTTCAGTCGGGCATATTCAGTGTCAAATATCTTACGGGCCTCATCCCGCCGGTTCTCCTGGACAAACGGTTCCAGTATCACGGGGTCATATCCGGCGTTGCGGATGTCATCGATATAGTTGAGTGCGCTGGACGCACAAAGCACCACCATTATTTTCTGTTTCATACAGCCGTTGTATATTTATTCAAAACGTGCAAAGTTATGAAAAACATTCATAAATTTCATTTTCCTTACGGTTATTGCCCGACAGAGGCGGCCAATGAGAGGACATAGCCCTCAGATTGACTGACTTCCGTTGTGAAGTTTACTTTTTCAGCTTCAGAAAGAATATTCTTCATATCGTCTCGCAGGCCTTCTCCGGTAAGTTTTAGGAAACTTTCCTTGCAGGTCCATAGTTCCGTAAACTTTACCATCGGCTCATCTGCGTTTCTGACAGACTCAAGTTCCTCCGGATTTAAAATGACTTTTGCAAGGTGTTCGTCATACTGAATCTCCTCAATGTCAATTCCAACAGGCTTATTCATAACAGCACAGGCTATTCCCCTGTGACAATGGCTTATGTTGAAGAATGTATCGGGATAATCCCGGAAGTATGGCTTTCCGCGGCTATCGTACGAAAACTCCGGGCATTTTGCCAGCCCGATGCTCTCGCGAAGCATACCCTCAAGCATCAGAAACGATTTGGCGCATAAGAATCTGTCAATGTCATAACGATACAACATTGCTTTGTCAAGACGCCACTTGGGAACATATGGCATAATAGCTCTGAATTCGGCTGTGGCATCAAAATCTTCAGCTATGTTGAAAATCTGTATCATCCTTGTCCAATGTTAGGTGTGTACTGATGTAATCGGTTCTTATGCAGTCAAGGGTCTCAGGAGGTACAAGGGCGGGAATGAGACCTTCCTTTGTGCAAGAAATTAGTGAAACGAAAAGAAATAAAAAGCAGTTCGTGCAGAGTTGGTCTCATACGGTATGGCTCTTATGTACAAATGTACAGCGTATCTTCCCCCTAAAAGCCTCAGACCTTCTTATATCCTTCTCTTTTCATTGCAATTTCTTTCAACCTTAAATTGCGATACTCAACAGAACGTGAAGATATAAGTTTCAACCAAATTTTGCGATGTGAGGGTTTGACAACACTCCTTCTTTCAGTGAAAATTCAACCCCAAATTTTGGAAAGCCTAAAAAAGGAAACAATAGGCTTATACGATAGAATATATATTATAGGACAGGTCAACATCATACAATAGTTCGTTAAAAAGTTTATAAATATGTAGTTATCAACAATTTATATTTCAAATAGTCCGCTTTCGTCACTTCAGTTGACAGCTTTGCGGCGGTAGAACGAAGACCGAAAAAAGTGTTATAAATATATGATATTTGTATCTGAAACATCCGGATAGATGACTGATATTCAGTAATTTAGTGGCTACCACGCTTTAAGTTACAGAATGAATATCAGACCACTTACCCAGCTCAGAGAGATGATTGCAGCAGCTCTCCGTAGCCAGACAAATATAGGCAAATCTTTCCAATCATTCTTCATTGAGACAATGGAACTTTTTCTCCTTCAACAGAGCCTTCCTTGAACCGGCACGCGGGCATCGCATTGCCATAGCCATTGATCCGTGCTACATGCTTGTCCTTGAGATGTATGAACATGCTCTTGACACGCTTCTCCTCTCCCGTCCTCGGGTCTTCAATCCAGAAGTTCTCCTTGACGCGAAGATGGTACTCAATGCCCCAGTCGTTGAGCCATTTCACCCATTCCTCACCT
>JAZLKB010000013.1:0-17338 GCA_045597365.1 Bacteroidaceae bacterium | reverse complement strand
AATCAAAATGGGAGCCACACAAAAGGGCTTTTTGCTTCAAAATAGGCGTTCCGGAGCATTGCCACCCAGCCTGTAGTGGTCTGTAAGGCAGATTGGACGATATGAATTTTTATTCAAAAAGAGGTCTGGCTGCAATGTGGGTTAGGTAAATGAGGATTCCCAGTTAAAATCCAAATATAAAATAAAACCTCTCAAACTTCATTCTTCTCTCATTTGTCAGATATTGAAGTACTTCTGGAAATAAGCCTTGATTTTCTCCAGTACTCTGGTCTTCTCCGCCCTATTGGTGTTTCCTCGTCAGAAATACTATCTGACGGAACTTGGCAAGGTATGTAATGAAAAGCATCATACTGGATAGCGAAAAATACGCAGTTACATTTGTAAAAATTTGTAGTTACAACTTCAAAATTTTGTAGTTACAATTTTGAAAGTTTGTAGTTACAATTTTTTGGCTGTCCAGTATGGCGTGGATACTGGACAGCCCGGACGAAATCCGAGCTCACGGGAAAATCAGTGGAGAGAGTCCAACAAGGCATAGGAGTGACTCCCATACGCGGTTTACGGAATGCTTCGCAATGGGAGGATATGAATTACCGGAAAATAATCAATGTGTGGTGAAACTAGTCTTGTCAGTGAAGGGTGTTTCGTCGCGGATTCGAACCGCGGACCTCTTGCGTGTGAAGCAAGCGCTCTAAACCGGCTGAGCTAACGAAACGGAATTTTAACGGCGCAAAGATACACTTTTTTAATATTCGCATACCGTGTGCGCCGTAAAATATATTAGCCGATCAGGACATTGCCTGTCATTTCTGTCGGAACAGGCAGGCCCATAATGGCGAGGATGCTCGGAGCGACATCAGCCAGAATACCATTCTTTACGGTGGCATCCTTGCGCGGGGTCACGTAAATGACTGGAACAGGATTCAGCGAATGAGCGGTATTCGGTGTGCCATCGGAGTTGACAGCATTGTCGGCATTTCCGTGATCGGCAATGATGATTGCCTCGTAGCCGTGAGTCTTAGCGGTCTCTATGACATCCTTGACACAGGAATCGACTGCAGTAACGGCTTTCTCGATAGCCTCATAGACGCCTGTATGGCCTACCATATCGCCGTTGGCGAAGTTTACCACGATAAAATCATATTTATCGGTGGCGATGGCCTCGACAAGACGGTCACGGACAAGATATGCGCTCATCTCGGGCTGCAAGTCGTAAGTAGCGACCTTTGGCGAAGGTACAAGAATACGGTCCTCGCCCTCGTACGGAGTCTCGCGGCCACCATTCAGGAAGAATGTTACGTGAGCGTACTTCTCGGTCTCGGCAATATGGAGCTGGGCCAGTTTCTGACTTGAGACATACTCGCCCAAAGTGTTGCATACATTTTCCTTATCGAACAGGATATGGACGCCCTTGAACGATGCATCGTAAGGAGTGAGGCAATAGTACTGCAAACCGGGAATGGTGTTCATTCCAGCCTCCGGCATATCCTGCTGAGTCAGCACGATTGTGAGCTCTTTTGCACGGTCGTTGCGGAAGTTGAAGAAAATAATCACATCGCCCTCGGCAATACGGCTGTCGTATGCGGTGTTGACGATAGGCTTCATAAATTCATCGGTAACGCCATCCTCGTATGACTCAAGTACGGCTTTCACCATATCGTCGGCTTTCTTTCCCTCACCGTTTACCAACTGGTCGTACGCTACTTTTACGCGTTCCCAACGTTTGTCGCGGTCCATAGCATAATAACGGCCGATGATGGTAGCTACTTTGTCGCCACGCTCAACAAGGGTCTTGATGAAGCCCTGTCCACTCTTCGGATCAGTGTCACGACCGTCCATAAAGCAATGTACGTATGCGTTTTCGATACCGTACTCGCGTGCGATGTCGCAGAACTTGAGCAGATGCTCGAGTGAGCTGTGGACGCCGCCGTCCGACACAAGGCCCATCAGATGAAGTTTCTTGCCTGTATTCTTGGCATAGCTGTAGGCAGCAATCACCTCGGGGTTCTGCATTATGCTGTTGTCGGCAATGGCACGGTTAATCTTGACGAGGTCCTGATAAACCACACGACCGGCACCGATGTTCAGATGGCCTACCTCGGAGTTACCCATCTGGCCATCTGGCAGACCCACATTCTCGCCGCTGGCAAGCAGTTGGGCATGCGGATATGTGGCATTCAGATAATCCATATAAGGTGTTGGTGTGTTGAAGATAACATCTGCCTTTGAACGGTTCCCGATTCCCCAGCCGTCAAGGATCATAAGCAAAGCTTTCTGTCTCATATCTAATAAAATTTAATGCTCTTTTTGTAGTGTGCAAAGGTACAAAAACAGCACCAAAAGTATCTATTCAATTACTATAAGTTTGTACATTTGCATAATGCGCTACTGATATAAGAATGAGAAAAGTCATTTTATCTGTCCTGCTTTCAACTATTGCGCTGTGTACAAGCGCACAAATTTGGGTCGGAGGCAACATTGGATTCAACGTAAGGACGACACAGCCCGGCAACAAGAGCACTACATCGTTCAGTATCCAACCGGAGGTAGGACTATCTTTGGATGAGAATTGGGATGCGGCAATGAGGCTGAGTTTCACAAGTGTATCGGACAACAAGACTACATTCTCTTTTTCGCCATACGCCCGTTACACGTTTACAGCTCTCAAGAATTTCTCATTCTTCGTTGACGGCGGTTTTGAGGTAGGAAGCAGCAAGCCTAGCAATAAGAGTGCCAATTTCCTTTTCTGGATAGGCATACGGCCAGGTATCAAATTCGCAGTGACAGAGAATGTCACTGTTGTAACCCACATTGCTTCTTTTGGATACCGAAGTGTCGCAAACGAGTACAATCAGGTTGGTTTGAATGTTGACAACACATTGTTGTCATTTGGTATGTATTGGGGATTTTAAACAATATAAGATTATGGCAGAGATTAAATCAATCGGAATCCTGACATCGGGTGGCGACGCGCCTGGTATGAACGCGGCAATACGCTCAACAACACGCGCGGCTATCTTCGCAGGTTGGAAGGTATATGGCATACATCGTGGATGGGAGGGTCTTCTTCACGATGAGATAAAGGAGATGAACACCGAGGATGTGAGCAACATCATTCAGCGTGGAGGAACCATTCTGAAGACTGCCCGCAGCACAGAGTTTCCAACTCCCGAGGGACGGGCCAAGGCTTTCAGTATTCTCAAGAAACATCATATCGATGCCCTTGTTGTGATAGGCGGCAACGGTTCTCTTACTGGAGCACAGGATTTGGCCCGCGAGCACGATATTCCGGTAATCGGTCTGCCGGGAACCATCGACAATGACCTTTACGGCACTGATGCCACCATCGGCTACGACAGCGCATTGAACACAATTGTTGAATGTGTTGACAAGATACGCGATACCGCAAATTCGCACGACCGCATTTTCTTCGTGGAGGTTATGGGCCGCGATGCAGGTTTTCTGGCTCAGAACAGTGCCATAGCAGCGGGAGCTGAGGCAGCAATCATTCCAGAGGACAGCACCGACATTGACCAATTGGCGACCTTTATCGGACGCGGCATACGCAAGAGCAAGAACAGTTCAATCGTAATTGTTTCAGAGAAGGACGGCGGCGCTATGCACTATGCCGAGAGAGTCCGCAAGGAATATCCGCAATTCGATGTCCGGGTGTCGATACTAGGGCACTTGCAACGTGGAGGCAAACCCAGCGCATACGACCGCATTCTTGCGTCACGTATGGGTCTGGCAGCTATCGAGGCTCTGCAGGAGGGTCAGCGCAACGTAATGATAGGCATCCACAACGATAAGATTATCAATGTTCCGATTGCCAAGGCTGTAAAGATGGACAAGCCGATTGCCCAGGAGTTGATCAACGTGCTCGACACTCTGTCAATCTGACAATTCCTGACCGAAATCAAGCGAGAGCTGGCCATCGCCAAGCAAATTGAATGTCATGCGGTGATAAGGAGTCGTTCCGTATTCCTTGATTGCCGCACGATGTTTTTTTGTGGGGTATCCTTTGTTGGAGAGCCAGTCGTACATAGGATACTCCTTTGCAATCTGATTCATGAAATCGTCACGGTACGTCTTGGCAAGGACTGACGCGGCGGCTATTGACATCATCGTGGCATCGCCTTTCACGATTGTGGTATGAGGGATACCCGGATATGGCGTGAATCTGTTGCCGTCAACAAGCAGATACTCAGGACGCACTTTCAAAGCATCAACGGCACGGTGCATCGCCAGAATGGAAGCTTTGAGAATGTTGATTTCGTCAATTTCTGTATTTGTGACCACTCCTACTGCCCACGCCAACGCCTCGCGCTCGATTACAGGACGGAGTGCATAGCGTTGCTTTTCGGTAAGTTGTTTTGAATCGTTCAACAAGTCATTGCGGAAATCGGGCGGCAGGATAACAGCGGCAGCATAGACCGGTCCGGCCAGACATCCGCGTCCAGCCTCGTCACAACCGGCCTCGATACGGTCTTCCTTAAGATACGGCAGCAACATATTTTCTAAGAATTGATGTAAACTCATCGGGTTTGATGCCCCACGACGGTGCAACTACCATCTGACGGGGAGCCTCCGACACAAAGCGGTCAAAAGCTATGTCAGAGCGTGTGGCTCTGATAAAACCGGCCACTACAGAAGCGTAACTGTCGGGAGTAAACAAATGGAACAACTCAGGATGCTCACGATACATTCTATCGAATGCTGTACCCTTGATTATCTGCAATTGATGCAGTTTCAAAATGCTGACAGGGAGTTGGGATATTCGCCGTGCGTGTGCTGTAAAGTCTTGCTCACTCTCACCCGGAAGCCCCAGAATGATATGCGCTCCAACCGCGATTCCGCACCGGTCAAGATTATTAATCGCATCAATGGCGCACTGGAATCTATGGCCTCGGTTTATCAGCTGCAATGTTGAGTCATTGGTCGATTCCACACCAATCTCGACAAGCAGGAAGGGATGCCCTGCAGGAGCCTTATTTCCAAAGCGCTCCTCAAAATAGTCCAACAGGTCATCGGCGAGGCAGTCCGGCCGCGTGGCGATTACCAATCCCGATACGCCGGGGAAGCGCAGTGCCTCCTCGTATAATTCAACGAGACGTTCTGTAGGACCGTATGTATTGCTGTATGACTGGAAATATGCCAGATATGCAGCGTCGGCACATTTTCTCCCAAAGAACCTGATACCGGACTCTATCTGACTTGTGATATTGTTGCCTGAGCAGAAAGCATACGCAGGATTGAAAGCCGCATTGTTGCAATAAGCGCACCCGTCATTGCTTAAGGTGCCATCACGATTCGGGCAGCCAAGACCGGCATTTACGGCAATTTTCTGAACGCGCCTGCCAAACACCGAAGACATATAGTCAGACATTGTCTTGTATGCCATCGCTACAGAATCATTGTTTTTCAGAACATTTTACGGATACGCTCAAGTCCTGAGACCAAAGCATCTATCTCAGCCTCGGTATTATACAAAGCGAGCGAAGCACGGACTGTTCCTGGAATTCCGAGTCTTGCCATCAGCGGCTCAGCGCAATGGTGGCCGGTACGGACAGCTATGCCGAGTTTATCAAGCAGCACGCCTACATCCATCGGATGTATATCGCCCAAAAGGAATGATACGACTCCACAACGGTCGGGAGCGTTTCCGATGAAACGGATTCCCGGTATTGCACTCAGGGCATTGAGAGTATATGAGCACAGCTCGCGCTCGCGTCTCTCAATATTGTCCATACCTATGGCCGACAAATAATCAAGAGCCCCGGCCAACGCGATTGAGCCTATATAATCGGGGGTACCTGCCTCGAACTTGAATGGAAGGACGTTGTATGTGGTATGTTCAAAAGAGACGTGTCCTATCATCTCCCCACCGCCCTGATATGGAGGCATTTTGTCTAATAGCTCACGTTTTCCGTACAATACGCCTATACCTGTAGGTCCGTATATTTTGTGACCGCTGAACGCATAGAAATCGGCGTCCAGATGCCGCACATTGACCGCAATATGCGGAACTGACTGAGCGCCGTCAACTGCGACAGGAATATTCCGACTATGCGCGCATCGGATTATCTCAGCAATGGGATTGACCGTACCGAGCACATTCGAGACGTGTGCGACACTTACCAGTTTTGTTTCCGGTGTGAGCATATTTCGGAAAGCCTCCATATCAATAAGGCCATCATCGGTAATCGGAACAGATCTCAGTTTGAAGCCGTATCTCTCAGCTTGAAGCTGCCAGGGCACGATATTGCTGTGATGTTCCATCTCCGATACCAGCACCTCGTCACCAGGCTTGAGAAATGCCTGCGAGAATGATGATGCGAGCAGATTCAAGCTCTCGGTAGTACCACGGGTAAAAATGACCTCGTCGGTAGATCCGGCACCGATAAAGCGGCGTACTGTCTCACGAGCCTTCTCCATTTGGTCGGTAGCCTGTTGCGACAGGAAATGAACCCCACGATGCACATTTGAGTTCACGCTTTTGTAAGCATCACTTATCGCATCAATTACACACAGAGGCTTCTGGGTCGTCGCGGCATTGTCCAGATAGACCAGTGGCTTACCATATACCTTCTGATTCAGTATGGGAAAATCCTTTCTGATTTCTACGATATCCATAGTATCGTCACTTACAAATATTACATCCCTCACACAGAGCAGAGCCGCCTTTGAATCTGCGCTCCACCAGATATCTGAGACGCTGACGTAACGGTTCCATATCTATACGTCCTATTACATCATCGACAAAAGCCATCATAAGCAACGTGCGTGCGTCCTTTTCGGAAATGCCTCGCTGACGCATGTAGAAAAGAGCATTCTCGTCAAGTTGCCCGACGGTAGCGCCGTGACTGCATTTTACATCGTCGGCATAAATCTCAAGCTGCGGCTGGGTGAATATTCTGGCATCGCGGGTCAGACAGATGTTTCGATTGGTCTGTTGCGAGACAGTTCCACCAGAGCCTTCACGCACCAGCACCTTTCCTGCAAACGAGCCTGTCGAGCTGTCATCAAGGACATATTTGAACAATTCGTTACTCTGACAATCAGCGGCAAGATGATCAACAAAAGTATTATTGTCTATATGTTGACAGCCATCAACAATAGCCACGCCATCAAGATGCAATGATGCTCCACGCCCCGAAAGCGTAATATACGACGAGTTACGGGTGTGACCGTTATGCAGAGTTATGCCAGTGACAGACACATCGCTGCCCGACTCCTGATTCAAATATAACTCAGAGATACGGTTGTTGAGAGACGAAGTCTCCTCCATATCATATATGTCGATATGAGAGTCCTTGCCAGCAAAGACCTCGGTAACCTGTGTCGTCAGGAACTTGCGACTGTCTGATGAATGATCACAAAGCAGCAGTCTGACAGTTGAGCCGCGCCCGACAATCACCAGCAATCTGCGCGTCACCATCAAATCGACAGGAGACTGCAACAATGTAACAAGTTGAACGGGCTTGTCCAGTGCCACGCCATCAGGGATATAAATGACAAAACCGTCCTGAGCGAACAGCGTGTTCAAAGCGGCGATTCCCGGATGTCGGATATCGGCCAGCTTCGAGTAATATCTTTCAATAAGCTCGGGATGCACAGCCGCAACATCATTAAGTCCACCGATGATGACACCTTCGGGCAGCTGATAGTGCCGTGAAACCTCGGAGGCGACAAAACGGTCATCGGCAAGATAATACAGCAATGTACTCAGATTCGGGACACTGCAATGGAACACATCATCAAGGTGGACTGGAATTGCCAGCCGACCAAGATTCATTCCCCAATCCGGTTCAAGCCAGGATGATATGTCGGTATGAAGGAACTCCTCAGTCCTGACGGTTGGAAAGCCCAGTTCCTCAAGAGCTTTGAGAGCCTCGCCGCGAGGTTCATTCAATACGCGGCACGAGTTTTTCTCTACCAGGCTGCGGTTCTTTTTGAACAGTTCTGTATATACCTGTGCCGACATTATCCCAATCTCTCCTCAAACTCTTTAATTACCCAATCATAGCCACGCTGCTCCAATTCAAGAGCCAGTTCGGGACCGGCGGTCTTGATAATACGCCCGGCATAAAGCACGTGAACGATATCGGGTTTTATATAATCCAGCAATCTCTGATAATGAGTGATGACAATAACCGAAGTGTCCGCACTTTTAAGGCGGTTCACGCCTTCGGCCACAATACGCAGGGCATCAATGTCCAAACCTGAGTCTGTCTCATCAAGTATGCTTAGTGACGGCTCCAGTAAAGCCATCTGAAATATCTCGTTGCGTTTTTTCTCGCCACCGCTGAAGCCTTCGTTCACAGAGCGGTTCATGAACTTGGCATCAAGACCGACAAACTCACGTTTCTGACGCATCAGCTTGAGAAAATCTGACGCTGAAATCGGTTCCTGCCTGTTATATGCGCGGCGTGCGTTGACAGCGGCACGCATAAAGTTTGTCATGCTCACGCCCGGAATCTCGACAGGATACTGGAAAGACATAAAGAGTCCCTCGTGAGCTCTCTGTTCCGGGGTCATCTCAAGAAGATTCTTTCCCTTGAATATGACAGAGCCATCGGTTACCTGATAGGCAGGATGACCTACCAGAACATTGCTCATAGTGCTTTTACCAGATCCGTTAGGACCCATAATGGCGTGCACCTGACCAGCGCCTACCTCCAGATTGATACCTTTAAGTATTTCCTTGCCATTTATTCCGGCATGCAAATTATCTATCTTAAGCATAGCTTTATCCTGTTGTATTCTCAAGCGATACCGACAGCAGGCGCTGTGCCTCGACAGCGAACTCCATCGGCAGTTTATTCAAGACTTCTTTGGCGTAACCATTCACAATGAGACCGATGGCCTCTTCGGTCGGGATTCCCCGTTGGTTGCAGTAAAAGAGCTGATCCTCTGATATTTTCGAGGTAGTAGCCTCATGTTCAACTATCGCCGTTTCATTGTGGATGTCCATGTACGGGAATGTATGCGCGCCACATTCACTGCCAAGCAAAAGAGAATCACACTGGCTGTAGTTTCGGGCTCCATCTGCTGCTTGAGCCACTTTGACCAGACCGCGATATGAGTTCTGGCTGTGCCCTGCAGATATACCTTTGCTGATGATTGTGCTCCGGGTATTCTTACCAAGATGAATCATCTTAGTACCCGTATCGGCCTGTTGCCAGTTGTTCGTGAGCGCAACCGAGTAGAATTCTCCCTGACTGCCGTCACCGCGAAGCACACAGCTTGGATACTTCCAGGTAATGGCGGAACCGGTCTCGACCTGTGTCCACGACAGTTTACTGTTCACGCCACGAAGGTCTCCGCGTTTAGTGACAAAATTATACACTCCACCACGACCATTCTCATCGCCGGGATACCAGTTCTGGACTGTGCTGTATTTGACCTCGGCCCTATCCATCACGACAATCTCAACGATTGCGGCATGCAGTTGATTCTCATCACGCATTGGTGCTGTACACCCTTCCAGATATGAGACATAGCTGTCATCATCGGCAACAATAAGAGTTCTCTCAAACTGTCCTGTGCCCGATGCATTGATGCGGAAATATGTTGATAATTCCATCGGACATCGTACACCTTTCGGAATATATACGAATGAGCCGTCACTGAAAACCGCGCTGTTCAAAGCCGCATAGAAATTGTCCCTGTAATTGACAACAGAGCCCAGATACTGACGCACAAGCTCGGGATACTCTTTGACGGCCTCTCCGATTGAGCAGAAAATGATGCCCTTGTCTGCGAGATTCTTACGGAACGTAGTCTTGACCGAGACGGAGTCC
The DNA here is from genome assembly GCA_045597365.1 of Bacteroidaceae bacterium. GTDB lineage: Bacteria > Bacteroidota > Bacteroidia > Bacteroidales > Bacteroidaceae > Colenecus. The sequence goes on along the minus strand of JAZLKB010000013.1, from coordinate 7,535 downwards.
ATAACGGCATCTACAGCCATTCCACCGCTCAATGCGAGACGTTCCTCTATAGGGACACCGAGTTTGTCGAAAGTCTTGACCAACTGCGGATCTATCTCATCAATAGACTTCGGCCCCTCTTTTTTTATCGTAGGTGCGGCATAGTACGAGATTCCCTGAAAATCGATTGGCGGTATATCAAGATGAGCCCAATGCGGCAACTCCATGCCAAGCCAATGGCGGTAGGCCTTCAATCTGAATTCCAGCAGCCATTCAGGCTCGTTTTTCTTTTCTGAAATAAGTCGTACAGTCTGTTCAGAAAGACCTCGTTCAATAACGTCGGTCCTGATATCAGTTGTAAATCCGTAGCGGTATTTTTCCTGCGAGATTTGTCTGACTATAGAATTGTCATTATCCCTGTTCATTCGCACTTATTATCTTTGCTATCGTCTTTCTGCTCCACAAGTTCACCAACCTTTGACCACGACCAACGCAAACAAAACGCAGAGGCATCTCTCGCAGGAACATAAAGTTGCGACTGCCGTCCAGACTCCTTATTTAGAATCTTGTCCGATAAATGTGTGAATTCCAGCAATTGTATGGCAAGACCTGTAAATAAGAAATATACAACCAAGCCGAAGAAAGCACCCGCGACACGGTCTAGAAATCCTAATGGTGTATGTCTGATCAACTTGCACAACAGGCTTCCCAAAAATGTGAAAATCAATGGAACAACTATCAGAATCAGTATGAAAGACAGCACGACAGCTGCTTTTTCCGACAATTTTATCGAATCCAACAGGAATGTCGCCATCGGCTTACAGAACAAAGAGCCGACAATCAAGCCGGCAATCAGCCCGCCAAGACTGAATGCCTGCCTGATGACTCCTTTTCTGAATCCGTCTATGATTCCGACAAGCAGAACCAGCAAGATTATTACATCAATAGCTGTCAATTCCGACCAGACAAGCAAAGCCATAGCTCTATTCGTTACAAAGTCTGCTTAACTTCAACCTCTTCGAAAGTCTCTATCAAATCGCCAGTCTTTATATCGTTGAATCCGACAAGACTTATACCGCAGTCCATATTGGTAGCGACCTCGCGGACATCGTCCTTATATCGTTTCAACGCGAGTATATCACCGGTATGTATGACAATGCCATCGCGGATAAGACGCGCCTTGTCGCTGCGTTTTACTTTGCCCTCGCGCACACGGCCACCGGCTACCATACCGACCTTTGATATATGGAAAACCTCCAGCACCTCGATTGTTGATGTAACGACTTCTTTGACCTTTGGTGCCAGCAGGCCTTCCATAGCAGCCTTTACCTCATCAATAGCATCATAAATGATTGAGTAGATACGTATATCAACATCCTGCTGCTCGGCAAGTTTCTTTGCCGCACCGGATGGACGAACGTCAAATCCGATGATAATGGCATTCGAGGCTGCAGCCAGACTGACATCACTCTCAGAAATAGCACCGACAGCCTTGTGGATTACATTCACCTGAACCTGAGGCGTTGACAGTTTAATGAGAGAATCGCCCAAAGCCTCAACAGATCCGTCCACATCGCCTTTGACTATCAAATTGAGTTCGTGGAAGTCTCCAAGAGATATACGGCGGCCAATCTCATCGAGTGTCAGGGTTGTAGATGTTCTGATTCCCTGCTCACGCTGTAATTGCTCGCGCTTGCCGGTAATCTCACGTGCCTCACGCTCTGACTCAACGACATTGAATGTCACACCAGCGGCAGGAGCTCCGTTCAAGCCAAGGATAAGAGCAGGCTCAGAAGGACGTGCGCCTTTAAGTTTCTGATTACGTTCGTTGAACATAGCCTTGACTTTACCCCAGAATGTACCGGCAATAACGATATCGCCAACCTTCAAAGTTCCGTTTGATACAAGCACGGTAGCAACGTATCCACGCCCTTTGTCAAGCGAAGACTCGATAATTGTTCCTGTAGCATTACGGTTGGGATTTGCCTTAAGATCCAACATCTCGGCCTCAAGCAAGACTTTCTCCATAAGTTCAGGCACACCAATACCTTTCTTGGCAGAAATGTCCTGCGACTGATACTTTCCGCCCCAATCCTCGACCAAAAGATTCATCTGGGCGAGTTCCTGTTTGATTTTCTCAGGATCTGCTGCAGGTTTATCTATCTTGTTAATTGCAAAAACCATCGGAACATTCGCAGCTGTCGCATGCGCGATGGCCTCCTTGGTCTGTGGCATCACGTTGTCATCGGCAGCGACTATGATAATAGCAATATCAGTAACCTGTGCGCCACGGGCGCGCATTGCGGTGAAAGCCTCATGACCCGGAGTATCAAGGAAGGTGATATGACGGCCATCCTCCAGCTTAACATTGTAAGCACCGATATGCTGGGTAATACCACCGGCCTCACCGGCTATCACATTTGATTTACGGATGTAGTCCAACAATGATGTCTTACCGTGATCAACGTGTCCCATCACAGTTACAATTGGAGCACGGGGCTCAAGCTCATCCTCAGAATCTGCATGCTCTGTAATAGCCTGAGCCACCTCGGCACTTACATACTCGGTAGTAAAGCCATATTCATCTGCAACCAGATTAATAGTCTCTGCATCAAGACGCTGATTTATGGATACCATTATTCCGACACTCATACAAGTGGATATTACCTGTGTGACAGGGATATTCATCATTGTAGCAAGCTCGTTTGCCGTAACAAACTCTGTAAGCTTCAGAATGCGGCTGGATTCCATCTCCAGCTCTTCCATCTCCTGCTGACGGGTCATCGCAGCCTCACGTTTCTCCTTACGGTATTTTGACGACTTAGTCTTGCCTTTGGAGAATTGCGAATATGTATCTTTAATCTGACGATTTACATCATCATTGCTGAAATCATTCTTGTCGTTCTTCGAATGCCTGAAATCTTTTGAGTTTCTAGACTGTCCTCCATTCTTCTGTCCTGGTCTCTGGTTTCTGTCAAATGTCGGTCTGGAAGATTGGTCATTATTATTTTGTACATTATAACCTGTTGTCTTATTGATATCTACCTTCTCCCCTCCAATTCTGACTCTTGTCTTTTTACGTTTAGCATCATTATTGGCACTATTATCCGAAGGATTTTTCTGAATTTCCTTCATCAGAGAATCCTTGAACTGCTGACGCTGTTGCTGACGCTGCTGTTCCTTTATATCACGTTCCTTCTTCTTTTCCTCCTTACTCTTCTTCTTTGGACGTGTTGACTGATTGATGGCGCTCAAGTCAATCTTTCCAACAGTTTTGAGTTTAAGGCCGGTATCAGGATGTTCTAATTTGAATATTTCTTCCTCTTTTGCCGGTTCTGCAGGAGCCTCGAGAGTGACGTTTTCTACATCTTCTGTGGATTCTGGCTCGTCAGATTCTTCATGTCCCTCTGGGGCATCAATTATCTCCTCCTCTACCTTTGGTTCATTCTCAGCTACAGGTTCAACGATGACAGGAACTTCAACTATTACCTCTTCTGGAACCGTAACAACAGGAACAGGTGTTGTCTCAACTGGAGCTATGTTAATATCTACCTGAATCTCATCAACTGGCTCAGTTGTCTTCTGCTGTACTTTTTTACCTCGTGCTCCGGTGAACTCTAAATCAATCTTGCCGACAGTCTTAATATTGATCACAGGTTCCGGCTGCTTGATAACAGCCTCTTCTTCACGATTATCCTGAATTTCTGAAAGCTCAACTACAGTCTCTTCCAACTGAGTTACCTCCAGTTTTGAGGAATCATCAAACGCCTCATCAGAACGCTCTACATCAACAGTCACCGGTTCCTCCTTCTGTGTATTATCCGCATCGTCATTGCCTTGACGCATACGTCTTTCCTGAAGAAACTTGGTAGCTTCATCCTTCAATGACTTATCACTGCTGAAACCTTCAATGAGCATATTATACTGCTCGTCTGTCAACTTTTGATTTAGGTCATCGGTTATTTCCTGAAAACCTTTCTTATGAAGGAACTCAGCCAATGTAGCAGCCCCGACATTCAACTCTCTCGATACTTTTCCTATTCTTATTGCCATCAGATAGATATAAGATATTCTATATTTATTCTTACTTGATTATGAATTTCGCAAATTCAGGTTCATCGGCAAACTCTGTAGCGAGAACAGACAATACAGAATCTACCTGTTCCTCCTCCAGATCAGCATTTTCGACTAATGTCTCACGCGAAGCACGCAGAACGGCCTTTGCGGTATCAAGTCCAAGAGACTGGAATGCATCAATAATCCAATCTTCTATGTCACCGCGGAAGTCCTCCAGATAAACATCTTCCTCGGAAGCCTCTTCTTCCAACTCACGATATACATCAATAGTATATCCAGTAAGCATACTGGCCAGTTTAATATTCATACCGTTCTTTCCAATAGCCAAAGAGACTTGATCCTGTTTAAGATATACGTCAGCACGCTTACCCTCGTCATCAATTTTCAATTCGGACACCTTCGCCGGACTTAATGCCCTGCGGATGAACAAATCCAAATTGGAGGTATAATTGATAACATCGATATTCTCATTTTTAAGTTCACGCACAATTCCGTGAATTCTTGCGCCTTTAACGCCCACACAAGCGCCTACGGGATCTATTCTGTCATCGTATGACTCAACTGCGATTTTTGCACGCTCGCCTGGTATGCGCGCAATTTTCTTAATAGTAATCAATCCATCACTAATCTCCGGCACCTCCTGTTCAAACAAGCGCTGTAAAAACATATTTGATGTACGGCTCAATATAATTTTGGGATTATTGACATTATCGACATGATCAACAACGGCTCTTACAGTCTCGCCCTTACGGAAGAAGTCTCCTGGAATCTGCTCCGATTTTGGAAGCAACAGTTCATTTCCTTCCTCGTCCAGAAGCAATATTTCTTTTTTCCATATTTGATATACATCAGCCGAAATGACAGTATCTACTTTTTCAAGGTATTTGTGATAAAGGCTATCCTTCTCCAATTCAAGAATCTTAGACGCCAGTGTCTGTCGAAGATTCAAAATAGCTCTGCGACCGAATTTCGAGAAATCAACAGCCTCAGTCACTTCCTCGCCTACTTCAAAATCCTCGTCTATCTTACATGCTTGCGATAATGAGATCTGCGTGTTGGGATTCTCCAAATCCTTATCATCAACGACAACCCGTGTACGTTGTATCTCACAATCGCCCTTGTCAGGATTAACTATGACGGAATAATTCTCGTCAGTACCGAACATTTTTGAAATAACACTACGAAAACTTTCTTCAAGGACACTGACTAAAGTCATACGGTCAATGTTCTTCAACTCTTTAAATTCCTGAAAAGTATCGACCAGTGTAATCGATTCAGCAGACTTTGCCATTTTACTTTAAACTGATTATGTATTTTGTATAATTAATATCACCATATTTGAATGAGAGTTCAACCTCTGTCATTACGGGACGTTTTTTACCCTCAACAGTAAGTTTCTTACGGGTTTTCAACACGAAGCCTTCGGAATCGGCAGCAATCAAAATACCTTTAAGTTTTGCACCCTCTTTTGGAAGGACCTCAACCTCCTGTCCAATATGGTTCATGTATTGCTGTAATACTTTGAAAGGCTGTCCTATACCTGAGGATCCGACCTCAAGCTCATAATCTTCAATATCCCGGTCGAGTAAAGACTCGATAAAACGGCTTAAATCGACACAATCATCAATCCACACACCATCTTGATGATCAATCTCAACCACTATACGGTTGTCACGACTGATGTTTACGTCAACCAAGAAATAGCCTGTATTTCCTTCCAGCCATTTCTGCACAATGCCAATAACGACTTTGCTGTCAATCATAAATTCTAAAGCAGAATCTCAAATTCATAAAATAACTCTAATGAAACAAGAGAGAGGCAAACAGCCCCTCTCTCATCACCATTCCATTGCAAAGTTAGTTTTTTAAATGGTTTCTCCCAAATTTTGCAAGTGATTTTCTCAAATTACTTCTTAATCTTGTACTTTTTATCGACTAATTCCAGCATCTGTGCCGCATATCTACGCCCGAGCTCTCTGCTACCGACAACATTGAAATGCAAATGATCGAAACCACAAGCACAGCCATCAGATGGCACATACTTGGCTTGAGGCAGAACTTCCGGCAGTTTTTGAACGACATCATTATGTGCTGCACATACGCCGCCCTGATCAGCAGCAACAACGCCACCAGCTAATAATGGAATTGAATTAGGTTTCAGCCCAAGGTCAGAAAGAATATCATCATAGATTTTTTTCACATTCGCCGGCCATTCCGGATCAGCAGTATTTGTTTCACCCTGATGCAACAAAATACCTTTAATTACTCCATCTTGCTGAGCTTTTTTGCATAATTCAATGAGACGGTCATAAGGATTGCCACCGTATTCATTTACAATGTTTTTCATCCAGCCGGCCTGACCGGGAATATATGCTTCGCATTTATCTTTATCAAACAAATCTATAGAACAACCGGCAACCGCAACCATTACGATTCCAATGCGGACCTTATCCTTAGTTTCAGCAACCATGGTACGACCAAAATAATCGACAGGTGTCAATCCAGTATTACAACGAGCCAAAGGCGGAACTGCAACACGCCATTCCCCCATTTTTCTATCTCCACAATCGACAGCATCCATAGTCAGGAAACGAGGACTCACATTTTCCAAATCCTGTTGTTCAGGTTTTGGATTTCCTTCCATATTCGATTGCCCTATACAAATGTAAATGTGAAAATTGGGATCTGGTTTTGCAAACACTGCCAATGAAGCACATAATGCAAAAATTGACATAAAAAGTTTCAGTTTACTCATATTCTTAATTTTTAAAAGTCAATGCAGCAAAAATACGTGAATAGAACAGAAAAACATCTCTATTTGATGAAAGATAAAGAATGGACAACAAAATTAAAGTATTTTTGTAAAAAAGACATAAAGATGAAGAGAAAGTATGCAAGAGCAAATTATGGTTTCCTTCTGGGATCATTCATATTCATAATCGTATTATTCATTACAGTATTCCTATTTCTATTCTGGGCACCAAAAGCTTTTGAAAAAACTGAAATTCAAACTGCATATCAGGAAAAATACGAGATTTCATTGGATGAGACTACACTTCATAAGCCCCTGATTTTATACGTAAATGACAGTATGATATTTAATGGGATACCAAATGCAATTATAACATTAAGTATAGGAAGATTTGCAGAGGAATGTTCTATTCTTGCAGTAGATGGTGAAAGTGAAAAAGTCTCGGTAATACAATTGCCGGAACAGAGTTCAAAAGTTACAATAATTCGCGAGGGTACAGATTATATAGGCAAACTTGAATGACAAAATAAACTAATCAAGTACACTCCGAACAACCATTCACAATAAACAGGCTGTCACAAACACATAAATCGAGTAGGAGGAAAACGAAGTAGTTTTCTTCCTACTTTCGTTTTCCGACCTCTCACACCACCGTACGTGCCGTTCGGCATACGGCGGTTCTTCATTGATTAGTGCGATTTGACATAGTAGTCCATAAGGCACGGGT
>JAZLKB010000012.1:0-33076 GCA_045597365.1 Bacteroidaceae bacterium | reverse complement strand
CATGAGCCGGCAGAAGGCCAGTTGTACCATCGTTTCACCGGTGTTTGAATAGAATTCGTAGTCCATGGCAATTCTTCTGAAGTTTTCAAGCCAGGAAAAGGAGCGTTCCACAATCCATCGTATAGGAACAACGGAAAATTTCTTTGGCGATTCATCAGGGCGTATAGCACTGCAATGAAAAGCACCATACTGGGTAGAGAAAAATTTGTAGTTACAATTTTTTGGCTGGCCAGTATGGCATGATAAGTGCGTTGGAAAGCCTTGCTGCTTACTGATACTGAACAGAATGGACGAAATCCGAGCTTACGGAAAAAACTGTGGAGAGTAAAGGATTGCTGCGTTGCAGCACCTTATGCCATTTCGCAAGGCACACTCAAAACGGTCAATGTAGAATTGTGGAAAAATAGCCAACTATCTGAGGAGCGGAACCGCACACACTAATGTCAGATTACCCTTATTACGGGACTTTGCGGGTAATCCAACTTTTTAAGTATCTTTGTCCTGCCGATTGAAGGATTTACAACTATGGCAGCAGGAAAAGACAGAACGGGCACGTCGGGCACGCTGACAGGCTGGGACTTATTCATAATTGTGGGATTCGTGTTGGCGAGCCTTGCCGTCAGCCTGGCTACAGGACAGTTCTCGGTTCTGAGCTTCACGGGCGGGACGCTGAGTATATTATGCGTCATATTCGGAGCCAAGGGAAATATGATAAACTTCGTATTCGGGTTCCTCGGTTCGCTCATTCTCGGTTTGATAATGTTCCAGTCGGGCATTTACGCGATGGCGGCATTCTACATACTGTATAATGTGCCGATGCAGATAATAGGCTGGCTGAAGTGGCGCAATAACAGAATCAGGCCCGAGAAGAATATTGTCAGGACAAGGTGGATGAACTGGCCGCAGCGCGTGCTGATGGTATTATCGGCTGCGGTGCTTATCTATGCGACATATCTCATTCTCGGCAGATACACAAACGATGCACAGCCATTGAGCGATGCGGCGGCGGTATCGGTGGCGCTGGTCACACAGTTCGTGCTGATTTTCGCCTTCATCGAGCAATGGTTCCTTTGGATAGCAATGGACGTTGTGATGGGAGCCGTGTGGATTATCGCCTGGAGAGCAGGAACGCCCCACGCCGCAATCCAGTTCGTACTCGAGATGTTTTACCTGATAAACGCCATCCGTGGAGTATTCCTCTGGATGAAATTGGAAAAGAGCAATGGCAGCAATTAAGGACAAGACCTTTTTCGTATGTTCGAACTGCGGATACGACTCACCGAAATGGAGCGGCAAATGCCCGTCGTGCGGTGAATGGAATACATTTGTGGAGCAGACGGTGAAAGCATCACCATCTGCATCGGCACGGACAGCGGCCGCCTCAAAAAGCAGCCTTTCAGGCAAACCGGGCCGCCTGTCCGGGATTGACACAGCCAGTGAGCCCCGGATTGCCATGGGCGATGCGGAGCTGGACCGCGTTCTGGGCGGAGGTCTGGTCCAAGGCTCCCTTATTCTGATTGGCGGCGAGCCCGGCATCGGAAAATCAACGCTCGTACTCCAGACGATAATGCATCTTGACGGTATCGAGGTACTGTATGTCTCGGGCGAGGAAAGCCAAAGGCAGATAAAAATGCGGGCTGACCGCCTGTCGGAACAACCGTCGGACAATGTAACAGTGCTGTGCGAGACATCGTTGGACAACATCTACGAACAGATCAGACAGCTCAAGCCCGGACTTGCAGTAATAGACTCCATACAGACCATCAGCTTGGAATATGTCGATTCATCGCCCGGCAGCATCACACAGATACGCGAGTGTGCCGCCTCACTGCTGAAATTCGCTAAAGAGAGCGGCACGCCGGTAATCCTCATCGGCCACATAACAAAGGAAGGCAGCATTGCCGGCCCGAAGATCCTGGAGCATATAGTTGACACGGTCATTCAGTTCGAGGGCGACCAGCATTATATGTACCGCATACTTCGCCCCATAAAGAACCGCTTCGGCAACACGGCAGAACTGGGCATATACGAGATGCGGCAGAACGGACTGCGGCAGGTAGGGAACCCGTCGGAGCTGCTGTTGTCCGACAGCCACCGTGGAATGAGCGGCATAGCTATTGCCAGCACACTCGAAGGTACTCGCCCGTTCCTCATCGAGGTGCAGGCATTGGTCAGCTCGGCAGTCTATGGCACGCCGCAGCGCAGTGCCATCGGTTTCGATGTAAGGCGTATGAATATGCTTCTGGCCGTTCTGGAGAAACGCGTCGGATTCAAATTAGGGCAGAAGGATGTGTTTCTGAATATAGCCGGCGGCATTCGCGTCAACGACCCGGCGATAGACCTTGCGGTTATATGCTCGATATTGTCCAGCAATCTCGACATTGCCATTGACAGCACAATCGCCATGGCAGGTGAAGTCGGGTTGTCGGGCGAGATACGCCCTGTAAGCCGCATAGAGCAGCGCATAGGCGAGGCACGGAAGCTTGGTTTCGGACAGATTATCATACCTGAGAACAATATGCGCGGATTGGACAGCTCCATATCCGGCATTGAACTCATACCTGTCCGCAAGGTTGAAGAAGCCTTCCGTCATATTTTCGGCTAAGAACCTGTTTTGATATGATAAAGGAGATACAATTGCGCGTAGAGCCTCAGTTCGCATACAACGAGCAGGTGCTGAAAGAGACGGTGGCAAGAAACTGCGCCATCGACAAGCGCACGATAAACGCTGTGCGCACACTCAAGAAAAGCATAGACGCGCGCCAGAGGACAATATTTGTAAATCTGACCCTGCGGATATTCATCAACGAGCAGCCGCCAAAGGACGAGTATGCTGTGATTGACTACCAGACAGTGGATGAGCGGCCTCAGGCAATAGTTGTGGGAGCAGGCCCGGGCGGGCTTTTCGCCGCCTTGCGTCTTATTGAGCTCGGCTACCGTCCCATTGTGGTGGAACGCGGCAAGAATGTCCACGAGCGCAAGGTCGATATAGCCGAAATCTCACGGAGCCACAAGATAAACGCCGAATCAAACTACAGCTTCGGCGAGGGAGGCGCAGGCGCATATTCCGACGGCAAGCTTTACACAAGGAGCAAGAAACGCGGCAGTACCGACCGCATACTCAACATATTCTGCCAGCACGGGGCCAGTCCGGCCATTCTGTCGGACGCGCACCCGCACATCGGCACGGACAAGTTGCCACGGGTAATAGAGAATATCCGTGAGACAATCCTCAAATGTGGCGGCGAGGTCCATTTCCGTACCCGCATGACCGGGCTGATAGTCCGCGATGACAGGGTTATCGGAATCAAGGCAGTACAGGACGAGTGTGAGCGCGAGTTTATGGGACCGGTCATTCTGGCCACAGGCCATTCCGCACGCGATGTCTATCGTAATTTCGCAGCCAACGGATATGCCATTGAGGCAAAGGCTCTTGCCGTAGGATGCCGTCTGGAGCATCCGTCGCAGCTTATTGACTGTCTTCAATACCACAACCGGTACGGACGCGGCAAATACCTGCCGTCGGCTGAATACAGCTTTGTCACTCAGGTAGATGGCCGCGGCGTATATAGCTTCTGCATGTGTCCGGGAGGATTCGTCGTACCGGCGGCTTCGGGGCCGCAGCAGATTGTGGTAAACGGAATGTCACCATCGGGCCGTAACTCACGCTGGAGCAATTCGGGAATGGTTGTCGAGACACACGTTGAGGATATTGCGAAAAACGATGCCGAGCTGAATGACCCGCTTGTGATGATGCGCTTTCAGGAAGAGCTGGAAAGGCAGTGCTGGATAGCAGGCAATATGCGTCAGACCGCCCCCGCGCAGAGAATGACCGACTTTGTGAGCAGCAAGCTCAGCTTCGACCTTCCGGAAAGCTCGTATGCGCCCGGGCTGGTGTCTTCACCACTCCACTTCTGGATGCCGGAAGCCGTAACCGGCCGTCTGCGTCAGGGCTTCATACAATTCGGGAAAAGCTGCAGGGGTTTCCTGTCATCGCAGGCTGTGATGATAGCCGTCGAGACCCGCACATCATCGCCAGTGCGCATATTGCGCGATGCTGAGACATTGCAGCACACCACGCTGAAAGGCCTGTTCCCCTGCGGCGAGGGCGCAGGTTACGCAGGCGGCATAGTATCGTCGGCGATTGACGGAGAGCGTTGCGCTGAGTCGGCGGCTCAATATATGGAAAGCATCGCTTAAAGATGGAACGGTTCACATTAAAAGACGCGCAGGCATTGATAAAGCCGCGCAGACCGGACAGCCACAAAGGCACATACGGACACGGACTGCTAATAGCAGGCAGCTACGGTATGGCAGGAGCCGCGCTGATGGCGGCACGGGCAAGCCTAAGGAGCGGCATCGGCCTGCTGACGGTCTCCACGCCCGAATGCAACCGCATAATCCTGCAAACGGCCGTCCCTGAGGCTATGGTACGTACCAACGGCGGGCATTGCTGGGAGAACGCAGCCAGTGACACATCACGATATTCTGCAATGGCTGTCGGGCCGGGCCTGGGCACAACTGCACAGACAGCACAGGCATTGTATGCACTTCTGGAGTCACGCACAGACAGGCCTCTGATAATTGATGCCGATGCTCTGAACATAATTGCCGCAGGGGACAAACCGGACAGGCTCTCAGGTAATACGATAATAACCCCGCATCCCGGCGAGTTCAACCGTCTGCTCAATTGCGACGGACTGGAATACGACAACGGGAAACGGGCAGAGCTGGCCTCCGGCTTTGCGGGAAAGCACAACTGCTGTGTTGTACTGAAAGGACACGGAACTGTGGTAGCATCGCCCGACGGTCGTATCTCCATCAACACCACAGGCAACCCCGGTATGGCTACCGGAGGCAGCGGTGATGTTCTGACCGGTATTCTTCTGGCATTGGCAGCTCAAGGATTATCAAGCTACGATGCAGCCCGTCTTGGTGTCTTCGTCCACGGTCTGGCCGGTGACATCGCAGCCGAAACATTGACCCAGACCGCAATGACTGCCACCGACATTATTGAAAATCTGCCAGAGGCTTGGCATCAAATAATTTGCACAGGAATACTATGAACGAAAACAAACATCAGGCGGAATTTTAATTCCTGACAGATAACACTACAGCAGTAATTTCTGCGAATATAACATATAAAACAATGCGGTCTCAATCTTTTCCGATGAAACCGCATTGGATTATAGAAACAACAGTGTGTTATTCGATCATCTGGCCTTTGACGTTGTAGCGCATCTCATCCTTCTCAATGACAATTCTGCCGTTCTCAAAGCGCTTCACAGGCTTGCGGTCTATGACAGTGTTGATAAATCCAGTCTGGATTTCCTTGGTATAAGTAATCCTGTACAAGTCACCGTTCTGGGCGGTCAGCTCGGCATAGACGGTTTCAACAGCCTCACCCAAGGTATATGTAAAGCTGGCGGCTGACAATCCGAAGAATTCTCCGTGGTCAGAACACATACTCATAGTGAAATCCATATCCTCTGAAGTGTAGGTATGACCGCTCTCAATAGCAGGAGCATTGACAATCAACATGAACTCATACTCAGCAGCCTCGTCTGTCATATAAACCATCTGGGAAGTGAACATATCGGTAACCTCATAAGAATCTACAGTAACATCGTAAGTCTGCGGCTCGTATGGCGGAATATCGTAGGCAAACGTTACATGATACTTGATGTTCTGCTCAGTCTCGACAATACCGTCAAAACAGTAAGTGGAATCAACCAATGTCACAGTCATTTCGGCATCAATCAGGTTCACGACGGCCTGCTCGGCAGCCACATAGAATTGTGAATAGGCAAGATCCACATCATCCTTTGTAAACTCTCCGTCGATGGAGAAAGAATTGATGGTGATCTGCATTTGATAATCCTCGCTGACAGCAACAACCGAATAGAAACCGAACGAGGTATAATCCATCAATTCATGAACTTCCATCGGAGCCTCAACTATCTGTGAATAGTCATTTACGTTGATGATGATGTCGCGGCCGTACGAGTTCTTCGCTTCGACCAGCATAGTCAGCTCACCATCAGCATTCTTGGCGACAGTGACAGTTCCTGTCTCCATAAACCACGGGTTACCTACAATGAATCCCAGCACATTCGTCTTCGCGGCAAACGAGGCCTGTGCCTGGTATCCGCTTGCATCCAGACCTGGAGAAGCATAGACGGTACCGACACTCATACTCTGATCAAAGGTATAGACACCTTCGGCAAGCGTAATGTCGCTGTCTATAGCCTCGGGGAAGAATACAATTGCGAATGCATCGTTATCGGCATTCTTGCCCTGCATCAGTACCCAGCCCTCCTGCTCAAACAACTGACTGGTAAGTGATATCTCATCCAGATTATAGTTCACTACAAAATCCAGATTCTCCTCATCACCGACAAGACCGTCTTTAACAGGTATATTCTCAGCAATTATGGTATAGAGAGGATGGTCAAACTCATCATCCTCACCAGTACAAAGCAGAGTACCGTTGAGTGATACGTATTTTCTGCCTTCCTGCTCAATTATTGTCATATCAAGCTTCGCATCCTCAATGTCAAAATATGCAGCATCCCAGTAGCTGTTGGCATTCTCTGTCACAAGGCTCCTGTCAGCTACCACCTCTTCAAGATTCAAAGAGTATGTACCAACAGCCAGTTCTGCGGTATTAATGACGATTAGAGCCAGTGTATCACCGCTTGCTGCGTATGCTTTGATGAGTGTCACGTCTTCATCCGCATCCGGGCGGACCTCACTTGCAGCCGCTGCAATTATCACAGTCTCCTCGCGGGTAGCCTCCGGTTTCTGATAATCGGCGGTAATGTTGAACAATGTTCCGTTCTCAGCTACGAAAGAAGCTGTCAGCTGCGGATTGTCAGCCTCGTCGAATTTCAATTCAGCCTTATCAACGGTATATACAGGCAGCTCGACATCGGCAGCGCGATCTGCTATCTGTGCGTATGCATTGGTCCCATCGTATGTCTCAGCCATCTCCAGAAGGGCAAGTCCGACAATATATTCCGGGGTACTGCAGAGAGCTGCGTATATTCCTTCCCAGTCATCGTATGTCAGCTTCAGGTTGTGAGCCTCAATATTTACCGTATCTGTAATCTCCGGCCACTTATGTGTCAAAGTAACATCGTAACAGATTCCATTATAGCAGTAAATTCTGGCTGTAAGTACGCAGTCATCCGAGTGTGCGCCCGGCTCGGCCGACAAATCACGTACTCTTACAGTATCTATCTTCACGATAGGCAAAGTCAGATCTACCGTAAGGTCGGACATACCGATATATGTGAATTCATCATAAATCTGTCCTGCCTCCTGAGTGAACTCCCCAATAAGTTTTTCACCGAAACAGGCTAAAGACACATTCCATTCCTCACCCTCATCATCTGTAGCAGCTCCCATCATCTGGAAAACACCGTCCGAAGCAGTCAGATCAGTCAAAGTAGCGCAGGAAGATACGGTCAAAGCAACATTCCTGTAGGACTCCGGTTCTTTAAGTGTAACGTATGTAATATCATACGCATCATCAGTATCAGCCACAACATGAACCTTTATTGTATCAACAGTCTGATCTTCATTCTTTGTCCATACGAAAGACGCATCGCTCATATATATTGTCTCGTGTTTCCAATATCCGGCAGTATAATACAACTCCATATCACTTAATGTATATTCTCTGCCGTACTCAAACGGATTCTCGTCATCATAGAGAATGTCAAACTGGAAATAAGCATTATCCATAGTAGTGAGAGTCACCATTATATCAGAGCCCCAATCCACAGTCTGGAGTCTCAGACCCTGCATCTCGTAAGTCTTGGGATCCGGGAAGAAAAGGTCGGTACCGCTCATGGTATAGACCTGACCGTCCTCTGCAACCAAAAGGGCTGAGATAGCATATTTCTCGGGAGCCGCCAACTTTGAGCATGTAAAAATGCTGTTGGTGTTATCAGGATCCTCCTCATCGTACGGCATCAGCCCCAGGGATAAATCCTTAATAGTACTGGTCCAGGCATCCATCGAATAATCGGCGGTCTGGAATGTACCCAACCACGAATATTCGATTGGATAGACATCAAACTGCGAATAATACTCATCTCCCTGCTCATCGTGCGAATAGACCATAAACATCCAGTTATACCATTCGCTCGAAGCATCACTCCAATTGGTAAGCTCGAACTTATCTACTGTCAGACGGATGGTGTCACCTGCCTCGGATGCCGACATAAGAGCTTTGTGGGCAGGAGCCGCAAGCATTTTGCGTTCTGCTTTGTGTGCATCCATTTTCTCTGCACGCTCATTTTTCAGACACTTGTCTTTCGCCAACTCGGTTCTTACCGGAGCAAGACCCTTCTGCGGAGCAGAAATCTTCAGGTTTCCGGGAGCGGCCATTGCGCTGACCGCGATTGCCAACGACACAAAAAGAGTAAACAATTTTCTCATACCTTCTTTATTTTAAAATCAGTTATGCTTGCTTATTTTTCAAAGAGCATGCAAAAATACAGAAATTTTATGACAGAAAGCACAAAATGTCATTTCACGGTACCGAAGACCTGACATTCTGTTCCGTCACAGGGATTCCAGCCGCCATCATTGCCGATTCTGCGCTCAAAGGACTTTATGACAAGCAGTATAGAATCGTTGGAAAGAATGAATACGTTGTCCGATGGTTTTGTATGCCCATTATACGCTTTCTCAAGCTCTTCGCTGTCGAAACCGGCATCAAGCAGCAACTTATCGCCCACCTCCAATTTGACGTTGTTGCCGGAACAGCGGATATACCGGTCATCCTCGTACGCGTTGCCAAGATAACAGCGATAATGGTCCAATGGCAGAGCCATATCTGCCGGACGATAGAAAGAGAAATATTCAAAGCCGCCGATAATATCGTGCAATCGGCCGGTATCAAGATTGCCGACCATAGCCTCCAGTTTATCCCCGTCCAGCTCGCGCCTCAGGTAGCTGTATGCCTCATCAAGCTCGTGAAGTTGCCCGGCATCGTAATCTGATATATTGAAATCAGCAATCAGTTTGCCAGTGACGGCATCGCGAAGGCCAAGCGAGTCTGCTATGCGTTCCAGACGGGCTTTCTGGCTGGCGATTCCTATCGATTTGGCAGAAATGCCAGGGATGTACGTCAATATTATTATGGCAGCAGAGGCTAAAATGGTAAAGAGACGGTAATTGTTCAGACGGCGTACGGCCATCATCACCGACACAGCCGTCATCACTACGCCTGCCGCTATCAGATAGACACGCGAGTCGGTCAGAGCATATGCCCTCACTCTGTACATCAGTCCCCACCAGAACAATGCAAGCACAGGCAACGTGAGCCAGTGCAGATGCTTGTAGAACCAGCGGTATATATTTATCTCTGAAAGCTCATCGAGCATTTTGGCTGCCACAGCGACAATATAGTACGTCATTATCATAGCTGCCACGCCACCCAGCGGAAGCGATGCGAGGACGAGCGCCCGCACTACGTAAGCATACAGGATTACAGTATAAATGATTACGGCCGGCGATGCTATGTATCTCGAAATAAAACGCACAAAAGCAGGAACAGGATCCTGTCCGTTCTGACGTATGCGGCTGTCGCATCGCAGACAGAAGAACATAGGGCCAAACAGGAACGGTCCCCACTGGAATCCATAGCTCAGCAGTTTCTTGTCCATATCAAACAGATACACCAGCGAGCCAAGCACGGCATATATGGCAACAGTGAGAACTCCTATGAAGATGCCTGTCAACACCACATCGATAATTACCGTCGCGAAATTGGCACAGAACTCACGGTTCTCTCTGACAGTCCTGCGGCAAAGAAAAAGCAGCAGGAAACTCAGCAGCAGTCCGAACCCATAGCCGAAGCTCCCGACATAATCCTCCATTTCAAAAGCCAGGACAGGAGCTGCCACCAGAATTGACATACGATACGGCCAACGCGGGCAACCCGATGTGGCAAGATTCACCGCAAGGCAAGCAAAGAAGCATATCGGGAAAAACGCGGCCTTTGCCAACAGTTCCCCATCGTATATATCTTCATGTCCCAACATCAGTGCGATAACCGTAAATACTACGCACAGCAGCAACTCTATAGGGAACCTTACAAGCAACCCCAGCAAATTACTCTTCATTCTTGTCAGACTCAAAAACATATGCAAACCACCATATATCATATCTTTCGAAATATTAAGATTCAAGTGCAGTCTTCACAATACGGCGGGCTTCACTGCCGTGGTCTATATCAAGAATGGGCACGGACAACGCCTGCGCCTTCAAGCTGCGTGCATACAAACTGCACGAATTCGGGTGATGAGGCCATATTACAGTTCGTATATTATGTTTCTGCAGCCAATCCCGCGGAGCAAATCGTAGGCGCCGCAGAACTGGTCGAGGTCCTCGGGAGAATGCGCGTCAGTACCTACAAGAAGCGGTATATCCATCCCGCTCATATGACGGATAACGTCTGTTGCCGGATAAAAATCGTTGTGTCGGTTCTTGTACAAACCGCGCGTGTTTATCTCGCAGATAATACCATATTCTCTGATTAAATCAACGGTCTCATACACAAGGCTGCGGAACCAGGGCTCGCCGTAGGTAAAAAAACGGTCGTGATTGTGCATCACCACCTTGTCGAAATGCCCTATTACAGTGGGGCGGGTACGTTCTATCATCTCGTTATTCTGATGGAAGAATGCAGTGACAGCCTTGCGGACGTCACCATCGAAAAGACGCTGTATGCCATCGTCATACATTTCACGCCTGGAACCGTCAATGAACCAGAGATTGTCGGGATCCGCATCACCCGGAGTAACAAAATGCACACTACCAATGGAATACTCCAATCCTCCCTCGCTGACAAGGCTGCTGAAATCGTCAATTATTCCGGGAATGTAGTCTATCTCCAGACCAAGATGTATCCTGATTCGGTCGGAATACTCATCTCTCAAAGCTCTTATCTCATTGCAATATGCCTTATACTCACCGGGGTTAATGGCATAATCGTTCTCGAACGGCACAGGTGCGTGCCCGGTAAAGCCAAGGTGCGCGAAGCCGTGCGCAACGGCATACTCCACAAAATCACGCGGTTCTGCCTTGCCGTCGCAATACCGGGTGTGTGTATGATAGTTTACTTTCATCAATCTGATTATTTGCACAAAATTATCAAGATGTTTGGTATTTATACATAAATTGCGGCAATTTAGTAAGCGTAAAAAAATAAGTTGGTAAGAAAGCCGGAAGATTTTGAGACCAGATTGATTGTCGATGAAGGAGCTATGCGGGCATAGTGACTGAAGAGACAAGCAATATGGGCGCAAAAGATTCGGAGAGATTACCAAGTTATTTTTTGAAGATTACTTAGCATTGTTCATCACAAACAACCATTATTAAAAAATTTATGAGAAAGAGTATTTCACGAATTGTCGCTCTGGCGGCACTGGCATTCGTATGCGATGACGCTATTGCGACGCATACAATCTACCGTCCTCAGGATCTGAGCGTTTTCGGAAAGAAAGAGTTACTGCCCGTTCTTGTATGGGGTAACGGCGGTTGTGCGAACTCATCGTCCGGCAGCAGGCGGCCCGCGAATGGGAGGAATGCCTGGCGACTCAGCCCAAGGACGCAGGCCTATGGGTGGTATGAGACCTCCAATGGGCGGAGGAATGCCCCAGATGGGAGGCGGAGGAGCACCAATGATGGGAGGTATGCCGAATATGCCTAAAGAGGATCTGGCAAAGATTCACACACCTATTATATATATACTCGGAGGCCCGACAGACATTGCATACGAGAACGGTATGGACGACTTCAAACGCATTGACCACGTACCGGCATTTGTATGCAACTTCAATGTAGGCCACGGCGGCACATACACCCAGCCTTACGGCGGTGAGTTCGGTGTGGTAGCGACATCGTGGCTGAAATGGCAGCTGAAAGGTGACAAAGAGGCCGGTATGCTGTTCACCGGTGAGACTTGCGGCCTGAGCCTCCGCGAGGGTTGGACTTGCGAGAAGAAGAACATTCCGTAAAATACCAATAGCTGAGATATAAAAGCGGCGGTGCCAGGTGACACCGCCGCTTTTCTGTTTATCCTATAGGGATTTTATCATTTGTATCCAGGATTCTGGTATGCAGCGATATCCGCATCAGACATCTCCATACCGTCAAGCTGGCCCTGTGGTATAGGACGCAAGTACATATAAGGCTCGATAGTACGCTTATACTCCTTACGCTCGTAATTGCCATACGCGTCACCGCAGATGTGATATACGCCGGCAAACTCAGCCCACTTCTGGGTACGTGCAAGATCGAACCAGCGCTGGCCCTCGCCGAAGTACTCACGGCTGCGCTCCTGAAGGATATAGTCAATAGTAATAGTCTCTGGGGTGAGTCTCATCATATCGGCACTGAAATCATCAGTTTTGGCTACACCATTATTGTTGTCCCACATCCATTTTCCTGCACGGGCACGGATAACGTTGATATTGTCACGGGCAATCTTATTGTCCATTCCTGCCTTGATAGCAGCCTCGGCAGCAACGAAATAAGCCTCGGAAAGCTTTACAATCGGGAAAGGACGGGTACTGCCGGCATTTACGCCAGGGCCGAAGCCTGTGCCGTTGTCTGTACGATACGGACCAATCTTGTAAAGAACAGGATAAGCGATACGGCTGATTCCACTGGGATTGATCACGAAATCGCTGCGGCCGGGGAGTGTTGCGGCACCGATATTGTTACCGGACTTATCGACATCGGCCGGACCGTATTTAACTTCTGCATTATCCTCATCGAGGAATGTCAGGACAACATCACCGAAACCGTAATTGTCACGATAGCTGCCACCGAACGCTCCAGCTTTACCCTTGTTGATTCTAAGTCCGTTAGCACCAATAGCGTATTCAGGACCTGCGCCGCTCTTCTGCCAGTTTGCATGGAATTTGTAAGTGAATGTTCCGTCATAGCGTGAATCGTAAGTCTTGTCGGCAAATGTATTTGTAAACACCTCCTGAATCGGAGCCATACGGGTCCAAGGACGGCCGAGAGCAGGAACACAGTCACGCTGTACCGGGTTGAAGCCAGCTCCGTCACTTCCCTTGACAACAATCTGGGTGTAGTTCCAACAACCCATCCAGGATGCGAAGTTGTCAGGTGCGCCACCGCCACCGTATGTCAGAGAGCCACCATTATACTGCTCACTCTTCTCAGTGTGATCAGCATAGAGCATAATCTCGCTGTTGCGGTCGTTCTCAGGCAGGTTAACCTGGAAATATGTATCCTGAAGTTTGAAAGGTGCCGGCTTGTCTATTACTTCTTTTGCAAGTTTGTATGCCATCTCGAAGCAATCTTTTGCAGTCTTGCCATCGGGATCCTTTCTGTCGCATTCCGGATAAGTAGGAATATTGTTAGGATTCTCGAGCCACCATCCGTATGAGAGATATACCTTTGACAGAACCAGCTTTGCAAGAACCTTGGTAACACCACCTGTTACACGAGGATTGTCCGGAAGTGTCGCAACGCAATCATTCAAATCCTTAATAACAGCCAGATATACCTGAAGAGCCGTGTTACGGACTGAGGTACGTACAGTACTGGTGTTGAACTTCAACTCACCTGCGCCAAGATCCAGTGGAACACCACCGAATGTCTGGACAAGCTGATAATAGTCAAATGCACGGAAGAATTTAGCCTCTGCGATAAGAGCCGGGTCCATTCCGGCTTTCTCGCCATTCTCAATAACGCCGTTGGCTGTATTGATATATGGGAATGCGGTACCCCAAAGGACATCCGAGCGGCAGTTTGTTGAGTTCAGCGGTGAGCCTGCACCTGAAAGGTCGGCATCCTTGAAGTTGGCATCGGCAGACTGAGCCCAAGTATATTCATCGGTTCCAGTCTCAAGAGAGTTATAATAGTATGCCTGTCCGTACATATCACGCAAGTGGCTGTAAAGAGCAGTCAAGCCACCCTTGATACCGGTCTCGGTTTCAAAGAAAGACGGATCATAGCTTGTTCTCGGCTGCTCGTCGAGAACGCTGGTACAAGCTGAGAAGCCGATTCCAGCAACAAGACCTAAAGCTAATAACTTTATAGTTTTCATATTCCGATCTGTTTAGAAAGTTAAGTTAACACCAAAGATGAAGTTACGTGTTGAAGGTGTATTGTAGCCGATAATCGGCATTCTGTGACCACCATAGGTAACAGCCGTAGTACCTCCATCATTCGAATAGGTATTGGTCTCCGGATCAAGACCACACTCATTATTATAAGGTGAGAAAATCACGAACGGATTCTGTACTGTAGCATAAACACGGAGCTTTGATATACCGGTAGCCTCGAAGCCCTTGAGATTCTCAAAGCTGTAGCCCAATGTAATGGTACGTACCTTAAGGTAGCCGGCATCGAATACGCCAAGTGTTGAAGCGTATTTTGGATTATCACCGCTGAGGATGCCACCCGGTTTCGGATATTTGGCACCGGTATTCTCCTCG
The DNA here is from genome assembly GCA_045597365.1 of Bacteroidaceae bacterium. GTDB lineage: Bacteria > Bacteroidota > Bacteroidia > Bacteroidales > Bacteroidaceae > Colenecus. Next base: position 18,584 of record JAZLKB010000012.1, on the reverse strand, counting down.
GTCCAGTAATCAACATCAAGCTGACCGCGACGGCCGGTGAGCATATTCAGATAACCGTTACCGGAATGGATAGCGGAAATCAGCTTGCCGCCGATCTGGAACGATGCGATAAGAGAGAGGTCGAATCCCTTATAGGTTACATCGGTATTGAAACCGCCCTGAAGAGCCGGCTCCATGCTGATAATCTGACGATCATCCGGACCGATCTGACGTGGAGTGCCGTCCTCATTGTAACCGCCGGCGACTTTAATCATACCTGCGTTGCCGCCCGGCTCCTGAATAGCCATCAGCTCAGCCTCGTCCTCCTGCCACAGACCGATATACTCGTAATCATAGATTACATCGATTGGATAGCCTACGAACCAGCCGTTAGCCTCATCGCGGTCAGCACCCGATGCGAGAGCAGTCAGCTTATTGCGGTTGAAATAGAAGTTTACACCGGCATTCCAGTTCCAGCCATTCCTGTTGTCAACAAGAACACCGTTGATAGTGAATTCCATACCTTGGTTCTTTGTAGAACCGATGTTTGCGGTATAGCTGCTTACACCCGATGTGGAAGGCATTGACACACCAAGAAGAATATCCTCGGTTTTCTGTGTATAATACTCGATGCTACCGTTCAGACGGCCGTTGAAGAATGAGTAGTCAACACCGAAGTTCCAGGTCTTGCTGTACTCCCAGCCAAGATTCTCGTTTGGCAGAGACTGAACATAATAGCCAGTCATATAAGTATCACCGAAGTTATACGGACGTGTTGCAAGTGCACCAAGTGTAGAATACGGATTGATTGACTGGTTTGATGTCTCACCGTAACCGACGCGGAGCTTCAGCTTGTCCATCCATTTGACATCACTCATAAAGTTCTCGTTTGCAATATTCCAACCGAGAGATACGGCAGGATATGTATGCCACTGGTGACCCTTTGCCAGACGTGATGAGGCATCGGCGCGTACTGTAGCAGAAATCATATAACGGTTGTCATAGTCATACATTGCACGGCCCATCCATGACATAAGTCCGCTTTCCCAATAGCTCTGGCCGCCAGGATTGACTGTCAGATTCTTTGTAGCCTCACCTATATTATAATACTGGAAATACTCTGCGGGTATTGCCTGGCCGGACATGCTCAGACTCTCGTAAATCTGACGCTCAGCCGAGTACAGACCGACTACGTTTACGTGATGTTTGCCGAAGAACTTGTCGTATGTAAGCAGATTCTCGACAGCCCAGTTCTTTGTTACGTTCTGATTGACAGAAGCTGAGTTGGAGTTGTTGGGATCGGTAGCATTGATACCTGTACCGGTAAAGCTGCCGTTCTTTGATGTACGGTAGTTGAGACCGACATTGATTTTATAGCTCAAGCCGTCAATCCACGGGCATTTGACCTCGCCGAAGAAGGTGTTGTAGGTAGCAAGTCCCTTGGTCTCGTTCAGCCATAAGTCCTGATTGTTCTCGATGACGCTTCTCGGGGTAATCCAAACCTCATCATTCGGCATCTTGACAGTACGCTTGAAAGAGCCATCCGGATTATACGGATTGGCAATAGGACTCATCTCAAGAATCTGATAAAGACCCACCTGATTACCGTTGGTCTCGTTGTAGTTGGTGTTGGTGCTGAGACCGAAACGGAAATACTTGCCGACAGCCTGGTCAATATTGCCGCGTACAGAGAAACGCTCGTAGCTCTGTGTCGGAACAACAGCCTGATCCTTATAATAACCTGCGGCAAATGAGTATGAGCCACCGTTGGTGCCGCCAGTCACATTGACATCGTGGCTTGTCGTGTAACCCTGTCTGTAGAACAAATCCTGCCAGTCGGTATCCACATCGTCCGACTCATCAACTGAATTGATGAAACCGCCGGCATACTTACGCATCTCTACGTATCTCTGTCCCTGCATCATCGGATATTTATGGAATACGTTCTTAAAGCCGGCATAGCCATTGTAGCTGACCTTTGCCGGAGCACCCTGCTGGCCCTTGTGAGTGGTAATCATAATGACACCGTTGGCACCACGTGAACCGTAGATTGCGGTAGCAGAAGCGTCCTTCAGAATATCCATACTCTTGATATCCTCGGTGTTGATGTCCGACAGATTACCCATAAACGGTATTCCGTCCAGAACGATAAGAGGATCGTTGCTGGCTGAAAGTGAACGCTGGCCACGGATACGAATCTGCATGTCCGCACCCGGCTTTGTCGAAGTCTGGGTCATGACGACACCAGGCATACGGCCTGCAAGAGCGTAAGCGATGTTCGGAGCGGCGACCTCGTTCAGTTTATCGCCTGCGATATTGGCGACAGAACCTGTAACGGCCTCACGGCGCTGGGTACCGTAACCGATAACTACAACCTCGTTTATGGCGAGACTTGACTCGGCGAGGTTTACTTTCATATTAGCGGCTGCCGGGAGTTCCTGCTCCTCGTAGCCCATAAAAGAGAAGACAAGGGTTGAGCCTGCCTTGGCGCTGATAGTAAAATTACCGTTCAAATCGGTAATAACGCCATTGGAGGTACCCTTTTCCATAACAGTTACACCGGGCAGCGGACCTTGTGAGTCATAGACGTTACCCGAAAAACTCTGCGCATAGACGGCTGCAGACACAAGTGACAGCACAAGTGTCAGCACAATTGACAAAAGTTTTTTTCTCATAACAATAAATAAAAAAGTATCACAAAAGTTATCAAATCATGTTTCATGCAACGCAACACACGCCACGTTTGGCAAAGCGTGTTTTTATTTTCTTCAAAAGAAGCAAATAAACGTTAATAGTACAAGTCTATCTCTGCAATATAGGCATACAGTTAACAAATATTAACGTTTACAGCGGCTGTCTGCAAATCCAAGCCATTCCACTGTCATGAAATGGTTCGTTACATATGCTGCCCTGCTCTGCAGAATAGCAGCCATGAATTCCGACAATTTGTTAAATTGTGTTAACCACAAGGTTAATCTGTAGTCATACGCAATCAGCCGTTAACATAAATTACATATATTTGTGCTTGATTGCTTAACGAGGTGGATTTTCAAAAGGCTATCCATTGTCAGAAAGCGCAAGGATTTATATAAAACAGAACAATATGACGGATTAAAGGACAATATTTATTCAATTTTATTTTTTAACTTCTATTTTATTTACATTATTACCAAACTATTTAACTTATGAGAACAAAGTTTTTTGCTTTTGTTGCAATGTGTCTGCTTGCTGTAAACGCAGCATTCGGACAGTCTCAGACAGTGACGGGTCAGGTAATCTCTGGCAGCGACGATGAGCCGCTCATGGGTGTCGCCATTCTGGTTAAAGGAACCAGCAACGGTACCGCCACAGATCTGAATGGTAACTTTACCCTTCAGAATGTACCTGCCAACGCTACTTTGGTTATCTCCTACATGGGCTTCAACACCCAGGAGGTAAAAGCTACTCCTAAAATGAACATCGTTCTTCAGGAAGACACCGAGCTTCTGAACGAGGTTGTAGTTATCGGTTACGGTGTCCAGAAGAAGAGCGACCTTACAGGTGCTGTCGGTTCAGTTAATGAAACCGCACTCAAGGCTCTGTCAACCACCGATGCTGCCGCTGCACTGCAGGGCAAGGTCGCTGGTGTGAACATCATCACAGACGGTGCTCCTGGTGCTGCCGCTGAAATCCGCATCCGTGGTATTTCTTCAAACGGCGGTAACATCTCACCTCTTTACATTGTAGATGGTCTTCAGGTAAACGGCATCCAGTATCTTGATCCTTCAATGATCGAGTCAATGGAAATCCTTAAGGATGGTGCTTCTGCAGCAATCTACGGTGCTGAGGCTGGTAATGGTGTCGTTCTGATTACTACAAAGCAGGGACAGACCGGCAAGACCTCCGTATCCTACACTGGCAAGTTCACGAACCAGAATTTCAGAAAACGCCCTCTGATGAACCGTGATGAGCTCATCGAATACGTAGGCCTTGAGTACATCAGTGACCCGCAATATATGAGCTCACGTATCCAAGACTATGACTTCGATCATCCACTGTATGACAATGGTGTCATCGACACTGACTGGATTGGTGCTTATCTCGAGCCGACATGGAGCCAGCAGCACTCACTCACTCTGTCAGGCGGTAACAATCAGGGACATTTCTTCACATCCCTCAACTTTGTTAACAACAATGGTGCCGTCAAGGGCGACAGAGACGTTTACAAGCGCTTCACAGCACAGGTAAATGCCGACTATCAGCTCTTCAAGTGGTTGCAGGTTGGTACCACAAACTCTATCGAGAAGTATGAGACAAAGAGCGTTTCACAGCGTGGCTACTCATCTTCATTCGAGTCTGTTATCAACCTCGAGCCTCTGACTCCGACTAACTTTACTGATCCGAGCCAGATGCCGAACGATTTCAAAACTGCCTATGAAGCCTACATGAACGGCACATCGAACAAGCGAGTATTCTTTGATGAGGACGGATACCCACTCGCAGCTCCTATGTATTCTGATGTAGAAGGTAACCCGCTTGCCAAGATTCTTGCATCAGACGGAACAAACGAAGGTTTCAACATCAATGGTACATTCTTCGCCAACCTCACTCCGGTCAAGGGACTTACCATCACATCACGCTTTGGTTACAGAATCAGTCAGAACACCAGCCACAACTTCACAGCTCCGTACTATATCGGCCGTGGCTCACAGGACAACTACTCAATCTCAGCAAATGCCAACACCGGTTACTACTACCAGTGGGAGAACTTTGCGAACTACAACGTTACATTCGCACAGAAGCACGATCTGACAGCGATGATCGGTATGTCCTACAAGGAGAACAACAACGATAACATCAGCACAAGTGCCACCGGTTCAAACGGTGCGGAAATTCTTTCTGCAACCGATCCTCAGTTCAGATACATGAGCTACGTAAAGGCAGATGTAGCAAAGGACGTACGCAACGTTCCAGGCCAGTCAGCTTCTCTCGCATACTTCGGACGTCTGATTTACAGCTATGACAACCGCTATAGCGTACAGGCTAACTTCCGTGCAGATGCATTCGACTCATCAAAGCTTCCTGCAAAGAACCGCTGGGGTTACTTCCCATCATTCTCGGCAGGCTGGACAATCAGCAACGAGTCATTCGTCAAGGACAACATCGACACCGAGGTTCTCTCATTCCTGAAACTCCGCGGATCATGGGGTCGCAACGGTAACGTCAATGTACTCAACGGATATCGTTATGCTACAACCATTTCAGTTGGTGACAACTGGTATCAGTATGGTGTTGCCAATCAAGGTTCAACATTCGCATCACATCCTAACTACGTCAATGGTCTTCCTAACCCGGATCTTACCTGGGAGACTTCAGACCAGGTTGACGCCGGTCTTGATGCACGTTTCCTGAACAACCGTCTGACATTCAGCGCCGACTTCTTCGACAAGAGGACAAAAGACCTTCTGTTTGATATCGACATCCCGACCGAGCTTGGAGCAAGCAAGACAACAGTCAACGGCGGTACAGTTCTTAACAGAGGTTGGGAGTTCGAACTTGGATGGAGAGACCGCGTAGGTGCATTCAACTACTCTGTCAATGCTAACTTCACCACTCTTCACAACGAGGTTCTTTCAACAGCTGACCGTGTAGCACGCCAGACAAACGCAGCTGCATCTTCAACAAACTACAAGATTCAGAACGCATTCGAGGCAGGCCACTCTGTATGGTATCTCCTTGGTTACGAATATGAGGGCGTAGCAGAAAACGGCGATGCTATCATTAAGGATATCAACGGTGACGGTCAGATTTCTGCTGCAGATCTTACTGACATCGGTACAACTATCCCGACATTCACATACGGTCTCAACATCAACCTTGAGTACAAGGGCTTTGACTTCACCCTCAACGGCTACGGACAGGGCGGCAACAAGATTATCCCTGTAACTCACCGTACAGGCGTGAAGAACAACTTCAGCTACTATCTTGAGAATTCCTGGACAGCTGACAATACAGGTGCAGAGCTTCCTGCTCCTGACAAGGTTCTTGCTGCTGACAGCCCATTCTGGTCATCAACCGGAAACATGTTCAAGGGCAACTACTTCCGCATCCAGACCCTCCAGCTCGGTTACACCATTCCTTCAAGGATTACAAAGAAGGCTGCCATCAGCAACCTGCGTCTCTATGTATCTCTTGACGACTTCTTCACTATCACCAAGTATCCAGGACTCGATCCGGCAACTGCATCTGTAAACTCTACCAATGCGGCAGGTCTTGACTGGGGTTCATATCCTACAATGCAGAAGGTTGTTCTTGGTATCAATCTTACATTCTAAACTCGTAAAGAAAAAAGAATATGAAAAAGATATTATCGTCAATTCTTGTTGTTGCTGCAATATTTGCAGTTTCATCTTGTGAAAAGAATCTTGACATTCAGCAGAAGGGCGTCGTCAGCGAAGAAGACTTCTACAAGTCTGATGCTGATGCCGAGGCTCTCCTTGCCAATATGTATGCCAGCTGTTTCGGAGGTGACGGTATCGCCGGATCAGAGGGTATCTACAACCCGCAGCTTATGCTTTTCAACTACTCGTCAGACGATATTCTCGCTGCCGGTGGTGATCCGGGTGACCACGCAGGATTCCGCGAATATGATGAGTTCCGCTATGACAATGCAAATGATGCATTGAAGCAGCTCTACAACGGCTATGCAAATTCAATCCTTACAGCCAACTTCATCATTTCCAACTTTACTACAGAGAACATGCACAGCGCAGAGCCGAAGTACCATAGCGATGTAACGGACAAGTGCGTAGCAGAGGCAAGGGTATTCCGCGCATATATGCACATGATGATGGCTCTTACATGGTATCAGCCTAACATCGTAACCCGTCTTCTTGCTCCGGATGAATTCCCCGTTCAGGCCGAAAGCCAGGAGCAGGTTCTTAAATGGGTTATCAGCGAGTGCGAGACTGCCATCGGCTCAGGTAAACTTTATAAGAAGACAAAACTGGACGACAAAGATGCTACCGCTCGTATGACAGTAGGATTCGCTGAGTTCGTAGCAGGTAAGGCTGCTATGTTCATGAAAGATTATGAAACTGCATACAAATATCTGGGTGCACTTGTAAGCGATGAGGCTTATGCCCTTGTTCCTTCACAGGATTTCTGGAAGCTTACACATGCTGCCGGAGACGGCAACTGTGAGGTACTGTTTGCTCCGAACATTATCGAGGACCCGAACTTCACAGCTAACGCATGGGGTTCAGGTGCTCCTATTCAGCGTGGCCGCTGGATGATTGCCGACGTTCTCTGCTGGCGTACTGACGCTATGGCCAGCACTCCTACAGTATGTGAGAATCTGCCTGGCGCAGGTGGCGGCTGGAACGGTGGTGCTATTCAGGAGGACTTCGCTAAGAAGTTCCTTGCACACGATGGCAAATCACCTCGTCGTCTTGCAACATTCCTCACTGGGGATGAATTCCTCTATGAGATGGATTGGAGCGGTTCTGCAGTCAACGATGGAGCTCTGGATCAGAAGAAAGCTGATGACAAACGTGGTATCCAGTCAACATCCGGTGTTTACAGCCACTCCGCATTCTTCGAGTGGAAGAGAATGGTATGGCACAATATACCAAAGCTGGTTCTTGCAGCAGGTGACGATCCTAAGAAATATATGAGCGATGACTTCGGTCTTGGACCAAACTCCAACATCAGCAACCTTTGTATGGCTCGTCTGGGAGAGGCTCTGCTTCTCTACGCTGAGGCATGTCTGGAATTAGGGAAAGATTCAGAAGGTCTTGATGCACTTCAAAGAATTCAGTTCCGCGCCGGCATACCTACAGAGAATGTCAGCAACAAGCTCACAAAAGAGGCTATCATGGAAGAGAAACAGTATGAGCTCTGGTTCGAAGGCTGTCGTTTCCATGACCTCGTACGTTGGTCAGCTAAGGGTTGGGTCGATCTGAACAAGGTATTCAACGAGTCAGGAATCCACAAGAGAATTCCTACCGTTAAAGACAAGTTCTTCCCTGTAGTTGAAGGTAAGCCAAGTAACCCTGATCACGAGCTTGTTGTTACCTACTCAGAGGCTATCTTCAACGATTTTGAGGTAGGTACACACGAATACTTCCCATTCCCGCGCGATATCAAGACAGGTAATCCTTATCTTAAGGATGTCCTTGGCTGGAGTAAGAATAATTAATTCATTCGAATAATCATTTTCAGGCGCCCTCATTTGAGGACGCCTGATTTTTTATTAACTTTCGAGCCGGAATTTGCCGCTCATGAAAAAATCCAAAGACATATATTACATCGCAGCAGCTTTTATAGTCTCCTTTGCATTTTTCGCATTCGCATACCCGTACCATCTTATTCGCAGGGAGCAGATGACACTCTTCGTGTACAATCTGCCATACATATTCAATACTTACAGCCGAAGCGGATGCATTGCACGCGTTGTAGGCGATTTCGTGGAGCAGTTCTACTGCTTCAGACTGACAGGACCGGTGGTGGTCTCGATGCTCCTGACCGCAACAGGAGTACTTTCATATAGAATAGCACGAAATTTCACAGGGAAGAAAGTCTCTTTTGCAATTGCCCTGCTGATATTCATCTGGTCATTACTGAGGGAGACTGAGACAAGATATATTACGCAATATACGATTGCATCCACAGGCTATCTGCTATGTATATACATTGCACTGCATTTTAAAAAGAAAACGACAAAGATATACGCTCTACCTCTGTCACTGCTAATCGGAGCATATCTTTTCGGAAGTCCGTATCACAAATATTACGGAAAACTTCTGGGCAGACCCGATTTTGAATACGAGAAGCTCATAGCGCTGGACGTTGAGACATTCAGGGAGAATTGGGACAAGGTACTGGAAATATCAAATAAGGATTTGCTGTATAACGAGGCCTGCTATATGCAGAATCTTGCGGCAGCAATGAAAGGCCAGCTGAGCGAACGTCTGCTCACACACCCTCAGAATTATGGCAGCGGACTGTTCCTTATGGTCAGCGATGTCACTCCATTCTCGAACGGAATGGCTGGAGAGGTGTGGTATCATCTTGGTAATATGACACTCGCTGACCAAAGCGCGATGGTATCATTGCAGTTTTCACCAAAGCATACTGGTGCCAGGTACATTCAAAGGCTCGCAATGATAAATCTGATATCCGAGGAATACGGCTCGGCCGAGAAATATCTGAAAATGCTCGGGCAGACCATTACGTACCGGAAATGGGCAAAAAGTATGACACCCGACAATCAGGACATGCAGACAAAAGAATATTTGGCGCATATGCGTAGGAATGCCGTGAGGAACGATACTGTCTCAAGCAGCAACAACTACAGGCTGCTGCTGAAAGAGCTGATCAAGGCAAATCCCGAAAACGAAATGGCAAAGGAATACCTGCTGTGCTACGATCTTCTGACACTGAATCTGGATTCGTTTATGAAAGACTACCTTCCAGAGAAGCCGGACAGGAGAATATATCAGGAGGCGGCACTTATTTGGGTCAACATCAAGCATAACGAGGGGAAATTGCCGGAAGTTGACAGGAGCAGCTACGGAATTTCGGAAGAGACCATTGACAGGCTCAGGAAATTCTCAAGATTCCCGGAAAATTATAAGAATACCTATTGGTATTATTACACATACGCTGCAGACTAAAAGTTAGTAATGATGAGAAAGCTTCTGAAATTAACAACGCAGACGATACTGCTTACCGTATGCCTGATATACTCAGGTTGCGCTAAGACGACATCCGATTCAGTCTATGGCAGCACAGGACCGGCAATTATATATCCGGACTACAAAGATGTGACAATACCCCGGAACATAGCTCCGCTGAATTTCCATTATGCCGTAAAAGATGCCAGAAATGCCGCAACGACATTTACAGTCGGTGAGAAAGCCGTTGTCAAGCACGGTATTGAGGTAAAATGGACAGCAAGGGAATGGAAAAAGTTCCTCACAGAAGCCGGAGGCAAGACAATTTTGGTACAGTCTGAGATAAAGACCAAGGACAACGTCATAAAAGATTCCTGGTCAATCTACGTAAGCCAGGACGAGATAGACAAATATCTGACATACAGGCTTATCGAACCCGCTTACCAGATGTGGAACGAGGTTTCAATAGTAGAACGTGACATTGAGACATTCAGCGAGAGGGTGATATCGGATTACGGGCACACCGACAACTCGTGTATGAACTGCCACATCCACAGCCTGCAGCGCGGCGACCTGTCAATGTTCTACATCCGTGGCAAACAGGGAGGAGCTATTCTCAATCGGGAAGGGAAGATTAGAAAACTTACGCTCAATACCGACGGAATGCTGTCGGGCACCGTATATGGAGAACTGCACCCGTCGGGGCGATTCGGAGTATTCTCAACCAACATAGTAATTCCAAGCTTTCATTCAATGTCAGGCAAAAGGATGGAGGTTTACGACACCGGATCGGACATTACAGTCGCCGATTTCGACAACAACAGGATGATAAACCTGCCACACATAGCTAGAAAAGACAAGCTGGAGACATTTCCCTGCTTCTCGGCTGATGGCAATTACGTTTTCTACTGTGTGGCTGACACGCTTCCGCTCCCCGATCAGATAGAGCAAATCAGATATTCGCTGGTAAGAGCCCCGTTCGATACTGACAATGGATTCATTGGCGAAGAGACAGACACATTATGGAACGGTGTTCTGCACGACTCGTCAGTGTGTCACCCGAAGGCATCGCCCGATGGCCGTTGGCTGATGTTTACCAACGCCTCATACGGAACTTTCCCGATAAACCACAGCGAGAGCTCGCTGTATATGATTGACCTGAAAACAGGCGAAATAAACACAATGGATGCCGTAAAAGGGGACAAATCCGACACATACCACAGTTGGTCATCGACAAGCCGATGGTTCGTATTTGCGAGTAAAAGAGGTGACGGTCAATACGGCAAGCCATATTTCTGCCATATTGACGAGGAAGGGAACCCTTCGAAACCGTTCGTTCTGCCACAGAAATCGGCCTTCTTCTACGAGTACAATCTGAAATCGTTCAATATTCCGGACCTCGGAAAGACAAGTACCGAAGTAACACTACGCGATGTGTCCAGTATTTACAAGGCAGAATCCGAGCCGTTCAGCAATCTGGAATAATAACTACTCACAGGACGATACAATCATAACACAACGGCTGCAGTCAAACGAAAGTTTGAACCGACGGCCGTCAGCAGACTTGATATAGCTGGGAGCTGCGGAGCCGCAATGATTGCCGCTGCGACTGCACATACCGAAAGCGTAACGGAGACAATGACGGCAGAACATTATTGCAGCGCCATCAACATGATGCAGCTCGTATGCATCGGCAACATCAGCAACTCCGTGGTCGTTATAGAACCTGCGCGCCTCGGCGTTCATCACGTTTCCAGAATATGTGATGTTCGCAGCAGGATATCTGGCTCCTGGAACTGCGCCCCTGCGCTCAAGATGCTCACGCGATGCGTCACGCCCGGACAGCAATTCCGCAACAGCCATACGCCTCAAATCAGACAGCAGGGATGACGGAATGAACCAGTTGTCACTCATCGCGACACTTATATCTGAAACTTCAAATATTGTGTCGCCCAGCTTTGAAAGCTGCTTGCGGATGTTGTCATCCTGCGGACTGCGTGCAGACTGGTGGTCGAATGCGATATGGGACACAGCGGTAATGCCGTCGATATCGCTTATATTCAAGCTGAAGCCATCAGGAGTATCGCGGAGTTCCATAACAACAGGAATGCGCCGGCTGGCAGAATCCTTCGAAAGCTGTCTTTCGAACCCAATATCCTGATTACGGTACAAAAGGGTATTCTTTTGAATGTACTCATACTCTTTTGCCGCTTCATATATAAAGACACGTCCGTTTTCAACCTTGTTTACCCGGAAGCCGCGAAGCATTCCGCCGTCATCGAAATAGCACAACCCGTCGCCATTATGAATAGCAGAAGAAGCGTTCATATCAAGCCACCCCTGCCCGACGCGCACGACTTTGCCTACGGGAACTCCTACTGATTTTGGAGAGTCGAATGACCAGATGCCTGCAGTACGGCCGTGCAGGAAGTAATCGGTAAAACCACGGTTGAAACTCTTGGCGACATCCGGACTGAAACTGTATCTGACTTGTCCGGAAGATGCACGCCTGAATCCTTTCCGATGCTCCAATATCCCATTCAGACGGCTGCTGTATGCCGCAGTGACGTTCTTTACGTACGAGGCATCCTTCAAGCGGCCCTCTATCTTCATTGATACGACACCGGCATCAAGCAACTCTTCAAGGTTGTCAATACGGCACATATCCTTCAACGACAGCAGATGCTTTCCTTTTGCCATTACGTTCCCTTCGGAATCAATCAGATCGAAAGGCAGACGACAGAACTGCGCGCACTCGCCCCGATTGGCACTGCGTCCGAAGCAATGTTCGGAGGCATAGCATTGCCCGCTGTAACTTACGCACAACGCACCGTGTACGAAGCACTCCAACTCAACATCAGGACAGGCCTTGTGTATGGCACGAATATCTTCCAGCGACAGCTCACGTGCCAATACAACGCGCGAGAAACCGCAATCTGCAAGGAACCGTACTTTCTCTACAGAGCGGACATCCATCTGGGTGCTGGCATGCAGCGCTATAGGCGGAAGATTCATCCGAAGGATGGCTGTATCCTGCACCAGAATGGCATCTACTCCGACTTTGTACAACTCCCATATCAACGCCTCTGTATCTGCGAGCTCGGAATCCCTCAGAATAGTATTGACCGTAACATAAACCCGGGCATAATACTGATGGGCGAAACTAGCAAGCGCAGCAATATCATCTATGCTGTTGCCGGCTGCCGCACGCGCTCCGAAACGGGCGGCGCCGATGTAAACCGCATCGGCGTCGTGTTTCACGGCCTCAAGCCCGCACTCAAGGTTGCGAGCCGGGGCTAAAAGCTCTATTTTTCTCCTTTCGTACATCAGGAGAATCTCAGATTACCAAATTCTGGCTCTGTTCTCCGGAGCAAGATATAGAGGATCACCCGGCTGGATGTTGAAAGCCTCATACCAGGCATCGATGTGTGGCAGAGTACCATTTACGCGCCATTTGCTCAGAGAATGAGGATCGCTCTTAGTAAGGTTGCGGATTTCCTCGTCACGGATAGTGCCAGCCCATACGGCAGCGTATGCCATAAAGAATCTCTGATCAGGGGTGTAACCAAGCTTATCCTCCTGAGGCTGATCCTTAGTCGCATTCTTGAAAGCCTGATAAGCGACCATAAGTCCACCGTGATCGGCGATGTTCTCGCCAAGAGTAAGCGAGCCGTTGGCTTTCAGACCGGGAAGCACCTCGATACTGTCAAAATGATTGACAATGACCTGTACTCTCTGCTTGAACATATCGGCATCTTCGGGAGTCCACCAGTCTGACAGATTGCCATCCTTGTCGAACTGACGTCCCTGGTCATCAAATCCGTGAGTCATCTCGTGTCCGATTACAACGCCGATGGCACCGTAATTGAAGGCATCATCTGCGTTCATATCGAAGAACGGATACTGCAGGATTCCTGCCGGGAAGCAGATTTCGTTGGTAGTAGGATTGTAATATGCGTTGACAGTCTGAGGTGTCATAAACCACTCGGTATTGTCAACCGGCTTCTTGAATTTTCTCTCAACTTCATCGGTCCAGAAGAATTTGTGAGCCTCCACAGAGTTTGCATAGAATGTTTTGGCCGGGTCTATTGTCAGATTTGAATAATCCTTCCACTTGTCCGGGTAGCCAATCTTGATATAGAATGCATCCAGTTTCTCGTGAGCCTTCGCCTTGGTCTCATCGCTCATCCACTCCTGCTCGTCAATACGCTGTCCAAGGGCAATCTGCAGGTTCTTTACAAGATCGAGCATACGGGCCTTTGCCTCTGCAGGAAAGTATTTCTCGGCATAAAGCTGGCCGATAGCCTCGCCCATCCAACCGCTGACAGTGCTGGTAGCACGCTTCCACATCGGTTTCTGCTCCTGCTGGCCACTCATCACCTTGCCGTAGAAGTCAAAATTGGCATTGTCAATCTCCTGTGTAAGAGCTGATGCGTTGGCATCGATAATCTGCCACTCCATAACAGCCTTCAAATCTTCAAGCGGCTCTTCTGCAAGAATGGCCTCAACCTCGTGAATCGGCTCCGGCTGACCTACATCCACAAAATCAACACCGTCAAGACCGAGTATGCCGAAGAATGTATCCCAATCGATGCCGCTGTAATTCTTCTTAAGATCCTCGTAAGCAGTCTTGTGATAGTTGGCGACAGGATCGCGCAGCTCTACACTGCTGTATGACTTCCGGGCGATACGGGTCTCTATTCTCATCACTGCCTCCATCTTGCTCTGAGCGATTGCCTCGTCAAAGCCGAAAAGCGTGAACATACGTACAACGTGCTTCTTGAAAGCCTCGCGGATTGCTGTTGTAGCCTCATCAGTATCAAGATAGTACTCTTTCTCGCCTAATGAGAGTCCCCCCTGGCCTATGGCTACAATGTTCATCTTGCTGTCCATCATATCGGCACCGATTCCGACATCGAACAGACCGCCGACTCCGTATGGGTCAAGTTCGGTCATCTCGCGCAATACCTGTGAGCGGTCACTGATTGCGGCAATACGGTCTAAATACGGACGCAACGGCTCGATACCCTCGTTGTTGCGGCGTACGGTATCCATCACAAGCTTGTACAAATCCGCAATTTTCTGGGCATTTGTGCCGAATTCGTTGTCCGAAGCCACAATACCGTCAATCAAGTCCTTCAACTGCTGACGGTTATCCTCGGCCAGCTTGTCGAAACTGCCAAAACGTGAGTACTCGTCTGTAAGTGGATTGGCGGCAATCCAGCCTCCATTTGCAAACTGGTAGAAATCATCACCCGGACGCACTGTCTCGTCCAGGTTCTCAGCCTTGATACCTGCGTTCATCTTTTTCTCTTCTGTACACGCAGCCAGCGTCAATGCCGCAGCTGCGAACAATAAAAACTTTCTCATATCTCTGTTATAAAAAACCAACAATCACATCATAACACTCCACTCAGCATTCAGGGTCTTTTATGGGTGTCAGGGTTCCAAGACTTCGCTCCACTTCGTTTCGCTCTCCCTCCCACGCCTGACGGCGCGGGTCCCTCCCTCTTACGTGCCGAGGGTGGCAACGGTCTTTGAACCCTGACACCCATAAAAGCGTGCTATCAGTTATTATAATTCTCCAATGTCTCCATAGCCGTCTCCCATTCCTGCTCAGCCTGAGCCAGCTCCTCGCGAAGCTTGCCGTATGCAGTGAACATCTCCTGGTTCTGCGCTCCTGAAGGAGTAGCCAGCCACTCCTCTATTTCCTTTATCTCCGCACTCAGCCTGTCAACCTTCTTCTCCGCATCATCAACACATTTCTGCAAGCGTCTGCGTTCACGCTCCTGCTGCTTGCGCTGCTCATAATCATCCTTTCCGGCACCCGACTTGTCAGCAGTCTGCTCCTGCGCGGCAGAACCGCCCTTCATCCTACCTATATCGGCCAGAGAATCTATATTTCGTCTGCGCAGAAAATCATAAATACCGCCAAGATGCTCAATCACCCTGCCGTCGGCAAACTCGTACACCTTCGACACCAGCCCATCCAGGAACTCACGGTCGTGGCTGACCAATATAACAGTTCCGTTGAAAGCCTGGACAGCCTCTTTCAGGACATCCTTTGATGTCATATCCAAATGGTTGGTAGGCTCGTCAAGTATCAGCAGATTGACCGGTGACAGCAACAGACGTATCATCGCCAGACGGCTGCGTTCACCACCCGACAACACCTTGACTTTCTTCTGATTCTCCTCGCCGCCGAACATAAATGCGCCGAGAATATCATTGATCCGCGTACGGATATCACCTGTCGCCACAGTGTCAATAGTATCATAGACAGTCATCCCGTCATCCAGCATCTGAGCCTGGTTCTGGGCATAATAGCCAATCTGGACATTATGGCCTATCTTGAGATTGCCGTCAAAAGGTATCTCGCCCATTATACATTTGACAAGAGTGGATTTCCCCTCTCCGTTACGCCCCACAAAAGCGACCTTCTCACCGCGCTTTATCGTAAACTCGACCCCGCTGAAGACAACGTGGTCGCCATACGACTTAGCCACCGATTCGCAAATCACAGGATAGTCACCGCTACGCTGGGCGGGCGGGAATTTCAGGCGCATCGCCTTATTGTCAACCTCGTCAATCTCTATCGGAACTATCTTCTCCAACGCCTTGATACGGCTCTGCACCTGGACAGCCTTGGTAGGCTTATAACGGAAACGCTCAATGAAATCCCGGGCATCGGCAATCTCCTTCTGCTGATTCTCGTAAGCGCGCATCTGCTGCTCACGCCGCTCGGCACGGAGAACGACGAACTCATCGTACTTGACCTTATAATCGTAAATGCGGCCGCAGGAAATCTCGATGGTACGACTTGTAACATTATTGATGAAAGCCCGGTCGTGGCTTACCAGTATCACCGCACGGCTCCGCTGTGCAAGAAACTCCTCAAGCCACTGGATACTCTCGATATCCAGATGATTGGTAGGCTCATCAAGCAACAGCACATCAGGATGACTGAGCAAGAGCTTGGCCAGCTCGATACGCATTCTCCATCCGCCGCTGAACTCGCTGGTAGGACGGTCAAAGTCGCTGCGGCGGAATCCCAGTCCGAGCAACGTCTGCTCAAGTTCGGCCTGATAATTCCCCTCGCCCATCATCAGCAGCCGCTCGTTTTCGTGAGTGTAGCGGTCAAGCAGAGCCTGATACTCAGGTGTATAATAATCGGTACGCTCTACAATCTGATTATTGAGTGACTCTACCTCGGCGCGGAGCCTGTGCATAGCCGCAAAGGCCGTCTCCACCTCGTCGCGGACTGTTCTGGAGTCGGTAAGTCTCATAACCTGAGGCAAATAGCCGATGGTGGTATCTTTTGGTACAGATACCACGCCCGATGTAGGCTGCTGCAAGCCGGCAATTATTTTCAGCATAGTAGATTTACCCGCTCCGTTTTTCCCCACAAGGGCTATACGGTCACGGTCGTTCACCACATAGCTGACACCACTGAAAAGCGGTTTGGCAGCGAACTCAACCTTGAGGTCCGAGACTGATATCATCCCCTAGGCAGATGGAATCAAAACAGCCTCTCGGGATATTCGCCGGCATCAACCAGCTGGCGAAGCTTGTCAACGACCCCCTGACGGTCCTCGGCATACGTTACGCCGAACCACTTGGATGTTGTATCCAGCACCTCGACAGTAGCAGTGCCGTCGTTAATGAGTTTGTTGACCATCAAAGGAATGAAATATTCCGATTTAGGTTTCTCTATATTATCCTTGAGCCACTCCTTGAAATACTCTACCGAATACTCAAAATAATCGGGTGTGAATCCCCAGACATTCATCGATACAGGTGTGTTGTCATCAATGCAGACCCACTGCTCGCCATCCTTGTAGCAAACCTTCCCGTCCTTGCGGAGAATCTCGGTGCGCTCCACCACGGTAGTAAGATGCTTTTTGTCATTCACCTCGCATACGCCGCGCGACACTTTTCCATTCTCGCTCAAAGTGTTGGCTACGCGGAAGCCGACCATTGAATATGTATTCCGGGCACCTTCGGGCAGATCGGAAAGGAACTTGCCCATCACCGCAAAACAGTCACGGCCATAAAAATCGTCGGCATTGATAACACAGAAAGGCTCGTTGATTACGTCCTTTCCCATCAATACAGCGTGATTCGTACCCCAGGGTTTCGTACGGTCGGCAGGACAGGCAAAGCCATCCGGCAGATCAGTTATTGCCTGAAAGACCACCTCGGTAGATACGTGTCCCTGATACTTGCTCAATACCAGTTTGCGGAAATCGTCCTCAAAATCCTTTCTGATAACAAAGACAATCTTTCCGAATCCGCCACGTATAGCATCATAGACGGAATAATCCATAATAGTCTCACCCGACGGGCCCAGTGTATCGAGCTGTTTCAAACCGCCATAGCGGCTTCCCATTCCAGCCGCCAGAACAAACAGAGTAGGTTTCATAATCACTTGTTGAAAATATGTGCAAAATTAAGCAATCTTACGCTTTCTACACAAAAAAGTTCAGACTACTACAGGCAAAAGGTACGCACAGGCAAGTTTGCCAGGCGGCAGACATAACAGCCGGAAACAGGCATGACAGCAGAAGGCTCTTTGAATTTCCTAAACAGATGGACTTTGACCAGCTCATCCTGGACTGCGTGAGCCACGCTGCTGCGATTCCGGCATCTGCCTACAGTGCCTGAACCTCTTCGACTGACAGTCCTGTGCACTGGCTGATGATGGCAATGTCAACACCCGCCTGCTTGAATTTTATGGCAGTTTCCATCTTTCCTTCAGCGCGTCCCTCTGCAAGTGCCTCGGCTCTTGCTTCTGCACGCCCCTCGCGTACGGCGTACTCGCGTTCCGCTGCTATCTGTATCTCGTCTCTTACCATCTTGTCGTATATTGACAGTTTTCCTTGTTCTATGTTATCTCTATCAGAAGCCTCGAACAGCAAGTCGAAATACCGGCTCAGTCCTGCAGGCTTC
>JAZLKB010000011.1:0-3906 GCA_045597365.1 Bacteroidaceae bacterium | reverse complement strand
CATATCCGCACTTTTCTGCAACGTCAGCCATGGTAATCAGAGGGGATTCGATCATCAGCTTTTTAGCATAGTCTATCCTAAGGTCGTTTATCCACTCGCGGAAAGGCTTGACCTGGGAACGATGCAGGAAGCCCGACAGGTACGTACGGTTCGTGCACAGATACGACGCCAGCTTTTCAATCGTGAGGCCCTGCTCTGTAAACCCCAACTCATCTATCCATTTCTGAACCATTTTTGCTGTATAGTCATCCCTCTGCTGATAATAATCACTGAGCACGGTCTCATCGGACACTTCCGCCATTCCGTCCTCTTCCCTGGGAACAGGTTCAATGCGGATTACCGTGTCGCTGAAAAGGAGATAGTTCTTAAACGCGAAGAAAATGTAAACATACAGCAGTATCGACATGAACACCCAGATGAACACATATTTATGAGGAATGAACACGCATATGCTGCATGCCGGTCCCCACAGAATGAGAGCGAACATTATGTATGACATCCATCGCACATACTGCTCAATGTCATCAGACTGGGATTCGTCTGCATTTTTCAGAAGCCTCCTATATTTTTTATACAGAGAATAACCTGTAAAGGCGGAATATGCGCAATAGACAACGGCATCCAGAAGAAGCACCAATTTCAGTTGTTCTTTTAAGAGAACCCATGCGAAAAGGAATATCAGGATTGTGTATACGACGCATACGTAGCTATGTATGATGATGTGCCTCCTGTATTTTGTGACATACTCCTTCTCCATCAGGAGCCTCATGGAAGAATAGATGAAAGGAACCACCAACATATAGATGGAGAGATTCATGAATACGGCACAATGCTTCAAGCCATTCCTCCTCAAGTTAAAGATAATATGGACACAATAACTGAGAGCGAGAAAAAAAATAGCAAGCCCCATGGCCCGTCTGGACAGAATATAGTTCTTCCTCTCATATTTATACGGGACCGGACCGAAAAACATAATGGAGCTTATAAAGAGCATTAGTGTAACGGCAGAAATCAAAGATATTTCATATAATGACAAATTCATGATATTGAGTAAATTGGATGATACTTTCTTTTATTGGGGGTCGGCTGGACTGTGGCTAAAAACATATGCAGGATGGTGAACAATTTACACACCTGATCTCTTCCACACTCCGCTGCGTCTTATGACCTTTTCATTTTGTTATGACAATGGTGTTCCCCGAAAAATCGCCATCACCGGCCATTGCGCCAGCGTAATAAAGGATGATTATTCATCCTGAAATTAAAACAGGAAAACTATTGGCTCTTTCTTTCACTTTGTGAATTATTTTCATTTAATTACTTCGATTGTTTTTGAAATCTTGTTGATACCCTTTTCAACTGAACGCAAAGTTAAAGAATAATTATCGTCAGATATGGCCAAAACAGTATTCAAGACAATAGAAATTGTTGTTTCTGTAAATTTTGCATTTATTTAGCAATTCTTATACATATGAATAACATTGTGCAATTCTTTCTATTTTACTCTAAGGGCAAATCGCAACAGCGGATGGCACATGATTATATAGCCTAATGTTGAAGAGGCTCCGAGTTTTCACATGTGGGACGGTCCCCCTCGGGCTTGTTGTGTGCGTTCAATATCGGTTCTTCCATGAATGCAAAGTCTATCTCCCAAGGGCGAATAATCTTCGGAAATCCATAAGATTTTGTGGTTCCCGCGGATTATAACTATATCGTAATGTATGGGGCAAATAGAGCATCAAGAGAAATGACTTTCTGGAATTCGTCAATATAGGCATTCCGAACCGCATCTTGTGCACTGACAAGAATCATATGCACTCCCTTCGATTTGTCGGCAACTTCCAGAAAACGGGCACGCTTATTCAGCAAATTCTCATGATATTCAGCCGTTACAAGGAAACGTTCCCGCGTGAACTTCATTTCACAGAGGTCAATCACATTGTCATCGCGGTCGAGGATGAGATCAACCTGAGCTCCTGGAAGGTCTTCGCTCTTTTCCGCTCTCCACGAACAGATTCCGCTAACCACACCGGTTATACCAAGAGCTTGTTTTATTTGATTGACGTGAAGCAGACACAGGCGTTCAAATGCCAGACCGCACCAGCTGTTGTAAACAGGATTACCTATGCTGTGCGACCAGAATCGCTCGTCCTTCTTCAGATTCTCTTTGATGAACTTGTGATAGAACAGTGTATAGGAATCGGTGAGCTGGAATATCGCGTGGTTCGAATCGTAGCCATATGCGGCATATTTCCTGATGAATCCGCATTGCTCAAGGTCCTTGAGAATATCTGTCAATTTACCGTTGTCAGCTATCCCTCCTGCAATAATCTCCTCTCGGGTCATTCCCACCTTTTTGCTGCCCAGGAGTTCAATTACTTTTATATATGGTTCAGGATGCCTGAAGAGAGACGAGAACAGTTCGTCATATTCCCCGTACAGTTCCCCAGTTTCGTTGAAGAACAAATCATCAATATTCTGTGCAAGGCTTTTCTCCCGTTCCAGGAAAGACCAGTAATATGGTATCCCTCCCATTACCATGGCGCATTCAGCAATCTGGCTTCTTTGCATTCCAAGTCTGGACCGAGAAACAAACTGTTCACATTCTGCAAGTGTAAACGGAAGAATCTGGATTTTTGTAGTCACCCGCCCGCGAAGTCCTGCCTGATTCTTTATAAGCTTATTGATTATCCACGATGTTGCACTGCCGCAGACAATAAGAGTGACATCCTTGCGAGCAGATGCCCAGCCGTTCCAAAAGCCCTCAAGCGCACCAATGAAACCGGAACGGGGCGTATCCATCCAAGGCATTTCATCAATGAAAATGACTTTCTTCTTTTCGCTTGAAGAAAGGATAAGGTCTTTCAATTGGTTGAAGGCTTCAATCCATGTTTTGGGGCGGCTGACTTTTTGACCATTATATTTCATTGAAGACTGCCAATTCTCCAGTTGTCCCTTCATTCCAGTCTTTGCCAGTCCGGAATGCTCAAATGCAAATTTGTAATCAAAAGTCTCTCGTACAAAAAAAGTCTTGCCGACACGGCGTCTGCCATACACGGTGACAAACTGTGAATATTCCGAGTTGTTCGCTTTAAGCAGTTTCTGCTTTTCAGCTGTTCTTCCAATCATCATAAAGTTATCACATTTCGTTTGACAAATATAATAACAATTTAAATATAATCTGCGGAAACAATGTATATTTAATAGTTCCCGCAGATTATAAACAATGGTTGAAACAGATCCACTTGTCAGATTCGGCGTATGCTAGCCGGCGAGATTGATGCCGAACACGAATATTTCGTTCGGCTCGAGAACTTTAATTCTGTCAGAAGATACGTTGTCCATTATATGAATATTTTCTGAATCGCCAGTCGAAGTGGGAATCAGCTTAGTAGCCTCTTGAATCGGTTTTTCTTCTATAGATTCATCAGATTTTGCTTCAATATCAAATGGATGATAGCGTCTTTCATATCAGTAACATAATTCTTCCCTCTGCTTTCACAAAGGTGCTTGGGAATCGGCAAACCGTTGCGTAGACCTGAGCAGAAGTAACGGGCTGACCATCCTTGCGGACATGCAGCCTGCGGTTGTTGATGACCTCCGCAATCTGCTCGGTCCTCATTCCTCCGTTCCTTTCGGTTAGGACATACACTATGGCTTCCTCTATCTTCATATTAGTTTCGGCAAGGAAACCCAAAAATCTTCAGTTTCTGGGAGGAATTGCCAGTTCCTCTCTTTGGTTATGTGATTGATTTTTCGTATATCTGTGTGCAAGCAAGAATTGAGAAAACAACCCATGGGTGATGGGCTCTGTCTCTCGGTCCTTGCTTTTTTGTTTACTATATGAAAGACCTGGTCACAGTCACTGCAAAGGTTCAGCTTCCCGTCAGCGAAGATCAGCGCATA
>JAZLKB010000010.1:0-94814 GCA_045597365.1 Bacteroidaceae bacterium | reverse complement strand
GCGGAGGAGACGTTTCATGGCCCAGTCAAAGCGGACCAGATTCCCTGATTTTACCATAGTATTATTCTTGTTTGTATGTTATATGCCGGCAAACTTAGCGAATCAATTCCTGCGCGCAAAGAACAAATGTTGAAACTTTACTACAACATAAATATATTCACGATTTTGGGTGGGGATTTAAACAAGGATTATCTTCACCCACAAAAAAAGACAGGCATTAGCCTGTCTTTTTTTGTGGGTGAAGATGGATTCGAACCACCGAAGTCGAGAGACAGCAGATTTACAGTCTGCCCCATTTGGCCACTCTGGAATTCACCCGGCGCTCAAGCTCTTACTTTGAAGAAAGACGCTTGATATAAGAATCTATTACGGAAGCCTCCTGTGAACCAGGATACTCACTCTTGATCTGCTTGTAAAGTTTCAGTGCCTGGGCGGGCTGAGCCTCAGCCTCGTAAATCAAACCAGCCTGGAACATATAATAAGGTGAAAGTAAATCGTTGTCAGCTTTCTTGGCAGCCTTCAGGAATGTCGAGGCAGCCTTGGCATTCTGATTTGTGCTGGCATAGCAGTCTGCAAGCGCGCCGAGAACGGCCGGGCCTACCATCTGATCCTTGCCATTGAACTTTGAGAGATATTTGATTGCGAGATCGCAGCTGTCAAGCTGTGCCAGACATAGACCTGCGTATGCGGCTGCAAGTTTGCCGGCCTTTGTCCCACCATTGTTGTCGGCGACCTCCATAAGACCCATATTACCGAACTCATCACCGTTCAGAGCCTTGCTGTACTGCTCGTTCACGAAGTAGTTCTCAGCCTGATACATAGACTCGGCTACGCGTGTCTCACGCGGCTGGACAACCTTAGTTCTATACAGGAATATGGCGACAATGATAACCACGATAGCGCATATCGCAATGATGATCTTGTTTTTGTTTTCCTCAAAGAAAACCTCCCACTTGCTCAAAGTCTCTTCCATTGAGCTGGCCTCGGCCTGTGCCTGCTTGGTTGTTTTTTTCGTATTCTTTTGTGCCATAACGACTAATATCTTACCTTTTTTCTATAAACGGAGGCAAAATTACTCTTTTTTTGACTACACCGAAATAAAACAAACAAAAAATTGTAGTAAAACGACGGAAAGAAAGCTAACTTCGCACTGAAAACATGAAGCTATGTATCTGGAACGGCTTTTCCTTATGAATTACAGGAATGTGGAACAGGCAGACCTGCAGTTCTCGCCCAAAATGAATTGTCTCACCGGCCTGAACGGGATGGGTAAGACAAACATTATGGACGCGATACACTTTCTGTCATTCTGCAAGAGTTCTCTGGCTCAGACCGAAGCCCAGATAGTACGGCACGGCTCAGAGTGTATGATGCTGAATGGCAGATATCAGGCTGAAGGCGGCGATGTGACATCAATCAGCTGTTCACTCAAGGCACAGGGACGCAAACAGTTCCTCCGTGACAACAAGGAATACCGGAAGTTCTCGGACCATATCGGTCTGATACCGCTTGTGATGGTGTCGCCTGCCGACTCAAGACTGATTCTCGGAGGCAGCGAGGAAAGGCGCAGGTTTCTGGATATGGTGATATCACAGTACGACAATGAGTATCTGGGACACCTTATTGACTACAACAAGGCCATGGCCCAGCGGAACGCACTCCTGAAATCGGACAGCAATGACGGCAGCGGCCAATTCGACATCTGGGAGGATATGATGGACTGCCACGCCTCTTTTATATATAACAGGCGAAAGGAGTTCACGGCCGGACTGGTCCCGGTATTCCAACGGCTGTATTCCGGAATCGGAGCAACCGACGAGGAGGTCGGGCTGAGCTACACGTCGCACTGCTCCGGAGGGCGGCTGTCGGATATGCTCAGACAGTCCAGACCCAAAGAGCGCATATTGGGCTACTCCATTCACGGCATTCACAAGGACGAGCTGGAGATGACGCTTTGCGGCTACTCACTGCGGCGTGAGGGCTCGCAGGGACAGGGGAAGAGCTACATAGTGGCCCTACGTCTGGCGCAATATCTTTATCTGGCCGGGGCATGCAACGGACGAAAGCCGATAATGCTGCTCGATGACCTGTTCGACAAGCTCGACCCGCAGCGCGTGGAAAGAATACTGAAGCTTCTGGCGGGCGATGATTTCGGGCAGATTTTCATTACAGATGTCTATGAGGAGCATCTGACAATGCTGTTGCAGAGCATGTCGTACGACTTCAAGATTTTCAGAATCAAGGACGGCGAGGCATTATGAAACACACCGAGAGCGAGACGGTTGGCGATGTGATTTACCAGTATCTGCGGGAACAGGGGCTTGAGACGCCTCTGAACGAATACCGCCTTATAAAAGCCTGGAACGAGGTTATGGGAAAGACTGTGTCGAGATACACAACCGCGTTGAGCATCAGAAACCAGGTTCTTTACGTGCGTCTGTCATCGGCGTCGCTCAGGAGCGAGATAATGATGAGACACACCGAACTGGTGAGGCAGCTCAACAATCACGTCGGGGCGCAGGTAATAAGCAGGCTGTCTATTTCGTGACAGCCTTTTCCTCAAGAATCTCCACAGCTTTCTTTACCGTAGAGTCGAAGGTGTTGATGTAGGCGGTGTAATCCTGCATATCCATCGCATCGTAAATGATGGCGGCGCACAGAAGTCTGTGCATCTGTTCCTCGATTACGGGAGGCAGGCTGGAAGGACGCACAACACCGTTATTGCTTATGTATGCGTTGAATTCGGACATAACATTGTTCGCCTTGATGTAGCTCTCGACCTGCTGCCAGGTTGTAAGCTCAGCAAGCTGGCGGCGATGCGCATCGACATATTTCAGCGCGAACATATTCGAAAGGCTGCGGCGTACTACAGCAGAATAGAACTCGTTGTACGGCAGGGTATCCTGCGGAACGAACTCGTCGGGCATGATGCCGCCACCGCCATAGACCTTACGGCCCGAGCTGGTGGTGAACACCTGGCTCTCGTCAAGCTTCACGCTGTCGGCCGAGAAGAACTCTCCCCTAATCCACCGGTTCACGATATCCATCTCATAATCAGCCTCCGACGAGCCGTATGGTTTCTGGATACAGCGGCCCGACGGTGTGTAATAGCGGGCGATGGTAAGACGTATGCTTGAGCCGTCGCTGAAGTCGATAGGCTGTTGCACAAGACCTTTGCCGAACGAGCGGCGTCCTACGACAGTGGCACGGTCGTTGTCCTGCATGGCACCCGAGAATATCTCGCTGGCCGAGGCTGTCTCCTCGTCAATAAGCACCACCATAGGAATATTCTGGAAGAAACCGCGTCCGTTGGCGTACTCAGCCTCGTACTCGCTGTGAAGTCCCTCGGTATAGACTATCATCTTTCCTTTTGCCAGGAACTCGTTGGCAATCTGAATAACAGCGCCCAGATAGCCGCCGGTGTTTCCACGCAGGTCTATAATGAGTTTCCTGCAGCCTTCGTTGTTGAGACGCGCCAGTCCGTTCATCATCTCGGAATAGGTGGTCTCGCCAAACTTGTTGAGCGATATATAGCCTATCTGGTCGGAAATCATATATGCGGCTTCGACGCTCTTCACAGGAATAGGACCGCGCTCAATCGTAAAGTCGATGATGCCGTCATCGCCCTCGCGCTTTACGCCGATCTTGACTTCCGAGCCTTCAGGTCCGCGCAGTGTGCGCACAATGTCGTTACTGTCCAGATGCTTTCCGGCATACAGTGAGTCATCTATATATATGATTCGGTCTCCTGCAAGGACACCGACTTTCTCGGAAGGTCCGCCGCGGACAACGCTGTTCACGTGTATGGTATCGTCGGTCATGGTGAACTGGATGCCTATGCCCGAGAAACTTCCGTGCAGCTCGTCGTTGCTGTCCTGAGCCTCCTGCGGCGGATAATAGGCCGAGTGCGGATCCAGTTTCTGCAGGAGCAGAGGCAGCGCCGCCTCGACAAGGGTATCGACATCGACAGAATCGACATACATCTGGTCAATTGCCGATATCAGCGTACTCAGCTTGTTGGTCTTTCCTGTTGAACGGAGAACATACTCCAGACGAAGCGCCTGCTTGCGCCAGATGTTGGACATTATGACGCCACCGGTGACTATGCCTGCCAGAAGCAGGAGCACGGACAATATAACTACATATTTCTTTTTCATTTTTCGGAAGGATCTAGATAATATACCTCGACGCCGGCACGTTCAAGAAGGTCGATGCCGTCGGTAAGACGATATTTCTCGGAATATACCACGCGCCTGATTCCGGCCTGGATAATGAGCTTGGCACATTCTATGCAGGGCGATGCGGTGCAATACATGGTGGCGCCGTCGCTGCTGTTGTTCGAGCGCGCCAGCTTTGTGATGGCATTGGCCTCGGCATGAAGCACGTATGGCTTCGAGGTGTTGTTATCGTCCTCGCAGATGTTCTCAAATCCGGTAGGAGTGCCGTTGTAGCCGTCGGATATTATCATCTGGTCCTTGACAACCAGCGCGCCGACCTTGCGGCGCTCGCAATATGAGTTCTCGGCCCAGATGCGCGCCATTCTTGCATACCTTATATCAAGTCTCTGCTGTTTTTCCTTATCCATATATCAATCATTTGTCAGTTTCTCAAGCGACGGTATGTCAAAGCCGCCGCGGCGTAATATTATTTTTCCCTCATCGGCAAGGGCGTTCAGATTCCTCGATACGTTGAGACGGGTCTCGGCCAGGATATCGGCAAAGTCGTCCATCTTGACAGTCACTTCCTTCGCACCGCCCGGAATATCACACAGGCCGCTCACAAGACGGACAATCCTGTCGCGCAGGGAGCCGCCGTCAAGCCTCCACTTATCGTTCTCAAGGGTCTGAATCCTTCCGCTGAGTATGTTCAACAGGTTCATCCTGCAGATATTGTATTTGTACAGTACGGAATAAAGATACTGCTTGTCGAAGCGGACTATGCTGACGCTGCCCGCAGCGGTGTAGCTTTTTACGAAGACCGGCTGGATGCCGAACAGCGAGTGCGACTCGAGAAGAGCCGGTGCGGACAGATACTCGCCCAACGTAACACGTCCGTCAGCAGAACTGCGTGATGAGCGTACAGTGCCGCTCAGGACGAAAAAAAAGCTGCTGCATTTGTCTCCGGCCTTAATGAAGCCGCAACCGTCGGGGACGGTGGTAAAATCCAGGCGCAGCTTTCCCAGGACCTCTTCGAACTCGCTTTTTGACAGTCCTTGAAACAGCGGGAGTCCGAGCAAAGTATCGTATATGGAGGATGTCATCGTCTGTAATCAAAATTGATATGCAAAAATAGCAATTACCATTGTAATCTGCCATAAGCGTAATGAAATTCTACATTTCGCAATAAAACATACGATTTATTGGAACAACATTTCCGGTTTTTATTAACTTTGTGATGCACGCAGCAGAGGAAACTGCATGTTTTTTCAATAACACCATTATAAAATAAGGATTATGAACGGTTTTCTGAATTCGCTGGACGGTCCGCTCAGGATTTTCTGGATTATCGCAATCGTTGCGACAATTGTATTCGTCGTACAGACGATAATGGCTTTTGCCGGTATTGGAGGTGACACTGACTTTGACGAGGTGACATCGGCCGAGACAGTCGATGATTCCGGATTCGGAGGATTGTTCTCGTTCCGCAACCTTATAAACTTCCTGCTGGGATACGGCTGGACGGGCGTAGCACTCTACGACGAGATAAGGCATCCGTTCTGGCTCTATGCGGTATGCGTTCTGGTGGGACTCATTTTCATAGTGGCATTTGTAATTATGTTCCGGCTGATGATGCGGCTGTCGCACGACGGCACTTTCCACGATGAGGAAAGCCTCGGCCTGGTAGCCGATGTATATCTTCGCATACCCGCCGCGCGCACAGGACGAGGCAAAGTGCAGTTCAGCGTGAAAGGCTCTGTCCACGAGCTTGATGCCGTAACGGACGGTCTGTCGGGAATACCTACAGGCGGGCACGTCAAGATAGTTGAGGTTCTTGGCGATGAATTGGTAAGAGTAGAGGCAATTTAAAAAGATAGAATATGAGTTCAAATCCCTCAATCATCATTATCGTAGCAGTAGTACTGCTATTCGTTCTGTTCGTAACCATTATCCGCAGATACAGACGCTGTCCGTCGGACAAGATTCTGGTAGTATATGGCAAGACAGGCGGAGGCTCCGCCAAATGCATTCACGGAGGCGGCAAGTTCGTATGGCCTGTAATTCAGGATTATGCGTATCTGAGTCTGACTCCTATCTCGATTGACGCGAATCTGACCAACGCGCTCTCGCGCCAGAATATCCGTGTAGATGTTCCCTGCCGTTTCACGGTAGGTATTTCAACCGAATCGGACAGTATGAACAACGCCGCCGAGCGTCTGCTTGGCCTGTCAGCCGACGAGATCCAGGAGCTGGCACGCGATATTCTTTTCGGACAGCTTCGTCTTGTCATCGCTACGATGACCATCGAGGAAATCAACTCGGACCGCGACACCTTCCTTGAGAATATCTCGAAGAACGTGGAGGTTGAGCTGAAGAAAATCGGTCTGCGTCTGATAAACGTGAATGTCACCGATATCAAAGACGAGTCGGGCTATATCCAGGCTCTCGGAAAGGAGGCTGCCGCAAAGGCAATCAACGAGGCCAAGGTCAGCGTGGCAGAGCAGGACAGAAACGGTGAGATAGGTAAAGCCGATGCAGTAAAAGAGACCCGTATCCGTACATCGCAGGCCAACGCCATCGCCGTACAGGGCGAGAACAGCGCAAAGGTCGATATCGCGAACTCCGAGGCATTCCGCCGCGAGAAGGAGGCCGAGGCAAACCGTCTGGCTGTAACAGCCGAGAAGGTGCAGCAGGCAAAGGCACTTCAGGACGCATATATCGCCGAGCGCGATGCAGAGCTTGCCCGTGCCGAGCGTGAGCGCTCGACGCAGCAGGCCAACATTCTTGTCGCCCAGGAGGTTGACAAGCAGCGTGTCATCATAGCAGCAGAGGCCGAGGCCGAGCAGAAGCGTATCAATGCAAAAGGTGAGGCCGATGCCATATTCGCCAAAATGGAAGCCGAGGCTAAAGGTTACTACGAGATTCTTACCAAGCAGGCTGCCGGTTATGACAAGATGGTACAGGCTGCCGGAGGCGATGCGGCCAAGGCATTCATGCTGCTGATGTCCGAGAAGATGCCGGAGCTTGTAAAGACTCAGGTAGAGGCCATCAAGGGTGTCAACATAGACCACGTAACTGTTTGGGATTCAGGCAACAGCGCAGACGGCAAAGGCTCGACGGCCAATTTTTTGAGCGGTCTTATGAAATCGGTGCCGCCGATGTCGGACCTGTTCAATCTGGCAGGACTCAATCTGCCCGAATATCTTGCAAAGAAAAATGTCCCGGCACAAGAAGCTGAGACCATAAAGGAATAGTAATATGAACGAGTTGTTTTCCGTCAAAGACAAAGTTGTCGTAATGACTGGTGGAACAGGTGTGCTGGGGCGCTGTATCTCGGCATATCTGGCTGAGCAGGGAGCCAAAATGGTTGTGATTGGCCGCAACGGCAAGAAAGGAGCGGAAATCATAGACGGTATAAACGCAAAAGGTGGAGAAGGCATTTTCATAGAGGCCGACGTGCTTGACACGGCATCGGTACAGAAAGCCTGCGACCTGGTGATGGAGAGATACGGGCAGGTTGATGCCCTGCTGAATGCTGCCGGCGGCAATATGCCGGGAGCGACGATATCACCGCAAGGGACGCTGTTCGATGTAAGCGCCACAGACTTCGAAAAGGTGCTCAATGTGAATCTGACAGGCTCTGTCATCCCTACACAGATTTTTCTGAAGCCGATGATAAAGGCGCGGAAAGGCTCGATAGTGAATTTCTCGTCCATGTCGGCTTTCAGGCCGCTCTCACGTATTATGGGCTACTCGGCAGCCAAGGCCGGCGTAAGCAATTTTACGGCATTCATGGCTAACGAGATTGCAACGAAGTTCACTCCGGGAATCAGGGTGAACGCAATTGCTCCGGGATTCATACTGACATCGCAGAACAAAGACCTGCTGACTAACCCCGACGGCACGCTGACACAGCGCGGGCAGGATGTTATCCGTCAGACACCGTTCAAGCGTTTCGGCAAACCCGAGGAATTGTGTGGTACCATCCAGTACCTGATAAGCGATGCATCGACATTCGTCACTGGTACTGTGGCTGTTGTTGACGGAGGATTCAACGTTTTCTCAATCTGAGATCCAATAATTCAAACTGCGGCATCAGCGGCATACACTGATGCCGCAGTTTATTTTTGCATCAGGCGGACACTTTATCAACCATAGGCAAATTAGAGCGTCCTGCGTTTTCACGGTCAAGAATTAATGGCTAATTTTGGGGTGACATAACAACATCCAATAAAATGATTCTGTTTTTCAAAACGTCCGCGAACACTATTATCGCCACAGAGACTGCCGCAATGCCAGCGGCCGATGACATAAAAAAACTCAGTTGGCTGTATGGAGATGCCTCGTTGGTAGAAGGTGAAAATGTTGAGGGTTTTCACGTAGGTCCCCGCAGAGAAATGATTACTCCCTGGAGCACAAACGCAGTTGAGATAACCCAGAATATGGGATTGGGCGGCATAACACGCATAGAGGAATATTTTCCCGTAAGCTCGGCCGACGCCGGGTATGATCCAATGCTTCAGAGGATGTACAATGGTCTTGACCAGAGTATCTTCACTGTCAACATCAAACCGCAGCCGATAATATTCATAGACAATCTGAACAGCTACAACGAGCAGGAGGGACTTGC
The DNA here is from genome assembly GCA_045597365.1 of Bacteroidaceae bacterium. Classification (GTDB taxonomy): domain Bacteria; phylum Bacteroidota; class Bacteroidia; order Bacteroidales; family Bacteroidaceae; genus Colenecus. Next base: position 86,027 of record JAZLKB010000010.1, on the reverse strand, counting down.
CCTGTCACCGGAGGAGATAGAATACCTGCACAAGGTTGAGAAAGACCTGGGACGCTGTCTGACTGACTCAGAGGTCTTCGGATTCGCGCAGATAAACTCCGAGCATTGCCGTCACAAGATTTTCGGCGGCACTTTCGTGATTGACGGGAAAGAGATGGAGTCATCACTTTTCCAGATGATAAAAAACACCACGAAGGAGCATCAGGGACACATCATATCGGCGTACAAGGACAATGTGGCGTTTGCCAGCGGTCCTGTGATTGAGCAATTCGCACCTGCCGACCATTCCACATCAGATTATTTCATTATAAAAGATATCGAATCTGTAATCTCGATAAAGGCCGAGACCCACAACTTCCCTACCACAGTCGAGCCTTTCAACGGTGCATCGACAGGAACAGGAGGTGAGATCCGCGACCGTATGGGCGGAGGAAAAGGCTCCTGGCCGATAGCAGGTACTGCTGTTTATATGACATCGTACCCAAGACTGAGCAAAGAGGGTCATCCATGGGAGAAAAGTCTGAAAGAGCGCGACTGGCTGTACCAGACTCCCGGTCAGATTATGACCAAAGCCTCGAACGGCGCGTCCGACTTCGGCAACAAGTTCGGCCAGCCGCTGATTTGCGGTTCACTGCTCACATTCGAGCATCAGGAGGACGGGGCGCAGTACGGCTATGACAAAGTCATCATGATGGCTGGAGGTGTAGGTTACGGCACCCGCCGCGACTGTCTGAAAGGCGAGCCAGCCAAGGGCAACAAGATTGTGGTGCTGGGTGGTGACAACTATAGAATCGGCCTTGGCGGCGGATCGGTATCGTCGGTTGAGACCGGACGTTACTCATCGGGAATCGAGCTGAATGCTGTCCAGCGTGCAAATGCCGAGATGCAGAAGCGCGACTACAATGTGACACGCGCCCTTTGTGAGGAAGACGTAAATCCTATAGTATCCATTCACGACCACGGCTCAGCCGGACACGTGAACTGTCTGTCCGAGCTCGTCGAGGACTGCGGCGGACTTATTGATATGGCCAAGCTGCCTGTCGGCGACAAGACTCTGTCATCGAAAGAGATTATCGCAAATGAGTCGCAGGAGCGTATGGGACTGCTCATTCAAGAGGAATCGCTTGAGCACGTACGCAAGATAGCCGAGCGAGAGCGGGCTCCGATGTATGTGGTCGGCGAGACTACCGGCGATGCAAGATTCGCCTTCGAGCAGGCTGACGGTGTACGTCCGTTCGACCTGGCTGTAAGCCAGATGTTCGGATCATCACCAAAAACGATAATGAACGATGTAACGGTTGAACACAAATACGAAGATGTTACATATAGTCCGGATAAATTTGACGAGTACCTGCAGAACGTGCTTCAGCTTGAGGCTGTTGCCTGCAAGGACTGGCTCACGAACAAAGTGGACCGCTCTGTTACCGGCAAGATTGCCAGACAGCAGTGCCAGGGAGAGATTCAGCTTCCGCTTTCGGACTGCGGTGTTGTGGCTCTGGATTATCGCGGCAAGAGCGGTATCGCGACTGCAATAGGACACGCTCCCCAGGCAGGGCTTGCCGATCCTGAAGCGGGCTCGGTACTTTCAGTAGCCGAAGCTCTCACCAATATTGTATTTGCCCCTCTTACCGACGGGCTCGCGACAGTTTCCCTAAGTGCCAACTGGATGTGGCCGTGCCGCGCACAGAAGGGCGAGGACGCACGCCTGTACAAAGGTGTCAAGGCGTTGAGCGACTTCTGCATCGCTTTGGGAATAAACGTTCCGACTGGCAAAGACTCCCTGTCTATGACACAGAAATATCCTGACGGAAGCAAGATTATCAGTCCGGGTACTGTAATCGTATCGGCCGGTGGAGAAGTATCGGATGTAAAGAAGGTTGTATCACCGGTTCTTGCGCTGAAAAAGGATACTGTGCTGATACATATCGATTTCAGTTTCGACAAACTGAGACTGGGTGGAAGCGCGTTCGCACAGACGTTGAACCGCATAGGAAGCGATGTGCCTACAATACGCAACACCGAGTATTTCGCAGACGCTTTCAACGCTGTACAGAGCCTTATTGACAAAGGCTTGCTGCTGGCAGGACACGACATATCGGCAGGCGGTCTGATTACGACATTGCTCGAGATGTGCTTTGCAAATACAGAAGGCGGCATAGACATCAATCTCAACGCGCTTAACTGCGAGGATATAGTCAAGACTTTGTTCGCCGAGAATCCGGGAATCGTTATTCAGGCGGACAAGAAGAATCTGGACAGCATTACCGCAATTCTTGAATCGGAGGGCGTAGGATTCGCGATTATAGGACGGCCTATTGACAAGCGCTCTGCCATTTTGCATTATGGCAATAAGGAGTGTCTGGATATCGATATTGACAAGATGCGCGATATATGGTACAGGAGCTCGTACATTATGGAGCGCTGCCAGTCGGCTGGCGACTGTGCCGGGAAGAGATATGAGAACTACAGCAGGCAGCCGTTACGCATAAAGGTTCCATATTCGTTCCAAGGTACACTAAAGCAGTACGGCCTGAATCCGGACAGGAGAAGCGCAAGTGGCGTAAAGGCTGCCATCATCCGCGAAAAGGGAACGAACGGAGAGCGCGAGATGGCATATTCGCTGTGGCTGGCCGGATTCGATGTCAAGGATGTTACTATGACAGATCTTGTAAGCGGACGTGAGACGTTGGACGACATAAATATGATTGTATTCTGCGGAGGCTTCTCGAACTCGGACGTTCTCGGCTCGGCAAAAGGATGGGCAGGCGCGTTCCTGTTCAACCCGACCGCCAAGAAGACCCTGGACCGTTTCTATGCGAGAAAGGATACGCTGTCACTTGGCATATGCAACGGCTGCCAGCTTATGATTGAGCTGGGGCTTATCAATCCCGAGCACGTGGAAAAGAGCCGTATGCTCCACAATGACTCACACAAATTCGAGTCGGCCTATCTGGGATTGAATATAACCGCGAACAAGAGTGTCATGCTGGGATCTCTGAGTGGCTCAAGACTTGGTGTCTGGGTTGCTCACGGAGAGGGCAAGTTCCATCTGCCATACGCCAAAGAGCAGTACAATGTCGTGGCGGAATACAGTTATCCTGATTATCCGGCCAATCCAAACGGTTCGGACTATAATGTTGCGGCAATAGCCAGCCATGACGGACGTCACATCGCTATGATGCCGCACCCAGAGCGCGCCATATTCCCATGGCAGTGCGCATACTGGCCCGCTGACAGGAAAGACGATGAGGTGACTCCTTGGATTGAGGCATTTGTAAATGCCCGCAAGTGGGTTGAGGCAAACCGATAAAGACGATGTTCAAGCTTTTCGCCACCTTCTTCAAAATCGGGCTCTTCACTATTGGCGGAGGGTACGCAATGATTCCGATGATTGAGCGCGAGGTGGTTGAGAAGAACAAATGGATTACAAGGCAGGAATTTGCAGATATGCTGGCTGTGACCCAGGCCGCGCCCGGAGTGTTCGCAGTCAACATATCCATTTTCATAGGCTACAGGCTTAAAGGAATACCTGGCAGCATTGCAAGCACATTTGGAGCCATACTGCCATCGGTCAGCATTATTCTTCTGATAGCTTTGTTCTTTGAGCGTTTCAAGGACATTCAAGTTGTGGAGAACATTTTCAAAGGCATAAGGCCTGCGGTCGTGGCTTTGATACTGACGCCGACACTTAAACTTGCCAGGGATGCGCAACTGAACAAGATTACAGTCTGGATACCGGTGCTGACAGCGGTTGCAATAGCGATACTCGGAGTATCGCCAATTGTCATAATTACGGCTGCGATAGCCGGGGCCATCGCTTATTACTTATATATAAATAGGAATAAGGCATGATTTTCTGGCAATTGTTCAGCTCGTTTTTCGTAATCGGACTCTTTGGATTCGGAGGCGGATACGGAATGTTGTCACTTATCCAGAATACGGTCATAGACAAGTACGGATGGATCAGCGTAGCTGATTTTACTGATATTGTCGCAATCAGTCAGATGACACCGGGTCCGATTGGCATCAACTCCGCAACTTATATAGGATATACAGCTGTAACAAATGCAGGATACGGGAATGCTATGGCAGTGGCAGGATCTCTTCTTGCATCGTTTGCCGTAATGCTCCCGTCTTTCATTCTGATGCTGACGGTAAGCATTTTCTTTATGCGCTACAGCAATCATCCTGCCGTACGCAATGTTCTGAGATGGCTGAAGCCTATCGTTGTGGGATTGCTCGCAGCAGCTGTTCTGTCACTTTTAAACAAAGAGAATTTCGGAGACGGAGACCTTCAGATCATACTGAGTGTGTTGCTGTTCGCAGGAGCACTCTATATGACCTATTTCAAGAAACAGAGCCCTATCCTTATTATTATTTTAGCGGGTATAGTCGGAGGAATTATCTATTCGATTATTCCTGCGACTTTGCTTTCACCCTGCACTTGACGGGGGCTGACTCAGCCTGGGCGCGCGACAAAGCGGTGACCACATAGACACTGTTCTTACCCGTCCGGCTATTACCCAATAGGTAATAGGTCTTGTCTGTGACGCAGACAATATGTGACGGATCGTCAATATTGATTGCTTCTTTTGATGTGAAACGATAGACAACATAGCGATACGCCTTGTCAAGCTCGCCGGCACTTACAGGAGAACTCCAGAAAAGCACATTTCCATCGGTGGTTGATATAACACGTATCTTGCGGACTTTACCAGGAGCTACTCTTTCAAGGTTCTTGGAAAGTGGCTGCAAGGCAGGATACTGATAGTACTCAGTCTTAAGGACATCGCGATAGGCAGGGCTGTCAACAACCGATTTGGCGGGCCACTGGCAACTGCCTCCGAGTTCCTGACGTGAACGTTGCAGATTCAATTTCAAGCGTTGCTGGTGCTCAGTCCTGTTATATGGATTCGCTTCTTTAAGCGTACGCTCCACATCCTGTCCGATATAGACAGGACAGCCGTATGAATGATCAGCCCACCAGTTGACTAGGACCTCGTAATCGGCTATTCCGTAACCTACGTTCCAATAAAGCTGGGGAATGCAATAGTCCATCCAGCCTTGCTGCATCCAATACAAGACATCGGCATATAGTCCACTGTAATTCTCAAGTCCGTTTGTAGCGCTGCCGTCGGGATAATCGGCTGTTTGGTTACGATATATGCCGAATGGCGATATTCCGAATTTCACCCACGGCTTGATCTGCTTTACGGTGGCGTATAACTGCTTTACGAAAAGAGTGACATTGTCACGACGCCAGTCATCCTTATCGGTGAAGCCACGGGGATCACGATAGAAATCGGCAGCATCATTAAATGTCAGCCCACTCTCGGGATAAGGATAGAAATAATCATCTATGTGAAAGCCGTCAATATCATAACGGGTGACGATATCGGCAGCAACCGAGCAGATGTAATCACGATTCTCAGCTAGAGCAGGATTGAACAATACGAGATCGCCATACTGTACAAAACGCTCCGGATGAAGAGACATCTGATGATCAGGAGCAATTACTGTAGTAGAGGCGGTCTTCGCACGATATGGATTTATCCACGCATGCAGCTCCATACCGTGGGAATGACAGATGTCTATCATAAATTGCAGAGGATCCCAAGGCTGGTCCGGCTCCCTGCCCTGTTCGCCTGTGAGATATGCGCTCCACGGCTCCAGATCAGACCGGTACAAGGCATCGCCCTCTACCCTTACCTGAAATAATATAGCGTTGATTCCACACTCGGCCAGTTTGTCAACTTGGCTTGCCAGCTCAGCTTTCAGCAACTCGGTCGGAATACCCTCAAACTGATGATTCACAGCCTGTATCCATCCCCCCCGGAATTCTCTTTTTGGAGCAATCTGACAGGACAAAGCAAGACTGATACAAAGGAGCAGGGGTATTAGAGCGATTTTTCTCATCAATGCAGGCTATTATACTGCCTCAAAGCCTCGGCCAGCAATTTAAGTGCATCCTTAAGGTCTTCGATGTTCAACACATATGCCAGACGCACCTGATTTTTTCCAAGCTCAGGATCGGAATAGAAGCCGGTTCCCGGTGCCATCATAATTGTCTTGCCCTCGTAGCGGAAATCCGTAAGACACCATTCACAGAACTTGTCGCAGTCGTCAATAGGCAACTGGGCGGTAGTATAGAACGCACCCATAGGTATCGGTGAATATACGCCGGGAATCTTGTTCAGACCATCTATCAGGTACTTACGGCGGGTTATGAACTCCTCGTATGTGGCAGTCATATAGTCGCGGGGCGCTGAAATCGAGGCCTCGGCTACAATCTGTCCAATGAGTGGCGGACTGAGACGCGCCTGGCAGAACTTCATGACTGCCTTGCGGACAGCCTCGTTCTTTGTGGCAATGGCACCGATACGTATTCCACACTCGGAATACCGTTTTGATACGGAATCAATAAGAATGACATTATCCTCTATGCCCTCAAGGTGACAGGCTGAGATATATGGCGAGCCTGTATATATGAATTCCCTATATACCTCGTCGGAAAAGAGATACAGATCGTACTTCCTGACCAGATCACGAAGCTGAAGCATCTCTTTCCGCGTATATAGATATCCTGTCGGATTATTCGGATTGCAGATAAGGATACCCTTGGTACGCTCGGTTATAAGCTCCTCGAACTTCTCAACCGGTGGAAGGGCAAAACCATCCTCGATAGATGATACTATCGGCTTGATCACAGCCCCCGCCGAGACGGCAAATGCCATATAGTTGGCGTATGCCGGCTCTGGGACTATAATCTCATCACCCGGATTGAGGCAGGTCATAAAGGCGAACAGTACAGCCTCCGAGCCACCGCAGGTTACGATGATATCATCCGGATTGAACTTTATCTGGTATTGCTCATAATACTCGCAGAGTTTGCTCCGCAGACTGAGAAAGCCCTGACTCGGAGAATATTCCAGCACCCGGCGGTCTATTGTCTTGAGCGCATCAAGTCCAACCTGAGGCGAAGGCAGATCCGGCTGCCCTATATTCAGATGATAAATCCTCACGCCCTCGGCCTCGACCTGCTGGGCAATCCTCGACAACTTTCTGATAGGTGAACTAGGCATCACCTCCGCCCTCTCTGATATTCTCATCTTGATTTTTTACTCAACCGAGACGCAACGCTCTGACTTGCCGGTCGCAACGTTCTGAATGATGAACACACCGGTCTTGCCTGTCTGCTGGTAAATCATCTTACCGGCATCCTGGGAAGTTCCTGACGGAACGCTTATCTGGCTGATACGGGCTCCGGTAAGAGAGAATACATTATAAGTGGCTGCAGTATCATCGTCTGGCAGTTCAATATCGGTCGGAGTTTTCAGTTTGAGCTGTATCTTGTCAATATTGCAATATGAGCCTGTTATGGTTATACGTATTACCTGCTGACCGGATGGGATGTCAACAAGACAATTGCCTTTTATGCTCTTATATGTATCCCAGTTGTTGTCACCGGTCTGCGGAACCGAGACATTGGCAAGAGTAACATATTTGTTCTCTTTCTTGAGAGCAATTCTGAATCCGGAGTTGGAGAGTCCCGACGATACAGTAGCGATATACTCGTACGAACCTCCCTCTGTGACATTCACAGTATATTCCATCCACTCATCAGCGATTGTGTAGCCTACGCAGTAACCACCTGTGCGGCTGGATATATCCAATCCCTCGTTGTCACTGCGGTAACCTGTTCCACCCTCGTCAGTGTCGTCCGAGTCATGGAATGAATAGCCCTCGCCCTGAATATCGAAGTTCTCAGCCTCGAATGTACCAGGTATTGACACATTCCTGTACGGGGCACGCTTACGCAATACGCTGAAAGATGTCTGGACATAATCAGATTCACTGCCATCCTCGCCGACAGCGACAGCTCTGACATTGTGCTGTCCGGATACCGCATTGGAATAAGTGTAGGCGTATGGCTCTGCCTTGATGGCCGCCACCTTCTTCTCATCAAGATAGAAATCGACTGATTTGATGTTGATCTTATCCGGATTTGTCACAGCCGCGCTGATCTTCACAGCATCGCCCTGGACAGGTGTTGCCGGATCTACCGACAAATCAAGCTTCACATTGTTCAGATCGACACGTTTCAAGACAATCTTGTCTATGTTGCAGCTCGAACCATCGATAGTAAGACGGATAATCTGCTCACCTGCCTCAAGAGCTACAGTTGTACGCGCGGAGACTGTGGTATATACACTCCAGTCATTATTGCCGGTCTGCGGGACTTTGACAGTAGCGAAGTCCGTAAGCTTTCCGTCTTTATTTACACTTAATGTGAATCCGGAATTTGTAGTACCGGAAGATACAGTAGCCGAATAGGTATAAATACCAGCCTCTGCGACATTTACAGTATATTCCCACCATTCGCCGGAATTGGTGTAGCCCAGAACAGCCGAGCCGTTGCCACGAACAATGGACTCACCTCCATCCGGGCGGTATGAGCTGTAATCGCCTTCCTTGGTTCCGGAATAATGGTATGCAACGCCCTCGCCACCTTTATCATAATCAACAGCCTTGATGGTTCCGGGTATTGGAGTAGGCTCTCCCTTGAACGGATAACGCGGACCAGCCACATTGATATGTGAGTAACGGGTATAACTGATGCCATCGTTGTCATAGACGACAGCCTTTATCTCCATTTTGGCAACCTTATCGGGTGTATAGTCGATGACATATGGGGCCTCGGTAAGTTTGCCCAGCAGTTCATCGCCCATATATACCAGGACAGAATCTATGGTCTTTCCGCTGGAAGCACGCATCTTGGCGCGCACGGTGATTGTCATAGGCTTATCTACAGAAGGTCTGATGGATGACGGTTGCACATAGACAGAGGCATCTTTGATGTAGCCTTTCCTGAACGGACTCTTGGCGGTCTTTGCCTCTGTTGTCTGCATATATTCTCTCAGCCATTTCATGGCAGCACGATCCTGTCCGTTTTTAATCAGTCCGGTACCATCGCGCCAGGTTGCGCCATAGATATAACCCCATATTGTGACACCTGCCACGTATGGTTGCTCCCATACATATTTGAACTGTGTCTCGTATATTGCTTTCTGTTCCTGATCATTCTCTTTTTCCACGTCGTATTCGGTCAGATACATAGGAATACGGAGAGCATTCTGTATTTCATCTACGGCAGACTTGAACTCTGCGGCAGTCATATGATCCAGACTGTGGCCCTGGCAACCGTATGCGTCAATCGGAGCACCCGCGTCAATCAGGGTACCGACAAGATTGATGAATTCCTTCCGTTGCCATGATATGGCGTTATAGTCATTATAAATAAGAATAGCCTCAGGCCAACGCTCGTGCGCCAGCTCGAAAGCCTTGATTATCCAGTCATAGCCTGTAGATCCGTCACCGCCAAGCGCCGCCTTCCACGGTGCAGGATTGTGACCGGTGATAGCCTCATTGACAACGTCAATCATCTTCAGGTCGGGATAATGCTGCTTTACGGCATCGAACCATTCCACGATTTCTTCGTATTGTTCCTCTTTTGACAAGCTGTTCATCCAGGACGGATACTGCCCTCCCCATACGAATGTATGGAACTTGAACGGGAAATTGTGGCTTTTGGCATAGTTGTACGACCTGTCGGCACCTCCGAAATTGTAAACATCGCGGGTACCCTCAATCGATTCCCACTTGGTCTCATTCTCAGGAGTTATCTCGTTCCACAGGCTGGCATATTCACCGCCCTGACCCGGGTTGACCTGGCCATAGGTGGTAATATTTCCCAGAAACTTGTTCTCGTTTTTAGACAGTTGCGCGTGACACAGACCCGGCAACAGGATTGCTGACAAAAGCAACGATGCTTTGAGTAAATTTCTATTCATAGGCTTGCAATTATATCTGTATTATTTTACAAAGAAAGCAAAAATATGTGTTAGAGTCAAAAATACAACGATTTATTATTGAATAATTGATAAATGGGACTATTTTTGCATAAAAATTCCGGATATGCGTAGAGTTTTGTGGTGGCAGCAGTGGTGGAACGTCCGATGGCGTGGGTAATCAGACTGTCTTTTCCTATCAGCATACAGACGGTCCGTATTCCACGAGACGGGATGCGGATTTTTTATTTACAACAACATTACTGACAAAACAAAGCAAAACATTATATGAGACAAAAAAGATATTTCCTCACAGAAAACGAGATTCCAAGCCAATGGTATAATATTCAAGCCGAGATGCCGAACAAGCCTATGCCGCTGAAGAACCCCAAGACCGGAGAACCTATGAAGGCAGAGGATCTGTTCCCTATTTTCTGCGAGGAGTGCAGCCGTCAGGAGCTTAATCAGACAGACGCATGGATTGAGATACCCGAAAAAGTGCGTGAGATGTACACATACTATCGCAGCACACCTCTTGTACGCGCTTACGGCTTGGAGCAGGCTCTTGATACGCCGGCCCATATCTATTTCAAGAACGAGAGCGTCAGTCCGGTAGGCTCGCACAAGCTCAACTCGGCATTGGCGCAGGCATATTACTGTAAGCAGGAGGGCGTGACCAATGTAACCACCGAGACGGGAGCAGGACAATGGGGCACGGCATTATCGTACGCGGCGAAAGCATTCGGACTTGAGGCAGCCGTATATCAGGTCAAAATCAGTTATGAGCAGAAACCCTACAGACGCAATATGATGCAGGTGTTCGGTGCCCAGGTAACCGCTTCGCCATCAATGTCAACACGTGCGGGAAAAGATATCCTCACCGCCACTCCTAATCATCAGGGCTCGCTGGGAACAGCGATATCCGAGGCTGTCGAGCTGGCGCGCACTACACCGAACTGCAAATACACACTCGGCTCCGTACTGAGCCACGTATCGCTGCATCAGACCATTATCGGTCTGGAGGCTGAGAAACAGATGGAAATGGCAGGCGAATATCCGGACGAGATTATAGCCTGTTTTGGAGGCGGCTCAAATTTCGGAGGCATCGCGTTTCCGTTCATGAGGCACACTATCAGCGGATTGCACAAGGACACACGATACATCGCAGTTGAGCCTGAATCCTGTCCGAAGCTTACACGCGGCAAGTTCATGTATGATTTCGGCGACGAGGCCGGATACACTCCTATGATGCCGATGTTCACTCTGGGACACAAATTCGCTCCAGCCAACATTCACGCCGGTGGACTGCGATATCACGGTGCGGGTGTAATCGTATCACAGCTGCTCAAGGACGGGTTAATGGAGGCGATGGATGTAAATCAGCTTGAGACTTTCGATGCCGGCATGCTTTTCTCGCAGACCGAGGGTATTGTGCCGGCTCCCGAATCATGCCATGCTATCGCAGCAATCATACGCCGTGCCAAAGAATGCAGGGAGAGCGGAGAGAAGAAGGTTCTCCTATTCAATCTTACCGGACACGGCATGATGGATATGGCCGCATACAGCCAGTATCTGAGCGGGAACCTGACAAATTATTCCCTCTCGAACGAGGAGATTGAGCGTCAGCTAAACAAATAAGCGATGGATAAATACGGTTTCATTCGAGTCGCGGCCTGCATTCCCGAGGTCAAAGTCGGAATGCCGGCTGAGAATGCCAGGGAGATTATCCGTAAGGCCGGAGAAGCTGCGGACAAAGGCGTAAGAATAATTTGCTTCCCTGAGATGTGCCTGACAGGCCTCACAATAGGAGATCTGGTAGAGAACCGGCAGACGCTGAAAGGTGTTGAAAAGGCCCTGTCATATATAAAAGGAAAAAGTTCTGATATAGGAACTGTATTGACGGTCGGCATGCCGCTTGTTTATGAAGGTTCATTATACGATGCTTTCACTACGATATGCCACGGTCATATTGTGGGGATAACCTTAAACAGTTGTCCCACGGACCGGCGGCATTTTCAGCCGGCCTGCCACATCGGCGCGACAATACACCTTTGCGGTGAGGATATCACGATATCCGATAATATCATATTCAATTTGTCAGGCACGACTTTTACGATACAGCCATCACCACTGACAGTTGGGACATCGGCAGATATAATATTGTGTCCTTCCTGCTATGACGATATTGCAGGAAGGACAAATGAGTTGCGCAGAATGGTCAGCCGGCATTCAACCGATCTCAGCGCCGCAATCATACTGGCATCGGCAGGAAGTGGTGAATCTACGACAGATCATTTGTACGGAGGGCACGCTATTGTAGCCGAAGATGGGTTGATAATAAGCGAGAGACACTTTTCGGAGGGTTTGGCCATTGCCGATATTGATACAGAGCTTTTGCATAACAGGAAACTGCACGACAGGAAATCCTGCTTAAGACAACATCAGGAAATTCTGATAGAAGAGTCCGCGGCAGACGGGGAAACAGATGAGGAATTATACCGTTCTGTCAGCCCCACCCCATTTCAGTATTGTGACGAGGTGTTTTCCGACACATTCCGCATACAAACCGAAGGTCTCGCCACACGCTTGAGACACACCGGCATAAAGAAGGTTGTATTGGGAATATCCGGAGGACTGGACTCAACGCTTGCCCTGCTGGTCTGCGTAAAGGTATTCGACAAGATGGGATTTGACAGGAAGCAGATTACTGGCATCACTATGCCCGGATTCGGCACCACGGACCGCACATACAACAACGCTGTCGGGATGATGATGTCATTGGGCATAGACTGGCGCGAAATCAATATAAGGGAGGCCAGTCTGCTTCATCTGAGAGATATAGGCCACGATGTGGATATTCACGATTCAGCATACGAGAACACACAGGCACGCGAGCGCACTCAAATTCTGATGGATGTGGCGAATGAGACAGGAGCTCTTGTTGTCGGAACCGGTGATTTATCGGAACTGGCCTTGGGTTGGTGCACGTACAACGGTGACCATATGTCCATGTATGCGGTCAATGCCGGTGTCCCGAAGACGCTCATCCCCGGAATTATCAGATACGCAGCGGAGTTGGAGCAGTTCCTGGCCGCCAAGGCCAATCTGCTGGATGTGATCGATACCCCGATTACTCCAGAACTGCTTCCTGCGGACAGCGAAGGCCGGATTGTCCAGAAGACCGAGGATATAATAGGACCTTATGAGCTTCACGATTTCTTCTTGTACAATATGATAGCAAACGGTTATGCGCCGTCAAAGATATTGTTTATCGCAAAGCACGCTTTTGCCGAGAAATACAACGGGGACGTTATCCGTAAATGGCTGTCTCTGTTCATCAAGCGGTTCTACAACAATCAGTTCAAGCGCTCCTGCATGCCCGATGGTCCGGCTGTAAGTCCTGTGAGTCTATCGCCGCGGGGCGGCTGGCAGATGCCGAGTGACATTTCCCCGACATATCTGATGGATTCGCTGGATTGAGCTTGACTTGTTAAAATTTCTACTTATGGGAAGATTCGGGAATAAAGTCATCTGGATAACCGGAGCATCGTCAGGTATCGGAGAAGCAGTCGCTTACCGTATGGCAAAAGATGGTGCACGGATAATCATTACAGCAAGGAACAAGGAATCGCTTGAGTCTGTGGCTGGCAAATGTGAGTCTCTCGGTGCTCCGGAAGTAAGGATAATTCCTTACGATCTTTCCGACATGGGCGGACTGGAGGAGTTGGCGGACATTGCCTGGCGGGAATTCGGCAGGATAGACATTCTGTTCAACAATGCCGGAATAAGTCAGCGGAGCACTACCACTGACACCAGTATCGCCGTAATACGCAAGATTATGGATCTTGATTTTATGGCACCTGTCACGCTAACAAAGTGCTTACTGCCACGGATGATCAGTCAGGGCGGCGGACACATCGCTGTCACCACCAGCATAAACGGCCGTTTCGGCTTCCCTCTGCGATGCGCCTACTCGTCGGCAAAGCATGCCTTATATGGATTTTTCGAAACTGTCAGAGCCGAATACCACGATACTGGAATATTTGTTACAATAGTATGTCCCGGCCGCGTAAGGACCAACATATCAATGAATGCGGTTGACTCAAACGGAAAGCCGCACGGAAAGATGGATTCCGGACAAGCCGATGGCATATCGTCACAGAAAGCAGCCGAGAAAATAGCCAATGCGCTATACCGCAGGAAAGCCGAGGTCCTGGTAGGAGGGAAAGAGCTGCTGATGGTTTACATAAAAAGGTTTTTTCCACGACTTTGCGACTTTTTATCGAGAAAAGTCACCCCAATGTGATACAGAGTTTGTAGGTATCATGGATTTTCCCTACATTGCACTGTCATTATAATACATTGTATAGAAATGCTACTATCCAAGGAAATCGCGGTTTATCTGAATCTGTCGGCATGCAAGCTGAAGCAATACACGGCCGCTATCCTTAAACAGAACAACGTCGGTCTTACTCCCGAGCAGTTTCTGCTTATAGATTTGTTGTGGAATCAGGGCTCAATGACGCAGCAGCAGATGGCAGACGCCATGCAGAAAGACAAGAACTCCATCACGAAACTTGTCGATGCACTGGAAAAGAAGGGTCTGGTACTGCGCGTGAAAGACAAGACAGACCGGCGCTCAAACAAGCTGGTACTCACACAGAGCGCCGAAATGATGAAATCCGGTGCCAAAGAATGCGGAATATCAATGCTGGACAATATTCTTACGGGTATTGACGAGGATGAACTGCGAAGTTTCCTCAACACATTGGGAAAATTGACAGACAATATGTCTATCTGACTTTCTCACGCATAGCAAGCCCCATCATTCTAAAAAGGAAACGCGGAAGCTGGCGTTCAGGATCTCTTTTCCGCATATCAATATACCATCCCAATTTCTTGATAATAGGAATACGGTGTGTCTCGACGAACTCAAGCAGAGTACCATCGGGATCTTCAATATATGTGAAATGACCTGATGCGTCACCCATGTCAAATTCCGTATCATCGGGGCAGCTGTCAACGGTGAAAGGATAGCCCTTCGCCTCGCAGAAACGACCGAACTCACGGATACCTGTTACGTCAAAACAGACCTGTATAAAACCAGGATCGCCCCAGTACCGACCCTCATAGATTTTCCTCGGTGCACGCTCCAGTGCTTGGACCAATTCTATCGTACTGCTAATAAATAAACCGGAGAAAGCCCCCCTGCGAGGTTTTGAGGTTGTAAGAAGAACCCTACGATAATTCTGTCCCGACGCAGGCATCATAGACCAATCGTCGGATTTTCCTGAATAATCATACACGACTTTGTCATAACCGAGTATCCCGCTGTAGAAGCTGATGGATTTCTCCATATCCGTGACACCTATCATCGCACCCTCGATGCCACCAGTCAGACGATGCTGCTCGATATATATGCCAGATGTCTCAACAATCTGGAAACAGTTTCCGAAAAGATCCCTCATAAATAAGCAGACCGTTCCGTCGGGCATCACGGAAAGAGGTCCGACATCGTGCCATTTAGCTGAAATCTCTTTGTGAAAAGCCGTCACGTCACGGCACTTTATCTTGGCAGCGAAGATGCCAAGGTCTCCTACAGAAATATCGAAACTGCAGGGTTCCGGCTTACGCTCAGAATACTGCCATACTTCCAGACCGCCGCCACCTTGAAGACTTACGGTTACACACGCATGCCGCTTCTGCGGGACTCCTCCTGTATATCGGAGCATTCTCTCGGCTACGGTGTTATCTTCCAGAACCCTGATATCAATCCCAAACATTTCAATATACCAATCCCATAGCTTACGGAAATTTGTTGTCCCCACACCGACCTGCTGTATGCCGGCAATCATATATTTATCCATATTTACAAAAGAGCAAGCGTCTATAAACTTTAAAGCATACAAATATAGTAAAAGGTTATACTATATCAGCTTCTACAGACAACTTTTTTACTATTTCAGGATAAGTTTGACCTTCTTGTGGTGAATCTAAAGGGATAGTTTTGACCGCAAGTACCTGCCGGTATATGACATATCGCAGGAAGCGACAGCCTCGGGCGTACCAGTGGCAACGACCAGGCCACCGGCGGCACCACCCTCCGGGCCAAGGTCAATTACATGATCCGCACATTTTATTACCTCAAGATTATGCTCAATTACAACGACTGTATGACCTCGGCGAATAAGTGCGTCAAACGCCTCCATCAATTTGCGGATATCGTGGAAATGAAGTCCGGTAGTAGGCTCATCAAAAATGAAAATTGTGGGGTCCGCCTTCTCAAGACTGAGATAATATGCAAGTTTTACACGCTGGCTCTCACCGCCTGACAACGTGGATGAAGCCTGTCCGAGCTTGACGTAGCCCAGTCCGACCTGCTGCAATGGCCTCAAGCGCTTTATTATCCGCCGTTCATCAGAGCCATCAGCATCCGAGAAAAATTCAACGGCCTGATCAACTGTCATCTCAAGCACATCCCAGATATTTTTATCCCTATATGTGATATCCAGAATATCTTTTTTAAAGCGTTTACCGTGACAGCTCTCACATTCCAGCACGATATCCGACATAAACTGCATTGAGACTGTAGTTGTTCCCTCGCCCTTGCATTCCTCACAGCGTCCACCTTCGGAATTAAACGAGAAATGACTCGCCTTCAGCCCCATCTGTCTGGCGGCTTGCTGCTCAGCGAAAAGTTTGCGAATCTCATCGTATGCCTTGACATAGGTAACTGGATTAGAGCGGGATGATTTGCCTATAGGATTCTGGTCAACGAACTCAACGCCACCGATCATCTGCAAATCACCCTCTATTGAGACGAACTCTCCCGGACGCTCACCGTTGTCATCGTAATAGCGTTTAAGACCGAGATAAAACACATCGCGGACCAGCGTGCTCTTTCCGGAGCCGCTGACACCGGTCACCACGGTCAGCACATTCAGCGGGAAACGCACGTCAATGCCCTTAAGATTGTTCTGTCTGGCACCCTTCACCTCTATATAATTGTTCCAGGGACGCCGCATGACCGGCAAAGGAATCTGCTCTGTTCCATTAAGATATCTGGCAGTATATCCTGAACCTTCAGCGCACAACTCCGATGGAGAGCCCATACATACTATTCCACCGCCATTACGTCCGGCCTCCGGTCCGACATCTATTATCAAATCGGCCTTCCGTATGATGTCCTCGTCGTGCTCAACAACAACAACGGTATTGCCTATTTCCTGAAGTTGTCTCAAGACTCCCGTAAGCCGTTCTGTGTCGCGGCTATGCAGGCCTATGCTCGGTTCGTCAAGCACATAAAGTGAGCCCACAAGGCTACTGCCCAAAGATGTGACAAGATTGATCCGCTGGCTCTCGCCGCCCGAAAGAGTATTGCCCAGACGGTTTAAGGTCAGATACTCCAATCCGACATCAATAAGAAGCTGAATACGATGGGTAATCTCTTTCAAGATACGGTCGGCCGTCAGCCGGTCGGTCTCATCCAAGACAAGAGAGTCAAAAAACGATTTCAAATCCGATATCGGCAGATCGACCAAATCCGATATTGATTTTCCGCCAACCTTTACATAGCCGGCCTCTTTCCTCAAACGCTTTCCATGACATTCAGGACATACGGTCTTGCCCCTATATCTGGCCAACATTACACGATATTGAATCTTGTACTGATTGTGTTCCAGCATCTTGAAGAAATTATCAATGCAACATTCAGGCCATTCCTCACCATCTACATTGATTACGGCTCCCGTTCCATGCCACAAATAATCCTTTTCTTTCTGAGTGAGCTGATAATATGGTGTAAAAATCGGAAAATCGTGTTTCTGGGCCTCAAGAATGAAATATTTCTGCCATTCTCCCATTTTCTCGCCCCGCCAGCACACCACAGCGCCGTCATACACACTCAACGCGCGGTTCGGAATGACAAGAGACTCATCAATCCCGACAATTTTGCCAAAGCCCTCGCATACAGGACAGGCTCCGATAGGTGAATTGAATGAGAAGAGCTGGTCTGAGGGTTCCTCAAATGAGATGCCGTCAGCCTCGAAGCGATAGCTGAATTGACGGAGAGTAGTCCCTGGTGCATCGTAAATGCGCAACATACATGCGCCTCCGCCTTCGTAGAATGCAGTCCCGGCAGAATCGAGAAGACGATTTACAGCATCGCCCGACGCATCGGCGGTCAATCTGTCAACAAGAAGATAAACCTTTTCCTGATTATCCGCGAGCTCTTCCAGCCTATTGGCATCTTTCAGGACATCTTCAATGCGGACTATCTCAGCCTGACAATCAAGCCTTGTGAATCCCTCTTGAAGATATGTCGTTATCTGCTCCTTGAAAGAGCGCCCGCTATGAATCCGAATGGGTGACAATACTGTATAACGGGTACCGGGCTTCAGCTCCCGCATACACTTCAACAAGTCCTCGGTACTATGCTTCCGCACCTCAAGCCCGCTTACAGGAGAATACGTCTTGCCAATCCGTGCGAAAAGCAAACGCAGATAATCGTAGATTTCTGTCGATGTTCCAACTGTCGATCTCGGATTTCGGGTGGAAACTTTCTGCTCAATGGCTATTGTAGGCGGAAGACCGGTGATAAAATCACATTCAGGCTTTCGCATACGCCCAAGGAACTGGCGGGCATACGAAGACAAAGACTCGACATACCGGCGCTGACCTTCGGCATAGAGTGTGTCAAAAGCGAGTGAGGACTTTCCAGAACCGGACAAACCGGTAATGACAATGAACTTGTCCCGGGGAATATCCAATGATACGTCCTTAAGATTATTCACCCTGGCATTACGTATTCTGATGTAATCTTCAGTCTTGCCCATGCTCATCCGGCAGTGCGTTTCCAACCCGCGAATTTACTCAATATTTCGCTTTCAGAGCAATAACCTGCAAACCAAACTCACAGTGTTTCACCAAACATCACAATCTTTATTATTTTTGCATCAGCAAAAAAACTCTGGACATGAGATATCTTAAATATTTCCTGACATTGATTACAATGTCTTTTACTTTGGTTTGCAACGCTGCTGAAAAAGGCCAATTTATGGAAAGGCTGCACGATGCTTTCTATAACAATCTCATCTTGGAAGACAGGTACAAACTTATACTCAACGGTTTGGGCACTACACTGACAATAACGGTATTCGCTGTAATTCTTGGCACAATAATCGGAGGCATCATATGCTGGATGAGGATGAGCCGCAGGAAATGGTTGCAGGATTTTGCCAAAGCATACATTTTCCTCATGCGCGGAACCCCTGTATTGGTATTGCTTATGATTATGTTCTATGTTGTACTGGCTCCAGCCAACATATCGGGAATAATCGTGTCCATCATAACATTCTCTCTGAATTCAGCCGCATACTTTGCCGAAATGATGCGCATAAGCATCCAAAGCATAGACAAAGGACAGACTGAAGCAGGTCTCTCGCTTGGGCTCACCCAGATACAGACGTTCTTTCATATCATTTTTCCACAAGCCGTACGCAATGTCACTCCCGTATATATAGGCGAGATTGTAAGCCTGCTGAAAGGCACTGCCATTGTGGGATATGTGGCAGTCATGGACATGACAAAAGCTTCGGACATAATAAGAGCACGTACATTTGACGCGTTTTTCCCACTGTTATTGGTCGCTGCCATATATCTGCTCATCTCCGGTCTCTTTATGGCAGCCCTGCAGTACGCCACACGTAGAAGCGATACAAGCAACAGGAAAGGGAACGGCATCACGCCACAGCTTCCCATAGCCATATTATTGCTGCTCTCAATCGCATCATGCGGGAGCCATAACGACAATTCGATAATCACTTGCGAGGAAGATCTGAAAGGGAAAAAGGTGGGAACCATCATGGGTAATCACAACGAGAGTCTTCTAAGCAAGACATATGGAATTGAAAACCTGATGCTTTTCAACAATGATCCGGATGCATACGCGGCCTTGCTGAAGAAAAAGTACTCAGGCTATTACAGCGACGATGCCATGGCAATCGGCGCACTCAAGGAATACAAGGAATTTGATACAATATCAACAAATCTGCCCAAGCTTCCAGTTGGAGCAGGATTCAACAAAGACAGTATTGAGTTAATCGGGTTGTTCCAGAGATTTATGGACGAGTTCGGAGGAAGCCCGGAGGAAGCGGATATGCACGACCGTTGGTATTACCACCCCATCGAGGAATGCCACAGAGATATTGAGGAAATAAAAACAGGCAGGCCGATAGTATTTGCGACCATTGCCAACGTCCCGCCCTTCACGCTGGTCTCAAATGGCGAGCTTGACGGTTACGAAATTGAGCTGGCACGCAGATTCGCCCTATGGGCAGGAAGGCCTGCCGAATTCTCTATAATGGACTTCAACGCTATAATACCCAGTCTTATCTCAGGACGTGTTGATGTGATGATTTCACTAGCCAACATCACTGAAGAGCGGATGAAAAGAATAACAATGATCCGATATATGGACAGCCACCCCATCGTATTTGTAAACAACACTATTGATGAGACAAAAAGCAGTATCGGTCCATTACTTGCAATATTACTGACATTGCTGGCTGCAGGTGTCATATTTACAGTATTCCGGCTCAGACGAAACAGGAAAAATGCATCCACCGCAAAAAACGGCAGCGATACCATTGTCCGCATCTCGCATCTGCAGAAGAAATTTGAAGACGGCATAACAGTTTTGAGCGATGTGAGCGCCGACATCAAAAAAGGAGAGGTGATATCCATAATAGGACCATCCGGAACAGGAAAAAGCACTTTTCTGAGATGTCTGAACCTTCTGGGCAGACCGTCATCAGGAAGTATCATGATTGACGGAGAGGATATTCTGTCGCCAGATGCCAATGTACCATTATTAAGGCAGAAGATGGGAATGGTATTCCAGTCATTCAATCTGTTCAACGGGAAAACCATACTTGAGAACGTCATACTCGCGCCGGTTCTTCTAGGCAAAAAGACTAAGGAAGAGGCCGAGGCAAAGGCCATGGAACTGCTAAGGATGGTCGGAATGGCAAACAAGGCATATTCATATCCCGAGCAGTTGTCCGGCGGACAAAAGCAGCGTGTAGCGATTGCCCGGGCACTGGCTATGGATCCCGAGATTTTACTTTTCGATGAGCCGACATCAGCACTGGACCCTACAATGGTAAGCGAGGTACTTGGAGTAATCAGGACTTTGGCGCGTAAGGGAATGACTATGATGATTGTCACCCACGAGATGAGTTTCGCACGCGAGGTCAGCAGCCGTATTTTCTACATGGACGAAGGTACCATCTACGAGGAGGGAACTCCAGAACAGATCTTTGACAACCCGCAACGTGAGAAGACCCGCATATTTATAAACAGAATACGGGAATGCCGTTACGAGATTTCTGAGAATCATTACGATTTCTATGAAATGATGGGCAAGATATTCAATTTCTGCGTACGATATAATATGTCATCGCAGGAAATAGACCATATCTCGCATTCCGTCGAGGAAGGTCTGATTATGCTTGGAGCGAAAAACGGCACAAAAGTCGTAGTAAGCCATTCAGAGAAGACAAACAGCAATCAGATATCCATATACTCACCGGGGTATGTGGATGCCTCATTGCTGGATAACAGCGAATATGCCATTCAGGCGGCGATATTACGGGGTTTCTGCAAATCAGTAGCCATTGAGGCCGGCAAGGATGAGAGTCGGTTAATCTGCGTCTTATAGTCAGCACAGCCACTGTATCCTAATCTATCCTGACAGCATTGATTATTCTGCCACAGGACTGGCCTTCACGACGGGCTGAGAAAAAGCGTTTATCCTGATACGTACAGATACCGGCACATCCGATATTATCAGGACGTACTCCGGCGCTTTCCAGCAGCCAGCGGTTGGAGCGTATCAAATCAATATGATATCCACCAGCCATTGTACCGGCTTGAGGCTTGCCTTGATATTCACAGATTATATCCATAGGGAAGCCCGCATCACGAAATATCTGTACGACCTCTGTCCCGACCTGAAAACCGGCCAGACTTATGCCAGGTCCTATTACAGCGTGCAGATTTTCGGTATCAGTACCATACTCCGCAGCCATCGCAGCCATTGTGGATAACAGTATTTTACCGACAGTACCCTTCCAGCCCGAATGCACCGCTCCGGCAGCCCTTCTTACCGGATCATATAGCAATATAGGTATGCAATCGGCTGTACGCACACCTATGGCACAGCCTCTCAAATTGGTAATCAGCGCATCATATCCCTCAAGGCTCTCACTGGTCAGAGCGGGATTATCCACCTTGGCGACTTTAGTACCATGTACCTGATGCCCGGTTATAACGCGATACGGCAAAACCGCATCACGCATCGTAGAGAAAGCTTTCACACCTTCACAGATGTCATACCATAGCAAACCGTCGCTATTACAAGCCATCGCCGTTGGGAACCTGCAGTATAGCTGTTCTGACTATTCGACAAAAACTTTCTGGCCGTCAATTATGTTCAGTCCCTTCTGCGGTGTTTCCAATCTATGACCGTAAATATTGAATATCTGAGGCTTCGCCCCGATATCGGTCCTGACATTCTCTATCAAAGTCGGGACTTCTATAACAAATGCCTCAGCATTATTCTTTTTCGATGTTGGAGAAGAATAATATGTGTCAAAATAGAGTGTATTCCTGGAGCTGTCATAGTAGGAGCCTTTCTTCTGTGGCTTGTCGCTATATTTATTATCGCTTATATTTACCGGAACCGAACTGGTTGAAAATCCGCTTGGCTGCTCGTCAAACTCCAAGGTATCATCGTCATACCACCTGAAAACCAATTCAGAGCCGTTATACAACGACGACAACTTCCAATACCTTGGGTTATTCTTATCGTGAAGCAGATGGACATTATTCTGAGTCATTTTCTTCCATGCCTGATAATAATAGGAGCCCACATATTCATCAACCCAATCTGATTCATTTGCAATATAAGACAAGTGTTTTGATGCAAACTTTACCAGTTGTCCTCCGCTGTTGACAGATGCCACTACAAGTGTGTAGGCAT
Organism: Bacteroidaceae bacterium; assembly: GCA_045597365.1. Taxonomy (GTDB): domain Bacteria; phylum Bacteroidota; class Bacteroidia; order Bacteroidales; family Bacteroidaceae; genus Colenecus. Next base: position 63,137 of record JAZLKB010000010.1, on the reverse strand, counting down.
CGGACTCTGCCAATTGACTTACAAAACTGCTCTCTGTCGTATATTCAAGTTCTATCTTACCGGATTTTATATCCGAATATGCAGAAGACACCTGTTTTGACGAGAGATTTCCGTGAAGGAAAACGTAGCCGCAGCCTGCAGCATCACTAAAATCAACCTCACAGGATACTTTGCCTGACTTATCTACCGAGACATCACCTATTGAGACATCAAACACAGGATAGCCTGCCAGATACAACGAATCCCGGCCCATAAAATAATAACCTCCGGCTGATGAGAAAAAGACAAGATTCATGGAAAATGTCCCCATCTCCTTATCAAATTTACAGGGATATAACTGATATGTGTATCTCCGGTCGTAAGTCGGATAATCGCACGCAAGAATCTCATCATCGACATTTACAATACCGGTTGACTGCTTTGCAATCTGACACTGCCCTGACAATGTGTCCACATCTATTATCAACGAAGATGAGAACCAATTATCTACCTTATACTGAACCTTGGGCAGAAATGTCGCAGACGTTCTTATGTAAACTGTAACATCCTCAGACTCCGGAGCCAGTTCCTTCCATGAGTATTTATAAGTACTGTAACTTTCATCGACAAGTTCCCAATCAGACCATTCGCACACCTCGGCAGAGCCACTCGCATCAACAATATTTGAGAATAAGGACCATGGCATACACTTGGAATATGTATTCAACCTTCCATCAGGAACTACTAAAACAGACTTCGAATAGACTGCATTGTCAAAAACGCTGACATCACAGTCCAATGGTTCCGTCCAATGCACATATATGGTATCTATCTTGTCACAGCCGAACATTGAATTACCTGCAATTGTTCTCACACTGGCAGGAATATCAATCACAGAGACATCTGATGAAGCGAATGCGTATGCACCGATGGCAGTAACGCCATATGTCTGCGAACCGCCAGCAATTTCGGCAGGCAGAACTATTCTGCCGGAATAATACTCATCATCAGAATCAGGATAAGACAGTTCAACCTTGTCTTCGCACAATTGATTGTAATAGAGTCCATCATAAAGCAATTTCTCTCTGTCGGGACGAATCTCGTAAACCATTTCCTGCCCTTCGGAGAAACCGCCAGCTACTGTTGACAGATAATATCCGTTACCACTGCCTCCCCAGCCGAAATTGTAGTGGAAATAATCGTTTGAATCGTAACCGTCACAAACGAAAGCATGACCTCCCTCGGAAGACACGCCACTCATATAGAGCGGATGCCTTTTATCCAGCTCATTCTTCATTCTTGTATTCCAATTGGACGATGAGCCATATCTGTATGCGTATGACGCTGATTTATACTTGAAATATTTTTTCAGAGCATTCTGGACATCATACGAATAGGCCCCGCTTCCGGATGCGCTGTAATCCATTTCAACTGCGACACCGCAATCATACATCAACCTTGAGACCGCATCGACCTCGTCTTGGCCATATCGGCCACTTATATATTTGCCGGGCATCCTGGACCAGTCATACACAGATTTGGAATAATCAACCGACAATGTCTTACCATTCCATTTGTAAGAATGAGACCCTGTTCCGCTCAACGGCCATTTATAGTACCACATAATCTGCGCCATAGCAGTGGCCACACAGCCGGTTACACTTTTTTCCCTACCATCGACAGGACACATCTCATTAAAGGGATATGACTGAGCCCAATGGGCTTCAGCCAGCAATGGCGCGACTATCACATGACCAGAAGCAGATGACGTATTGGAAGCCATCATAATATTGTTCTCACGTATATAGTTTATCTGTTCCTGATACTGGGACAACACCCATTTGGCATTTTCCGGCAGACTCTCATAGTCAAAACTACCTTCATCAGAGTATGCAAGTACAAGGCCATCGCCGAAGACTGCATCCGGTGACACTATTACAAAACCTTGTTGAGAGACTTTATTAAACACGCAAAAATCAGGCGAGCTTATACTTCCGGCCACATAAGCCAGCTCGGTTTTACCTTCCACAAGTTTTCTTGCACGCTCTACAGACAGGGACTGTGCTGACAGGAACCCTGCTGACAACAGCACCAATAACAAAACACCAATACGTCGCATTATCATTAAAATACTTTAATAATGCAAAAATAAGATATTTATAGATAACATCAATATATATATTAAACATACAGGACGAAACCGCAAAAACGGCTTCGTCCTGCATTGTAATGTATATTATCTAACGTTAGAAAATCACTTTCTGACCGTCAACAATATAAATTTTTCCCTTTGCCGGAGTAAATTCCTGCTGACCATGCATATTGAAGTAAACATTCTTTTGATCGGCACGTCTTACGGGAAGGCCTGTCGGCTGTTCACCCTGAGCTACAGGAATTACGATTTCCTTGCCATACAGAGACAGGATTACCTCGCCATGACGTTCCTCGGTACCTTCTGGCAGGGCATCAGCCTTGAAATACACCATCATAACACCATATTCCTCAACATACGAATCTTCATACTCTATCTCAACCCAGTACGGGGCATCAACTTCCTCCCACCATTCGCTGGTGTTCATTGTATAAATCTCGTAGTCATTGTACCACTTCTGTTCTTCCTCGTCATATATAGTCACTCCGTATCCACCCTCCTCCGGGATTATCACTGTTACATCTTTGAACTCTTCAACAGCACTGGCTACAGGCAAGGCAGCCTCGAAGGACAGATACAAATCCACCTGAGGCGTAGTCAGAGCATTCGTGTAACCTACCGTGGCAAAACTGCCATCCTCAAGAAGAGCATAGCCATGCCCCTGGAACCCATCTGCGCTACAGAACGCGCAAGTCCACTCTGATGTCAGCTGACCAAAACCTGAAATCACAACCATATAGTCAGAGTCGCCGTCCAGCACGACAGGAGCATCCATCTCACCGAAAATAGGATCATCCTCCACAAATACGAATGATATCGTAGCCAGGTCATATTCACTCTCGTAATAAACGTCATCCTCACGAGCAGTGGCTTTAGCAACGACTTCAGACAGACCTTCTTCAGTAACCTTGTAAATTGCAGCAGTCAGTTCCTTTCCCTCCAGACGGAAGCCCTCTGTAGATGTACCATCATTCCAGAGATTCACATATACCGACGTTACGTAAAGCATATCAGCCGGAGCCTCTATATACTGGGCAAAACCGAAACACTTCTTGCCGGTGTCTTTCCAAACAACCTTTCCATCATCTCCCTTATCAAGAATCAGGAAATTCTTATTGGTGGTGAATTCACCTCCATCCGAAAAACCGCCGTACTGACCGGCCGCAACACAGGCATACCCCAGACTCTCCACAGTATCCGTACCTGCCACCAGTAGAGATTTATTGGCCGGCTCTTCCTTATCCCGATACGTCCAATAGGAATCCAGAGCATCCACGTGTTGCTCATCTTCAGGGGCAAACACACTGACTTCGGGAACATAATAGTAGCCGTAGAAGTGTTCGACAAGGTTACCATCCTCATCCATCAGAGAGTCCAAACTCTCAGTACCTATAGAACCGTCCATTGTCCAACCGACGTTCTCGGCACCTACATGCTTGCCGTCAATACTGCAATAGTTTTCAAACGTCAGGTCTGTCTTCGCAGATACATACAGTAGTGTACTTTTACTTGCCATCCAATCAGGAGTTAAAGTCGAATACAGCGTTCCATACGGAGCACGATATATGGCACGACCCTCGTGTGAGACTTCCGACTCATCATTCAGCTTATTGAATTCAGCCGGAGCAGCAACACTCCTCATGACAGACTTGTTCACCATTTCAAATGTTTCCACGGGAACCGTGTTCAGCGCCTTGGCATCTGACACTGCAAAATCGGACACTTCCTGCGCAGACAGCACACAACTGCTGCCGATCAGGCACAATAAAAACAGACTTTTCTTCATATCAATAAAATTACATTAAAACAATCACATCAATTGGCATATTTCACTGTCATCATCTTTCCATTATCGGAATTCAGAACAAGGTCATTCATGCAGAAATTAGTATATGCGCCCTTTATCCTGTAGGAATCCTGAACAGTCTCAAGGAATGCGGCAATACTGGGCAGATTCTTCATGACATTTGCCGCTGTCTCGTCCTTAGGAACGGGATTGGCGAGCATTACAGCATCAGCGCCGACCTCCAGATCAAACAGATAGCTCACCGTAGCGGTTTTCTTCTTGCTGGTGACAAATGTCATGTCAAGACTCAGAGTGGTTCCGGCATCGGACTTGACTATGTTTGAGTACTGAATAGACTTTACAGAGTACTTGTCCTTAAGTTTGCTACCCTCCTTGTTGATTGCATCGTATTTCTCAAACAAATCAGCCGACATTGACTGTTCAGATAAATTCCAAATCCAAGCATGACGTTTCAAAGCATCACTGAAATATTTGACAGGATCCGGACCCGTAAATTTCACATTGTCGTTGTCTTTATCAACAAACAAGCCCTGGACATCATCGTAAATGAATTCCTGCACATCAGTATTCCCGATTTTCATTGCATTCCGGAAACGGAGATGATATTTACCGTCAAGTTTGGTTATAAGTAACGGATGCCAGCTCTCGTTTGCTATCGGATCACCATCGAACGGATAAATGTTCGGAATGCCGGAATTTATCTCCTCGACCTTGAACAGGGAGTCACCCACGCTCAGCAGATTATAATTGACTGCATTGGCAGGAAGAATAGATTCCTGGAAATTGGCGACATCGTCAAGATAGCCCTCATAATCGGTTCCCTCGGGCAGACGTGACATTCTGACATATACACCACGCTTCTTTCCCTTAAGCATTACATCCTGGGCATCCTTTTCCATATCAATTATGAGGAACTCATAATCGCCCTCAAAGCCGAGGCCGGTATCGTAAATAGCCGGATCGCAGAATGTATGGATACAATTGTTATATGTCGAGAAAGACAGGACAGGGCCATAATCTTTGATGATTTCCCACATAGAAGTATCACATACAAGCTCGCCATCTGTAATCTCATTGTTCATAGCCATCGCAACAGAACCGTCTTTCCTGATGTCTGCAAGAATCAGATAGCCGCTTCCCCTCGGGAAAGAGATGCTGTTTGTAGGATAGTACTCCATCACCCAACCGCCGGGCGAGGATGAGACAATTTGTGAATACTCAATTACAGCATCGTTCAAACGCTCAGCGGCGCTTTTCTCGAAATAATCTTCAACCTCATTCACACAACCCGTGTTGACCAAAGCCAGACAGCAGGCAGCCAAAGTGGTTATACCAATATATCTTCTCATAATGCTGTTCCTTATTTTTTAAATTTCAACACCTGCTGGCGGAGGTCATCGAGTATAGTGGTACCATCCGGCCGCACGTATGTAAGATTATTAATAAAATTGCCTTCGGAATCAAACACGAAATCACCGTTCTCGTCGGTAAGCCACTGTCTGCGCTGGACACCCATACGGACTTTCTCAAGATCCATATTGAAGTATTCAGCAAGCCATTTGCGTACCATATCAAGCTTCTGTCTGATTACCTCATCACCTATGATACCCGACGTATGCAGATATACGATATTGCCATCAGCGTCAGGAATAGCGTACTTGTTTTCATCGTCACGCTGGATTGCCTTTCTTACGATTCCGTACGTGGCAGCATCGTCACCCGCGGTAGAAGTCTCTCTGACAAAGAATCCGACAGAGTCACGGTCAGCTTTTCCGGCATTGACCTTGGCGTCAATTTTTCTCCAATACGCGGCATCTACATCTTTTACATATTCCCACTGGAAACTTGCCTGATACAGCATGTCGTTCCAGGTAATAGTATCCTTTACAATGTAATTGGCAATAACCTCCACCCAGTCCTCACGTGCCTGAGACGAAGCATACGGACTCACGAATCCCTGTCCGAGCGCAACCAGATCTTCAGTATCATTCCAGTTGACCGCGTTATATTTTCCGTTTGATATTCGGTCAAACTCATTCGGACGGTTTGCATTCTGGTTTAAGATATGACTGAACTCATGATGCATCGTCTTGAAGAAATACTCATTCATATAGTCAATATTGCCAGGGAACAGATTATTGGCATTGTACAACGTAATTTTCAAGCCGCCCTCGGCAGTACCGAGCACCTCGGTACCCTGAGCCGGATTAAACGCCGGTGAACCGATTACGTGAATAATCCTCGGGCTGTACTTCTTCAGGAAGAGCTCACCATCCGGAATACTGTCGCGATAGACATCGTACCATAGATATTTGCAAAGCACTGCCAAAGTTATACTCTGGTCATAGGAGCAGGGAACAAGATTATAGTTCATGTCAGAGCCTATGTCCTCCATCTTGTAAATGTACTTCAGGTTATAAGGCTCCAGAAAATTCTTCTTGCAGAAAGTATCCAGAGGAAATGTATTGCTGTTCGGATCCAGAGGATAGTCTCTGACATCGAAGATGGACTCACCAAGCTCATCCTTGGAGCAGGAATCCGACATCAGGCCGATAAACAGACAAAGGCCGAATGTCAAAACAAAATATGCTGTTCTTCTCATACTACAAATCTTTAGTCATTTTCGTCTTTCTTGCAGAGACCGTCTGTCTGCCTGATAAAAGGCAACGGTTTGCTGACTTTCATAGGTTCACCGATTGACGAAGCCATACCGGCTGCCAGAACCTCCTGAGGCACCTCAATGGCACGGCGGGGATCATTCCACTTCATCTCATAAGCCACGGAATCAACACTCCAGACGTGTGAGTACTCAATGCCGAACCGCTTCAAATCAAAGAACCTGAGACCGGTATATGCAGTCTCGTATCTGCGCATATCATTCAGACAGTTCATATATACGTATAATTCCTCGGGGATATTGAACGACACGCTCATGGAATCGGTAGTTGTCCAGTCGGTTATAACATTACTGTTATTCTTTTTTACATACCATTTCTCTATGAGTTCCTTTGTCAACGGTCTCAAAGCATTGCCCGAGGTGTAGAACAACCTGTTCGACTCGGAGAACGACTGACGGCTGTCCTCGTAAGCTATCAGATCCTCGACACATCCGTCAACATCGTGCTTGCCCAACAGCTTTGCCTCGGCACGCTCAAGCAGCAGTTCGGTGCAGGTAAATTCGCGGCGGACAACGTGGGCATAGCCGATACCGGCAACTTTATCGGTATATTCAAATCTCTCGGCTATACGTGCGCTGGTAAAGCCGTGATCGGAAGTACCATCGTAGAATGTACCGCCGCCGACATTGGCTGCAGGCATCAGATACCAGTTCCAGTTTGGTCCAAGGTGGAACTCAATGTCACGCAAAGCCTTGCCGGCAGTTGCATAACGATGTCCGATATGACGTCTGAACTGAACTGAGTAAGTAGCAATCAGCAGAAGGTTGTTATTGGCATCCGGACTCTGCCACAGCTCGGCATAATCTTCGGATGTAGTGCAGTCATCAAAGCCGGAATAATCCATAAGCTTGGGTAGCAACAGAGTCGCATCAGTACCAAGCACAGCGTCGGCATGCTCAATAACCTTGTCATAATCACGTTTATACAGATAGAAACGTGCGGCGAATGCGTGTGCGGCATTTACGTTGAAATGCCACTTTGGCATTGAATAGTTTATATCATTCACCCAAGCGAGTCCACGCAAAAGGTCTTCTTCAATTCTGTCGTATGTATCTGTGACATTGCTTCTGTCATAATCTACCATTACGACATCCTCAGGCACATCGCAGTAGGGAATTCCCACATCATTTCTACTGGACTGCTCATCCCTGTAAGCCTGGCTGAATATGTTGACCAGGATAAAATGATGATAGGCTCTGCTCAGATAGCACTCGGCGTATGCGGCTTTCATTTTGTCGGACAAGACATCGTCCGAGGCCTGACGGCCGTATTCATTATCCCTGATCTCGTCAAGCATAGCCAAAGCGTGGTTCACTGTGGCAATAGCATTATAGCAGCCTTCCCATATTGAAGTAGGTGAGTCAGAATCGGTAGATGATTTTACAGGCTCAAATCTGTAAGCCTCATCATCCATACGTCCGTAAGATCCCAAATTATAATGTACCAGCACTTCTGAGCCATTACTCTGGGTTGCAAGGAACGGCGCGTTTATATCAATGATGTTGTCGCTGGAAATCTCACAGAGCCAGCCGTAATTGCCGGTCGAATAAGCCGAGCCGATAAGTTGGATTATCTGATCAAGATTTGATATCTCAACACGCTCATCGGGAGATGTATCCAGGAATTCGGTACATCCTACATTCAGCAACGCAGCAGCCGAAAGGGCAAAATATAATATCTTTTTCATAATCTTTCCGATTCAGTTAAATTAAATACCAAGACGGACTGTAAATGTGAACTGCTTTGACAGCGGACTTGCCACACCGCCGGAATTTACGAATTCAGGATCCTGACCATTCAGCTTCTTGTCTGAATAAATAAGGAACAGATTGGTTCCGTCAAGTTTAAGAGAAGCTGTGCTGAGTCCTACCCTCTTAAGGAATGAAGCCGGAAGCTCGTATGTCAGCGAAATATCTTTCATACGGACAAAACCGCCGTCAGCCACGCGTGCTGAAGAATAGTTGTACGCATTGTATGCATACCCGATCTGAGTATTATCCCAATATTGCCTGCGGCTTGCTATTACCGGTATATCTGTAAATTCCTCATCACCAGGCATCACCCAACGGTTCTTGAAATCCTTGGTCATTGCGCTCATATCTGAATAAGCAGCCGAGAAAGCAGGATCAAGACGCACCTTGTTACCGAATGCGTATGTGATGAACACATTGAGACGCCAGTTCTTCCAAGTGAACATATTGTTGAGACCACCGGTAACGGTAGGCTCAGTCGGTCCCTCATACTTGAGGAAATCCAGATTCTCGTACTCCTGGAAATTGATATCGGTATTGGTAACATCGCCTTTCTCATTTATGATAGTCGGCACACCCATATCATCCAAGCCCATGAAAGGTATGGAGAACAATGCCGAAACCGGATACCCCTTGCGGAAATGGTTGGTACTGTTGCCAGTAATCAGTCCGATGACATTGCTTCTCGATTTCAGATCGGTAATCTCATTCTGCGCGAATGAGAATATAAGGTCGGTATCCCATTTGAAATTTGAGCGACGGATATTCTTGGTTGTCAGTGTAGCCTCCACACCATTCGACTTCATCGAAGCCACATTGGCCATCTTGTCAATGATACCGCCAACGCCCTGTGTCTGGATAAAGCCTATCAGGTCATAGTTATTACGCCAGTAGGCATCGAATGCGAGATTAATCCTGTTGTTGATGAATCCCGCATCGAAACCGATGTTGAACTCGTGTTTCTTCTCGTAAGTAAGCTCTGTATTTGCTATATTGCTCAAAACTATGACAGTCTCCATCTGGTCACCCTGAGGACGCCAGGCGTTTGTGGAATAATAGATAGGCATAGCGTTTGAAACGCTTGAAGGTCCACGGTCGGCTGTCAATGAATAAGATGCCCTGAATGACAGATGTGACATCCACGCATTGGAATGCTCCAGATAATGCTGGAACCATTCTTCCTCGCTGACATTCCATGCACCGGAAACGTTCCATGTAGGCAGCCAGCGCGACGAGCGGGCCTTGCCAAGTTTGTTGGACCCCTCGTAACGACCTGTAAGGTTCAATGTGTAGCGTCCGGCGTATGAATAACTGGTACTCAGGAAATATGCCAGGTTACGGGTCCATGATTTTGCGAATGAGCTCAGTATCGTGTTCTCTTCTTTTGCCTGCTTGTAAAAGTCAGGAGTAATATTGACAAGCCTCTGCGCATTGTAATCGACTCCGTAATCAGAGTTGAAAGTCTGGTCTTTATCAGTCTTGTTCACCTCCATGCCGGCAAACACGTTGAGAATGTGGATATCGTTCCACACCTTATTATATTGGCCTGTCAGACGGAAGTCCAATTGGTCAACCGCATAATTCGAACGGGTGTATATACCGCCCACCGGCATTACAGATACAGGATATGTATTTGGTTTATCCGGGTCTTTATAAAGATAAGTATTGCTGTCCTGGATATTGGGATTGCCCACGCCTGCGCGATACGCCTCGGACTGGTTACTCTCATTCAATATGAAATGCTCGGTTGATGACCTGTTGGTCCTGTAGGCCACTATCGCATTGAACTCAAGTCCCAAAATCGGCTTGACAGTAATCTCTCCCTGGAACTTCAGATCCGAGACATTCAAATCTATATAATTATTACCCAGCTCGCTGAAAATGTTGAACGGGGCATAATTCCTGGTATAGACAGCATCCGGATCCAAGGTACGCGCGGTATTCAAGGCATAGCTGAACGGGTTGATATCGAACGAACGGCTCACCTCGCCACTCACGACATCGGTAGTTCTTGCCAATGTTCCCGGCGCCTTCTGCTGACGATAGCTGCTGTTCGTAAGCAACGACACGGTAATGTACTTTGAGAGATTGAACTGAGCGTTCATATTGGCCGTATAACGCTTGACACTTGAGTCAATAGTCCAGCCCGGGTCGTCCATCATACTCAGCGAGGCATACAGACTGGCCTTTTCAGAACCGGTGGAGATGCTCACAGAATGATTCTGAACTATATTGTTCTGGAACAGCAGGTCAAACCAATCGGTATTTCTGAACTCAGCCTCCTGCAGATATCTGGCCATAGCAGCATCGGTGTGCGGCAATCCGAACTCGCCTTTCGTCTCGTCATATCTGGCCATCTGTGTGTACATCTGGCCATACAGACCGCTGTTCGAGCCGTTGGCAAGAGCGGCGAACTCCAGCCAGCCCTTCTCGGCCATCTCCTTGTAGATTCCCATCTGCTCCTGTGAGTTGCAGATGTTATAATTGTTGTACGAAGGTTTCAGTCTGAAAGAGAACTCGCCTGTATAATTGATGGTAGAGCGGCCTGTCTTGCCTCGTTTGGTAGTGATTACCACGACACCGGCCATAGCGCGCGCACCGTAAATGGATGTGGCAGAGCCGTCCTTAAGGACCTGGAAACTCTCTATATCGTCAGCGCTCAGTCCGGCAATGGCGTTTGATATCAGGGTGACGGCATCGCCCGATGACAAATCGTCGGCATCGATATCTACGGCATCCTCCTGAATGATTCCGTCAATGACCCACAAAGGCTTTGATGCACCATAAATAGAGGTGGCACCACGTACACGGATTTTCGGGGCTGTACCGAATGTACCGGAAACGTTCTGGACGGACACACCAGCCACACGTCCCTCAAGGGCACGGCTCACATCGGCTATACCGTCCAGTTTGATTTTGTCGGCATCCACGCTCGATGTGGCACCGGTAAACAGACGCTTGTCAACACGACGCATACCCTGAACCACAACCTCGTCAACTTTACCGACAGCAGGTTTCAATTGGATACGCATTCCTTCCTTGGCAGCGACCTCCTCCTGTCCGAACCCGACATACGAGATTACCAGAATCTGTCCCTCTGTTGCCTTAATCGTAAACTTTCCCTCCAGATCGGTGGCAGTTCCAACACTCATGTCATCAGCAATCCGCACAGTAGCACCGATTGCAGCCTCACCCTGATCATCGACAACAACTCCGCTGATTGTCTGCGATCCTGCAGACATGGCAAAAGCCAGCAGTACAGCCACAAGCAGGATTTTTTTCGAAGCCTTCCCGATGTCACCGACATTAAACAACAATTTCATACTATTTTGTAAATTTATTCAAATTTCATAAACAAGCATCCCTGATGCAGACAACCGGCTGCAATAAGGAAGTTTGCAAAAATTCATCATGCACTAGTCCGCAAAGACTCGCAAAATTAGCAAAAACATAAATATCCAACAATAAAGCAGCTTAAAGATTAACAAAATTCGGATGCATTTATAATTCATAATGAAAAATAACTAAATTTGCGTGATTTTTATTATTATGCATATAAAGTCGAATACATCATTCTTTTTACTAACTTTTTATAGATGAAAAAATTATTTACTCTCTTTTGCGCAGTTGCATTGGCAATTGGCGTAAACGTGGCTCAGACAGCCCCGCAAGCCTTCTCTGCAAAGAAGGCTCCGATCTCTGTCGAGCAAGTGCAGAAAGTTCAACTTGAGCAAGCGAAGCCTGCTGTCAGGGCTTCGTTTGAAAACGCTCAGCGTCTGAACCTCAATCAATTCAGTGCCGCTCCGGCTCTGAAAGTCACTAACCAAAAGGCACAGGCTCCTGCTGTGAAAGCTAATAGCAAGTCTGTAAAAGCCAACATCCAACAAGCATCTGCTCAACCTGCTTTACACAAGGCTCCCGCTACCGTTAACGAAGTAATCAACGTTACCGACGGAGAATTGTATCAGGAACCGGATTACATCGAAATTTGGTCTGAGGCTCAACAGTTGTATTTCATCTATTATTTTAATGCAGCTTACGAACTGAATCGGGCATATACAGATGCTACTCCTGCTGATATGTATGTGGTTTGCACATTGACAGAAGATTATGAGCAGGAGGATGCAACTGCTTATTCTATCACCATAACTAAGGAAGATGAGTTATTGCACATAGATGCAACCATGACGACGGAAAGTGGTGCAGAATATGCTATTACTTATCAAGAACAGCCTTTCGTTCCCACAGGCGTTCAAATCAATGTTAATGCCACGAACTACAAAGCACAATATGTTTCTTATTATGGGGAGTATGTTTATACAGCTACTAACGACGATTTCTATATTTCCCTTTGGGTATATACTGATACCGAAACTGGTACGTTCACGGAGGATGTAGATATTGAAGGCTCTTATTTACAAGAAGCCGGTGGTGGAGATTACGTACTTTTCCACAGCGTAGCTACTCCTATTGTTGTAGCTAATGAGGCAGGCAACAAGTCTCTTACTGGTAGTCTCTATGCTGAGAATGGTGACGAATATATTTTCAACCTCACTTACGAGAAACCCGATGCTAAGGAGATTTTCGTTAACGTTGCTGAGGCAGACCTGAATACCAGAACGTTAACTGCCGGTGTATGGACGATTGGTGGTACAACCGCTGACAAGAACAACAGTGTCAACATCTACTTCATCAGCAAAGCACTGCAAGGCACTTTCACAGACGTAGAGCAATTCGACGCTTATTCCACTTGGGTAAGCGACAAGTCCACCGGTAAGAATGTATATTACGAGAACCTGAGCGCTGTTAATCTCACCTCTGCTATTGACGGCGACAGCCTGAAGATTACAGGTACATTGAATTTATCTGATTCCGACGGCAATCCCGCAATCGTTACCGTTTATATTACCACTCCGTTTGCTCAATCTTGGGGCGAGTGGACTGACTTTACTCCGTTCGATGTGAACACGGGTAAATATGCATTGAACGCTGTCTTTGGTGGTGCAGTTGTAACAAATGTTCCCGTTAAAGAGCGTAAAGACAATACTGGCTTGAAACAATATCAATTCCTTGGTGTAGGTAAAGGCGGATACTATGGTCAAACCGGTATCGATATGACCCTTAACATGAATCCTGATTATACATTCACCGTTAAACCTGTGGGAGCTACAGTACGAACATCAAGCGGATCTATGAATATTATCTTGACGGATGCTTACACGGCAACGCAGGCTCCTCAATATGCAGCTGAGTCTTACTATGATCCAGAGACTGGTATTTTCACAATATTCACTGTTGCGCTCAACTCCACAGCAACAGAAGTTCTGACAGCAGATTATGAAACTATGACTATGGATCAACCTATCGTTGAGCGTGATACGGTTAAGGTGACGACTGACATGAAGATTTTTGCAGAGCCTGCAAAAGGTATCATCAAAGTATCTGCTGAATTAGAGGAAACTACCTATATTCTCGAAGTAGTAGGTACTGATACCATTGGTACATTCTCCTTAAAAGATGGTACATTGTCACAGGATTATTATTACGGTATTGTTTCTGCCGCTGGCAGATTGGATTTCACTGAAGGTGAAGTTACCATCGCTAAGAATGATACAGGTCTTAAGTTGAACGGTTTGATGATTGGTGAAAACGAGAAAGCCTATGTCTTCGATTGGACTTACACGCCTATCACCGAGCGCGATACCGTCAAGGTGAATTTACGGAGCATCACAGTTGAAGAAGATCTGAATAGCACCACCCGTGCTCACCGTGGATGGTTATACGAAGGTCAAGATACAGACACTCTCTATATCGTTCAAGTATTAGGTCAGGAGAAACTTGGAACCTTCTCTTATGCAGACGGTACATTAGGAATGAACTATTACAATGTTATTCCTTCGAGCGGTGGAGAAAGAATACAATTCACCGAAGGTGAGGTTACTATCGATGAAGACGAGGATGGCGTTAAATTGACCGGTTTACTTATCGGTGAAGACGAGAAAGCATACGTCTTCAATTGGATCCAACCTGCCGGTGTACTCCAATATGATACCGACGCTCCGTTCGACGCCACATTCGCTTGGAGCGATATGAATGCAACTATCGAAGATGGTGTGATTGGAATCTATGCTACCAACGCAGATATGCAAACCATTGGCTTGGAACTCTACACCGATCCTGCCAACACTACGATTCCTGAAGGAACGTTCGTTATCTCTGATTCCTATGAGGCAGGTACGGCTCTCAAATCTGTCGGTGTTGAAGGTGGTTACCTGATCGAATGTTGGGCTGGTATTAGAGGCACAAGCGGTAGTATCGAGCGCTGCTGGTTCATGGTTGAAGGTACAATCGCGCTCAGCTATGACGAGTACGGCAAACTGAAAGTTGAGGTTGACGCTAAGAACTCCTATAATCAGCCTGTTACAGCTCTTGTTCAATACGAGAAGATCGAGCCGAAGGATACAGTAGTCGTCGAGGCCACAAACCTTGATTATATTGACACTGAAGATGGTATGTATTCATATTTTGCCTCAAACAGCAAGTATGGAGTCTTACTGACAGTTCACTCAGAAACCCCAGACGGCAATTTCGATGGAAAGGATATCGACTTTAGCCGTAGTGCGGTAATTGATGCAAAAGATAATATGATCAGACTGCAGGAAGGCGAGTTTGCTGTAGCTGTTGAAGGGAAGAACTTAACCCTGACAGGTTCCGTAATCAGCAGTGACGCTGTATTGTACCAGCTCAGTTTCACAGGTTATCAGGGTGCTATCGAGGGTGATGCACAGGAAGACTTCATCACATCCTTCAGCACAGAAGATATTCAGACAGTTACAAGCAAATCAGCTACAATGATCACCGTAACCAACGAGGATGGCGAGAAAGCCACACTCGTATTCATGGCCACTGAGCTGACTGCCCGTACATACGAGATCAACTCTTCAAAGAGCAAGAACACAGTTCTTGCATCAGACAGCGAGACACTCCAGGGTACTTCTTACACAACCAGGGCAACCGAAGACGGTGACCAGGTATGGCACATGGTAAGCGGTACTGTCACTATCAACGAGAACGGTGAGTTTACCGTAGAGGCTCTCAACTCATACGACAAGGCTATCAACTTCACCATCGCCAATCCGGTTTCTGACTTCTATCTCCAGAACTACAGCAACGAGCTGTATCTTGGCTGGAACGGAAAGAGCACAGATTCGAACAAGATTGATATGATGGAGGAAGCTGACCGTATGGCAGTTGACCTTACACTGACCGATGCTGAGAAGAAGCAGTTCACTGTTTCCGTAACGGCTACCGACGACAAACCGATGTACCTGTCATTGGGTACCGGCTTCAACTTCAAGACTTATGCCGACGGTGGCGAACAGGGTCACGGCTATCTGTACGAGATTGAGGACATAAACAAGTCACAGCTCGTAGCCAACAAGGTTTCCGAGGCTAAGGAAGGCTGCTTCTACCTTATTGTCTATGGCTATAACGGCTCATACTCAGCAATAGGCGGAACAGTAACTGACACTGACGGCAAGGGCAAGATGCGTATTCTCGGATACACTCTGAAATCTGCCGATGATCAGCTGACTATAGCTTTCAGCGACATTCAGGATTATATCTACAGATATGTTACCGCTACTACCCCGGCTCCGGCTCCAAGACCAACCGAAGAGCCTGTTGTCGAAGGCAACATCCTCGATGAGGAGTCATACAACTTCAACGGTGGTACCGTAGGCAAGTGGCTCAGCGCAGGTTCAAAGCCGGCAGTCCTCTCAGCAGTGGCTCCAGGCTATAACAACAGCGCATACGCATTGAAGGTTACAACCGCTACAGGCGGCAACAATTATGACACTCAGGTCAAGTATGTAGGTCAGTACATCAAGGGTCACACTTACACATACTCATTCAAGGCTAAAGCAAGCAAGAATGTGAATATGCAGGTAGCCCTGCAGCAGGACGGCGGCCAGTATCTTGGCGACTACAGCATGAATCTGGCACTGACAACCGAATGGCAGGAGTACAGCGGCGAGATTACAGTATCGAACGACGGTTACGTACGCTTCCTGCTCAACGTAGGTGAGACTGCAGCCGACTACTTCTTCGATCAGATTGTACTGATTGACAAGACCGCTACAACAATAGCACCTGTCTTTATGAACGGTAACGATGTTATCTTCACCGTCGGCGGCCAGCGCGTACTGGAGCCTTTAAAGGGTCAGATTTACATCATCAACGGACAGCAGACTCTGTTTGAGTAATCTTACAGTTCTGTTATAATTTGAAGGGGACTGACCAGCCGGCCAGCCCCTTTCTTCTGTCTATCGCTATGCATCACCGTCCATAATCGGCATTCTGGACTTTTTTTTTGTACCTTCGCGACAAATCCACGACAAATGAGGAAAAAAATTATTCTGTCTGCACTGCTTTTAACCGCTGTGCCGTTTTATGCTGAAAAGCATCTTGTAATTACTCCATTTAACGGAAGCCCCGCATCAACAGCTGTCAATGAGACTGCATATATACTTGTACGAAACGATTCCTTGTCGCTGACCGGCATTGATGGAACGATGATTCTCAATGAGCCTTTATCAAACATCCGTTCCCTTACCATACAGGACGCTACTCCCACATCAATAAAGTCCGATGAGTATTCCGATATTGCGATTGAAGCTGATCCCATATCGCCCCATTCTGTCGAGAAACGTATGAATGATGACGGCCGGATTTATATCAGCATTGATAATCAGATGTTTAACATAAATGGCACTGTAGTACGATGAGACAGCTTCTTTTTCTGCTCCCGTTCATTACACAGTGGTCATTCTTTCAGAACGGCGAGATTGTTCTGACCGCGGACGAGACACAGCTTGATTCCATCACAGTCGATATGCGTCTTATTGAAGACCTGTCATTCGACATCCGGCTTACAGACGGCAGCCTGACTATCACTCCGTCCGACTTGAACCGCACATATATGTGGCAATTGACCGACAGGAACTCATTGAATATGATGGCGCAGTGGGTCGGCAGGAATCAGATAACGCCCGAGGAATTCTGGCAGTATTACATATACCTGTTCTTTGATCCGCGCTACGATCTTGACTGTGGCGTGACCGAGCTGGATTTTGACGAGCTGGGCATATCTGCCGGCACATACGAGGCCGTCATTGCAGGATGCGACTCGCTCGGACGTCGTACATCGGACTTTACACGCCGCAGGCTGAGAATTCCATCGTCCGCATACAGCCCGGCGCAAGACGACACATCTCCGGGCATAGATACATTATATTACTTTATGCTATGGAAAGACGGGAAACAGGTTGCAGAGCTGCCCTCCACATCGGTTGACAGCATAAAAGTGAGTGAGATTCCGCAGCCGGTCTCATTCGACCTGTCAGTGACAGACATTGGCAAGACCAAGGCTACGATTTCTGTCTCACCGTCATACCCTGTGCCGTATTATTTTGACTACGTACCGGCATCTGTCTTCAACACATATCCCGATGATGCAACTTTTGCCTCTCATTACATAGCCTTCCTGAAATCCACCCATTCCGATTTCGATGAGATACTCAGCTATGAGCCTGACAGTTACACATTTACCGAGAAAGAGGGACTGGACTCGGGCACGGATTACTATGCCTTTGCTGTAGCTATTAATTTGGAGGATACGACATATATACCATCGCTTGCCAGGCAACCGTTCACAACCTGGGAGCAGTCGTTTATCGAAGGATTCACCTTTGATTTCGAATACCTCTCTGCTACGAACAGGGTGCAGATTACGCCTTCGATTGACACTGCCACATACGTCTGGAGCATTTGGTCGGAGGGAGAGGTCAATGCCAGGTATGGCGGTTCGCCGGAGCGCGCCTGGAAGGAGAATGCCTCTATCACAGCCGGACTCGGATTCATTGACAAGGGTGTCAGCTATGCCAATCTTACATACGAGTGTATGTGGCCCGGCAAATACTATCTTACAGTAGCAGGTTATGACAAAGGCCAGACATCACCTGTATTCGTGTATCCTGTAACAGTAGTGGAGTAACGGCAGACACCGAACTAAGAAAGGGGCCGGCCCCAAAAGACCGGTTCCTCAGAAAATATGGAAAAAGCAACTGAACTACCACTCCATCCTGCTCATACGGATATATGAGGCATAGCGTTTCTTAGCCATCTCCTCAGCCTTGTCAAACAGTTCCTGAGCCTCGGCGGGATACTGCTTCATTACAGATGCGTAACGAACCTCACCCTTCAGGAAATCCTGGAACTTATCCCACTGCGGCTCCTTGGAATCGAGCGAGAACGGGTTCTTGCCTTCTTCCTCAAGAGCCGGGTTGTAACGCCACAGATGCCAGTAGCCGCACTCTACAGCAGCAGCCTCCTCGGCCTGAGCCTTGCCCATTCCCTTCTTCAGACCGTGGTTGATACACGGAGCGTAGGCGATGATGACTGACGGACCCGGATAAGCCTCGGCCTCGCGGATTGCCTTGAGGCACTGAGCGTTGTCGGCGCCCATAGCAATCTGGGCAGCATATACGTAGCCGTAGGTCGTAGCAATCATACCAAGATCCTTCTTGCGTACGCGCTTGCCGCTTGCAGCGAACTTGGCGATTGCGCCGAGAGGTGTTGACTTTGAGGCCTGACCGCCGGTATTTGAATAAACCTCGGTATCGAGTACCAGAATGTTGACATCCTCGCCGCTTGCGATAACGTGGTCAAGACCTCCGTAGCCTATGTCGTACGATGCACCGTCACCACCGATAATCCACTGGCTGCGCTTGATGAGATAATCCTTGCAGGCCAGAATCTGGTTGCAGATGTCACAGCCGCAAGCCTCACAGCCGGCGATAATCTTCGGAGCGAGAGCCTTGGTAGCCTCGGCATCGTTCTTCTTCTCAATCCACTCATTAAAGAGAGCCTTCAGCTCATCCGAGCAGCAGGTGCAGCTCTGTGCCTCGCCCATCAGGCACTCTATACGCATACGCATCTTGCGGTTGGCCAGCTGCATACCCATTCCGTACTCGCAGAAGTCCTCGAACAGAGAGTTTGCCCAGGCAGGTCCGTGACCTTCCTCGTTCTTTGTATAAGGAGTTGAAGGTATTGAGCCCGAGTAGATTGATGAGCAGCCGGTGGCATTCGATGCAATCTCACGGTCACCGAACAGCTGTGATATCAGCTTAAGATACGGAGTCTCGCCGCAGCCTGAGCAGGCGCCTGAGAACTCGAACAGAGGTGTGGCGAACTGTGAGTTCTTTGCACTCTGCTGAATGTCTATGAGGTTCTGCTTTGATTTGACGTTCTTTACGCAGTATTCCCAGTTAGCAGCCTCTGCCTCCTGACCCTCGAACGGAACCATTGTAAGAGCAGAGCCTCCCAGCTTCGGGTTGCCCGGACAAACATCGGCGCAGTTGCCGCAGCCGAGGCAGTCCATAACGCCGACCTGCATACGGAATTTCATTCCCTTGAATGCGGCAGGAGCCTTCATCTCAAGAGTCTCGGCCTTGAAGCCTGCGGCCTCGTTCTCGTCCATGACGAACGGACGGATGCAGGCGTGAGGACAAACGTATGCGCACTTGTTGCACTGGATACACTTTGACGGATCCCATACAGGAACGAATGCGCTTACACCACGTTTCTCGTATGCAGCGGTACCTGACGGCCAAGTGCCGTCGATGCTGTCCTTGAATGCGCTTACAGGCAGAAGGTCGCCGTTCTGGGCGTTGATAGGACGTACTATATTGTTGATGTAGTCAGGATCGTCGTTTGCAGCTGCTGCAGGAGCCTCGAGTGATGCCCAAGCAGGATCAACGGTCAGTTTCTTGTACTCACCGCCGCGGTCAACAGCCGCATAGTTCTTGTTTACGACATCCTCACCCTTCTTGCCGTAAGACTTGACGATGAACTTCTTCATCTGCTCGATGGCAAGATCTACCGGGATAACCTCGGTGATGCGGAAGAATGCTGACTGCAGGATGGTGTTGGTACGGTTGCCCAGACCGATTTCCTGTGCAATTCTGGTAGCGTTGATGTAATAAACGGTGATATCGTTCTTGGCGAAGTATGCCTTGACATTTGCAGGCAGGTTGGCTGCAAGCTCCTCCTCGTTCCAGATGGTGTTGAGAAGGAAAGTGCCGCCTTTCTGGAGTCCGCGGGTTACATCGTACATATGGAGATATGCCTGTACGTGGCAGGCTACGAAGTTCGGGGTGTTGACCAGATATGTCGAGCGTATCGGGCTGTCACCGAAGCGAAGGTGTGAGCAGGTGAAGCCTCCGGATTTTTTCGAGTCGTAGCTAAAGTATGCCTGGCAGTGTTTGTCGGTGTTGTCGCCGATAATCTTAACAGAGTTCTTGTTGGCGCCTACGGTACCGTCAGCTCCAAGGCCGTAGAACTTGGCCTCGAACATTCCCTTGCCGCCGAGTGCAATTTCCTCGCCCTGTGGCAGTGATGTGAATGTCACATCGTCCTTGATGCCGATTGTGAACTGGTTCTTCGGCTGTGCCAGCGCGAGGTTCTCATATACTGCGATAATCTGCGCTGGAGTGGTGTCATGTGAGCCAAGTCCGTAGCGGCCGCCCACAATGACGGGGCTGATGGCCTTGAGCTCTTCGCTCTGTGCGAATGCCTCGACAACATCAAGATACAGAGGCTCGCCGTTTGCGCCCGGTTCTTTGGTACGGTCCAGAACGGCGATGCGCTTCACGGTCCTTGGCAGTACTGCGCTCAGATATTTTACAGAGAACGGACGATACAGATGTACGGCTATGATACCGACTTTCTCGCCTTTCTCCGTCAGGTAGTCGATTACTTCCTTTGCAGCCTCGGTTACAGTGCCCATAGCGATGATTACGCGCTCGGCATCGGCTGCGCCGTAGTATGTGAACGGTTTGTACTCGCGACCTGTAATCTTGCTGATTTCCTTCATATAGTCGGCAACGATGTCAGGAACGGCCTCGTAGTACTTGTTGCATACCTCACGGTGAGTGAAGAATGTGTCCGGGTTTTCGGCCATACCGCGCATTACCGGGTTGTTCGGATTGAGGGCGCGCTCGCGGAACTCCTTCAGAGCCTGCTGGTCGATGAGACCTGCCAGATCGTCGTTATCAAGAGCCTCGATTTTCTGAATCTCGTGCGATGTGCGGAATCCGTCAAAGAAGTTCACGAACGGAACTCTCGACTTGATTGCTGAAAGATGTGCGACACCTGCCAGATCCATTACTTCCTGAACTGAACCCTCGGCCAGCATTGCGAAGCCGGTCTGACGGCAGGCCATTACGTCCTGATGGTCACCGAAGATACAGAGTGAGTGCGATGCGAGGGTACGGGCTGATACGTGGAATACGCATGGAAGAAGCTCGCCGGCTATCTTGTACATATTCGGAATCATCAGCAGAAGACCCTGCGATGCGGTGAATGTGGTGGTCAGTGCACCGGCCTGAAGTGAACCGTGAACAGCACCGGCGGCACCGCCCTCGGACTGCATCTCCTGAACCATTACGGTCTCACCGAAGATGTTCTTGCGACCCTGGGCTGCCCATTCGTCAACATACTCTGCCATCGTTGAGGACGGCGTGATAGGATAGATGGCTGCGACCTCCGAGAACATGTATGCTACATGAGCGGCGGCCTGATTACCATCACAAGTCAAGAATTTCTTTGCCATAGCTTTTTGTTTATATTTCGTTAAAGTTTCTGTTATCTGAACTGAATATATTGTTCTGCACGCTTTTGAGGGGATTACCCTTCCGGGACTTCGCTCCGCTCTGCTTCGCTCTCCCTCCCACTGCTTCGCAGCGGGTCCCTCCCTCTTACGTGCCGAGGGTGGCAACGGTCCCGGAAGGGTAATCCTCTCAAAAGCTCCGTTGTCCGGTTATCCAACATTATTCTATCTGTCAAAAGCATGTTCTTTCATCATTACACTAACCGTCAATACAGGAAGCCGAAGAGCCAGAGTGGTATGAGGTTGTCATGGCCAAGCTCAAGGTCATCTACGGCATAATAGCCGGTGGTGATGGGACGGCGGCAGCGGGTCTCGTCGGTGCAGACTTTGAAATCAGTCTCGCCATCTACCAGAAAGCTGAAGCCTTTATCGCCCTTGTGGACTACATGGTCTTTCCACAGCACGTTCACAAAGAAGGTCTCTATCACATCCTGAGCCTCGGCTCTCGGGGGATATATGGTGTATATAAGGTTAGGGTTGTGCATCAGTATTCTGGCAGGTTTCTTCGGGAAGGTGTCGCCCTTGTCATATACCATATTTATGAGACGGGCATCGGCCAGATACTTGATGTAATTCATCACTGTGGCACGCGATGTGTCGGTCTCTATTGCCAGCTGGCTCACGTTCGGGGCTGACGTGCCCTCTACCGCCATCAGATAGAACAGCTTCTTGATCTTTGCCAGATACTTCAGCTCTATCTGCTTTATCAGCAGGATATCGACCTCCATCATCATATTCATCGTCTTGAGCAGATTCTCCGAGAAATTGCGGTTCTCAAGGAAGAACGGATAGAAGCCGTGATGCAGGTAGTTCTGGAAATAGTCGTGCGGACGGACTTTATCCAGAATATCGCGGGCAATTTCCTCGTGATGATTCAATATGTCGTACAGACTGTGGCTCTTGAAACCGGTACCGGCCTTCAGGTTCAGGAACTCGCGGAACGAGAATCCGCGCAGGTTGTACGAGCTGACTATGCCGCCCAGCTCGGGGTTCTCTTCCTTCAGTCGCATTACCGACGATCCTGTGAAAACTATTTTCAGCCCCGGATACAGATCGTAGCATTTCCTTAGCTCGCTGCTCCAGTCGGGATGTTTGAACACCTGGTCTATCAGAAGCACCTTGCCGCCAATGCGGTGGAACTCACCGGCAAACTCGGCTATTCCGCGTCCCTGGAAGTAGAAGTTGTTCATATTGATATACAGGCACGAGCGGTCGCGTCCGAATTTCTCCTTGGCGTACTGCAGCAGGAATGTGGTCTTCCCCACTCCACGCGTACCCTTTATGCCGATCATACGCTGTGACCAGTCAATCTCATCCATCAGGTCCCTGCGGACGGATGCCTGCAGATGTTCTATCAGATAGTCGTGTGTCCGGAAGAACGACTCCATAATCAATGCAAAGATAATGATATTTGCGGTATTTTGCTAACTCAACTTTGCAGAATTATTAAATAATGCCGATATTGTAAATTTGACATCTGAATAAGAATCTGGCAACAAATCATCGAGGAATGAGAGGCTTAAGTAAAAACGCCTGCGGAGAGCCATCGAAAGTGGTTGCAGAGCTTGTATGCTGTTCGGTATTCGGCAAGGATATCTCATCTCTCAACGTAACCGACTGGAACAATGTCCTTACAGCGGCATCGGACCACGGACTCACTGCCGTATGCAAAGACGCGCTGGACAAACTTCCACCGGGCAAAGAGCCGGACTTTCAGACGGCCTTGCGCCGGGAAGTGTCAGCACGGATAGTAAACGGGAATTACGACAGACTGCAGGCTGCCAGAAAGAGCCTGCAGGAGCTGTTCGCCAGTCACGGAATCCGTATATTTCGGATATGGGTATTACCGTTGACCGCAGTCTGTCGTTCCTGCCGTTTTTTGGATCATCTCTGATTCCCTTAAAGACCCATGAATGAGCGCTGCTTACCACTGCTGATATAGAGTGACGTCACATCGTAGAGCGCTCTTTGCTGAGCATAATGACATTGAAATGACTCCTTTTGTAGGAGACGGGGGAATTGGGCAGTTACTGCAACTAAAGTTCCGCAATCTGCTCTATACTGAGGCCGGTGCACTGGCTGATTGTCTCAGTCGGAATAGCGGCGGCTTTCATCTTTCTTGCGGTTTCTTTATTTGCCTGCTCAATTCCTTCGGCTCTTCCCTCGGCTCTTCCCTCGGCTCTTCCTTCTTTCAATCCCTGTTGCATGCCTTGTTCAATTCCGATGCGTGTGCCTTGTTCAATTCCGATGCGGGTGCCTCGTTCCATTCCGATGCGCGTGCCTTCGCGCTGGGCGTACAGCAGCTGCGCCCTCTTGTCTATCTCTGTTGTCATTGTTCCTATATATTGTCTCTTTACTTCTATCGGCATCTCTGCTATCTCACACTGACGGGCGAGTCTCGCCCATATCCCGTCGCCGAAGCCTTCCGGTAGCTCGCTCAGCTCGTGAAGATGCTTCATGCAGTAGAAGAACCTCTCCCTGTCGTTAGCTGTCTCCTCCCAGCTCTTGCCGAACGCGGGCAGCTCCACGTATATGTAGTGAAGGCTGTCGGTCATCTGCTCGTGTATCTCTCTCTCCTCGATGTCATAGTGAGAGAGTACCCTGCCGTCCCAGATTTCCGTGTGGTCACGGACGAAGTCCAGTATCGATATCACATACACCGGCTTCAGCACATATTCGTCAGCTCCTTCCGGAACCTGATCCTGCACGTCGAACGTCGAGTAGAACACGCATCGATCCGAAAAACGGCTCTGCTTACGTATCTGAACCTCCACGTCGATGTAAGAGCCGTCGTCCGTACGGCACGACACGTCAAAGACGCTCTTCTTCAGCTCCTTCGAGAACGGGGTCTGACGCTGCTTGTAGTACGAGAGATCGGAGATCCGTTTCTCCGGAATCAGCTCACGGAGCAATGATATCAGCAGATCCTTGTTAGCCTCGCGACCGAATATCCATTGGAACGCGGTGTCGTTCATCAGGTCGCAGTACGTTCCTAACTTCAGTTTTGTCTCTTCCATGATAACAGATTTAAATTGTAAAAGTACATCAGCGTGAAGGCGGACGCACTCCGCTCATCTTTGCTGATGTGCCGGCAAAGTTACGGCCTCGGAACGTGAAAGAGAAGACAAAATGTTGAAAGTTTCGTGTTGTCAACAAAAAAAAACTCCTTCCGGCGGGA
Organism: Bacteroidaceae bacterium; assembly: GCA_045597365.1. Taxonomy (GTDB): domain Bacteria; phylum Bacteroidota; class Bacteroidia; order Bacteroidales; family Bacteroidaceae; genus Colenecus. Next base: position 37,863 of record JAZLKB010000010.1, on the reverse strand, counting down.
TTTCATTACAAGACTTGTAATAAAAATGTTCCGGACAGCCGAGGCTTTGGCGGCAGGACGGCGGGACATTCCGTCGGGCGGCGTAAAGCGAGACAGCTCGGACGCGCGTAAGGAACGGCGTGTGTCTGAAGGACGTTAGACAGCGCACCGGCGCTGGCTAAAAGGACTGAGTTAGCCGTTTAGCCTTACGGAGCGTAAGCGAGCAGCCGGACGGCGTATGCCCCGCCGCCCTGCCGCCAAAGCCGTGCTGATACAGGTTCATAGGAATCCCTTCAGCGCCAGAACCAAATCCGCACGCATCATTTTCAGCAAAACCGATAAATTCCGTAACTTTGCCGACGCAAACCAAACCATTGGGAGAATATGATCAGACTTGCGATACTGGCATCCGGCAACGGGACTAATGCCGAGGCGATACTTGAAGCTGTACGTGACGGCCGGCTTGATGCGGACGTGCGTGTGATACTGACCAACAAGTCTGAAGCCGGAGTGATAGAGCGCGCCCGCAGATGGAGCATTCCGGTGGAGACAATTCCGTCAAAAGGTCATAAGGACCGAGCGGAATACGACAGTCTGGTAGTCGAGGCCCTGAATCGCTACGACGTGGATACAATCGCACTTGCCGGCTGGATGAGAATATTGAGCCAGGTCTTTCTGGATGCTTTCCCAAACCGTATAATAAACCTGCATCCCGCCATACTCCCAAGCTTCAAAGGCGGAACAGGCATAAAGGACGCATTTGAGTACGGAGTACGGATATCCGGCTGCTCGGTACATCTGGTCTGTCCCGAGCTGGACAACGGCCCGCTGATCATTCAGGCGGCAGTGCCGGTGTGCGGAACTCTCGAAGAGTTCGAGGCGCAGGTTCACCGCATGGAGCACCGCATATTGCCGCAGGCCCTGCAATGGTTCAGCGAGGGCCGTCTGACATTGGACGGAAGGAAAGTCATTCTCGCAGAGTCCACCCGCCCCGTACGCAGAACAGACTACATTGAAGGTTGCCTGATATCGCCCGCCATAGAAGAGAAAATCTGATTATTCAAGTTTCGCAAGTTCCAAATTACTGTCATTCAGGGACTGTCAAGGCGAAACTTGAATAATATCCTTGTATGACCCCCACCTACGTCCTCCCCTCAGGGTAGGACCCAGCCGAGAACGGCTGGGACTCAAGTTTCACATGCGAAACTTGAGTCTAATCCGGGCGTTTCTTGAAGTAATACCAATGCCAGCGCCAGAAGAAGACCAGTAAATCTATCACAATCAAGGCCGTGATAGGATAGGCCCACTTGGCCGGCATCCGGAATCCTTCGGGAGCCACCAGTATGTATGTTACAGTTACGACAGTCATAAACACCGCCGGAATCAGTGTCATCAGGAAATTCTTGCGCTGCTGCGCCAGATAGACCGACAAGGCCCAGAACGTGAACACCGACAGCACCTGATTGCACCACGCGAAGTACCGCCAGATTATCGAGAACCCATCCTTGTCCGACAGACTGTAGAACAGCAGTCCGAGCGAGGCAGCGAAAAGTGGTATCGTAACCATCAGACGATGATGAACCTCTTTCTGGCTGAATTTGAACGAATCGGCAATGATAAGACGGGCGGAACGCAACGCGGTATCACCAGTCGATATCGGTGCGGCGATTACGCCAAGAATGGCTATTATACCGCCGAAGCCGCCAAGCATCTCCTTCGAGATATTCATCGTTATATCTGCCGCAGCTCCGTCCGCTCCGTGCTTCGGGAAATACGCTGTAGCGGCAGCAGCCCAGACAAGCGCCACGATACCCTCCGAGACCATCGCGCCGTAAAAAACCCGGCGCCCGTATTTCTCATTGCGTATGCACCGCGCCATCAGCGGCGACTGTGTGGCGTGAAAACCGCTCACTGCCCCGCAGGCTATTGAGACAAACATAATCGGGAATATCGGAGCCTTCTCGTAGCGTGTGCCGAAGCCGTGCCACATCTCGGGAAGCGCCGGATGAGTCACATACAGAGACACGAGTATTCCGATAGCCATAAACAGCAGCGCAGCACCCAGAATCGGATAGAGATGTCCGATAATCTTGTCAATCGGGAACAGAGTGGCAAACAGGTAATATGCAAATATAATGCACATCCACAGATTGATGTTGATGCTTGACGGTGTCAGGCCTGCAAGCAATCCTGCCGGCTGCGACACGAAAACGCAGCACACCATAATCATCAAAATTATGACGAACATGGTGAAAATCTTCTTTACCACATCGCCGAGATAACGGCCCACCAGTTCGGTGAGACTCTCGCCGCCGTTTCTGAGGGACACCATACCCGCCAGATAATCGTGTACAGCACCCCCGAATATCGTTCCGAATACAATCCACAGATACGAGGCCGTTCCGAACTTCGCACCCATTATCGCGCCGAATATCGGGCCAAGGCCGGCTATGTTCAGGAACTGGATCATATATGCCTTCCAGGTCGGCATCGACATATAATCCACGCCGTCAGCCATAGTCTCGGAAGGCACAGGACGCGAGGCATCAGCTCCGAAATGACGTTCCACAATCCGGCCATATATAAAATAGCCCAATATCAGAAGCAGCAGCGCTATTGAGAATGTTATCATAACAGCAAACCCCAGCTATGTTTACGACAATAAAATTACTGAAAAATCCTGTCTTGCCGATGATTTCTGCAAGTTTTTCGATGCATCGGTCTAAAAACACACATTGACAGATTGGAATTTATCTTTTGAAGGCATATGGTTCATATTTTCAATATCCTTATTAGAATATCCTGATAATGTGCATATTTTGTTACCACATCGAAATGGCTTTTCACCAGTTCTAACAAAATAAGTAGCTTTTATTGTTATGCTTTTATTTGCATCATCAATAATTCGGACACCATCTCTTCCGTCAGGGTCAACTATATTTACTGGGTTGCCGGCGCAGTAGGCATACGGGCTGATATTGTAGTACTTCTCGCAGAGGGGGCCCATACTGGTGAAGCGGGCTATGGCGGGGTCGTACTGACGGGCCTCGTAGTCGTACCAGTCCAGGCCGTGGGTGCGGTCAAGCTCCTTGGCGTTGTACTTGTACTTCTGAACGCCATGTTCCGTGCTCAGGTACATCGGGCCGCCGTAGGGGTAGTAGTGCGTGGTCTGCTCTATCGCGCCGGCATCGCTCACCACCACGCGATTGTTGCCCTGGTGGTCGCGTATGTAGTAGTGGCAGACGTAGCTGTGACCAGCGGAGGTGGCGGTGGGACGGCCGAACCCGTCGAAGAGACGGACCGACGTGACGAAGCGCGTGCCCGCATAATCGAGCATGGTCTCGGTGACTGTGAAGTTGCCGTCCACGTAAGGTGACGCAGGGCCTGCTGACGGCTGTGCGGCAGATGCCGCAATGCAGAGCGGCAGCAGCAAGAACAGCAACACGCAGGTCAATATATTGCTTCTCATAATGAATTACGTTTATTGCGGTCAGTGACCTGTTCCTACAAAGTTATCACCAAAATGTCATATTCTATTTTCCGTGATGTTTTCGGTCAATCGGATCAAGCTTTTTGACCTTATCGTAGTTAATTTTGCCATAAATGTATTCGTCCTCAACCAACAGTGGGTTTTTCTCATGCCAATATTTATCCCAAGCATAAACTAAATTCAGATAGTTTCCTGCGTTATCCCTGAAGCGTTTATCGTATGTCCTGTCAAACGTTTTGGCAGTACGCACACTACCATCAAGTTCTTTTATCTTGATTTCTACGGGTGGCGGAAACAATGGACAAATATGATAGTGGGTTGAACTTTCAATAATGATTTCACCTTCGAAACCGACATCAAAAAAAATGGAATCACCGGCTTTCTCTATTACTATAGATGCATTATAATTACGCTTTCTATTGACCATAACGCAATCAAGTTTCCTATCAATATCCTCTATTGTCTTTCCAAAGCTGACACATCCCATGTCACCGCCGCCGTTACGATTGAAATTGACATACATATCTGCGTCCTCAATATAATACAAATTCTCATCGTGGGGAGAAGTATAGACGAATATGAATATACAAATCAGGAATAGGATGCCTATGCAGCTAAGACATCCTATGCATCCAACTTTTTTTATTGAACTGGCTATTTTAACATCCATGGCAATTTATTAATTTGGGGATGATCATATCCATATCTTTCTGCATTTTGTGTTGACAACCCTTCTGGTTGCCATTTGAATGTGAAGCAACCTCCTACAACACCCATACCTATAGGTATCTTATAAGGATAAAAATGCAAATTATTTCTTGATTCATATGCATCAAACCCAAGTCTTGCAACATTCCAACTGAGTCCTGATTTTCGTGCGACAATTCCTGCTGCCATATTCCCAATTTCTCTTGCAGATGTATAAATTGCCACACCATCCCCACCAACGCCAATGGGCATTCCCCGATAATGTTCATCTATCACCTCGTACAACACTTCTCTTGTTCCATTTGTCGCCTTAAAGTCATACTTCTCATCATTTCCGGCATTACATATATAATTTAGGAGGGATGGCGTTTCATCATACATCATTGTCAGGAATTCTATTCCACTATTATCCGAACAGTCAATTGTACCGTACCAAGAATCTGTGTCAGAATCATAAAAAGAAGTCATTGTCGGAGTTCTACCAATAACAATTCCAGTATTACATAGTTCGCCATATTGGTCTTTCGCCATCAAATAGATATTTAGGTCATTGTCATGAATGTTACCTTGTTTAATCGTATAATGCCCTACTGAATCAAGAACAGCTTGTGTGCTTTTTCCCGTAGGATCCACGTACCGGATGGGGTTGCCGGCGCAGTAGGCATACGGGCTGATATTGTAGTACTTCTCGCAGAGGGGGTCCATCCTGGGACAGCGCGATGTATGTCAATATGTTGCCTCTCATATGAATCCTGCCGTTTGCGGTCAGTGGTCTGCTCCTGCAAAATTATAAATATATCTGTATATCGTAAAGTGAATATCCGCCAGAAATGACAACTGGAAGGACCATGGGAATAACGAGCTTTGGTTATTGCAAGAGTTGAAACAACCATTTCTTATGGCCCCTGTTTCAAATACTATAGTGAGTGGAAAAGGCTGCAAGAAGAGAAGGGTCTAGGGAATTGATCTACAGTTATCTCATTGTGTGTGAAGGAAAGAAGAGCGAGCCGAACTATCTCAAACACTTGTCAGCCGAAGGTCTAAGGTTATTGGTGCGGACAGGAGCACAATGAAGCTTGTGGAGGATACCATGCGTCGCCGCGATCTTATGACCAAGTTTGGATAGTTTTCGATTTTCCGCACAATCTCCTTTAAGCATCAAAATTTATTGACAAACCACCGAGAAGCCACCATGTTTTATCTGAAAATACAGCTGGTACACTGATACAAAATGATTCACGAAAACAAAGCCATCTGCCACGCTAATATTAGTCCAAATGCCACATCAAAATTTAGCCAAACGCCACATTAAAATTTTACTTTTCCTTGGAAGTGTCGGCTATTCTGCATAACTTGGTGCCATAATTCAAATGCTTCATGAAGGAATACAAGAAACGTGTCGCCGACAGCATCCTTGCTTGTAAACTGGAGGCGGTAGGAGCCGTTCTCATAGAGGGTCCGAAATACTGTGGCAAAACCACATTGGCTAAGCAGCAGGCTGGCAGCGTTCTTGAAATGGCCAATCCTGAGACAAAGGAGCAGAACCTGGCACTTGCACGGACCAATATCAGCAGACTTCTTGTCGGTGAGGCTCCGAGGCTTATTGACGAATGGCAGATAGCCACCCAGTTCTGGGATGCGGTGCGCAATGAAGTCGACAAACGTGATGAGGATGGGCAGTTCATGCTTACAGGTTCGGCCGTACCTCCTGACGACAGTGACATATATCATTCCGGGACAGGCCGCATGGGATGGCTACGCCTGCGTACTATGAGTCTTTGGGAATCCGGTGACTCAACCGGCGAAGTGAGCTTGTCGAAACTTTTCGAGAATGCGGATACTGTCGATGGGGAAAGCAAACTTGACCTTGACCGTTTGGCATTCGTTACCTGCCGTGGCGGCTGGCCCAAGGCTACAACCAAGAAGAACGAACGTGCAGCTTTGATGCAGGCGAGAGAATATTTCACTGCTGTGACCAAGTCTGATATCTCAAGAGCCGACGGGGTGCAGAGAGATGAGGAACTCGCCAAACGTCTTATGAGGTCATATGCACGTAATCAAGGCTCTCAGGCAAGTGCCGGAACTATCCTTGAAGACATCAGATCGAATGAAGCGGATGATCTTGGGGAGAACACTATCTACTCATACATTAAAGCGCTCAAGAAGATATTCGTAATCGAGGACGCTTGTGCGTGGAATCCCAACCTTCGGAGCAAAACCGCGATCAGAACTTCAGACACAAAGTATTTCACAGACCCATCCATAGCGACAGCAGCTCTCGGACTTGGGCCGAAGGACTTGATAAACGATATGAAGACTTTCGGTCTGATATTCGAGACCCTTTGTATAAGGGACCTCAGGGTGTATGCATCACCCCTTGACGGTGACGTATATCATTTCCGCGACAAGAACGGACTTGAATGCGATGCTGTTGTTCACCTCCCAAACGGCAAATATAGTCTTATTGAGGTAAAGATAGGGGGAAATGACTTGATTGCCGAAGGCGCAGAAAGTCTGAAAAAACTTGCAGCATCCATTGATACGGACAAGATGAAAGCACCATCATTCATGATGGTCCTTACGGGTATCGGCCAGTATGCCTACAAGCGCGAAGATGGTGTGCTCGTCGTGCCGATAGGCAGCCTGAAGGACTGATAGTCACGAAAATCCGGTATTCATGAACAATGTAGTCCTTGATCAATCCATCCAGCTGCATACATAGTGTCAAGAAGTATCGCGACAATGTGCCTGTTCTGGACTTTTTGCGGCACATTATGCGGTATGGTCACCATTAGAATCCGTCCGAATATTAATCTACCTACCATTGCTCTTTTCCGGATTCCGTCCACTACAAATTCACAGCTAACATCATTAATCACCAAATTATCAATCAATTATATTTCACAGAAATCATGTTACTTGATCAGAGCCTTGCGGCCAAGCCCGTCAATACAGATTTCCAGATCGCGGTCAAGCCTTATATGGCGGATGAACTCTGTCTCTTCGACAGCCGGATTCGACTGCAGGAAAGCGTAATTGAACACATCGTTGTTACCCCGGTAGGGATCAAGGTCGATATAGCCGGCATTGAACGATGTCAGATTCTGGAAGAAATGCGTACCCTGGCTCGGGTCAACGCGAAAATCCTTCAAGCTGCACTCTACCAGCACCTTAGCCTCGGAGATATCGCTCCACTGCACCGGGACGCCCAGCGATGGAATGCTTGAGCCCCAGCGGCCATAGCCGATAAGGACATAGTTGGTGTGTGCGTCCCGCATCCTCTGGTTAATCTGCCTCAGCTCGGCTGCCATCCGGACTGTCTTTGTTACATCAAAGCTGTCCTGACGCAGATAGACGATATCACGGACTCCGTTTATCCATCCCGTTCCCAATGCGCTCTCGGAATAGACCAGCGCGTCGCTGCAGTCAATATCATTCCAATCGACATCGGAATTACGGCTGTCAACCGATATGGGACGTATCTGAAGCACATTGAAAATGGTAGGCAGGTCATCGCCCCTGTCCATATTGGCGGCAAATTCAATCTCAACACCGCACTTCATCTCTTTCTGGGCCACATCGAGCAACTCGGTAATAATCTCAGCCAGAGGGAAAGTGTTGTATTTCAATATCTGGGCGAAAGTGACATATTTTGGGCCCTCCGGTATCGGTGAATCAACAATACGCATATTCTCATTGTCCCACGTCGAGACTACGTGTTTCAGATTACGGAAACCGCCGCACGACGAGATAGGTATCCGCTCCAGATTGACTGCGTCGTCAACCGATGTCTTGAACTTCTCGGGCTGCAGATTCAGCGCGAACATCGACTTCTGAGTCTCGGTCATAACCTGCTCGGCAGTGGATGTCTGAAGCACGTGCTTGGGATATTTCGGCGAGAAGCGCAGCACCTGATCGCCATCTACAACCGCCTTGCCAAGACCGAAGGCGACTTTCACAATGCCGTCCTCGGCCTTCTCGTGACCAATCGGATAGAAGTTGACAGAGCGCGCCACACCCGAGAATGTAGGGAAATAGTAGTCACCGTCGCGCGAACCGCACACCTCCTGGAGTATGATACCCATTTTCTCCTCGGATATCACATTGGCGGTAGCAGCTATATAGCCACGCGAGGCTGAGAAATATATCGATGCATAAACGCTCTTGATGGCTTTGCTCAAAAGCCGCAGCATCTGGTCCTCGTTCTCGGTGCGGGGTATCATATATGTTGAATATACACCTGCGAACGGCTGGTAATAGGAATCCTCCAGTTTAGATGACGAGCGGACGGCTATCGGCCTGTGCATACTGTGAATGAACACTTTAAGCGCGTCAATGAGGTCGGACGGCAGGGTCGATGCCACAAACTCCGACAATATTTCGGTATCGCTTATGTCGGCATTGATAACATACTGCAAGCCGTTCTCAATGATGAAACGGTCAAAATAATCGGTAGTGATTACAAGCGTACGGGGCACCATAATCCTTACGTGATCCCATTTCTTGTAGAAGTCGTACTTAAGCAGCACGTGATTCACGAAAGCCAGTCCACGGGCCTTGCCGCCGAGCGAGCCGTCTCCAATCTTCGAGAACCTGATAGCATCATTATAGCTGTCTTTATTGAAACGCGCTACCACGCCGAGAGCCTGCGATATACGGAAATCCTTGATAGCCTTCATATTGATGCGGCGGATCTCCGGAATATCCGACTTATCGCGTATTGTCAGAGGCCGAAGAAACTTTCCGAGCGCGAAGATACCCCGGGCGAACAGCCAGCGCGATATATAGTTTTTGTCCGAGAGATGGCGAAAAGCCTCCTCGGATATGTTTGCCATGATTTTCTCGAATCCGTACAGGTCACTGGCGCGCATCAGCTCCTCGCCTGTCTCAGGGTCGGTCACCACAAAATCACCGAAGCCGAACTCGCGTCCGATATATTCCGACAGATCGTGAGTCAGCGTCTTGGAAGTCTTGACCACAAAACCGACTCCAAGCTTCTCGGCAACCTCGCGCATACTCTCCTGCGAAGACTGCAGGATAAGCGGCATAGTAGGATTGTCGTTACGGATATAGTTACACAATACGATACCTGCGTCAAGGCGTTCCTTCTCGGGAGGATCATCACGGTGCATTACAAAACCTATATCCGATATTATGCCGAGTATGTTGTTCCTGTAACGCTCATACAATTCCAATGCCTCGTCGTAACAGGTGGCCATAAGAATCTTTGGACGTGAGCGCTTACGCAGAATCTGCTGCTTCTCGTTCAATGCGTCGCGTATGGACTCGCTGTTCTGCTGGAGGACCAGCTTATAAAGCATCGGAAGATACGTTGAGTAATATCTGACAGAGTCCTCGATAAGCAATATGGCACGGACACCCGACTCCAGAATATCGCTGTCAGCGTTCATCTTGTCCTCGAGCATCTTGATTATAGTCACAATCAGGTCGGTCGAGTTGTTCCAGCAGAAGAAATAATCTATAGCTGATGATGCGTGGTCCTGAACACGATTGTAAATTTCACGCGAGAATGTGGCAAGCAGTACGATTGGAGTGTCCGACGCCAGCTGCTTCATCCGAACGGAGAAGTCAAACACATCGACCCTGCCTACATTGAACATCGTTATGACAAGATCGAACATCTCGCCGCAGGTCAGAAGTTCAAGAGCCTCGGCTGTGGTCTCGACACGCCGGAATTCGGGAGGATTGCTCAGATTCAGCTCGGCGTAGTCCTGCGCGATGCGGTTCTCTATACGTCCGTCCTCCTCGAGAGTATAGCTGTCATAATTATTACAAACCAGAAGAACCCGACGGATTCTTCTGGTCATAAGTTGTGTATAGTCCGGTTCTTCTCTCGTCATATTATACCAGACCCTGATCTACCATTGCATTGGCAACCTTTATGAAGCCTGCGATATTGGCGCCCTTCACATAGTTGATATAGCCGTCCTCCTCAGTTCCATACTTGAGGCAGGCAGCGTGGATGTCGGCCATAATGCGATGCAGTTTCTCATCGACTTCCTCGGCTGTCCATTTCAGACGCATTGAGTTCTGCGACATCTCAAGTCCTGAGGTAGCTACGCCGCCGGCATTCGAGGCCTTGCCCGGAGAATACAGCAGCTTGGCTTTCTGGAAGATGGCGATAGCCTCGGGAGTGGTAGGCATATTGGCGCCCTCGCATACGCAGTAGCAGCCATTGGCAACCAGCTTCTCGGCATCGGCAGCCTCAATCTCGTTCTGGGTGGCGCAAGGCATTGCAATATCGCACTTGATGCCCCAAGGACGCTGTCCCTCAAGATACTGAGCATTCGGATACTGCTTTACATATTCCTTGATACGGCCACGGATAACGTTCTTAAGCTGTTTGACGTATGCAATCTTCTCTTCGGTAAAACCGTCCGGATCATAGATTGAGCCGTTGCTGTCTGACAGGGAGACAACCTTTGCGCCAAGACGCATTGCCTTCTCGGCGGCGTGCTGTGCCACATTTCCAGAGCCTGATACAAGAACAGTCTGACCCTCGAAGCTCTTGCCGCGTGTTGCCAGCATGGCCTGTGCGAAATAGCATGCACCGTAGCCGGTAGCTTCAGGACGCATAAGGCTTCCGCCCCATCCCTGGCCCTTGCCGGTATATGTGCCGGTCCACTCGTCACGCAGACGCTTGTACTGACCGAACATGAAGCCTACCTCACGGCCGCCAACGCCTATATCACCGGCCGGAACATCGGTATCAGCACCGATATGGCGGAAAAGCTCGTTCATGAAGCTCTGGCAGAAACGCATCACCTCGGCATCGGACTTGCCGCGCGGGCTGAAGTCTGAGCCACCCTTCGCGCCTCCCATAGGAAGTGTCGTAAGGCTGTTCTTGAAAGTCTGCTCAAAAGCCAGGAACTTCATAATGCTGAGGTTTACGCTTGAGTGGAAACGGATACCGCCTTTGTACGGTCCGATAGCACTGTTCATCTGAACACGGAAGCCGCGGTTTACGTGGACCTCGCCCTGATCATCCATCCAGGGAACACGGAACATAATGACACGCTCCGGCTCGACGATGCGCTCCATAATTTTCTGATCCTTGAGATAAGGGTACGCCATAATATAGGGAGCTACGCTCTCCACCACCTCGCGCACTGCCTGATGAAACTCTTTCTCACCCGGATTCTTGGCTATCACGTCAGCCATGAAACTCTCTACGTAATTTTTTGTCTGATTGTCCATAATATTCAGTTTTCTAAAATAACACTTTCACGTTTATTTGGCAGCTTTCGCAGTATTCTGCTATCAAATTGCACCGCAAAGTTACTTTTTGTCGTCAATATATCCAAAAAACCAACAACTTTTTTACATATGAATTTGCTGGCGGCAGCCGGCACGGCGCAAATTACCTCAAAGGATTCCTGTCCGACTCAAACCACTCCATAAACTTAGCTATTCCATCGTGCAGCGATGTGGAAGGACGATACCCCACCTCACGCTCAAGCCGCGACGTATCAGCGTATGTCTGGAACACATCGCCCGGCTGCATAGGAAGGAACACCTTTTCGGCCTTCCGGCCGATGGCATTCTCAATCTCACTGATAAAATCCATAAGCCGGACAGGATTCGAGCATCCTATGTTATAAATCTTGTACGGCACTCCGTTGTCGCACTGCGAGGCGACCGGCATTCTGTCAATCACTTGAACAGTACCGTTTACTATATCATCTACATAAGTGAAGTCGCGGCTGAGATTTCCGTTGTTGAACACTTTTATCGGCTCGCCACGGCTGATTGCCGTCGCGAAAAGCATCGGGGCCATATCGGGGCGTCCCCACGGGCCATATACGGTAAAGAAGCGCAGACCTGTGACAGGAAGTCCATACAATTTACTATAGGAGTGAGCCATAAGCTCATTGGCCTTTTTTGTCGCAGCATACAGGCTGACAGGATTATCAACCTTATCGGTCTCTTTGAAAGGTACATTTCCATTCATGCCATATACCGAGCTCGAAGACGCATATACCAGATATTTGACGCCATTATGCCGGCAACATTCCAAAATGTTCATAAAGCCGACAAGATTGCTGTCAAGATAAGCGTACGGATTTGTTATTGAATAACGGACACCGGCCTGGGCGGCAAGATTCACCACCACTTCAAAGCCGTATTCCGAGAAAAGAGCCGTCAGAGCATCCCTGTCCGTAAGATCCATACGGATGAACCGGTATGAAGGATAAAGACCGCTTACGACAGTTTCTCCCGATTTGAGGTCATTGCCCACAGTGGATATTCCGCACTCGGCAAGTCTTCCATACTTGAGCCGTACATCGTAATAATCGTTTATGTTGTCAATTCCCACCACTTCATCGCCACGCCCGGCCAGCATGCCGGCAAGTCTTGACCCTATGAATCCGGCAGCGCCGGTAACCAGTATTCTCATTACAGATTAAAAATCCAATGCATTGTCATTATAATCACAAAGCCGGGAAGCGGTTGTCCGTCTGGCCGGCTATCGCGATACATTCCATTTCTATAAGCCACTCCGGCCTGCACACAGGAGCCTGCACAATGACGAGCGGCATATCCGGGAAACGGTCGCCCATCATACGTTCAACGACATTGTAATCAGCCATGTCACGCAGATAGACAATAATGTGCATCACGTCCCCGAAGCCGCATTCCGCCTCTTTCAGCAACGCATTCACATTTTCCAGCATACGTTCTGTCTGACGGCGGATATCACCGGTGTACAGCACCCGCCCTTTGTTGTCGATGCTTGCGGTTCCCGATATCAGCACGTGTCGGCGGTCACCGTATGACAGCACAGTACCCCTTTCAAAACTGACTCCGTACTCGCAGGTACGGTTCAAATGGGTTGGTGCGCTCAGATACCTGATCTGGGCGGGAATGAGACCGGAGATGGAATATGCATCCATCTGTACGAGTGACGACCTGCCACCGGGAAGCCCCCCTATTCCAGTGCTTGCTATGAAATGCGTCTCGGATGTCAGCCCCTGAGTGTTGAAGACCTCGTTCCGGGCGGTCACCACTCCATGGTAATTGACATCAATATCGCGGACAAAGAACCAGGTCCGGACACAGTTGGATGCCAAAGTGCACGATATATCCGACAGACGCTCACAATAATCGAGCAGCAGTTCCCTTGTCTGGGACTTGGTTTCCTGACCATGTGCGGTATTCCCGGCACAGAGCAGATGGCGGTATGCGCCGTGCGACACCTCGAACAGACCGCTGCCCCTGTCTGTCACATCCACGTCTTCAAGCAACACAGCCCACAACGCGATTTTAGCCCCGTTCAAAGGAGGCTGCCCAACCACAGAGACAGCACACTGCGGATTGCCGAGCAAGGCTTCCAGCTCGTCACGCTGATTGTAAATGTCACTGAGGAAAAAACGCTCGAACACCAGACGCAGCCGTTTGTCGGCCGAAAGCAGCGGAGCAAGAGCATCCGCAACGGCCTTGAACTGCTGTGCAAATGGAAGTTCTATGTCATTGACCGTAATCACAAGATGGCGTTCACCTATTCCACCCACAGGCTTGAAAGCACGTAATCTTACATTTGTCTGCCCTTCTCTCATAACAGGAGCCGTTCGTATCTAAAACAGCGCGAAATTAGCAAAAATCAGTTGTCCTCGAACTACACCATAATTATTTTTATTAAAAAGATGGAAATACGGCATCGTTTAGTTACTTTTGCAAAATTGACAAATTTACCCCGACTTTATCGCGGGTTATCTTACACACTCAATATGAAAAAGAAAAATAATAACATAAAAAATGAATTGCAAATGGAGCTACGTGCCCCCGACACCGGAGTTGAGAGAGGAAGCGCGTGAGTTGTCACGCGCCATAGGGATCAGTCCCATTCTCTGCCAGTTACTGATAGAGAGAGGCATAAGGAACAAGGACGAGGCTGACAAATTCCTCGTTCCACAGCTGAGTGAGCTGCACGATCCGTCATTCATGCCGGATATGGACGTGGCAGTCGAAAGGCTGAACAGAGCCATTGAGAAAGGCGAGAGGATTCTCGTCTATGGCGATTATGATGTTGACGGCACGACAGCCGTAGCATTGGTTTATAATTTCCTGAAACGTTTTCACAACAATCTGGACTATTATATTCCAGACAGGAACAACGAAGGGTACGGTGTATCATACACAGGGGTAGATTACGCCTTCGAAACTGGTGTATCCCTGGTGATAGTTCTGGATTGCGGAATAAAGGCAATCCAAGAGATAGCTTATGCACGCGAAAAAGGCATAGATTTCATCGTCTGCGACCATCATGTCCCGGACGACGAGCTGCCACCTGCCGTAGCGATACTGAATGCAAAGAGGGTTGACTCCACTTATCCGTTCAGCCATCTGTCAGGTTGTGGAGTGGGATTCAAATTCATGCAGGCTTTCGCCATGAGCAACGGTGTACCGTTCTCCGAACTTATTCCATCGCTCGACCTTGTAGCTGTAAGTACCGCATCTGACATTGTTCCCATCATGGGCGAGAACAGGGTTCTGACACATTACGGACTGGAGAGGCTGAACAGCCATCCCAGCACAGGGCTCAAAGCTATGATTCACGTCTGCAGGCTTGACAACAAAGAGCTCACGGTAAATGACATTATTTTCAGAATAGGCCCGCGTCTGAATGCCTCAGGACGTCTGTATAGCGGCAAAGAAGCTGTCGATCTGATGGTTGAGACAGATTACGGACGGGCTTTGGAGCTTGCAGAGAGCATCAACGCCCACAACGAGGAGCGCAAGGAGCAGGACAAGAAGATGACGGCCGAGGCCAATCAGATTGTTGACTCTATAGACGGATTATCCGAGAAACGCTCGATTGTACTTTACAACGAAGACTGGAACCGTGGAGTAATAGGTATTGTAGCATCCCGGCTCACGGAAATCTACTACAGACCTGCAGTGGTTCTAACCAAGACCGGGGATATGGCTACGGGATCTGCGCGCTCAGTTGCAGGTTTCGACGTATATAAAGCTATCGAGAGCTGCAAAGACCTGCTGGAGAACTTCGGCGGACACACATACGCCGCAGGACTTTCCATGAGGACTGAGAACGTCGGGGAATTCGCAAGGCGGTTCGAGGAGTTTGTAGCGGCCCATATTGAGCCTGACCAGATCAATGCCACTATCGACATTGACGCAGAGATAGGCTTCAGTGATATCACTCCGACATTCTTCAAGGACCTGATGCGTTTTCAGCCATTCGGTCCCGAGAACGCCAAGCCTGTGTTCTGCACGAGGAATGTATATGATTACGGTGGCAGCAAAGTAGTAGGACGCGGTCATGAGCACATCCAGCTTGATCTGATAGACAGCACCAACAACACTAAGCGAGGCATTGCCTTCGGCCAGAACGAGTACATATCTCTAATCAAGACCAAAAGCTCGTTTGACATCTGCTATACGCTCGAGGAAGACAATTTCAGACCCAATCAGCCGATACTGCAGATTGAAAACATCAAGGCTGGCAGCGGCAGCAGCAAGTGATGACATATCTGGAAATTCTCCGGCAATATTGGGGATACGATTCATTCCGCGGCATCCAGGAAGCGATTATTGAGAGTATCGGAAGCAGGCGTGACACTCTCGGGCTGATGCCTACAGGAGGTGGCAAAAGCATCACTTTCCAGGTTCCGGCATTGAATATGGATGGCGTTTGTCTTGTCATCACCCCATTGATTGCCCTTATGAAGGACCAGGTCCGGAATCTCAGGGAGCACGGCATACGTGCGGCAGCCATTTACAGCGGGATCAGCCGCGATGAGATTGTCCTGATTATGGAGGATTGCATATTCGGAGGCTGCAAGTTTCTATATGTATCTCCCGAGCGTCTGTCTTCAGATTTGTTTCTTACCAAACTGAGACACATGAAAGTCTCGATGATAACAGTAGATGAAGCGCACTGCATCTCACAATGGGGATATGACTTCCGGCCGGCATATCTCAGGATAGCCGATATCCGGAATATCCTGCCAGGAGTTCCGGTTCTGGCACTGACGGCCACCGCCACGCCAAAGGTGGCTGCCGACATTCAGGAGAAACTGGGATTCAAAGAGCAGAACGCGTTCAGGATGAGTTTTGCGCGTGACAACCTGCGCTATGTTGTGCGAGAGACCGACAACAAGCCCAAAGAGCTCATTCATATCTTATCGAAAGTACAGGGAGCGGGTATTGTCTATGTCCGGAACCGCAAAGAGACGAAAGAGATTTCCGATGCCCTCAACGATGCGGGCATCAGCGCCCTCAACTATCACGCAGGACTTGAACAGCACACAAAAGATGAGAGGCAGCACAGATGGACCTGCGGCGGATCCAGAATAATGGTTGCCACGAATGCCTTCGGAATGGGCATTGACAAGCCCGATGTGAGAATTGTAGTGCATACCGACACGCCTGACTCACCGGAGGCTTATTATCAGGAGGCCGGAAGAGCCGGCAGGGACGGTCTTGCATCGTATGCAGTACTTCTATTCTCACCTGGTGACAAAAGGATACTCAGCAAAAGGATAAGTGACGCCTTCCCGGAAAAGGATTTCATCCGAAAAGTATATGACAAACTAAGTTATATGCACAACATGGCAGTGGGTGACGGCAAAGGGTGTACTTTCGATTTCTCGCTTGCAGACTTCTGCGCACGCTACTCTTTGCCACCGGTGCAGACTGACAGCGCACTGCGCATACTCAGCCGTATGGAATATATCGAATATGTCGATGAGGCCGACTATCAGGGCAGGCTGATGTTTACCACGACCAAAGAGGAACTATATAATCTCCGTCGCAATGACCAGCTTACGGATTCGGTACTGAACACAATCCTGCGCACATACAGCGGCATATTCACGGAACAGTCGCCGATAGATGAGCAGTACATTTGTGACAGAGTCGGGAATATCGGCAGAAACACACTTTACAACATACTTACAGGGCTCGACAAGGCCGGAATCATACGATATGTTCCTCAGCGGCGCACTCCGCTGATAATATGGAGACGGGCAAGGGTCGAGTCATCAATGCTGAATTTTCCGCCCGAGGCGTATGAGCTTCGCAAAGCAGAATACCGGGAGCGCATAAAGGCGATGACTGAGTACGCCACACGAAGAAACGGATGCCGCAGCTCAATGTTACTGGAGTACTTCGGTGAGAAGCCGGACGGTCCGTGCAATCATTGCGACCTCTGCATCAAAGAACAACAGGAGAAAATCAGCTCTCCGCTTTTCAAAGAGATAAAAAGCGGAATAATAAGAATAATCAGTGATGAAAAAACCGCTCAGGACAGTATATTTGCACTACCTTTCGGCAAAGGGCAGATAGAATATGTCTTATCACGGCTTATATCCGAAGAGGAGCTGACTATGCGCGATGGTAAGATTCTAATCAACAGGAATCAGAATGAGTGACAAAGAGACTGGAGACATATTACAGAAAAGTCTGTGTGGCAAGATAATGATTGCCGGTCCATGCAGTGCCGAGACAGAGTGCCAGGTTATGGATACCGCCCACAGTCTGGCGGAGGCTGGTGTCAGGATATTCCGTGCGGGAATATGGAAGCCACGCACCAGACCCGGCTGTTTCGAGGGAATCGGTGTTGAAGGTCTTGCCTGGCTGAAGAGGGTGAAGGAAGAGACGGGTATGCGTGTCACCACCGAGATTGCCAATCCCACCCATGTCGAAGAGGCTCTCAATGCCGGGATAGACATTTTATGGATAGGCGCAAGGACAACCACCAGCCCGTTTGCCATACAGGAAATAGCAGACTGTATGAGAGGCTGCGATACACCGGTAATGGTAAAGAATCCTGTAAATCCCGATATTGAGCTGTGGAACGGAGCAATTGAGCGTCTTGAGAAAGCCGGAATAAACGTTATTGCAGCAATACACCGCGGATTCTCCACATATGGAGAGAAGACATACCGGAATGCACCCCAGTGGCAGATACCGATAGAGCTGCGCAGGCGCAGGCCGGATTTGCCCATACTATGCGATCCGAGCCATATCGGTGGAAACAGCAGATACATACTGCCGCTGTCCCAGACAGCATTCGAGATGAATGCCGACGGATTGTTCATCGAGGTTCATTGCAGTCCCGGGACAGCGCTCAGCGATGCGGCCCAGCAAATCACGCCAAAGATGTACGTACATTTGCTTGAGAGCCTCAAGTCGCGCAGGCAGCCCGACATCACAGAAAGCGCGGGTCTCTCAGAGTTCCGCACAAAGATTGACGAATGCGACCGGCAACTTTTATCGGTAATAGCCAGGCGGATGGACATTGTAAGCCACATCGGCGAATACAAGCAGGAGCACGGTCTCACGATTCTGCAGTCACAGAGATATACTGACATTATCGAGGCTTTGCAGGAAGACAGTGAGACGAAAGGACTCTCAAAAGAATTCATCAAGAGTCTTTTCGAGATAATACATACCGAGAGTATCAGGATACAGCTTGATCTTCAGTCGTCCCTAAAAAACGAAAAACTATAAATTTATGAAAGCTATTTACAGAATTCCACTTGTTCTGATGCTGGTGTCAGTGCTGGCATCCTGCCAGAAAGAACCGATACGCATAGCCTGTATCGGTGACAGCATAACATTCGGTCACGGTATTGGGAACCGTGAGCGCGACACATATCCGGCGATACTGGATTCACTGCTTGGCCCGTCTTATACTGTCCGCAATTTCGGCATTTCGGGACGGATTCTGATGAACAGAGGAGACTTTCCATATATGAAAGAGCCTATATATCAGGAAGCGCTCGCTTTCATGCCGCAAATCGTGACCATTGCTTTGGGTACCAATGACAGCAAACCGCAGAACTGGGTATATCAACAGGATTTCAAGAAAGATCTGGTAACTCTGGTAAACAGTTTCAAAGAACTTGATACAAACCCCGAGATATGGCTGTGCCTGCCGACTCCTGCTATGGGAAACGCCTGGGATATCAACGACAGCATAATCTACAATGGAGTTATTCCATATATCAAAGAGGTTGCCGATGAATTGGGACTGGGTGTCATCGATCTGAACACCCCATTCCAATCACAGCGCAGATATTTTCCTGACACGATTCACCCCAACGAGGAGGGACAGGCAAAAATCGCGGATATTATCTACACAGCTATCTCAAACAAGAAATAAGCAATTATGGATACCTTATTAAGTATTGGGCATATATCGAAATCATTTACCGGGCATAAAGCGCTGGATGATGTGTCCATAGAAATTCCCCGCGGAGCTATCTATGGATTATTGGGACCTAATGGAGCAGGAAAGACGACACTGCTGCGCATCGTAAACCGCATAACGCTGCCCGACAGCGGCCGTGTTCTTCTGAACGGACATGAGATAACGGACAACGACATACCATTCATCGGATATATGCCCGAGGAGCGTGGTCTTTACAAGAAGATGAAAGTAGGTGATCAGGCCGTTTTCTTTGCGAGACTGCACGGTATGGACAAGACCGTAGCAAAGGTGAGATTGCTGGAGTGGTTCAAACGGCTTGAGATTATCGACTGGTGGGACAAGAAAGTTGAAGATCTGTCGAAAGGCATGGCTCAGAAAGTCCAATTTATATGTACCGTCATACACGAGCCGGAATTAATCATACTGGATGAGCCATTCTCCGGTTTTGACCCTATCAATGCCAACCTTCTGAAACGGGAGATACTAAGGCTGCGTGACAACGGAGCAAGCATAATACTATCTACGCACAATATGGACTCCGTAGAGGAAATTTGCGACAACATAACTCTGATAAACAAATCGAGAAATGTATTGTCAGGCTCAGTCGATGAAATCAGGAGGAAAGCCGGGGCCAATATGTTCCAGATTGTTTATAGCAATGCGTCAAGACCGGTCAGCGAGATAGTAGGCGGACTCGCCGAATGCATAGGAAGCCCAGAAGGCGTTATCGGAAACTACCTGCGGCAGAAAATACATGTTCCGTCAGACAGCAATCTGCACGATACGATATCATTGTTGAATGACAATTGCCAGCTGAGGTCTTTCCAAGAGATAATACCATCAATGAACGATATTTTCATCCATGCCGTCAACGGCAGTCTAAAAGAATCTGCACAATGAATAATATAGGAACTATCATATCACGCGAGTTCACAGAGCGAATCTGCAAGAAATCGTTTATCATCACAACCATCTTCACTCCGCTGCTGATGATTGCACTCGGTGTCGCGCCGTCATTGATGATGCTGCACAATACGGGGGATGTCAAGCACATAGTGGTTGTTGATGACACCGAGGGTGCTATTGTAGGAAAAGCACTTCAACCTTCAAGCACAGTTGATTTCCAGTTACTGGACAACCTCTCACGCAGTGAGGCGACTATGCGTTTCAGCGACAAGGACAACACATTCGGAATACTATGGATCGGACACGATATCATGGACAACCCGGACCAGGTGCAGCTGATGACTAACTCATCCTCTTCCATCATGATTGAGGAAGAGATTGAGAGGCAGATATCCGACATATTGCGAACCGCAAAACTAAGCAGCTTCGACATAGAGAATCTGGATAACATTCTTGCCGAATCCGACATAAAAGTCTCGTTGTCAACGATGAAAAACAATGGCACCGGTGATGAGAGCAGTATGGAGCACACTTCCGCCGGCTTATCGTCAGGTTTGAGCATGTTGTTGGGTTTAATGCTGTATTTCTTTATTCTGATCTATGGCCAGCAGGTACTGACAAGTGTAATAGAGGAAAAGCAGAGCAGGGTTCTGGACGTTATGGTTACATCGTGCAAGCCGTTCGATATGATGATGGGCAAAATACTTGGCATAGCAGCAATCGCTGCCGTACAGGTAGCCATCTGGTGCGTCCTTGTATCCGGAGCCAGTATATTCCTGACCCCTCTTATCCACGATGCCATTGCAGACAGCACGGCGACCGCAGCCACAGCCGTAGGAACTCTCGCAGACATAAGCTCCATTCTCAAGATGTTCCTTTGTATGCTGCTTTATATAGTCGGAGGATTTCTTTTGTACGCATCATTGTATGCCGCTATCGGCTCAGCTGTTGACACCAATCAGGACGCACAGCAGTTCAACACTGTAATACTGGTACCGATAATATTCAGCATCATCATAATGATGTCTGTATTCAACAATCCGGACTCACCTCTGGTATTCTGGTGCTCACTTATACCATTCACATCGCCAATAGTGATGATGGCCCGCCTGCCGTTCGACGTACCTGTCTGGGAAGTCATCGTATCAATCATCATTCTTTATGCCACTTTCCTGCTCACTACCTGGCTTGCGGCAAAAATATACCGGATAGGCATATTCATGCACGGGAAAAAGCCGACGTGGAAAGAGCTGGGATCCTGGCTGATGATGAAATAACACAAGCCCGCAGGGAATCACTTCCACCAGTCGCACGCGGATTTCTCGCCTGCGACCCATACGATGTCACCCTGAAGGAATCTGAAGTCCGGTTTCGGATTGGTTTCGAACATATCTCCGCGAAGTATGCTTATGACCATACAGCCATAAGAGCGCATACCGACCTCGCGCAAAGTCTTGCCGGCAAGATAAGAGCTTTCCGAGAGTGTAATGGCCTCGACCTCAAACTGAACATTGTCTGACTGATACGGAACATCACTCTCCAGCAGGATTTCCTTGAGCACCTCAAGCTGTTCGGAAGTACCTACCGCGACAAGTTTATCCATAGGATACAGGACTTCGTCACCGGACGGTATCAATATGCTCCGGCTTCCGCGCATTATCTTGACGATGTTGGCTTTGGCCCTGTGTCGGAAAGGCATCTCGCGCAAAGTCCTGCCTGCCAGTGTGGAATCGGCAGACAGCTCATAAATAACCGTATGAACATTATAGCGGGACAGATTATCCGAAACCGACGCTGCGACTGGTGCCATCTCGCGGGCACGTTTTTCCTTCTCGTTCAAATTGGACAGAAAAACATTCTCAAACAAAGAGATGCGATTCAGATATTTCCTGGCAACAAAGAAGAACGCGACCCCTGCCACCAGAATCAGCAGTATCATCAGAAACGAGAGATCAAACTGAGAGACAATCACGTATAGTACAAAGCCCATTGCAATAAATATGCGCAGGAGAGCCAGGGCAATTACAGGCCACGCATTTGCGTCACGTTCCTTAAGCAGTTTGTCGGAGGACTGGGCTATTACCGTACCCGAGACAGCAATATTCACCAGAAATGGATACATTACCAGCAGCGTGACCAGCACACAGACAAAGCTCTGTGCCGTTGACGACCAACCCGGAAACAGATGAGCTATAAGATTGTCCAGAAACAGTTGCGAGCCAAGTGCTATTGCAGCAAGTACGACTCCATATATCAGCACACGTGTAAGATATGCCTTCCACAGTCGTTTCCACTCATTCTCGGCGGCTGCCGTATGAGTCTTATCTTCCATTGCGCCGTCAATACGCCCCACAAAGCCCGCAGGCAGATGTGTTCTTAAGAATTCATACGCCGGATCAGCCGCTTTAATCAGTACCGGAGTTGTGAAAGTAGTCAATACTGATACTGCAATTATTATCGGATATATGAAATCACGCATCACTCCGGTAGAACAGCCAAGGCCGGCAATTATATATGAGAACTCGCCCAGCTGAGCCATACTGAAGCCTACGTGTACGGCATTCTCAAGTCCCTTTCCTGAAAGAATCACGCCAGTCGCGGCAAACAGCATTATGCCTGCCACGGCTATTATAGCCAATATGACAATTGTACCCCAATGCGCCCCTATGACTTTAGGATCAACCATCATACCTACCGAAACAAAGAATATGGCGCCAAACAGGTTCTTTATTCCCGACACCAGATGACTTATGCGTTCGCCTTCTAATGTCTCTGCAAGTATGGATCCCATTACAAAAGCACCTAATGCCGAAGAGAAGCCGACAAGCTCAGCCAAAGCCACCATTCCGAAACATAAGCCGATGGCTACAATAAGCAGTATCTCATCGCTGAGATATTCATGAGCTTTCTTCAACAGTACGGGTATGAAGAATATTCCCACGACAAACCACAGAACAATGAAGAAAGCCAGTTTGACAATTCCCATCAGCATAGCGCCTCCTGCGAATTTGTGAGATACGGCCAAGGTAGAGAGCAGCACCAGCATCAGCACTGCAATCATATCCTCAATCACCAATGAGCCGAAAATCATTCCAGCATACGGTTTGTTCTTTATTCCCATCTCATCGTACGCCTTGATAATGATAGTGGTCGATGACATCGAGAGCAGCCCCCCGAGAAAGACACTTTCCATAATGCTCCACGACATCAGTTTTCCCGTAATCAGACCCGTAACGAACATACCGATGCATATGGTCAGAGCCGTAATACACGCACAGCTTCCTACCTGTATCATCTTCTTGAAACTGAATTCGAGTCCAAGGGCGAACAGAAGGAAAATAATACCTATCTCGGACCACTGGCTGACAGTCTCAACATTGCTGAGCGCACTGAACAGCCCAAGATGAGGCCCGACAATGAAGCCGGCTACAATATACCCCAGAATCAAAGGCTGTTTTAATATCTTGGACAAAAGAGTGAATACACCTGCAGCTACAAGAATAAGCGCCAGCTCAGCGACTAAATTAACTTCTCCGGACATACATTCCTGTTTTTTTTACAAAAATAACACTGAAACTCATATTCTCAATAACTTTGCGGATATATGAGCAAAACATACTTGATAGTTATCGTGTCGGCATTGATCCTATGTGGATGCAGGCACAC
This sequence comes from Bacteroidaceae bacterium, assembly GCA_045597365.1. Taxonomy (GTDB): domain Bacteria; phylum Bacteroidota; class Bacteroidia; order Bacteroidales; family Bacteroidaceae; genus Colenecus. The sequence goes on along the minus strand of JAZLKB010000010.1, from coordinate 13,915 downwards.
GGAAAACGGTCTGTCCGGTAACATTCTTGATTATTCGCAATATCTGACAATAAACAGGGGCGAAGACTTCAATGTAGTCATCTCGGACCCATGGAAAAGCGGACGCCTATTACACAGATATGCATTAAGCCCTGACAAAGAGACTCAATACAGTTATCAGCAGGCCGGTGGAACAATACACATTCCAGCGCTCAGAGCTGTAATTATGAGTAACAGCCATTGCCGCCTGCTGACCGAGCTGGGACTTACAGACAGAATATGCGGTGTATGTGAGCCGGAATACATCTTTGACTCGCTGACCTCATCATATCTCGATAATGGCAGGATTGCAGATTGCGGCAACAGCATGCGTCCCGATATTGAAAGAATCATAGAGCTGAACCCCGATGTAATTCTTGTATCACCATTCGAGGACACCGGCTACGGACAACTGGAGAAGCTTGGGATTCCACTGATTGTATGTGCCGATTATATGGAGTCCTCACCCCTGGGAAGAGCTGAATGGATGAGATTCTACGGATTGCTTTTCGGTGCGACAGAAGCTGCAGACTCAATGTTCAGCGAAATCTGCTACAGATACGACAGCATAGCGGACATTGCCGGAAACTGTCAGAAACGGCCGCGGATAATGCTTGACACCAAAAGCGGTTCCGCCTGGTACACTGCCGGAGGGGACAGCTATATAAGCCAGCTTATCGAAGATGCCGGCGGAGATTATGTATTCTCCGATACCGAAGGTACAGGAGCTGTTCCGCTATCTTTCGAGACTGTATATGAAAAAGCGAACGATTCAGATATCTGGCTGCTGAAGAACTCCACGCAACAGGCTCTGACATACAGTGACTTGCGCGATGAATTCAAGTCATACGAGAACTTCAGACCATTTCAGACTCGCAGCATCTGGGTCTGCGATGTCTATAAGACCCCCTATTTTGAAGTCACTCCTTTTCACCCGGAAATTCTGTTAGAGGAGTTCTTGTCCATATTTCATAACAGACATGGGTCGGAAAGAACATTCTACCGACCCATGCAGGAGTAAATCCGAATCAACAGGCTATTCCGGAATCAGACAGGACGCTTGTTGGAGAAACGGTATTTCTTTCTGACATACTGCGAGCCAGGCATAAGATTCGAACGGTACATCCTGATATAGATAAGGACTGAACACATAAAATATACCGCCGTCTGAACCCACAGCATCATATATTCGCGATGCACGTCAAACAGTGTGGCTCCCATATTGGTCATTTTCACGAAGCCGTTTATTCCGAATGTCGATGGGAAAATATATGACAGCCCTTTCCAGAAGCCCGGAACATTCGATGCCGGCCAGGTTATTCCCGAGGCAAACATCAGCGGAACAGATGCAAATACGAACAGCAGGAAACAGGATTCTCTGTCCCGTATCAGGTATGATAAGGTCAGCGCAAAGAATATACAATCCAGCAAAAGCGGCAAAGTGAACGCCAGCATATCGTCGAACTGCCACATCTGGGGCATATCAAAGAATCTCGGTATGAGGAAAAGCGCATACAGACTTACCATACAGTAAATCAGGAAATACACGAGTCCTTTTCCTGCCAGCACCGCCATAGGATTCGAATAGTGCTTGGTAAGAATGGTAACACCTTTTCTACGCCGTTCGTTCTCTGTACCGGCAAGCATCGCAATGCCCAGTACCAAAGTCTGCTGTATTACTACAACCAGCACGGCAGGTATGATATATGTGCAGTAACCGCTCTTGCTGTTGTACATAGTAACATACTCGTACTCTATGGGCTTTAGCGTACATTCCAGCTCGCGCTCCGTCAGGCCGGCCATATAAGCCATCTGAATATGTTTGTTCATCTCCAGAGATACATGCGAGCAGGCACTGTATATAGCCTTGTAATAGAGCAGTCCGCTCATATCGCAGAAAGCATTCACCACAGCCTGACGGCCCTCGGCAAGATTATCCGAGAAATCGGCAGGAATCTGAATCAAACCGTATGCCTTGTGCCTGCGTATCACTTCCTGAGCCTCCTCCATATCCGTACAGTACGAGACTATGGTTAAATCGGCAGTACCGTCACAATTGCGGAGGAACTCACGGCTTAATGACGAGCGGCACTCATCCACAACAACGACAGGCACCTCGTGGACAGCCTCAGGACTATAAAGATAAGCATACAGCAATGGGTAGAGACATGGCACGATAAAGAAGAAGACCATTACGCCGTCGTCTGTAAAAATGCTGCGTATCTCGCGCCACGCAACCTCAAGCATACAACTAAGCCACTTTCCCATATCCCATTATTTCATATATACATAATTAAGCGCCGTATGTCTCAATAGTTTTATATCGATTAACGGAAGCAGTACAAAAACGACCAATGCCAGATAGAAGTATGCCGAATAATGAAAATCCAGACCATTCAGAGCCTGATCCACACATATCAGATAATAGTATCTGAGAGGGAACAGATTGGACAGAGCCTGCAAAGCCGGCGGCATAGCCATAACCGGGAATGAGAAGCCGGCAATTGGAATTGAGAAAACGCCCCATAGCGTGCAGAGGCTGAGAGACCATCTCAAAGACGGCATCATCGAGCAAAGGAATATCGAGAAGCCCTGGCTGCCCAGAATGAGAAGGATGATAGCCAGCAGCATCGGGAATATTCCGCTGTTAAGCGGGAAGTCCAGAAAGCCATAAAGCCACACCATCGACATACATCCCATAATGCTGAAAATTATTGTCAGTGGCAGCAGTTTGCCGGTCACAGCTATGTAGATATTGCCGCCGGCCATCTCAAGCCACTCTTTTGATGTCGCATCTTTCAGTTCGGTATGAATTGAGAATGTTGTCACAAGCAATACCAGTAATGACAATATGGCAGGCAACAGAATGCTGTTCAGATAGATTGAGTAATTGAGCCAGGGATTATGCACGGCATGGACATCAACCCTTATCGGCTGCAGGAAAGTCATAGCCTGATCCATAGTCGCCCCCTTTGCGAGAAGTACCTCGCGCCCGACCCCGGCAGCCGCATATTCCGACATCATGGTCATATCCTTATACAGCAAGGATCCGGCTACAAGATATGATGAGTTTGTGTAGAACGAGACCAACGGCTGCTCAGAGCGTTGCGCCTTATGGGATGTACCTTTTGGAATATAATAAAAGGCGTATATCTCACCTTGCTGCATTGCCTCACGAGCCTCGTTGAAATTGGAATACTGATGTATTATCTCAGTCTGCTGGAAAGAGTCAAGATTACGCAGTATCTGCCTAGAAAGTGAAGTATTGTCCTCGTCCACCACACCGGCCGGCAGGCTCTCGGGAAGCCCCTCACCCATAAGCGTCGGGAAGAACGCAAAGCAAAGCAACGGAGCGCCCACCATACAAAGCAGGTATAATGGACGTTGCAGCATTCTCACGACCTCACGGCGTGCCAGCTTGTAAATCCTACTCTCACGAAAAGTCATACCGTATATACAACGTCTCGTTAATATTACTTATACAGGATTACAGTCATACCCGGCCGCAGGTTCTCTACTTTTGCAGGAACAGCCCTGACTTCGAATGTCTTCAGGTCATACTGCCCCATTGCCTTTGTAGCCCTCCAGGCAGCGTATGAGCCAATGTCCTTGATGAATGTAATCTCTATATCAGCATTTACATCAAGCGCGGGGAAATAAGCCTCATGATGACTACCCATTGTAAGATCCCTTATCTGATCTTCACGTACATTGAATGATATCCACATATCATCCATAACCGCGATATTCATAATCGGAGCGCCGGTTCCAACAAGCTCACCGACCATCGGGAATATCTCGCTAACCTCACCGTCTATCGAAGCAACAAGATATGTCTCGGATATGTAGGAATTCACTTCTGCGACAACACCCTCGGCCTGACGCATCTGAGCTGCAGCCATTTCCTTTATCTCAGCCTCGGCTCCGTTTTTGGCCATTGTATATTGAGACTTGGCAGCTTTCTCTGTAGCAGCGGCAGCATCGTACTGAGCCTTCGCCTCGTCACGTTTCTGCTCGCTTACGACACCTTGCGCGAACAGATTCTCAACCCTGCGGTATGATTTCTCCATTATCTCAAGACCCGCCTTGGCTTTCTGCCATATCTCGTATGCGCCCTGGATTTCTTCCTCTCGGGCTCCCTTCTGAGCCTTTGCGTTCTGCGCGGTAGCGGCACTCTTTACGGCCTGGGCCTGAGCGAGCTTCGCCTCCACCTCGGGAGCCTCAAGGACTGCGACGGTATCACCGGCCTTTACTTTCTGCCCCTCGGCTACACGTATCTCAAGGATTCTGCCGGGAACCTTGCTCGAAATACGATATTCGCTGGCCTCAGCCTGTCCCTGTATGATATGCTGCTCCTTACGATGGAATGACAGGATACCAATCAGACATACGATGACAATAATTACGGATAATGATGCCAAAGCCATTACAATATTGGCTTTCTGTGCTTTGTTTCCCATATAAAACTTTTATTAATAATTCCACAATCCTGTTGCCTGACGCAGATAGACATCCGCCATAATGCAGTCTATTCTGGCATCTATCTCTTCTGAATGAGCCTTCATCCAGGCAGTCTGAGCCTCCATTACAATCGTACTCTCAAGAACGCCCTCCGAGAAGCCGACATTTGCAAGACGGAGATTCTCTTCGGCACTCTCAAGATTCTTGACCGCCATCTGCCAGCGTGACTTGGCCTCGCTCTTTCTCTGCTCGTTCTGAGTTACCTGCAACGATATCTTACCTTTCACATCGTCAAGCTGATAACGGGCTATCAGAGCATCCGACTTGGCTTTGCGCACCTTGTTGATACCCTCGCCGAAATGGAATACCGGAATCTTGGCTACCACGCCGACATTCCAGAAGCCTCCCATCTTGTTCTGGAAGCCATCCTTCAGGTTCGGGTTCGTAAGTATGTAATTTCCCATCAGGGCAACTGTCGGCAGATAATCCGACCTTACGATTCTGACTTTCTGATCATACATATCCATAGCCAGTCTGAGACTCTTCAACTCGGGACGATTGTTCTCGATATCGCTGTCTGTATATGTGAAGTCATCGTTCATAACCATGAAATCGCCCTGTTCCTTGTCCAAAACGATATCAGAGTCTATATCAAGCCCGCACAACTGGCAAAGAAGCATCTTTGACAATGTAAGACCGTTCTGAGCCCTCAGCTGTGCCATCTCAGCCTCATTCAACTTGACTTTAACAGAAAGTTGGGCGGATGTCGTAGCCAGTCCCTCTTTCTTCAGAGCCTCGACATCGGAATCCAGCTTTCTGAGCAATGCCACATAATCATTGGCAAGCCGCAGTTTTCCGGCTATCGACACAATCTGCCAGTAAGCCTCGTCGGTAGTGACCAGAACCTGTCTGTTCTCAGTATCCAGCTGTGTTCCTGCAAGTTCCTCGGCATACGCGGCGACTTTGTTATAAGCGCGTATCTTGCCGCCCACATAAAGAGGCTCCTCAACGCTCACAGCCCCGACATATACGTTCGAGACATCGAATGTGAATTTATCCACCACGCTTTGCCCTATCGCATTAAGCGGTCCAGCAATATCGACCGCACCGGCGGCCTGGATAAACTCTTTAATTTTAGGAAGATAATCTATCAGCGGATTGGACAACAGGAAATTTGTTATCTCATCACGGACGCCGCTGGCGGCCGTTCCGAAAGTTGTCAATGCGGTCGCATCATCTCCTCCAATCAAAGCTATATTGCTGCTGTTGTGCATGTATGCGGCTGCCGCCGATACTTTAGGGAAATAGTTGGCGCGGGCAGTCTTTTTATCATACTCTGCCGCTGTCACCTTTTCCTTTGCTATGGCCGACTTCTTGTTGTTCTGAAGAGCCAGCTCACGGCATTCCTCAAGGGTCAGAATTTTCTGTGAGTACAACGGCATGGCAAAAAGGGCCATCATCACCGGAACGGAAAGAATCCTTGCTACTCTGAAATGCTTGTTCATTATGCGCGCTTTTTTTAGAATATTTGCAAAGTTACGCTGTTTAATCCCAATTCCAACTTTTGAATTGGTAAATTTTATTAAAATACATATTTTTAATAACTTTGCCGCCGGTTAATCAATCATCGCAATGAAAATCAAATATATCGTCAGCACAGTATTGGCACTGGTTGTATCCAGTCAGTCAGCACACGCTCAATTTGAACTCGGACTCAGATGCGGTTTCGGAGCACACTGGATAAGGAACACAGCTATGAAAGGTTTCGAGGATGTCCTTCCCCACAATGGATACTATGGAGGAATACAGGCTGACTATAAGTTTGACAACGGCTTTATCATACAGACCGAGGTGGATTACGCCAGCAAGGGACATACCGACCGGAGCCAGTATGACGGACGCTACAGCCGCGACCTGAGATATCTGGACATTCCGCTCTACTTCGGCTATCAGTTCGGCCGTCACCTGATTCTTATGGCAGGTCCCCAGTTCGGTTGTCTGCTCGGCGCTACAATCAACGATGATGGGGACAGGAGAGACGGCAAAGGCGATTGTTACCCTTGCAACGCAGCCATTGTAGCCCAGTGCGCTTTCATGTTCACCGAGAAAATTGGACTTACCGCCGGCTTCGACTATTCATTCACCAGGACATTCAGTGTTCCGTACGTATATGGACCGAATATGGAATTTGAGAAGCCTGACGATGGCCGTAATATAGGTTTCCAGATAGGGTTCTGCTACAAGTTCCTGACAGACTGAATATCTGCCGCAAACATCCGGAATGAGAATAAAGACCGGCTACGTCTGCCTGATTCTGGCAATCTCGGTACTGCTGTTGCTCTTTGCCAACCTTTGTCTGGGTGCTGTAAGCATTCCCATTAAAGGAATCATCAGTATCCTGACCGGAGGCACGACAGGCAAAGCGGGCTGGGATTTCATAGTTCTCCAATCAAGACTGCCTGCGGCGATAGCAGCTTTGCTTGCCGGCACTTCGCTGGCAGCATCGGGACTCATGCTCCAGACAGTATTCCGCAATCCGCTGGCAGGGCCGGACATTCTCGGAATCAACGGTGGCGCAGGACTGGGCGTAGCTATTGTGATGATGGCTCTAGGCGGAAATCTGTCATTCGGCTCATTCACATTGGGAGCAGGGCTGTCCATAATAGCAGGCTCATTCGCAGGAGCACTTGTAATCATGGGCATTATACTGTTTCTGTCCTCACGTCTGAAAAGTCCCGTTTCACTGCTTATTGCAGGCATAATGGTGGGCTATCTGGCATCATCCATCATATCATTGTTGAATTTTTTCTCAACGGCCGAGGGTGTTCACTCTTATACCATATGGGGTATGGGCAATTTCGGGAGCATAACACTGTCAAGGCTGCCATTATATGTTGTCGCTACACTGGCAGGACTGCTTACGGCCGCACTATTGATAAAGCCCCTAAATGCGATGCTGCTTGGCGAGAACTACGCCGAGAATCTTGGCATCAACATACGCCGTACACGTACCCTTATGCTGTTGTCAACGGGGCTGCTGGTGGCGGTCACGACGGCATTCTGCGGTCCAATATCGTTCATCGGGCTGGCAGTTCCCCATCTGGCACGGCTGATGACGAACTCGGGCAACCACAGGAGCCTCATGCCGGTCACAATACTTACGGGAGCGGCCATCACCCTGTTGTGCAACCTGATAAGCATCCTTCCAGGTGACAGGGGACTTATCCCGCTCAATGCCATCACACCGGTTCTGGGAGCTCCGGTAATCATTCATGTCCTGATGAGAGGAAGGCACTCAATGGGATAATGCCATCATTTCCTGCGGCGAAGGCACATCTTCATAGTGCATATATTGCAGGTATAAGGAAGATAACGGACATCAGCACCTATCCCTATTATACCGCTCACCGATTTGATCGGCATCATAAGGCAGGAGTCGGTCAATGTGACACCACAAGGATTCCTGTCAGGAAAAAGTCCGAACAGCGCCGGCTGTTGTGACACATTCCATCCGCAATATCCGGGACTGAAGCGATTGGTACGATGCAGACCCACGCTGTCAAGTTCCAGCTGAAGCACAGCCTCCATATAGTCGGCGGCACTCTCCACTATCTGACTGCCTATGCAGTCGGCGATATAATTCTGGAGCACGTCATCGCGCTTGTGTACCTCGTCAAGCCACCTTGTCCATCCGGAGCCTACCGTTACTACCAGCAGCACGAACCGGCTTGAGCCGCGCATCTGCCCGGCTATTATACGTCCGGTATCCAGCACAGTGTCACCAATCACCACAGAATCATTATGCAGTGTTCCGTCCAGAATCACATACTCAAACTGCGGATGGACATATTCCCCCGCCTCGGCAAGAAGAGCCGAAGTCAGACTCCGGCTCACTTCATCCGGTTCGGAGTTCTGGAAGCCCATCGCCGAATATATCTCGCCGACAGGTATGTCCAATTGTGACAGAGACAGATATTCAGAGAGCATCACGAACGGGATAACAGGAACTCCTTGAATCCGGCGTAATCACGCCCTAAAGAGACAGACTGCTTCGTCCCCTGCATAAAGGCCTTGAGACGTGCGGGAACCGCAACATCGCCGCCTGTGATGGCATCGACCTTTTCCTTGAATTTGGCTGGATGTGCAGTTTCCAGGAAAACACCGGTCTCTCCAGGCATCAGCTGCTCCCTCAAAGCCCTGTAGCCACAGGTTCCATGCGGATCCAGCAAATAACCGGTGCGTGCGTATGTTTCCTTGAGAGTGGCGCGTATCTGCTCATCAGAATATGTGGCGCCGCTTATCTCTGCGCTTATCGCCTGGTGCGAGCCGTTGTACAACGCCAGCACACGGGCGAAATTACTCGGGTCGCCCACATCCATAGCATTGGCAAGAGTCTGGACTGAGGGTTTCGGAGAATATACGCCAGTCTGCAGATATTTATAGAATATGTCGTTGGCATTGTTGGCGGCGATGAAACGCTTTACAGGAAGCCCCATCTTCCAGCCGAACAAGCCGGCGGTAATATTGCCGAAGTTTCCGCTCGGAACGCAAATCACAAGATTGTCAGCCTTTCCGATTTTCCTCATTGCGGCGTACGCGCCGAAATAATAGAACGACTGGGGCAGGAACCGCGCCACATTGATTGAGTTCGCGGAAGTCAGCTTCATACGCCCGCCAAGTTCAGAATCCATGAAAGCGCTTTTCACCAGTGCCTGACAATCGTCAAACACACCGTCAATCTCAAGAGCTGTGATATTCTGCCCCAAAGTCGTGAACTGGCATTCCTGTATCGGGCTGACTTTGCCTTTAGGATAAAGCACATATACATGTACACCCTCCACACCGAGGAAGCCGTTTGCCACAGCACTGCCGGTATCGCCCGATGTTGCCACCAGAACATTCACGAGCTGGCTCTCTTCGCGGTTGAAATATCCCAGCAGACGTGCCATGAACCGCGCCCCTACATCCTTGAAAGCCAATGTAGGGCCGTGGAACAATTCCAGCGAATAAATATCATCATCCACTTCAACAACCGGGATAGGAAATGACATCGCATCATAGACTATACGTTGCAGATCATCCGATGGTATATCCTCACCGAAGAACGCCTGCGCCACCGCAAGCGATATTTCCTGCAACGACATTTCCGATATCCGGTCAAAGAACTGCTGCGGCAGTCTGTTTATACGCTCAGGCATATAGAGGCCTCTGTCAGGAGCAAGTCCGCGGACTACCGCCTCGCGCAGCGTGGCCCAGTCTGAATTATGGTTTGTGCTGTAATATCTCATTGTTCCAAAAACATTTTCATAAAATCTGTACCTTTCTCCAGCAGGCCGTATGCGCCGGCCTTGCAGGATTCCTCGTCAAAGCTCATTACGCCATCAGGCTCAGCCCCCGGGCGGTAAATCAGGAACGGCACCGGGTCGGAGGTGTGGGTACGATGCGCACAGGGCGTAGGATGGTCCGGCAGGACCGCTATGCAAACAGGCTCGCTCCAATTTTTCACCTCGTTGAACACCGGGGTTATAAGACGCTTGTCCAAATCCCGGACAGTACGGAGTTTCAAAGCCACATTGCCTTCGTGACCGGCCTCATCGGGAGCCTCGACGTGGACATACACGAAATCGTCCGTGCGCAGTGCATCGACAGCAGCCTTTGCCTTATTCTCATAATTAGTGTCAAACAGTCCCGTGGCACCTTCCACATCAATAACGCGCATACCGGCATAATGCCCGATTCCCTTTATAAGATCAACAGCCGATATCACCGAGCTGCGGACAATACCGGGATATGTCGATGAGAGCGGCACCATCTGCGGGCGATAGCCCGGAGACCACGGCCATATACTGTTGGCAGGATCTTTCCCTTCGGCAATACGCCGCAGGTTTACCGGATGCCCGGCAAGAATCTGCTGCGAGCGGACAATCAGATTGTTCAACAGCGCGGCTGTAGGCTCTGCCTCCGGAACAGCAGCCTTCACAAGCAACGGTTCGAACGGCTGTCCGGGAACATCATGAGGCGGCGTGCAGACTATCCTCTTGTCTCCGCCGTCAACTACAAGCAGATGCCGATATTGTATTCCACAATGAAAATGGACTGTCTCTGACCCAAGCTCACGCTGCAGCGCATCCACAAGTTCAGAGGCCTCGCCGGTAGATATATGCCCGGCCGAGTGGTTCTTTATCAGCCCGTTCACAATGCAGATGATATTGCAGCGCATTCCCATCTGCCCGGGTTTTATGTCAACGCCGATATTCGCGGCCTCAAGCACTCCACGACCCTCGAATACCTCGTGGACATCATAGCCGAGCACGCCCATATTTGCGACCTCGCTGCCTGGAGTAAAGCCATCGGGCACAGTCCGTATCATTCCGGTACGTCCCAGACGTGCCAGCATATCCATGCAAGGCTTGTCGGCAGCCTGAAGTATTGTCTTGCCGCCAAGTTCCGGGACCAGCCAGTCGGCCATGCCGTCACCAAGAAATACAATATACTTCATATCAGATATTTGCTATGCTCATAATATCAGCAAAGACACCGGCCGCAGTAACGGCGGCTCCTGCTCCGTAGCCCTGGATCATCATAGGATACTCCTTGTAGCGCTCGGTGGTGAGCAGAATAATATTATTGCTTCCCTGCAGGTTGTAGAACGGGTGATACTCGTTCACTTCACAAAGCGATATGGAACATTTGCCGTACTCCATACGCGCCACATAGCGCCATTTCCTGCCGGCTTTCTCCAAGGCCTTCCGTTTTGTCTCGAAATCATCATCAAGCTGCGGCAGTCTGGTCCAGAACTCATCGAGCGAACCGTCAAGAAGCTCCTGTGGAATGAACTGGGTAATCTCGACATCGTCCTGCTCAACGCGGTATCCGCTCTCGCGGGCAAGAATGACGAGTTTCCGTAGCACATCGCGTCCGCACAGGTCGATACGCGGGTCGGGCTCGCTGAAACCTTTCTCCTTGGCAAGACGCACGGTATCGCTCAGACGGCATTCCGGACTTATCATATTGAATATGAAATTCAGAGTACCGCTCAGCACAGCCTCAATCTTGAGAATGCGGTCACCGCTGTTTATCAGATCGTTTATCGTATTGATGACAGGAAGTCCGGCTCCGACATTGGTCTCGAACAGGAACTTCACGCCACGGCGGCGTGCGGTCTGCTTCAGGAGCGCATAATTGTCGTATGCCGATGACGCCGCGATTTTATTGGCCGCGACAACGGATATGTTGTGATTCAGGAAATCGCCATACAGACTTGCCACCTCGTCGCTTGCGGTGCAATCCACGAAAACGGAATTGAAGATGTTCATACCGATCACGCCCTCACGCAGATGCTCAAGACTGCTTGGCTCGCCTTTCTCCAGCTGATCCCTGTAATTTTTCAGTTCAATACCCTCGCGGCAGAAAATGGCACGTTTGCCACGGGCGATACCCACGACATTGAGTTTCAGGCCACGCTCACGCATAAGCTTCTCACGTTGCTGGCGTATCTGGTTAATCAGGCTGTTGCCAACGGTGCCCACTCCGCAGATGAACAGGTTGAGAACCTGATATTCCGAAAGGAAGAACGAGTCGTGAATGACGTTCAACGACTTGCGCAGGGACTTTGACTCAACGACAAACGATATATTCGTCTCGGAGGCTCCCTGAGCACAGGCTATCACATTAATACCGTTGCGGCCAAGCACTCCGAACAACTTACCTGCGATACCGGGATTGCGGCGCATGTTCTCACCCACGATAGCTACAGTAGCCAGATTCTTCTCAGCCCTTATGGGGAAAATCTGCCCCAACGCTATCTCTTTGGCAAACTCATCATTGAGTACCTGGCAGGCAACATCGGCATCGACATTGCGCACACCGATTGACGTACTGTTCTCAGACGATGCCTGCGACACCATAAACACGCTTATTCCCTTTCCCGCCAAAGCACGGAATATGCGGAAATTCACACCGATCACGCCCACCATTCCCAAACCGGTCATCGTAATCAGAGCCGTATCATTGATGCTCGATATACCTTTAATCGACTTGGTTCCGGACGGAAGTTCCTTGACAATCACAGTGCCCGGAGCCTCGGGGTTGAACGTATTCTTTATCAGAATCGGAATATTCCTCAGACATACAGGATATATCGTAGGCGGATACACCACCTTCGCACCGAAGTTGCACAGCTCCATCGCCTCAACATAACTGAGTTCCTTTATCGGATAAGCGGTGCTGATGACACGCGGGTCGGCTGTCATAAAGCCATCCACATCGGTCCATATCTCAAGACTCCCTGCGCCGAGCGATGCCGCGATAAGCGATGCTGTGTAATCCGAGCCGCCGCGCCCAAGGTTTGTCACATCACCGGTCACTGTATCGGATGCTATGAATCCAGGCACAAGTGAACGGTGCGGCAACTCGCGGAAAGTCTCGTGTATCAGCTTGTCGGTCTTGTCTATATCGATAGTATGACGTCCGTGCTCCGTCTTTATGAAGTCACGTGAGTCAAACAGGACTATATCGTCAATAAGCTGCGCCACTATCTGCGACGACAGACGCTCGCCATAGCTCACCACGGTATCTAGAGTGCTGTCCGACAGTTCATGTATCAGCGACAGGCCGTTCATGATATTGCCAATCTCCACGAACAGTCTGCGTACCCCATTCAAAGCCTTACGGCGTTTTCCCGCCTGCACCACATCGCGGATCATAGTCTCGTGCCGTGTCTGCATAGACTCAAGTTCCTGCTGATATTTGGCAGAGCCCGAAGCCGCAGTCCTTGCAGCGGATATCAGCTTGTCCGTGATTCCGCCAAGCGCAGACACCACGACTATCACATCGTCATCCTCCGACTCAACAATTCTCTTTACATTGAGTATGCTCTCTACCGACCCTACCGACGAGCCGCCGAACTTTAAAACTTTCACTATTTTACCATCTTAGCAATAATGGCGCGAAATTACAGATAAGATTAGACAACTTCAACCCTTTCAACTTAAAAGCAGCCCGCACACCTTGAAAAAATATACCACAGCATCCGATTTGTCAAATAACGCATCTTGTAATGCCGGACTCCATCGCTTCGCTCTCAATGTGGTAGAGTTTAATGTCAAAGCATTTCCAGCCTCTTCGCCAATAGGGTCTTGTAGCTCTCTTTCATTTGCTCGTCAAGGAAGGACGAATCAATGAAGTCACAAAACGTAGGGAATAACCTGATGTATTTCCTGACTTTATCACTTTTTCGGTCCTTCGCTAAAAATCGGTCTCTGACATAGCTGTAAACCATATCATTCTGGTAATCTGGGTGACGCAAGGCGTTTTCCAGAACACTCTATACATCGAAAGAGGAGCGTGACATCGCCTACCTCATCGAAACCGACGACTGGCTAACGTCAAATCAAAACAGCTTCTAAGTTTAGTCCAGCAGGATGACGTTGTTTTG
>JAZLKB010000009.1:0-48887 GCA_045597365.1 Bacteroidaceae bacterium | reverse complement strand
TACCCGTGCCTTATGGACTACTATGTCAAATCGCACTAATCAATGAAGAACCGCCGTATGCCGAACGGCACGTACGGTGGTGTGAGAGGTCGGAAAACGAAAGTAGGAAGAAAACTACTTCGTTTTCCTCCTACTCGATTTTACTCACTTTATCAGCAGATATCCAAGATATGTGAGCAGTATACCTCCGATTATGCTGGCACAGATATATGCTGTGAAACCCCAAATGTTTCCGTTCTGGATCATTGACAGACTCTCGTTTGCAAAAGTAGAGAATGTTGTGAAACCACCGCAAAGCCCTGTGATGAGTAGCAGAAACCAATTGCTGCTTGTCGTGAGGTATCGTGAGAGCAGGGCGTACATAAATCCAATAAGAAAACAACCTGCCAGATTTACAGTCAGGGTTCCCCATGGAAATGATGTGCTGTGTCCTTTCATTAACGATGATATGAGATATCTGGCTGCGCCTCCCAGAAAACTGCCGCTCCCTACAATCAGAATCTTCAGTATCATTACTTTGTGTCTTTATACCCTAAATCCAACAGTCTGGCAATAATCTTTTCCCTCAATTCTCCTTGAACAAGTATCTCTCCGTCTTTTACTGCACCTCCCGTGCCGCAGAAAGACTTTAGTGAGCGGGCAAGCTCTTTCATATCTTCGTCAGAACCTGAGAATCCACGTATAATAGTTACAGTCTTGCCGCCATGTCCATGTCTCTCAACAGATACCCGCAATCTTTGTCTTTCAGGCGGCAATAGCTGAACATCGTTCTCCTCGATTTTTTGGAACTGGAAATCTGGATTCGTGGAATAAACCATCCCTAACCGTCCTTTCCAGTCATTGTCTTTCTTTCCCATTTGTCTTGTCTTTCTACGCTTTTCAAAGTTAGTTCAAATCTTTTTGTATTTTCGCATTTTGGTTGGTATTTGTATTTTATGAAGATAATCTGCGTAGGACGTAACTATCGGGAGCACAATAAAGAGATGGGTAACCCGTTTAATGAAGGAGAACCGCCTGTTGTGTTTTTTAAGCCGGATTCGGCATATCAGCGTAACCGCAGGCCTTTTTTCTTGCCCGATTTTTCGGAAAGGGTGGAATATGAGGCCGAATTGGTGTTCCGTATAAACCGTCTGGGGAAAAGTATAGGGGCGAGATTTGCAGGGCGATATATTGACGCTGTGACGGTAGGAATAGATTTTACGGCTCGCGATATGCAGCTGAATGCTTGCTCTAAGGGGTTGCCTTGGGGGCTGAGCAAGGGATTTGACGCTTCGGCGGTTGTTGGTGATATGCGCCTTATAAGCGATTTGAATAAAACTGTAGGAAACCTCAGTTTCAGACTTGATATTGACGGCAAGACTGTTCAGCAGGGGTATTCGGGTGATATGATAAATTCTGTGGAGAAGATAATTGAGTATGTGAGTGGCTTTTGTACGCTAAAGACCGGTGATCTGCTGTTTACCGGTACTCCTGCAGGAGTAGGTCCAGTCAAAGTCGGGCAACATCTGCAGGGATATCTGGGTGATGATAAAGTACTGGACTTCCATATACGTTGACAATACATTGAGAAGGAACTGCATCATATTGGTATCGCTTTTCTGCTGCCTGCTTTCATCGGCAGGGCAGACTTTCGATAATATCGACTGGCGTGTGATGGAGAGTGATACGCTATTGCCATATTATACCAGACAATTGAATCTTGCTGACGGTTATGAGCTATATGACTATGATGTGAAAGTTGAATTTCCGGTATTGGTGCCTCTTACTGATTATGAGAAATCTCTGTGGAATGTTGAGCGGAATGCCTCATGTATAGAAGAGATGCCTGATATATCTCATTATGTAAGCACAAGCCGTGGTTCAGGTTTTCTTGATGTGGGCTTTGTTCCCATAGTAAAGAGGAATGGTGTTTTTTGTAAGATCGTATCGTTCAAATTGCTTGTTGAACGCCGTCCTGTTCAATCTTCATCCTCTTTGATGGCATTTCCGCCTGCGTCGTCGTCGGCTCCTGAGACACGGTATGTAACTGAGTCTGTACTGAATCATGGCTACTGGTATAAGATCAGGATTAAGGACTCCGGCGTGTATAGAATGTCTGAGTCATTTCTGTCTCAGATAGGATTTGACAATCCTGATAAAGTCCGTTTGTATGGTTCTGGAGGTACTCTTTTGCCTGAGACCGATTTGGAATATATGGCAGATGATTTAAAGGAAATTCCTCTGTGGCGTGAGAATGATGCCTTGTTCTTTTATGCCCGGGGGCCATTGTCCTGGACATATGGCGTTGCTGACGGATATACTCACAAATGGAATACATATTCTTCGTATGGCTATTATTTCCTTACGTCAGATGATAATGTCATTCCTGCCGAAGTTGGGAAGCTGCCTGTTGTAGAGTCCGAGGACGTTGAGCTCGTAGAGACCACACCGGAATATGCATTGTACGAAAAGGATGCTTTCAGCTGGTATCACGGTGGCCGTACGTTTTTTGACGGTTACGATTATTCTTTAGGAGCTTCCCAGAATTATAGCTTCAGATTGGAGGATATAACTGACGATAATGTAAGGGTTACAGTTCGCTTTTCCTCAAGCGGCAATACATCATCAAGCTTGGAAACTCGTGTGAATGGTACTCTTGTCGGTACGATGAGTCTGAGTGCCAATGCTCCATCGGAGCGGGCGGCCATATCCTCGGCCAGTTATCTTTGTTCTGATGTCTTCAATCAGGATAACATCATACAATTGTATCATAAACGGCAAGACGGAATATCCGGCAGGCTTGATTTCATACGGTTGAATTATACCAGGAATCTGGTAATGCATGGCTCATATATGAACTTTAGGGTAAATCGTGCGAAGAATGCCAGTTTCAAGATATCGGCCAATGGTAATATCAAAGTCTGGAATATAGCATCGGATGGTTCTGTCCGTCTGGTTCCTTCGAATACAGAGAATGGCTATTGTATTACAAAGGGTGTTGGTTGCAAAGGTTATGAAGAGTTTGTTGCGGTTGATATAAACGGAGATTTTCCAGAACCTGAGAAAGCCGGCCGGATCAATAATCAGAATCTGCACGGTTACGATCAAGTTGATATGGTTATTATTGTGCCGGCGTCGGGATTGCTCACGCAACAGGCTGAGAGACTTGCTGACGCTCATAGGACAATTGAAGGTATGTCTGTGATTGTCGTATCAGCTGATCAGGTTTATAATGAATTCTCATCAGGAACTCCTGATGCCACCGCCTATCGCAGATTCTTAAAGATGCTGTATGACCGGGGTGGAAAAAATCCGCGTCTCAAGTATCTTCTTTTATTTGGGAACGGTGCTTGGGACAACCGTATGCTTACGTCTGCCTGGAACGGGAAATCGCCGGATGACTATTTGCTCTGCTACGAGGCCGAGAACAGCATCAATGAGATAAAATCGTATGTGGCAGAAGATTATTTCGCTTTACTTGAGGATGGAAAGGGCGGAAATCTGCTGACTCAAAAGGTTGATATCGGAGTAGGACGTTTCCCAGTAGTAAGTGTTACGGAAGCTGCCACTATGGTTGACAAGACTATATCTTATATTAACGGTGACAATGCCGGTGAGTGGCAGAACTCGGTAGTAATTCTTGGTGATGACGGAGACAGAAACCTTCACATGACTCAGGCTGACAGGCTCGCAGAGATGATACTCAGCTCAAGACCATCGTTGAATGTCCGGAAAATGTACTGGGATGCATACAAGATGGAGTCATCTGCCGCAGGTAACACCTATCCTGAGTTACACCGGGAGATATTGAGACAGATGGAAAAAGGCGCTTTGCTGTTTAATTATACCGGTCACGGCAGCGCGTCCATCCTTTCGCACGAGATGGTGTTGAGAATGGAGGATTTTGCCACTATATCGTCACCAAGACTGCCGTTGTGGGTTACGGCCTCGTGCGATATATCTCCGTTTGACAATCCTTCAGAGATGATAGGACGCAGTGCCTTGCTGAATAAAAAGGGCGGGGCTGTCGCGATGTTTACAACCACGCGTACAGTCTATTCGCAATACAATGAGCATATTAATAATCTGTTCGACCAATACGTGCTTGATTCTGGAAACCGACTTGGTGATGCCGTTCGTCTGGCTAAGGTTCAACTTGTTTCCGGTAGCGGACCAGCGGATTATTCTGAGAATAAACTCAATTATGTACTGTTGGGTGATCCTGCAATGAGGCTTGCGATGCCTCAAGACAATATTGTGGTTGACTCTATAATAACAGACAGCATTGCCGGAGATCTGCCCGTCGCGCAGGCCGGTGGGAAAGCCCGTGTGAAAGGGCATCTGGAGAGCGCTGGAGGAGTGCTGCTTAAAGATTTTTCCGGGGTGATTGCCTCAAGTGTGTTTGACAGCCGTCGCAAGATAACAGGACACAACAATGCAGGAGATGCAGACACTGCTTTCTGGTTCTATGATTATGACAGACTGCTTTTCTCCGGTCAGGATTCCATCAGGAATGGAGGCTTCAGCTTGGAGTTCCCTGTTCCCAAAGACATTAATTACTCGAATGAGCATGGGCGTATTGTCCTCTATTCCAAAATTGCTGATGACAGGGCTGCAAATGGCTGGTCGTGCGATTTCCTTGTTGGAGGAACATCACCGTCAATGCCGTCTGATTCGCTTGGTCCAAAGATATCCGTATATCTGAATGCCCCGGATTTCGAATATTGGGGAAAGGTCAACAGTACTCCATGTCTTGTAGCCGAAATCGAAGATCCGGACGGCATTAATGCAACCGGTAATGGCATCGGTCACGATATGATGCTTATTATTGACAACGGCAGATATTCGTATGTGTTGAATGGCTATTATTCGCCAATTGATGGCAATTACAGGCATGGTAGAATCATTTATCCCATTCCTTCGCTACCTGACGGTCGTCATACACTCATACTCCGTGTATGGGATATACTGAACAATTCATCTACTGCGACTCTGGGATTTGAAGTTGATAGCGATGTCCCGCCGCAGGTGAAATCTGTGATCGTGAATTCCGGAACAGACAAGAGACGCACGTCATTTGTAATAAATCACGACAGACCGGGCAGTCTGAGTACAGTAGATATTGAGGTCATTGATGCCAACGGGCGTGTGGTGTGGACAAATAGTGTCAAGGATAATGCTCTGTCAGGTGTCTGCGTGATAGACTGGAACGAATGTAGTGACAGTGGTCAGCTGCTTAGAACCGGTTTGTATATTTATAGGGTCTCACTCATCGATAACGATGGAATCTCCACGCAATTCTGCGGGAAACTGGTGTTGTTATGATGGGGCAGTTTTTTTACGCTTACTTACAATAAAAGACCCGGTATTTAGTTAATAAATTATCAGACTGAAAAAACGATGGGAAAGAGATTTGTCGCATGCGTTCTTTTGTTGTCCGCGGTGATGTCCGTACGGGCGCAGAAGGATATGTTCAATCCTGTATATACAGGGGTGACATCGTTGTCTATCGCTCCAGATCCCAGAGCTGGGGCTATGGGTGATGTGGGATGTGCCACCGATCCGTATTTCGATACCAACAATCAGTATTGGAATCCTGCAAAGTTTCCGTTTACCAGAAGTACAGGCGGTGTATCGCTTGCTTATACACCTTGGCTGAGGAAACTTGTAAGCGACATAGATCTGGCTTATCTCAGCGGGTATGGTAAAATTGATGATTACTCAGCAGTCAGCGGTTCTCTGACATATTTTTCCTTGGGCGATGTGATAGCAAGCGGATATACAATACGTCCTTATGAGCTTGCCGTAGATTTGGCATATTCGCGTATGTTGTCCGAGACTTTCTCTGCAGCGGTCGCTCTGCGTTTCATATATTCTGACCTGCAGTACAATTATAATGATGATATTACTCCGGGCAAGGCATTCTCGGCCGATATCGCGCTGTACAAAAACAGGTATGTGGGTATAGGCCGCCGGGACTGTATGCTTGGCTTGGGTATGAATATCTCGAATATCGGTACAAAGATATCGTACAACGGCGGGCAGACTAACGAGTTTATTCCTACGAATCTCAGACTGGGCGCGTCCCTTCTTATTCCTATTGACGGGTATAACGCAATATCAATCAATGCCGATGCCAATAAGCTGCTAGTGCCTACAAAGCCTACTTATGCTCAGTTTATGGCTGAGAAACATCCCGGCGAGACTGATGACCATTACAGTTATGCGGCAGAGTATGCCACTTGGGTGGAATCGACAGGCTATAATGATATATCACCGATTGCCGGTATTTTCAAATCATTCTCTGATGCTCCTGGAGGCTTTTCCGAGGAAATGCGTGAGATTTATTTCGGCGTTGGTCTTGAGTATATCTACAATGACCAGTTCTTTGTGCGCGCGGGTTATCATTATGAGGATAAATATAAGGGCAACCGAAAGTATTTCACTGTTGGAGCCGGGTTCAGAATGAGTGTCTTCTCGCTGGATGCTGCTTATCTTGTATCAACATCGCAAAGCAATCCTTTGGATCAGACACTCCGATTCTCTCTATCGTTTGATGTTGATGGCATAAGGTCGTTGTTTGGAAGATGATAAGGGTAGGATTCGGATATGACGTCCATCAGTTCGCCACGGACCGCGAGCTTTGGCTTGGAGGAGTACGCATTCCATTCGAGAAAGGATTACTTGGCCATTCCGATGCTGATGTGCTGATTCACGCTATATGTGATGCATTGCTTGGGGCTGCCAATCTGAGGGATATAGGATTTCATTTCCCTGATAAGGATCCAAAATACAAAGGCATAGACAGCAAACTGCTGCTTGCGGAGTGTGTCAGACTGATTGGCGGGAAAGGTTATAAGGTCGGTAATATCGATGCTACAGTATGTGCTGAGGAACCGAAATTGAATCCGTACATTCCTGCAATGCAGGAAACGCTTGCGTCGTGTATGTCTGTAAGTGCGGATGCAATCTCAATTAAGGCTACGACTACCGAGAAACTTGGGTTTACCGGACGAAAGGAAGGAATCTCAGCGTATGCTGTTTGCCTGATAGGGCCTGAGTAACTCTAATGTAGCTTCCGGCACTAAAGAGTCTATCGGCAGACCTTCTGACATTCTGCTGCGAATATCCGTAGAACTTATATCCATTACTTCCCAGTCGGGAAATGTTACATTGCCAGTGGTTGCCTTTGGCAATGGGTATCCATTTCTGGAATATACAATCAAAGGGTAGTTTTCAAGAATGTATCCGTTGTCGTACCATTTGTCGAACTTCGACCAGTTGTCAGCTCCAATAACCAGACTGAATTTTCTTTCAGGATAAGCTTTGACAAGACTTCGTAAAGTATCGGCTGTGTATGACGGGCGTGGAAGATGAAACTCGTAATCAGAAGCCTCCACTCCATCGATGTCATCTACGGCCATCTGTGCCAGTCTCAGTCTGAACTGGTCGGCCATCAGTGACATGTCTCTTTTCCACGGGTTTTGCGGAGTGACCATAAGCCAAAGTTCATCTGCAAGACCAGTCTCTACGACTTTTCTCGCTATCGCTACGTGTCCGTTGTGTATCGGGTTGAACGTGCCTCCGAATATGGCTGTTCTAACGCACTTGGTCATTCAGAAATTTACTTACCAGACGATAAGTCTCGTCTATTGCAGTCTGCATATCATCGTTAATGATTCTCTTGTCGAATCTCGGGGCATATTCCAGTTCCTGACCTGCTTTCGCGACCCGGCGCTCAATCATCTGAGGGGAGTCTGTCCCGCGTTTCACAAGACGTCGTCGCAGTTCTTCAATTGACGGCGGCATGATGAAGACTGATAATGCTCTCTCTCCAAAGTATTTCTTGATATTGCAACCGCCGGCAACATCAACGTCAAATACGACATTGATGCCTTCAGCAAGTCTTTTTTCAACCTGTTCTTTCAAGGTGCCGTAGAAGCAGCCCTGATAGACCTCCTCGTATTCGAGAAACTCATCCTTAGCAATCCTTTCCTTGAACTCCTCGGCAGTAAGGAAATAATAGTCAACGCCATCCCGTTCCTCACCTCGTGGCTGGCGGCTTGTAGCCGATACCGAGAATACCAGATTTAACTCCGTGCGGCGTATTAGGGAACCGACTATCGTTGACTTGCCGGCACCGGACGGCGCTGAGAATATAAGACATTTTCCTTCCATTGACAACTTACATTACATTAAGAACCTGTTCTTTTATCTGCTCCAGCTCATCTTTCATACGCACCACGATTATCTGCATCTCTGCCTGATTGCTTTTGCTGCCTAGAGTGTTTATTTCGCGTCCCATCTCCTGCGCGATGAATCCCATTTTCTTGCCTTGGCCGTGACCGCTTGCCATGGTCTCGTTGAAGTAGTCAAGATGATTGGTAAGACGTTGCTTCTCCTCGTTGATATCGAGTTTCTCAATGTAATAAATCATCTCCTGCTCAAAGCGGTTCTTGTCATAGTTGTCGCCTGCGATATTTGTAAGTGACTCGCGTATGCGTTCCTTGATGTTGTTTACTCTGTCTTGTTCGAACGGAGCGATTGATGCTAGAAGTTGTCTTATATTTTCGGTTTTCTCCCTGAATTTCTTCTCGAGAGCCTCTCCCTCCTGCTTGCGGAACTCCATAAGACGCTCTATGGCCATTTCTGTCGCCTTTCTTGCGGCTTCCCATATCTGGTCTGTAAGTTCCTCTTCGTGATTCTGCGAGACTACGTCCGGCAGACGCAGCAGAGTCTGGAACCAGTCTGAAGGAAGGGGAAGCTGCTGGGCTGATGCTATTTCCTTTATCTGCCTGGCATATCCTTCCAGAACGGATGTATTGATGGTTTGGGTGGCGTTTTTGGAATGATCCTCGACTGTAAGCAAGAAATCGCACTTGCCACGTTCCAACACATTGGCGATTCCTGATCTTATTTCCAATTCTTTCTCCCTGAAAACGGGAGCTATTTTAGTCGAGATGTCCATCGATTTGCTGTTGAGCGATTTTATCTCGGCGGTAATTGTCCGGCTACCGGCTTCTGCTGTGCCTTTGCCGTAGCCTGTCATTGACAGTATCATTATCCAGTAAGTTTATAAGCATTGCAAAAGTACGTTTTTTTGGGAATAATTCAGTAATTTTGTCAGTTGGGTTGCATAATGGGACTTCTGTTATTATGAGATTGTAAGGCAATGAGCTGCATTTTACATATAGAGTCTGCCACCGAGGGGTGCTCTGTGGCCGTGAGTGAGGATGGCGAGCTTCTTTTCAATAAAGAGGAACTTATTGAGCATAATAATTCCGTGTCATTGGGAGTCTTGGTTGATGAGGCATTGTCTATGATAGACAGTCGCGGACTGGAGATGACGGCTGTGGCGGTAAGTCAGGGACCGGGATCTTATACAGGACTTCGTATAGGTGTTTCAATGGCAAAGGGAATCTGCTATGCAAGAAATGCGCGTCTTATTGCCGTACCGACCTTGAAGTTGCTTTGTGTGCCTTTGTTGTTAAATGAGGAACTGCCTGATGATGCGTTGCTATGCCCTATGATAGATGCGCGTAGGATGGAAGTGTATGCCTCTATATACGATTGTGGTTTGAATATTGTGCGTTCGACCGGTGCAGATATAGTAGATGCTGATACTTATAAGGCATTTCTTGATAATCATATAGTTTACTTTCTTGGAAACGGTTCGGACAAATGCCGTGACTGCATCCGGCATCCGAATGCCCGCTTTGTGGGCGATTGTCGTCCATTGGCGCGTTGGATGTTCCCGTTGGCCGAGAAGTCTCTGCTGATGGGGCAGATTGAGGATGTGGCCTATTTTGAACCATTTTATCTTAAAGACTTCATTGCTGTTAAACCTAAAAAATTGATCTGATGGAATATAATACACAGCGCGAGCATCTCCCAATGCCTGAGTACGGGCGTTCGGTTCAGGAAATGATAGAGCATGCTGTGAGCATAACCGACCGAAATGAGAGACAGAAATGTGCGGAAACCATAGTAGGAATAATGGGAGGAATGTTTCCGGCATTGAAGGATGTCCGTGATTTTCAGGTAACTCTGTGGGATCATCTGGCTTATATGTCGGGATACCGTCTCGATATTGATTATCCTTATCCATTGACAAGGCTTGATCAGGTTAAAAAGAAACCGGATCCTATATGTTATTCTGATGGCGTTGTCCGGTTCAAACACTATGGCCGAATAGTACCCGAGCTCATTGGAAAGGCCGTCTCGTATCCGGAAGGTCCTGAGCGTGACCAGCTGGTGAGATTGATCGTAATGCAGATGAAGAAGGATCTGGTGCTATGGAATAAAGAGGTGAATGTCGATAGCCGCATACAAGAGGATCTCGCTTCTTTCTCAAATGGGATCCTGACTGTTGAGGATGGTGTGCTTTCAATGGAATTGCCTAGGCCGGGTCAGCAACAGCAGAGCCGATCTTCAAGATTTCAACGGAGAAAAAACCGGAAAAGATATTAAGAACCTGTTTGAAATGATTACCTTCAATTCTTATGTTTCTTTTCCGCATCTTCCCTGCCGCTTCTCAGTTGCAACCGGCATCAAGCCTCCCTCAAATCAGCAGAAAATCTGCTGGAAAATAACCTAAATAATTTTCGTCAACCATTTCAAAACAGGTTCCAATATGGCATCATTTATCATTGAGGGAGGTCACAGACTTAAAGGGGAGATATATCCTCAAGGGGCCAAAAATGAGGTCCTGCAAATTTTATGTGCTGTATTGCTCACAGCCGATACTGTGGTGGTGAGAAATGTTCCTGATATACTTGATGTCAAAAATCTTATAGATTTACTCAGATTGTTGGGCGTTCAAGCTCATTCATGCGCTCCAGGCGAATGGACATTTACAGCCAGTGAGATAGATATGGATTTTGCCATGAGCAGCGAGATGGTCCGTAAGAGCGCGGTGCTGCGTGGTTCCGTTATGTTGTTAGGTCCTTTGTTGGCACGCACCGGACGTACAATAGTAAGCAAGCCCGGTGGAGATAAAATAGGTCGTCGTCGCGTAGATACTCATATTAACGGATTGAAAGCTTTAGGGGCTGAGTTTACACTTAATGAAGATAAAGGTTGCTACGAGCTTTGGAGTAACGGAGGATTGCGGGGGACATATATGCTTTTGGACGAGGCTTCTGTTACGGGAACAGCGAATATCGTTATGGCTGCGGTTTTGGCAAATGGTGTGACAACAATTTACAATGCTGCTTGTGAGCCATATGTACAGCAATTGTGCCGTATGCTTAATAAAATGGGCGCGAAGATTTCCGGAATAGGCAGTAATCTGCTTACAATAGAGGGCGTTGGACAACTTCACGGGACAACTCATACAATTCTGCCTGATATGATAGAGGTCGGCAGTTTTATCGGAATGGCGGCCATGACCTCGAGCGAACTCACAATTAAAAATGTATCGTACCCGAATCTTGGCATAATTCCTGACAGTTTCAGACGCTTGGGCATTGTGATTGAGAACAAGGGGGATGATATATATATCCCATCGCAGGAACACTATCAGATAGAGTCTTTTATTGATGGCTCGATAATGACTCTGGCCGATGCTCCCTGGCCCGGACTTACTCCTGATTTGCTCAGTGTGTTGCTTGTTACGGCCACTCAGGCCAAAGGCAGCGTGCTGATTCACCAGAAAATGTTTGAGAGCCGCCTCTTTTTTGTAGATAATCTTATTGACATGGGGGCTCAGGTTATACTTTGTGATCCTCATAGGGTAGTTGTAATAGGCCACGACAAGAACATAATGTTGCGTGGCCGCAGAATGTCATCTCCTGATATCCGTGCCGGAATAGCGATGCTGATTGCTGCGATGAGTGCAGATGGGGTGAGTCGTATTGATAATATTGACCAGATAGACCGAGGGTATCAGAACATTGATAAGCGTCTTGCTGCGTTAGGTGCTGGAATCACACGTCTGGAATAATGATTGGATTTGATGAGGTGATGAGTTGCGGCCGGGTTCTCAGGTCGCATGGCAAGGATGGCGAGATGGTCATCCCTGTTCCGTATAGTATTATTCAGACCTCCAGACTTCCTTTCCTTGTTTTGGATATGGATGGGATTCTTGTGCCTTTTGCCATAGAGTCAGTTCGCGACCGGGGCTCTTCCTCTTCGATAGTCCGTCTTGAGGGCATTGACACGTTGGAACGTGCTGATATGCTTCGCGGGAAGAGCGTATGGTTGCTTCGCAGATATCTGGCCGATATTGACGAGGATGAGATGACACCGGCTATGTTGGCAGGTATGACGGTGAAAGACCATCGGGACGGTTCTGTACTCGGCGTAATAAAGGCTGTTGATGATTCCACAATGAACGTTCTTCTCATCATTAAGAATAATGAGGGAAAGGAATTGCTGATACCCGCCTGCGATGAGTTCATAAAGAGAATAGATATGCGTAAAGGAGTTGTCAGGGTTGTAATTCCCGAAGGTCTTGTAGAGTTGTAATGGAAAATGGATAGTCTAGAGCGGAAAAGAAACAGAAACAGCCGGCCCAGTCTCAAGCAGAGATTGGTTCAAAGGTACAGATTCTCGATTATTAATGACGATGAGCTCCGAGAAACTTTTTCTGTTGTAATTTCCAAGCTTGGAGTAATAGTGTTCTCTATCGCGTCGATTGTGATAACTGGTACGCTGGCTATATTGCTGTACCGCTACTCCCCGTTACATATGCGCGAGAACAATAACCTGTACGAGCAGAGACAGAAGTTGATGAATAATATCCTGCGCTTGGACTCACTTGAGGAGGTTGTCATGTTGCGCGATACGTATATTGATAACATCCGGAATGTACTGCTCGGCAAGATAAACGCTGATTCTCTTCATATGATTGATACGGTAATGGGCGTGGAGAATGTGCTCATTGCAGATAAATCAGAGACTGAGCAGCAATTCGTAGAACAGTTCGAGGAGCAGGAACGTTACAATATAACATCGCAGTCACCGATGGTAAGCGATGTACAGAACAGAAGTCTGTTCCGTCCGACAACAGGTATGGTGACCGAACCATTTGATATTGACAAGAAACATTATGGCGTTGATATTGCGGCTAATCCTAACGAGAGCGTGGTGTCGGTCATGGATGGGACTGTGGTATTGAGCAGTTACACTGCCGAGAACGGTTATGTACTATGTGTATATCATGCAGGAGATATGATGTCGGTATATAAATATTGCAGTTCTTTGTTGAAAAAGGAAGGCGACAAGGTAAAGGCTGGCGATGTGGTTGCATTGGTCGGAACTACGAGCTCAAATTACTCAAGCTCGCATCTGCATTTTGAATTGTGGTACGAGGGACAGGCATTGGATCCTCAAAAATATATAGTGTTCTAGTGGAAAAACAAATTGCGATTCTTGGTTCAACCGGTTCTATCGGTACTCAGGCTTTGGATGTAGTGGCTGCCAATCCTGACAAATACCGGGTATATGCCCTGACGGCGAACAATAATATAGATAAACTGATATGTCAGGCACGCCGTTTTATGCCCGAGGTCGTAGTAACTGCAAATGAGCAGAATTATGGCCGGTTGAGAGATGCCCTTGCGGATTTGCCGATGAAGGTATATGCCGGTTCGGATGCTATATGCCAGGTGGTTACTTCTTCACCTATAGACGTGGTGCTGTCTTCTTTGGTTGGCTTCGCAGGACTTGGACCTACACTTAATGCCATACAGGCCGGTAAGACCATAGCGTTGGCCAATAAGGAGACTTTGGTGGTTGCCGGCGAGCTTATAACTCGTGAGGCGATGCTGCACAAAGTTCCTGTCCTCCCTGTGGATTCGGAGCATTCTGCTATCTTTCAATGTCTTCAGGGGGAATTGGACAATCCTGTTGAGAAAATCATACTTACGGCATCGGGCGGTCCTTTCCGTAAGATGACGATGGAGCAACTGGCAACCGTCACAAAAGATCAGGCTTTGCGTCATCCAAATTGGAATATGGGTGCGAAAGTCACTATCGACTCAGCGTCTCTAATGAATAAAGGTTTCGAGGTTATTGAGGCTAAGTGGTTGTTCGGCGTGTCATACGATAAGATAGAGGTTGTGGTGCATCCACAGTCGGTGATACACTCAATGGTGCAATATGCTGATGGTGCAGTGAAAGCACAATTGGGCGCTCCTGATATGCATCTGCCTATTCAGTATGCATTGTCTTATCCTTATCGCTTGAAATCTGATTTTCCCAGAGTGGATTTTACCGAAGTATGTTCGCTTTCGTTCGAGAAGCCGGATATCGGACGTTTCCGCAATCTAGCTCTTGCGTACAGGGCTCTTGGAACTGGAGGCAATATGCCATGTGTCTTAAATGCTGCGAACGAGGTCTGTGTGGCCGCTTTCCTGCAAGATAGGATATCTTTCCTGCGAATGAGCGATGTGATTGAACGTACAATGGACACCATCCCATTTGAGAGCGGCTCATCGTTGGATGATTATATCAGAATTGACAAAGAGGCCCGTCGTGTGGCCGCATCTTTTATATAATGTAATTTTTTATTGTTATGTCACCTTTTTGGATACGTCTTATACAGTTGGTACTGTCACTTACAATATTGGTTGTGTTTCACGAACTTGGTCACTTCCTGTTCTCTCGTCTGTTCAAGGTGCGTGTTGAGAAGTTCTATGCGTTTTTCAATCCGCAATTCTCACTTTTTCGCATTAAAAAGGTTGGAGGAAAGATCCGTTGCAAGTTTTTTGCGCCGAATGTACCAGACAGCTATGAAGCTCAGCATATAACAAACGCAGAAAATAAAGAAGAGGTTATATATAAGCCTGTTGATATAGACTCTTTACCGGAAGATGACTGGCGTCGCGATCCTGATAATACCGAGTTCGGCGTAGGTTGGGTACCGTTTGGCGGCTATTGCAAGATTGCCGGAATGATTGACGAGTCTATGGATGTCGCCTCAATGCAGCAGGAACCGAAACCGTGGGAATTCCGTACAAAGCCTGCATGGCAGCGTCTGCTCATTATGGTAGGAGGGGTGCTTTTCAATTTAATAATGGCCTTCTTCATATATTCAATGGTTCTTTATAAATGGGGTGACAGCTACATACCTGTGGAATCTCCCGCATACGGTTACGAGTTCAACGGCTATGCAGAGTCGTTGGGCTTCCAAGACGGAGATATTGTAGTGAAGGCTGATGGAAAGAAGCTGACTGCATACGACAGCGATATGTTCAGGGCTCTTGCAAAGGCCGCAAAAGTAACTGTGTTACGTGACGGAAAGGAAATAGAACTGAATATGCCGGAAGAACTCTCTTTGTTTGACTTCGTGCGCGATGAACCGTTCATATCTGTCTATAGTCCTATGGTCGTTGACAGCGTTATGCCAGGTAGCGGTGCTATGTATGCGGGAATGCAGGCTGGTGACAGTATATTAAGCGTGAACGGTAAACCTGCAATGACCTGGACTTCGTTCCAGAGCGTTTTGGCCGAGATTGCAAGCTCGGATCCAAATTCGTATGATTTGAATGTCGTTGTTGGCAGGCAGACGAGGCGCGATACACTTACTGTTACGACCACGTCCGATTTTAAACTAGGAATTGTTCATTATTCCGATGAGTATTCCTACAAGGAGATTGAATATGGATTTATACAGTCTATCCCTGCCGGAATAAAATATGGCTGGAATATTCTTGCCAGCTATGTCGGTGATTTCCAGTATGTGTTTACTAAGGAGGGCGCCAAATCACTTGGCGGTTTTGGAACAATAGGTAGTATATTCCCGGCAAAATGGAACTGGCATGCATTCTGGCTTATGACCGCGTTCCTGTCCATAATTCTGGCCTTTATGAATATTTTGCCGATACCGGCGTTGGATGGAGGATATGTACTGTTCCTTTTGTTTGAGGTGGTTACCGGTCACAAACCGGGAGACAAATTCCTTGAGCGTGCCAATACTGTGGGTATGATCATACTGTTTGCATTGCTGATATTCGCAAATCTGAATGATATACTCAGAGTGTTCGGCGTTATGTAAGGCTGGCAGATACAGGCGACAGACCCAACTCTGAGGCCTTTTCTAAAAGGAATTTAACTGCGGCCTCACGCTCATTGGGAATTATGCCATCAAGTATAGCATCTTTGATTGCGCTTTTCAGCAGGCCTACAGTGGCAGTCGGACCAACACCGAACATTGACATAATATCATTGCCATCTACAGGTGGCTGGAAATTCCTGATACGGTCACGTTCTTCAAGGTCTTTCAGCTTTTGCCGCACAATCTGGAAATTATTCAAAAGGCGTTGCTTCTTTTGCTCGTTCCGTGATGTGATGTCCGACTCGCACAGCAGCATTAAATCGTCGATGTCATCACCAGCATCGAACAGAAGCCGTCTGACAGCCGAGTCGGTTACGATGTCATCTACTATGTTTATTGGCCGCATGTGCATATCGACCATCTTTTGGACGTATTTCATCTTGTCGTTCTGAGGCAACTTGAGATTCCGGAAAATCGTCGGTATCATTCTGCTTCCCAATGCATTGTGGTTATAGAAAGTCCATCCGTGCCCAGCATCCCATTTCTTACAACGTGGTTTGCCTATGTCGTGCAGCAATGCAGACCATCTGAGCCAGAGATTGT
This sequence comes from Bacteroidaceae bacterium, assembly GCA_045597365.1. Taxonomy (GTDB): domain Bacteria; phylum Bacteroidota; class Bacteroidia; order Bacteroidales; family Bacteroidaceae; genus Colenecus. Next base: position 32,305 of record JAZLKB010000009.1, on the reverse strand, counting down.
CACTTTTTTTTGCCACATTGTCCAAAACCGACAGGCTGTGAAAGAAAACGTCTTTGTGTCCTTTGCCGTTTATGGTCTCGATGCCTTCCAGCGCAGTCAGTTCTGGAAATATCAGTTGCAACAGTCCGCACCGTTCCAGATCGATGAAACCCTTGGACGGGATAGGGGAGAGTATTATCTTGTTCAACTCGTCAATAATACGCTCTTTTGATATTATGCCAATGCGTTCACGGTTGAGTTCTATTGAGTGAAACGTGTCATCGTCAATGTAAAAGTTCAACTGTGTGGCAAAACGTATGCATCGCATCATACGCAGCGGGTCATCGCTGAATGTTATGTCGGGGTCAAGCGGGGTGCGGATGATGCGGTCTTCAAGATCGTATATACCTTCAAATGGGTCTGTCAGTTGGCCGAACCTGTCTCCATTAAGGCAAATTGCCATTGCGTTTATGGTGAAGTCTCGTCTGTTCTGATCATCCTGCAGGGTGCCGTTCTCGACTATAGGCTTACGTGAGTCATGCCGGTACGACTCTTTCCTGGCTCCGACAAATTCGACCTCCAGATTACCTTTCCTGACTTGTGCTGTCCCGAAATTCTTGAACAGACTTACATAAGCACCGCGACCTAAAGCCTTTCCATATGCTTTTGCCATCTCCAGACCGCTTCCAACAACTACTACATCAATATCCTGGTTGGGCCTTTCAAGAAACAGATCACGTACGTAACCGCCTACCACATAACACTCCAAGCCCAAAGAATCGGCTGTCTGTGAGAGCAGACGGAATTCGGGCTTATCCAACAGTACGGCAAGTTCCTCATCGCTATAGAGTCTCATCCTTCAAACGGTGTGTGTTATTCTTTGGCAAAGTTACAGATTCTATCTATTTTTGACACGTCAAACATAATTCTTGTTATGAGAAAAGTATTATTTGTGGCGCTTGCGGCAATATGTGCCGTATCGTGTGGTCCTGATGAGAATAAGTTAGCCAGCCGGTATCTGGATGCCGCCATGGTCAGTCTGGACTATGGTGATATTGCAAGTGCGAAGTTGCTGATAGACAGTGTTAAGATATTATATCCAAAGGCTCTTGACGCACGTCGCGAAGGATTGGCGCTGATGCGGAAGGCCGAACTTGCCGAGGCTTCACGCACTATAGCATATCAAGACAGTGTCCTTGCGATACTCAATGCACGGCTTGATGACGTGAAAAATAAATATGCGTTTGAGAAAGATGATGAATATCAAGATGTTGGCTTATATTCGATGTCATCACAGGCTTCCGATAAGAATGTTGGCAGGAACTACATAAAAGCTCAGGTTGATGAAAATGGCAGTATGACTTTGGTGTCCAGTTATAAAGGCAATTCATATATACATCATCGCTCTGTCAGATTATCTGTCGGAGACAATTATGTAGAGTCTCCAAAGTCGGATAACTTTCATGAGTTTCAGGATCTGGATGTGTGCTACGAGAAGTGTAATCTTACGGACGGTACTGGTGGAGGATTGGCATCGTTCGTTGCATTGAACTGCGACGCAGTCGTCAAAGTAACTTTGATTGGTGAGCGTACAATCAGTTACAATATGTCGAAAACTGACAAGTATGCCATTAGAGATGTATATTCCTTAGCATTGCTTCTCAAGGAAATTGCCGAGGCTCGCAGCATTCGTGATGAGTCATTACGCAAACAGGCCTTTATAAACGCCAATATGGCAAAGGCAGACTCGCAAGAGCCGTATGCCACACCAGAGTAAAATATCTGCTGATTTTTGTTCTTATCGTGCCAGTGCGAACTTGATGGTGAATCCGCAGTCGTGTGTTGAGGTGGGGAAGGCCGAGGTTGAAACCAGCGGGAAGTTGCTCTGGAAGTTGTAGTAGAAGTTCAGAGTGAGCATCTTGCTGTAGGTATAATCGGCTGAAAATGCAACCTTTACTGCCTTATTGCCACTAGTCGCCTGAGTGTTCAATGTAGAGATGTTGCGGCATAAGGCATTTTGATTGCGATACGAGATGTCGCAGTTCATGTTCAAATCGTTGCTAACCTTGTTCTTGCCGACTCCCGGACGGGCTCCAAGCATTTTCACGTTGACCAATTTGTAACCGGCTCCTGCGACAATATCGTCTGATGTAGTTTCGACCAGTTGTATAGCTGCCATGCTCAGGTTCATAACCCTGGTTTTACGAAGCTCAAGCTTTGCTGTGATGTTGTTGTTCATTGTCATATTCACTCCAATCAGAGGAGAGAACGATTCGTTTATTGATACGGCTCCGATATCGTACATACTGCTTGGAACCGGGTTGCCGGTTTGTGCGTCTTGAATGAATCCGATATCCTCCATATACTCCATATATGTGGAGAAAGTGTTGTAGCTACCTACGGAATATATACTCTTATAACCGTGAGTTATGTTGAAGCTCTGGAAATTGTTCTTGAAGAATTCTATCTTGCTGAGTCCGTTGAAGGTGATACTCCAGTTTGGTAACATAGACAGTATTGACGGAAAAATATCCGTACTTGCAGATGAAGCGTTGCGACCGGTATATGCTGCAAGAAATGCAGGTATCATAACATCGGCCGAATATTTGTTAACTCCGCCATTGGCTGGGTCGTATGGCTGGCCGGGCAGCGAGCTCTGCTCAGGATAACGGCTCCCTTTATATTTCTGTTCCAGACGATCCTGTATAATGTCCAGATTCTCGCAGAATTTGTCAAATGCGGCTGAGTGATAGTCGTTCGATACCTTGCGGGGCTCAAATGCGCTGCCGATGGTAATGGTTGTCATGTTGAAGGTGCCGGTTCTGGTACTTGGCATTCCTTTGTACATATATTGAATACGCTTGGAATCGCTTCGGGTCCAACTGGAGTTAAGATCAATCTTGAGTCCGCTTACCGGCTCAAGCCCCATCTTCAACTGCAAGTCGTTGGCGCTGTTTGTAGAAGCGTTGTATGCTACACTGTCGTTGTTCAGCAGCCAGCCGCGTTCTGATACTTTATTCAGATAGCTGTCACCGATGAACCCGAAAGCAAAGTCAAGACCCGGAGCCATTCCGCCGTCCAGATTTTTCTGACCGAATGCTTTTCCAATGCCGGGCATGAATCCTGGGATTGACATGGCATAGTCGTTCTTGTATGTGACTGAAAGGTTGCGTATCGCCATTAGGAAGCGGACAGAGAAATCGGCCACATCGCCCATAGTTGTCTTAGCGGCATTGTTCTTTTTATGTGGGTCAAGCTTAATGGTTACGCGCAACCGCACAGAGTCTTTCGGAGCTACTGATATTGTGTTCTCGTCCTTGATCTTGTATCGCAGTTTGTAAGGCGTACCATCTTCTGTGATGGCAGTTACCAATGGGGTGCGTGTGCCGAGATTATGTGTGATGTCTATATTCTCATCGCCTGGAACAATTGCTACCTCTTGATCGTACTTCTCTTTCAGACGGGCTTCTTTACGGACTTGGTCATAACGGTTGGTCCTACCGGAGAAACGGTCGTTGATTTTACGCAGATAGAAACTCTTGTTGTAGAGTGATTCAAAATCAAGTTTTCCGTTGGCCGATGCCACGCGCCTGTTGGCTATGATATTGCCAAAGGTCCTACCATCGGCGTATGTTGTTCCGCGGTCCCAATTGTATTGTGCGGAATAGGTGGCGCTGAAATTTGTCCAGTCAAATACAGGCAGCTTGTTGATTGGCAATTGGTATGATGCGGTGAAGTCCTGCTGGAAATCGAGAGGCTTGCCGAGACGTGACAAACTTGCCTTGACGGAGTCTTTCCAAACCTCATACTGATCGGGATACAAATCTTTATTTACTACGCAGTACGGCTCTTCAATTTCGGCTTGAGTCTTTGTCGTGACAGACAATTTCAAACTATTGAATATATCCCAGCGTAATGTCAGACTGCGGTTCCAGTAGAATTGCTGTGAGAATGTCACAGGAATGGGATTGCCCATCGAGAACTGGTCAAGATTCCTTTCCTGCAGTTCGTGATAATTACGAGTGAGATCGGTGTTGAATGATATCTGCTGAGGTATCGGTGCGATTGACAGGTCGCGGATTATATCGTACCACTTGGATTTGTGATTCTCAATCTTGAATGGCTTGATATAATCCAGAGGTGAAGTGTAATTGTAATTGATGGAGCCCTTCCAACGCAGGTCTTTCTCATACTCAATGGTGCTTCCCTTGCTGTCCTGAACCGATCTAGAGTAGCCGAAAGAGAAGTTCGCGGGGTCGTATGGCATAGGTTTCTTGGAGCTGATGTTTACAGCTGCGCCTGTGATACTGAGGTTCTTCTGCGTGTTAACCTCTTGAGTGATATTCCTGATTGAGTCACGCTCCCGCTTTTCAACATACGAGTCAATAACATCGTTCAACTCAATATCTGTATCGAAAGGACTGTATCGGGGCGATGTCTTCTCGTGGCTGTATGAATAGTAGAACGGTATGGAGACTTGTGCTTTTTCCGGCAGGAAACGACCGGCGTTCAGATTCGTGGTTATTGAGTATTTATAGAAATTGTCCATCCTTCGCTCAGAAACGCCTTGTTCAAGACCTCCGAATCCGGCAGTTGTGTATTGACCTTTTACATCGAGTGTGGCAAGATCGGATACTTGTACGTTCAAGTCTCCTTGCGCAGCCGAGCCGCCGTGGCTCTCGTATCCTACCAGTCGCAACTCATTTACCCATATTGTTGCAGAGCGGATTCCCAATGAGTTGTTGCGTACTCCTATCATAATGGCGCGAACATTGCCGATTGACGGATTTCCCATCACTGTGATTCTGTTCGCAGGGTGCTCGGGGTCATAATCGGTGAATGCTGCAGTGGGATTAGCACCTGCACTGGCTGCTCTGCGCTTGTTCTTTACGGAGGTCAGTACACTCAGAGGTATGTCAAGCATATTATCCTTCGGCCACACTTTTTCACGGTCGCTCTCGCTGTCACCGTTGTAGTATCCAGGCTCGGTAAGCTTGAGAGGAATCTCGTATTCGTAGAAATTACTGGAATAATCTGAGCCCAGACGTATAAATACTGATACGTCCCCGTCTTTTAGGATGCCAGTATCGTCCAACATGGCTTCTGCGTGATTGAACATCTGAATCCGCTCATACTTGCGCAGGTCCAGTGATGTTTTCTTGTATATACCGCGCGCGTCACCGGCATTCAAGTCTTTGATGACCATACTCATAGATTGTTCGTTGTCCTGTACCAGCTGTGACTGACTCGGGTCGAGTATTCTTGTAACACCGGGCGGTACGACGTAGTTGACAGGTTTCCTGTCTCCATTCTCCTCGATATTGACAGATGCTGCGGCTATTGTGCCCGATATGGTGGCTGTTTTTGTAGAAGGATTGCTTATGGCCTGCTCATATACGCGCCATTGACTTGTTTTCAACTCAAGAGTTCCGAAACGGATGTGAGTCTCCTGCTCGAACCCGGTCAGATACATTCGCATAAAGCGTATGGAGCTGAAATCGCGGATGCCACCTATAGCCTGTTCGTATTGATTGATTGGCACGCGGAAGCAATACCAGGTGACTTCCTCAACATTGTCGTTGCGCAGCTTTACCTGCACATCTCTCTTATCGACTATATAGTTCGAACCTACTTTGAGGTCTTGCGGACGCAGTGAGATATGGTATTTAAAGTATTTCTCATATTCGTCCATAGTATAGTCGCTGTTCACATCCTCTACATCAGGTGTGTTCTTGGCAGAAGTGTTATACCTCTGATTAGTTTCATCAGCATTGGGCGAGTTGCCCTCAGTACCATTGAAACGCTTGTATCTCTTTAGAATAGGGGTCTGGGCATCATCATAATCATCGCCCCTGAAATAATGATAGTTGTCATTGGCGGGGTCGTTGTATATTTCTTCGTACGCTGTTGGTGACAATATGTCTTTAATTTGCGAGAGGTAATGTGAATATGTGGGGAATGTCCGTTCATCTTCGGTGGAAAGACCGTTATATCCGACATCCTGTTTCTTTCGGTTATCTGCATCGTTATTGTCAAACGCATATACCAGACTCGTTGTAGTCGGGACACGTCCCCAAATGGTGGAAACGTACTTGGTGGTGTCCCCATCGGTAGGTAATCCGTTCTCGAACGACTTTCGGCCATCTTTCAGAATATCCTCCGACACCTCGCCAAGATGAATGATGAAGTCTCCTCCTTCGGCATTGGGGGTATAGATAAACGGATCGAGCATCCAGAATTCCATATACTCGATGTTGGCGGTCTCGAAATCGGTTGTCGTGAGACTTCGCATAATACCGCCCCAGTTTGATTTCAGACTCGTTGTGTCAAGCCTTCCGTCGGTAGTCAGATTTGGATTGAGGTTGTACGGACCACGCTCTGCCGGATAGTATGCCAGATTGAGAATCGCGAGTGTGGTAGCCTCGCTTGATGTTGATTCCTTGTTAGGGTATAGCTCGCGTTCATAAACCTCGCGGACATAATGGTTGGAAAGCTGCTCCAAATCGTTTTTTATGTGCGCCGGTGTCAGTGACGAGTTGCGTCTTGTGAAAAGCGGGTCTATTGTAAACCAGTTGAGCATTGCACGCTCAAACCCACCTTCGATGCCCTCTGCGCTGAATCTGGACTTCAAATCAGATGGTCTTGAGGCTAGAGACCAGGCGCTTGGGTTGCTGACATCAATGCCGGCTATGGCGGTCTCAAAATCATCAACATATGACGCGTTTCCCTGAACGTTGTCGGATACGGCCGAGAATAGCTTTGCGAATTCTGCAGAGAGCGATATCCTTGAAGGTTCCGTAGCACTGACAAATGGCAGATGATCAAACAGATTGGTAATAGCCTGACTTTCCTTGCGCCAGTTCAGATTGACACCCAGCATAGTGTTGACCAATGGCTCATCGCCCATAGATACTTTGCTGGTTAGTGGCCTCTCGTTCAGATGCAGTACGGTGCCGCCAAGCTGGAAATTATCGCTGAAATCGTATTTCCAGTTCATTCCCAGCATTGTCTTGCGCTGCATGCTGAAGTCTGTATTGCTTTCAAGTGATACGCTTACGTTTGTTCCTGCCTCGATAATACTCTGGTTAATGATTGTTACAGTACCCATACTGTAATCGACTGTGTAGTCAACGTTTTCGATAAGTGTCGCTCCGCCGGCGGTAACGACAACCGATCCTCGGGGAATGTTGTAGGCGCCGAGTTGTATGACATTCTCTGACGAGCCGGCATATTGTCCGGTCAGAAAGAATTTGTCTTTCTGCGCCACCCGTTTCGCCACTGTCTTGGTCGAGTCGTACATCTCCTGGAAGATGTATTTGTCCGATATCGACCAATCATCAATCTTATTCTTCAGATGGCTTCCAAATGGCTCAACAACAGGGAAAACTATTCGTGCGATTGAAGATATGACTGTATATCCGTCAATGTAGTCAAACTGGCCGTTGGGATGTGGCTCCAGCTTATCATCCAAACGGTCCAGTTCCATCAATTGCAGCAACGTTGTCTGTTGGAGAAATGGCTCCGGCAGATAGTTCAGACGGCTTCCGATGCTGTCTGACGCATACTGTATCCTAAGCTTGAAATCCTTCTTTGAGAGTGTGCCGCTACCTATGGCATAGACGTTCTTCATCATAAGGTCCCAAGTTCCAGAGCCTGGAGAGTTTGAGTTTGATTTGAGCAATTTCAGAAACAATGCCTGGTTCGGATCTGTGTTATCCGTCGAGAACTCACCAACCTGATAGGTGTTGTTACCATAGGTATATTCAAATGCTACAGCCAGCACTTCGTCGGCAGTCAGGGCCGTTCTTAGCGATATGTAGCCGAGTGATTGGTTAAGTATATATTCCGATGGATTCAGTTTGCGGGCATTGGAGATCTTCTCATAGTCGCTGCCACCATCCATGATTCCCTTGAATGCAATCTCGATTGAATCGGTATGTCTGACCGATGAATATGTCGTAAGCAGCTCTGGATAGAGGGTGTTGTCGTTGTTGTCCGGTTGAGGGCCGGTAATCATTTTCCAGTTTGCGTTTGTTATGTGCTCTGACTCTGCAAGGTCTGTAAAAGCCAGAATGTGTCGCGGATTGTCGTAGCTGCTTCGCTTGTTGGTTACCCAAACCTCGATTCGCGTAATGTTTATGCCGGACATCACTGTCGGCAGCATTGACATATTCTTGTCATAAGTGTCGCGGAAATAGTGAGAGAGGAAGAAATGACGGTTCTCGTCATAGTTTACTGCATCTATCTCGAAGTCGCTCATCTGCTCACCGCCTGTTGAGCTTACGGTTGATGAAGATGTGTTTTTCTGAGATATTACCGTCTGTAGCGACAGCTTGCCGAACTGTAGGTCGGTTCTGATTCCGAACAGCGAGGTCGAGCCAGAGATAAGTGATGAGTTGGTGGGAAAGCTGATGTCACCGGCCTCAACCAATTTGATAATCTCGTCTTCCTTGCCTTCGTAGCGCAGACGTATGTTCTTTGTGTCGAAGTTGAATGTCGCCTCGGTGTTGTAGTTGAGTGTCATATCAATCTTGTCTCCGACAGTGGCATTGACGTTTATGTTTATCTGTTCGTCAAAGTCAAATCCGAATGTCTTGCGGTTCTGGGGTGAGAGCGAAGGGTTGTCTATCACGTTCCTGTCAAATCCGAACTTTACCGATGCTGATCCGTTCGTGCGGATGCGAACTCCACCGGGACCAAATATTTTCTCTGCTGGTCCAAGGTCGAAATGCATATCAGTGAAGTCGAACTTATCTTTCCCTGCCTCGTTGTATGCATCCTCGTTTTTTTGACGGAAATACTCCTGCATGGATTTGTTCATACTCCATCGGTTGTATTCCTGTGGAGTCATCAGCATAGGAACATCCAGATAGTCGTCTCCAAGACGGGTCCCAAGTCTGTATGTGTTTGTCTGTTCTTCGTATTCCGGCTCGCGGCTTAGATTCTCGGGGTCTTTCAGATCGGCCGTGCTGATCTTGTTGAAATCATCGCTGTTCTCGGCCGATGTCTTGCTGACGCGATAACGTGCTACACTTATGCTGTCTGCCTTGGACTGGGCAAAAAGCGCGTTGCAGCCTCCTCTATAGCCGAGACAGCAAAACAGTGTAACCGTCAATATGAGTAACCGTTTCCGCATCGGTTAATGTCAGATTCTTTTCAGTGCTTCTTTAATAATTGCCTCTATTGGCAGAGATGGGTTCTCTCTTAGAATAGCATTCACTGTCTTTCCTGATGCCGATTGCGGGAATCCAAGCATAGTCAGGGCTGCGACAGCACTTTCTGCGGCTTCGCCCGATGCTGTTCCTGGCAGAGTGGGTGCTTTGCTGCTTTCGAAGCCTGTATGTATTTTGTCTCGCAAATCTACAATTATCCTCTGAGCGGTCTTTAGTCCAATGCCTTTGACCGCGCAAAGCTGTTTGTCGTTTCCGGAACTTATAATGCTCTCAAGCTCGTCAGACGAAAATGCTGAAAGTATCATTCGGGCTGATGCTCCGCCTATGCCGGGCACTGATATAAGCATTAGAAACAGTTCCCTTTCATGTCTTGATGCGAAGCCGTACAGCACATATGCGTCCTCGCGTATGGCCTCATGAACGTAAAGCCTTGTTTCGGACTTGTCTTGAATTGACGAATATGTGTTGAGCGATATGTTTAGCAGATATCCGACACCACCGGAAGTCTCAATGACTGCCTGTGCCGGCTCCAGACTCTCAATTTTGCCTTGAATGAACTCGATCATAGCTTATTTCTTATGAATACTCGTATATAGGATAACGTTTGAGTGCTCTTTTTATTGTATGCGTGCGCGCGTATGACTGGAATTAACTACTTTTGCCATAAGATAATTTCTGTAGTATGGAAAAGATAAAGGTTGCCGTGGTCGGATATGGTAATATCGGCCGGTATGTACTGGAGGCTTTAGAGGAGGCTCCTGACTTTGAGATAACTGGTGTAGTACGGAGAAATGCTGCACCCGAAGAGCCTGCGTTGAAGCAGTACAAAGTTGTGACTGACATATCGCAACTTGAAAAGCCTGATGTGGCTATTCTGGCTGTGCCAAGCAGAAAGACAGAGGAATATGCATCGACAATGTTGGAAATGGGGATAAACACTGTTGACAGCTTTGACATTCATACGCTTATTCCTGACACCCGCAAACGTTTGAATGAGATTGCCTGCAGAAATGGCAAGGCTGCTGTGATTTCGGCTGGCTGGGACCCGGGAACGGATTCTGTTGTACGCGCCCTTATGCAGGCTATGGCTCCCAAAGGAATATCATATACGAATTTTGGCCCGGGAATGTCTATGGGACATACCGTAGCAGTAAAAGCCATTGACGGAGTGAAAGCAGCGTTGTCAATGACAATTCCTGTCGGAACCGGCATTCATCGCAGGATGGTCTATGTCGAGATAGAGGACGGATACGAGTTTCTCCAAGTAGCTGAGGCGATTAAGAAAGATCCTTACTTCGTGAACGATGAGACGCACGTTCTCCAAGTACAGTCGGTAGATGAACTTAAGGATATGGGACATGGTGTGAACCTGACACGGAAGGGCGTCAGCGGGAAGACACAGAATCAGTTGATGGAGTTCAATATGAGAATTAACAATCCTGCTCTGACAGGTCAGATTCTGGTTTGCGCCGCACGTGCCGTGGTACGCCAGACTCCCGGGTGCTATACAATGATAGAGATTCCTGTGATTGATCTGCTGCCAGGCAACCGTGATGAGCTTGTAGCTCACCTGGTATGATATTGTTTAACTTTAAAATTGTTTGATTATGGCTGATAATGACCTGGTATGCGTTTTTAAAGGACAGACATTCGCGGCTGAAGTGGTAAGAGCGCGTCTGGAGGATGCCGGTATTCCTGCAATGATCCAGAACAATACTCTCAGTGCGGTTTTCTCGTCATATACTTATGCCGCCGGTGATGTTGCCGTAATGGTGAATTCCTATAACCGTCAGGCCGCCGAGGATCTGCTGTCTGATACCGATGATGCCAAATAATAAAATTCCATAGATATGAGATATTTCACAAAGGTTCAGGATTTAGGTCCGTTGGATGTTGCATTGCAGGAGGCTTTGGATATTAAAAAAGATAGATTTAAGTATGTGGGTTTAGGAAAAAATCGTACATTGCTTATGGTCTTCTTCAACTCCAGCCTACGTACACGTCTCAGTACTCAGAAGGCTGCTCTAAATCTTGGAATGAATGTCATTGTCCTGGATGTCAATCAAGGAGCGTGGAAACTTGAGACAGAACGCGGTGTTGTAATGGATGGTGACAAATCAGAGCATCTGCTTGAGGCTATTCCTGTGATGGGCTGCTATTGTGATGTGATTGGAGTCCGTTCATTCGCTCATCTTGCAGACAAGGCTGAGGACTATGAGGAACGTATTCTGAATCAGTTTATCAAGTATTCAGGAAAGCCGGTTTTCTCAATGGAGGCTGCAACCGGTCATCCATTGCAGAGCTTTGCGGACTGGATTACGATAGAGGAGCATAAGACTGTCAAACGTCCGAAAGTTGTAATGAGTTGGGCTCCTCATCCAAAATCTTTGCCGCAGGCTGTCCCGAACTCATTTGCACAATGGATGGTCTATGCCGGATATGACGTTGTTATTACGCAACCTGAAGGTTACGAGCTGGAAGCTGAGTTTACCAGGGGGGCACGCATAGAATATGACCAAATGAAAGCTTTTGAGGGTGCTGATTTCGTGTATGCCAAAAACTGGTCGGCCGCAAGTGACAGCCATTATGGGCAAATCCTGTCTATGAATCGGAACTGGACAGTGGGTGAGCGGCAGATGGCTGTTACAGATAATGCTTTTTTTATGCATTGTCTGCCAGTGCGCAGGAATATGATTGTAACAGACGATGTGATAGAAGGACCTCGCTCGTTGGTAATTCCCGAGGCGGCTAACCGTGAGATATCGGCTACTGTCGTGCTCAAACGTATACTTGAGGGCTTGCTGCAATAATCCTGCGGCATTTACCTGTTCCCTTGCGCGATAAGTTGGTTGCGCAGTGGGTTCGCATACATCTCGAGAAATTTCATACTCAGGAAGTCCCAATCAGGTACAGGCAGGTCAATTTTGGATAGCTGCCTGTCTTTGTATTTGAGGAATTCCGTTTTGTCTGCCTCTGTATAGAACTGTGACTGGGTGGTATCGTGCTCCAGCAAATCCAATGCTATGTGGTTTACAGGGTAAATTCTGTAATTCAAGTGGATTTCACGGTCTATCAGACCTGATGCTGTATCAAGCTGAATGTTGCGTGGGCGGTTGCTGTCAATATTCACTATTTGAATATCGATGCATTGTGCGGCTTGGTAGTGAATCCGTCCTTTGTAACCGAATATCCCGGTTTTCATATTCAGCAAGTCGTTTTCGCGTGTTTTGTGGTAGTTGGGATTGTCCCTTTTCTGTTGGAATTCCATTGCCTTGAGCCAGTCGCAAGGATCGTACTCATAGCTGATTGCTAAAGGAACAATATGTAATTTACTAAGTGATTCTACAGGTCTTGTTCCCCCAGCCATCGACAGCATTTTTACAAGAGCTCTCTGTGTGAGGTCATTGGAATCTTTTGAGCGTCCCTCTCGCTGCGCTATCCAGATCGAGTCGGTATTGTTCTCAATTGTCTGGTGGATGTATTCTGATAAAATTGTGGATGATTCCAAAAACTCAGCCGGTGTCTGTTCGCCGCGTCTGACTATAAAACTCTTGTTTATTCTGACCAGAGTCTCAATCCAGTCGTGTATGAGAAGGTTGTCGCCTATTGCTATACCAGTACCTTTAGCTCCGAAACTAATCATACCGTAATCCAGCAGGGTAGAGTCCATAACGATGTCCCGGTGATTGCTGATGAACAGATAACTGTTCCCTTTCGGCTGAATGTTCCCGAAGTCGAATGTCAGTGTGCTGCCTACGGAGTCTATATGTTTCTTTATGATCTTGCAAATCAGTCTCTTCTGCAATTCATCACAATTGTGGCATCGACGCGCCTGATGAAACGCGATTTTCCTGCGCAGCCAGCCAATAGCATCGTCAATTACCCGGATGAACTCCCTGTCCGATAGTAGTCTGTCGAGAGCTGCAGGATATTCCCGATCGTTCCAGGGGCGTATGGAGTCGAATCTGCCTGAATCCATAGATCAATTGAATGAGTCCTCTATTATTTCGGTAAGAACTTCTGTCAGATCCATACCGGCAGCTTTAATCTGCTGTGGTATGAAGCTTGTAGGTGTCATTCCCGGGGTGGTGTTAACCTCAAGCAAGTTGATTTGGCTGCCATTTGTTATGATGTAGTCGTTACGTATTATTCCTTTACAGCCGACCAGGTCGTAAATCCGTGATGTCTCCTGCTGAATCCTCTCGCGAAGCGCGTCTGGAATGCGAGCCGGTGTGATTTCCGATACAAGACCATTGTATTTTGCATCGTAATCGAAGAACTCTGTTTTAGGGACGACTTCTGTTACCGGCAGAAGCACCTCTCGCTCAGACGTCTTGTAGCAACCGCAGGTTACCTCAGTACCATCCATGAAAGATTCGATAACAATCTCATCATTCTCTCTGAAGGCCTCGTCAATAGCTTGTGCTACCAGACTCTTTGATGTGACTTTGGTCGTGCCGAAACTTGATCCGCCTGCCGAAGGCTTGATAAAGCACGGCATTCCTACGGCGGCCTCGACATCATCCGCACTGATTGTCATTCCTTTTTTCAGAAGGACAGCTTTGGCAACGTTCACTCCAAGGCTCTCAAGATACCTGTTCAATTTGTATTTATCGAATGTAAGTGCCGATGCCAGCACATCGCAGGTAGAGAATGGTATGCCCATAAAATGCAGATAGCCTTCCAGAATGCCGTTCTCGCCCGGTGTGCCGTGTATTATTACGTAGGCATAGTCAAATACAGTCTTTGTATCTTTTGCCAGGAAACTGAAGTCATTCTTGTCAACCGGGTATGTATTTCCGTCGCCGGTCTCCACCATCCATTCACGGCCGTGTATGTCAACTATGTAAGGGGTGTATAAATTGCGGTCAAGGTATTTGAATATTGTCGCAGCGCTTTTGTGTGATACCTCACGTTCCGAAGAGTCACCCCCAGCCAATATGGCTATATTTCTTTTTGTTTCCATAATTTCTATTATTTCAATATCGATTCTGCATAATCTCTCCATTTTTGCAGCAGGCTGCTCATATCGTCCGGCAACTCGGATGTAAAGAACATATCCTGACCAGTCGCAGGATGCCTGAATCCCAAAGTCTTTGCGTGAAGTGCTTGTCTCGGGCAGGTAGCAAGGCAATCCTCGGCGAAACGCTTGTAAGGCGTGAATGTGGTACCTTTAAGAATTATGTTGCCGCCATAGCGTTCGTCGCTGAACAATGGGTGCCCGATATGTCGCATATGTACCCTTATCTGATGCGTGCGTCCTGTTTCGAGACGGCATTCCACTAATGTAGTGTAGCCGAAGCGTTCAAGGGTACTGTAATGTGTGACCGCATGCTTGCCTTGTGTGGAATCGAAAGAAACGGCCATTCTCAGCCTGTCCTTCGGGTCTCGGATAATCTGACTCTCGATGGTTCCCTCCGAAGGATCGGGTTGCCCCCAGACCAACGCCTGATAAGCTCTTCTTGTCGTCTTGTCGTAGAATTGCCGGCCAAGACTTGTTTTTGCATCGGGCTTCTTGGCGACAACCAGCAGACCCGAAGTGTCTTTGTCAATACGGTGGACAAGACCTACCTGCGCGCTGTTCGGGTCATAATCCTTGTCATCGCGCAAGTGCCATGCAAGAGCGTTCACTAAAGTCCCGTCGTAGTTCCCGCAGCCTGGGTGTACTACCATTCCCGCGGCTTTGTTCACTACCATCAGGTGGTCATCCTCATATACAATGTCCAGAGGAATATCCTGCGGTGTTATCTCTGTACTGTAACGCGGACGATCCATCATAACAGTTACAATATCCAATGGCTTGACTTTGTAACTGCTCTTGACGGGTTTGCCGCCAACCATTACCATTCCTGCATCGGCGGCTTTCTGTATGCGGTTGCGCGATGCGTGCTCAAGATGGTCAAAAAGGAATTTGTCAACCCTTATAAGTGACTGTCCTTTGTCTGCTATTACGCGGAAATGCTCATACAACTCAATAGAGCCGCTTTCTGGTTCTATCTCGTCGAGCGAGTCCTCCAACTCGTCCTCAATCGTTATCATTCTATTCGTTGAAGAAGTCCATATCGATTCCCATATTCGCAAGAGAGTCTCCAAGTTCCTCGAACCGTTCCTCTCCGTTTCCTGCAACTATGGTCAGTGTTGAGCCTTCCGGTATCTCCTGACCGGCTCTCAGTATTTCATCCCCAAGTTTGATGTCATAGACCCAGTCGAGATCGCCAGGTATCAGCTCTGGTTCTGTCAGATTGAAACCTGCTCCCATCAACCTTGATTCTGCTGCACGCAGAGAACTGTTGTCGGCAACGTCAGGTAACGGCCTTGTCGGTATTTTCCCGGAATTGATCGTGAGATATATAATTCTACCGGCTTTTACATTCTGCCCTGCCGCAGGCCTTTGCTCAATAATCTGACCTTCCTCTTTTCCCGCATCGTACCGGTATTCGCTGATTTCATATCTCAGTTTCATTCCTGACAGATTATCAGAAGCCATCTCCTCAGTCATTCCTGACAAATCAGGAACAGTGATGTATTGCCCGTGCATGGTGTATTTGTCCATCCACTTGAATAGTATAAGCAGTAATACCGCCGCGGCCAATGCCATTGCCGCAATATTGGTCAGAGCCACTTTCCACCAAGGCTTGTCATTCAGCTTCGATTTCATAAATCATTATTTACGCTTACGTAATAGAAGTGCAAAAGTAGAAAAATATCATTATAAGTCAGCATCCGGTATTGCGTGTCGGAAGATCAGCGTGTGCCGCCTGCCCACCAGACTGGTTCTGTATATACATACTGACCGTCACCGAAGGCCTTTCTGACGAACTCGTTCGATGCGGTGTCATCAGTGCCGTAGCCGGCTCTGAGAGGGAATTTGCCAGGATTTGCAAGGTCATAGACATCCTCGTTCATTGCCTTCATGCGACGTACATCGTTGTAAGTCTCTGTGGACTCACCGTTACAGCCCCACATACCAAAATACTTTTGGATCATTACCTCCTTGAGAAGATCTTCTTTGCACGCTTCCTCCACGAATATAAGGTAGCAGCTTATTTCCTCTTCATTTACAGTACCTGGATTCCCGATACCGCCATATTGACCAGCTGATGGGGAGCTGACGGCAGCCGAGATATTATTATTGAAGTTGTTTATTGAAGCCTCGACAGCTTTCGTCAGTGTGCTTATTGCAGCAGTCTCGCTCTCGTCTGAGCGCGCCAAGGCCTCAGCTTTGAGAAACAGAACCTCGTGATAGCTGAGCAGAAGTACATCTGCCGTCTCGCCGAATACATTTGCATCGTATGCGTACTCACCTTGGGACTGCACTGGAAATCCGTTTGGTGCCAGATATTCAATTACGGTTTCTGCATCAAGATAATCCCAGGAACTAGAGTGTACGTATGCATGATTTACCCGGGGATCTTGATGAGCCACCAGTTTCTCGTATAAGCTCAGGCTTGCAGATATGCCATCACGGCTCCACTCAAAATCGAAAACAGGGTTTATGTTGTTGCCGTCATAAACATTTATTCTGGCTTGCTCATCAGCACTTGTAAATGATCTGTCTGCATAAGCGATGACATTTTTCAAATCGGCGTTCGGAGTGCTGGATACTTTCAGAAGGCGCATCGTATAGCGCGCTTTCAGACCGTATGCGAATTTCAGCCATTTCCCGGCATCACCGCCATAGATCAGATCATTCTGTCCGATAGAATTGGCCGGATGCGTCGCAAGTATATTTATTGCATTGTCAAGTAACTGAAAAATAGAAATATATATGGACTCCTGCGTGTCCAGATCCGGGGTCTTGTATGAAAAATAGTCGCCAACCTGAGAATAGGGTGTATCTCCAAACATATCAGTGGCGATGGCTGCATTGTAGGCCAGCAGGATATCACCTATAGCCAATCCTAATTCATTTCCTGCCTCAGATCCGTCTATCGAACACTTTTCCACCACGATTTTAGCGTTGCGGATGTTCTCATAGATTCCCTCCCAGACATTGTTGTATGTTGATGCCGCATGAATCTGATTACCTCGGATCTCAGCGTTATACAGCTGGTTGTGTGTTCCTACCCAGTGCTCGACAAAACAGCCGAAGTAAGTGTTGAAGTCACCGCCTACAATGTCTTGAGCGGTATTCATCTCAATCTCCGTGATGAGAAATTTTGCCGTAGCGTCATTAGAGTGATTCAAATCTCTGTTTATCTCATTCATAAAATTCTCAGAACAAGCCGGGAATGAGATGACGGCAAGTGTAAGAAAAGCAGTTTGGGCAATAATACGTATAGTTCTCATAATCGTTCCTTAATTAAAAGTTAAATGTTAATCCTGCTCCAAAGCTTGTAGATGCAGGAAGTGAGAATCTCTCAAAACCGCCCGCCATGTTGTTGTTTCCTTGTGATGACTCAGGGTCAAAGCCTTTGTACCCTGACCACAAAAGAATGTTGCGTGTAAACAAATTTGCGGAAAGTCCGAATTTCGGGTTGTTGACAAACCTGTAGCTCAGTGATATTTCGCGGAGCTTGAGGAACGATGCATCGAAGATTGCTGCCTCGCTTATGGTGCTGAGCAGGTCAAGATAATCTGATGCCATATCTCCCGGAATCATTATGTCGTTTGTCGCATAGGTGTTGTTGCCTTCGGAATCCTTTCCTGTTATCTTTACTGCGGGCCACTCGAACAGGAAACTTTCAGAGTCGCGGAGATCTGCCGAGTGCTGGGTTACACCGTAGTAATCCATTGTGTTTGCAGAGCCATAGTACATCTGTCCGCCATTTTTCCACTCAAATACAGCATTGAAGTTGAGCTGTTTGTATGTTATTCCAGTAGAGAATCCCATTGTAAAGTCTGGCGATACTCTTCCGATTACACCATCTGGACCTGTAAGCGGCATGCCGTCGTCCCCGACAACAATGTCGCCATCATCGTTGCGCAGGAATGCTGTACCATAGATTACCGGGTACTTGTCGCCAATACCGGCACGCACCTGAGGATCTGTGAAACCGCCCAGAAATATGCTCTCAACACCGTCGGCAAGCTCATCTACATAATTGTCAATCTTTGTGAAGTTGACGCCGAGGCGCCATTCAAAATTCCGTGTTCTGACTGGAGATGCGCTGAATGTGAGCTCGTGGGCGTCAGTATGCATCTTTCCTCCATTCGTGACGAATGATGAATATCCTGTTGATGAAGGCACAGGTACTGCGAATATCTGATCTTTCACATTCTGACGGGAATATGTATAGCCCAGCGAGATTCTGCCTTCATAGAATGCCAGATCAAGGCCAAACTCATATGACCTCGTGTTCTGTGGCTTCAGATTGGGGTCATATATGGTAGAGCTCGGTGTGAAGGCTACGATTGTATTGATGGGATACATGACAGGAGTCCCGCTTGAGAACCCCCCACCGTAGCCCGGGGTAGTATAATAAGAGTCAATATAAACTCCGGCCTGTCCGACTTCGGCGTAAGATGCCCTGATTTTACCGAAAGTGAGAATCTCGTTCTGAAAAGCCTCGAGCTCGGTGAAAATGAAACCTGCTGATACTGAGGGGTAGAAGAATGTCCTGTTGCCGTCCGGCATTGATGACACGCGGTCAACACGTCCTGTGGCATTCAGGAAGAGCATATCTTTGAAATCGGCCGATATATTCAGAAAATTACCGGCAGTAAGATTCTTCCTGAAATATTCCGAACCCTGATACGAGGATACGTTGCTCATATGGTTGAAACCTCCGTAGTTGAAGTTCATACCGTAGGAATCGACTTCTTTCCGTGTTCCATAGACGAATTCGTTGCCATATAGTGCCTCAAAGTTCCAGTCCCCGTTTATTTTCCATGTATAGTCAACTGTGAACAATGAGTTGACCTCGTTCGATGTATAGCTGATTTCAGAAATCTCGCCTTTGCCGTTTGCGTGGCCGTAACCGAAGATGTCTGAATAGTTAGTGGAATATGCGTCCTCTCCAAGCTGATATTTTACAGTCATATTGTGTTTGCCGGAACTGGCGAAATCAGTGTGGAATCCAACATGGGCATTTCCAAAGAAACGCTGTGATCTCTCTCTGAACTCATTGTTGTTTACAGCCCAATAAGCGGCATCGAATCCCGAGGTGCTGCGGTATGTGTTCTGGGTATATGGGTCTCCTGCTACATTTGATGGTATGCCTGCCAGATCGTATGAAGCGGGGCTTCCATATACTGTGGCGACAACACCGTCGTTTGCGCCTGTCATCTTGGTGAGGTTTGACATCACATAGTTAGCTGAGAAACCAAGGTCGAAATGCCTTGAGAGCTCTGTGTCGGCGGCCATCCTTGCGTTGTAGCGGTTCAGACCGGTCGATTCCACTATTCCTGTTGACGATGTGTTGCCGATGGCGAATATGATGCTGCTTTTGTCGCTGTTTTTTGCCACACTGAGTGAGTTTCCCCAGGTGGTTCCTGTCTTGAAGAACTCTTTTGCGTTCCCGTATGCTTGTGGATATGCCCATCCGCTCAGTCCGGCTTTCTCTCGTTGAGGCACAAAATACATACCCTCGTGCATTCCCTCTTCCTGAGTGTAAATGTTGTCGGTATTACCACCATAGTCCGGGTCGTCAGCGAGATCGGATATCTTTGGCCCCCACGATGTGCTGGATGTAGGACTGAATCTGCCCGCTGAGCCTTGGGCGTATTTTGTCTGGAAGTCTGGAAGAACGGATACTTTGTCGAATGACAGGTTCGTGGTGAATGTAACCCTCGGAGCACCCTTCTGTACGGATGAGCCCTTCTTTGTGGTGATAATGATCACACCGTTGCTGGCACGCATACCGTAAAGAGCGGATGCAGCCTGTCCTTTAAGAATGTTGATGCTCTCGATGTCGTTCGGGTCAATATCAAGGGAACGGCTTGCATAGTCGGAACCTGTAACCGAACTGCCGGTATCAAGATCCGGCGTAGAGGCAACCGGCATACCGTCAACTACATACAAAGGAGTGTTGTTGCCGTCAAACGAGCGCGAGCCTCGGATGGTAATCTTGGCTGATGCGCCGGGCATTCCGGATGAAGGTGTGATGTCAACACCTGATACTTTGCCTTGCAGGGCAGAGCTGAAGCTTGCTGCCGCGGCCTGCACCAGCTCGTCACTCTTTATGTCCTGGACGGCATAGCCGAGGGCCTTCTTCTCTCTGGATATACCCATAGCGGTAATGACTACATCGTCAACCTGTATTGAGCCGGGTGACAAAGTCACATTAATGACTTTTCTGCCATTTACAGGAACAATCAGTGTCTCATAACCCATAAATGAGAATACCAGTGTTCCGTTTGACGGGGCACTTATTGAATAGGCACCGTCAATATCGGTTATAGTACCGCCATTGGTTCCCTGGACAGCTACCGCCACACCAATCATCGGGTTGCTGTCGTCAGCCGCGGTGGCAATACCTGTAACCTGCAGGTTCTGTGCGGAAATGAAACCTGCAAGTAGGGAGGCAATCAAAGAAAAGACAATCTTTCTCATAAAAAACTGCTTGGTTAATAAAAAATGTTAGTCTCAAATATCAAATTTCATAGAAAGTCGTCTGATTACTTTCAAAAACACCCAATAATAATAATGTAAATTGCAAATTTATCATAAAAAGTTCATCTAACCGTTTTTATTGATGATAATCCTGTAACCGGTAAACATAATAGTCAGGCCGTGTCCTTCCCTGAATGTCACAGCCGGGATTGCAACGGCAGTGCGACTGAGCTGGATATGACTTGTATACTACACTCATATTATTCCATTTTGATATATATTTGCGCTGATTCGCAGCATTTTCATATAAAATATGTGGATTTGTGAACTATTTATAATATTTTTGCAGTTGCGTTTGTATAAGAAGTTAAAAAGATACTATACAGCACTACCGAAAGCTCCATTGCGGCTTTCGTTGGAATTTGGAAATTGAGACTAACATTTTTTATTAACCAAACAGTTTTTTATGAGAAAGATTGTCTTTTCTTTGATTGCTGTCCTGTTTGCCGGTATTATGTCGGCGCAGAATCTGCAAATCACTGGTATTGCCACCGCAGCGGACGATAACAGTCCGATGATTGGTGTTGCAGTAGCTGTGGAGGGTACATCTGGCGGTACGATAACCGATATTGACGGTGCGTACTCGATTTCAGCTCCATCGAACGGAACCCTCGTGTTTTCATTTATGGGCTATGAGACTCTTAAAGTCCCGGTGGATGGTAAAAAAGTCATTAATGTGACTTTGACTCCGGGTTCTATTGTAGTAGATGATGTAGTTATTACTGCTACAGGTCTGAAGCGTTCCGAGAAGGCTCTCGGTTATGCGTCATCTACAATCAAATCGGATGAGATTATCCGCGCTCACGCCGCAGATGCTCTTTCGGGAATGGCTGGAAAGGTCGCCGGTCTGCAGATTTCATCTTCCGGTAGTACTGGAACATCGCAGAAGGTAGTAATCCGTGGATATTCCTCTTTGACCGGTAGTAACCAGCCGTTGTATGTGATTGACGGTGTTCCAATGTCAAATAACATCAGAGGTACTCAGGATCTGAACAACTCAATCGACTTCGGTAACTCTGCAGGTGATATAAATCCTGAGGATATCGAGTCCATCACAGTTCTGAAGGGCGCTTCCGCTACTGCTCTATATGGCTCACGTGCCGGTAATGGTGCCATCCTTATCACTACAAAGCGCGGCCAGCAGAACGAGAAGGTGTCCGTAACCTACGACGGTTCGTTCCAAGCCAGCACTGTTCTGCGTATCCCGCAGATTCAGAACAAATTCGGTCAGGGCTGGTATTATTCAGATTACGGATATTATTTCGAGAACTATGCAATGGCCGAGAACGGCTCTTGGGGTAACCTGCTTGACGGCCGTACTGTGGAATGGCGTCCGGGTGCATCCTGGTATGCAGGCGCGGATCCGTCATATACAGAGTTCTCGTATAAGGAGAATTCTCTGAAGAACTTCTATTCAACCGGTTTCGAGGCTAACAACAACATTACAATCTCAGGCGGTACCAAGAACAGCGGTTTTGTCGCATCGTACGGCAACATCTCGTCAAACGGTATCCTGCCTGGTACAGACGATTATTACAAACGTAACAATTTCTCTCTTCGCGGCAATACTAAGCTGTTCAAGGAAAGAGGTTGGGCCAACTATAGCCTTTCGTACGTAAACAAGAAAGTTCGCAACGGAATGACCGGTCAGGGTGGCAGCGGCTCTGTAATATATCAGGATATTCTTCAGTATCCGGCCAATATTGACTACGCAGAATTGAGAGATTATAACGATATATACAATAATGCCGATAACTTCTATACTCCATACGCACAGAACCCGTGGTGGATTCTTGATCACAACTACGCCACTTATCAGGATGACCGTGTATATGGCACTGCCGAGTTCGGAATCGATATTATAAAGGGCTTGCAGTTCATCGCCCGTGGCGGTCTTGATGTCACCAACTACCGCGAGTCATATTACAATGACTTATGGACTTTCTCACCGGGTTCCTGGACTGATGATATGGGCGGCTCACCTGAGAACGGCTCATTCTCCGAGACAAGCGGCGTGTCAAAGCAGTACGATGCCAACTTTATGCTGAACGCTGATTACAAACTCGGCAAGAACTTCTCGATACATGGAGTAGGAGGCTTTAATATGAACGAACGTAATGCTTACTCCATTGGCGGTGATCTTTCGGGATTGGCCGTAGGCGGCTGGTCCAGCTTCAGCAATACAAGCGGTGCCGTTCCGTCGGCAAGCTCTTCATTGTCAAAGAGACGTCTTGTAGGTCTTTACGCACAGGCCGATCTCGGTTTCCGCGATGCGGCTTATCTGACCTTCTCTGCACGTAACGACTGGTCATCAACTCTTCCGAAAGATGACAACTCATTCTTCTATTGGGGTGTGAACGGCTCAGTAATACTGACTGATCTTATTCCGGCTATGCAGAATAATGATGTTCTTAATTTCCTCAAGATTCGTGGCGGTTACGGTAAGACCGGTAACGATGCCGGCACATATCTGACATCATCCTATTACTATCTGTCAAGTGCAAGCGGCGGTTTCGGATCACTTACATTCCCTCTGAATGGCTTTGCAGGACTCAGAAAGAGCTCGCGTATTCCTGCAACTGAGCTGAAACCTGAGATTTCAACTGAGACCGAGGTCGGTATCGATGTCCGTTTCTTCGACAGCCGTCTTACCTTTGATGTAGCATATTATAATAAGGAGACTACAAATCAGATCATGACAGCTACACTGCCATACGAGTCCGGCTACACATCAGCTGTCCGCAACGTCGGCTGTATCAGGAACAAGGGTATCGAGCTCACAGCCGGTATCGTACCAGTCCGTACCAGGAATTTCGAATGGAATATGCTCTACACATTTACCAAGAACAAGAACACTGTCGTTGAGTTGTGGGACGATGTAACCGAGTATAACATCTACGGCCTTTCAAGCGGTCCTCAGCTTGTCGCAGAGGTTGGCGAGGCAATGGGCGTATGGAAGGATTATAAGATCAATACGGTTGAGGATGAGTCAAGTCCGTACTACGGAATGACAATTGTCAATGCCAACACAGGTTTTCCGACTTACGATGCTACGCAGACCGAGATTCTTGGCAAGGCTGATCCTGATTTCACTATGGGTCTTACCAACAATCTTCGTTATAAGGACTTCTCTCTGTCGTTCGGTCTTGACTGGCGTCACGGAGGCCTGATGTATTCCGCAACTCAAAGTATTGTCTTTTTCAACGGAAACGCCGAGCAGACAATGTATAACCTGCGTGACCCATGGGTTGAGCCGAATGCCGTATATCTTGGTGCCGACGGACAGTATCACGAGAATAATATCCCTGTAAACAACTATCCCGGCTACAATCTGAACGGTGAGTGGTACGACAATTACAATTACGTACGTTACCGCGATTGTCTTGTTGACAAGAGCTATCTGAAACTGCGTGAGGTCAGCTTTACATATACTATTCCAAGCAGAGTGATGGACAAGGTCAAATGGCTTCAGTCCGCCCAGATATCATTCGTTGGACGTAACTTGCTGATGTGGACTCCGAATCAGGGTATCCTCGATCCTGATATGACTAACTACGGTAATGACCTGACATCACAGTACGGTGAGTATTATTCATCACCATCTACACGTACTATGGGTGGAAACATCAAGCTTGTATTCTAATCAATAATGAACAGAATTATGAAAAAGTCTTTATATATAGCTTTGGCGGCATCTTTGCTGTTTACCACAGGATGCCAGAATTGGTTAGATGTTAACACTAATCCTAACTATGTAAGTGATGCCGATGTATCACTCCTTATGCCGTCTGCCGAGCTTGCTGTAGCTCATGAGATGGGATATAATATTTCTCTTTACGGTCATTTTTGGGCACAGTATGTCAATCAGAACAAGAATACGAACCAGTATTACACCCATATGACATACGATGTGACCAACTCGTCATTTACAAGACCCTGGCAATACTTCTACTCATTTGCCCTGCCTACTCTGAAGGAGGTAATTGACAAATCTCAGGAACCGGGTTATGAGAATTATCTGCTTCAGGCCAGTGTAATGACCGCTTATTCCTATTATGTCCTTACAAGTCTTTTCGATGATGTAGCTTATTCTGAGGGTTTCCTTACAGAAAATACTGCTCCACATTTCGATAAGGGACAGGATTTTCAGGCAACTCTTGTAGATATGCTTGAGGATATCCGCGATATGGACGAGGATGCCATTGCCGCTGCCGAGCTGGTGAACAATTCGTCAAGAGGTGATATGATCTTCGGTGGCGACTATGAGGCTTGGATGCAGTTTGCCAATACTCTTTATCTGAAGGTCCTTATGCGCGAGTTTGATAAGAACAAGGCAAAGATTGAGTCACTTCTTGCCGAGGATAACTTCTTGGAAATCGATGCTGCGTTTGACAATTTTGAGGATAAGGCCGACAAATCAAACCCGTTCTATGAGAACGACCGTCGCCAGCTGAATACTCCTCATAATATTCGTGCCTGTACAGATATCCTCAATGTTCTTGATGCTGATGATCCACGTCTTGAGTATTATTATGAAGATGGTTGTGAAGGCGCCGAATATGGTACTACTACAGATCCGAATGAATCTACGAGACTGCAGCTGGGTGCAACCGATCCTGTCTATTTCTCAACAGTTGATGAGGCTGAGTTCCTGAAAGCAGAGGCATATGCCCGTTTAGGCAAAGCCGCAGAAGCAGAGCTGGCTTATGATGCCGCTATCGTAGCTGCCTTTGACCGTACAGTCGGTGGCGGAGCTGAGAACTTTATCGGTGAAGGTGGTGCTTATGAATTCCAGGCAGGTACAACTGAAGAAATGATAGAGCAGATTATAAACCAGAAGTGGGCGTCAAACGTACGCGCAATGGCTATCGAATCCTGGTTTGATCTGAACCGCACCGGATATCCGACCCGTGGCGAGACTATTACCGATTATTGCGGTGTGCTTGACGATGGACATTATCCATATCGCTTTATCTACGCTAAGAATTCGGCTGACTATAATCCTAACTCACCAGCTCCCGTGGCAGTTGATGTCAAAATGTGGTGGCATAAGAAATAATGTGTCAGTCATGCCAGATTTTAATTAAAAAGTAAATTGAGTATGAAAAGAATATTTGGAAGTTTATTGATTGCAGGCATGGCGCTGATGCTGGCTGTATCCTGCGAGACATACAAGGTCGATGAGCCGGATATGACTGCTGTCAGTGATATTGACGGAAACTGGCTTTGCTTTGGTACTAACGATGCCGGCGAGAAAACGGTATTCTATTTGGAGATTACAAACACAACTTACAATGAATCCGACAAAATGTGGGTTACTATTACAGATATGAATACCGATACTTATCCATATCTTGATGGAGTCCGTTTCCTGGCAAACGTTGACGGCCTGAGCTTCAGCTGCAAGGATTCTGAGACACTTGCTCCACAGTTCGTTTGGAATCCGTATCAGGAAAGGAAGTACTATTCATACGAGTGGTATTTGAGCAGACAAGCCAATTCTCACGTGGGTAAAGCTACAATCGAGGGTGGAAAGGTAACACTCGAGGCTGTACCTACTGCAGGCAATGTAAACGCCAGTGCCATTGAATTGACATATACACGTGCTGATGACGATGAAGAGCCTCAGACTTGGAAAATCTCAGGTATGAAGAATACCGGTTGGTACGAGGATATTACGGAGTACGTGGATTTTATGAATGAGAATTTCTAATAATATCATTCTCTGATGAAATAAGCTCTGGGATTTCCCGGAGCTTATTTTTTTCAGAACATTCATCTGCAAAAAAAGGACTGATATTTATTAATACCAGCCCCTTATTTTTTATGGATAGAATTGAGTTTATTTCTTTGTTCCGCAATATTCATCAGAAACTGTCAGCTTCTTACGGCCATGTGCCCTGCGTGAAGCTAATACCCGGCGACCGTTGGCGGTTGCCATTCTCTCACGGAATCCGTG
The DNA here is from genome assembly GCA_045597365.1 of Bacteroidaceae bacterium. Taxonomy (GTDB): domain Bacteria; phylum Bacteroidota; class Bacteroidia; order Bacteroidales; family Bacteroidaceae; genus Colenecus. Next base: position 5,640 of record JAZLKB010000009.1, on the reverse strand, counting down.
CTTGTTTTTTCTCTTCCGGTTTGACGGCTGGAATGTCCTTTTCATACTCTTATCTTGTTTTTGTTTAAACTCTTCCTGTTACGAGGTGCAAAATTATGCCTTTTTTTCTGAATGGCAAATACTGATGACATTTTTTGTGGAAAGATTTTGTCTATTAAAGGTCAAATACTACTTTTGCATTCAAATGAATTATTAATTAAACAGATAAACTTATGATTCTTTGTCAGGACATTAAGATTGGAACATGTATCAACCTTGAGGGACAGTTGTATTTCTGCATTGACTTCCTCCACGTAAAACCTGGAAAGGGTAATACATTCGTTCGTACCAAACTGAAAAACGTGGTTAACGGCCGCGTGCTTGAACGTACTTTCCAGATTGGCTTTAAACTTGAGGATGTACGTGTAGAGCGCAGACCATATCAGTACCTGTATCAGGACGAGATGGGTTATGTATTTATGAATCAGGAGGATTATGAGCAGATTACTCTGATGAAGGATTTGATTACCGGTGTTGAATATCTGAAAGACGGCGAGGTCGTGGAAGTCGTGAAAAACGCCAATACCGGTGATATTCTTTTTGCGGAGCTGCCAGTGAAAGTAACATTGAAGGTCGTTTATACTGAGCCGGGTCTGAAAGGCGATACCGCTACTAACGCCACAAAACCTGCTAAGGTAGAGACAGGTTGTGAGGTCAGGGTGCCTTTGTTCATCAACGAAGGCGAGCTGATCGAGGTCGATACCCGCGACGGCTCTTATCAGGGCAGGGTGAAGGCCTGACAATAATAAATGAATGAGCCATTTAAACTGAATCTCAGACAATGGGCTCCTGAAGACAGACCCAGAGAGAAGATGATTCAAAAAGGTGCCAAGGCACTGACAAACGCCGAACTGCTGGCGATACTGATACACACGGGAAACACTGAGGATTCGGTGGTGGCATTAACTCAGAGAGTTATGGCTTCTTGCCGCAACAGTCTTTCCGAATTGGGAAAACTCAGCGTCGAGGAGCTTTGCTCTTTCAAAGGGATTGGCACGGCTAAGGCTGTCACGATACTGGCGGCCTGTGAGCTTGGACGCAGGAGAAAAGAAGAAGAACCTGCAGGTAAAAAGGTTGTCCGCAACTCGCAGGATGTATATGATTATTTCTATCCGCTTCTGGCCGATTTACATACAGAAGAATGTCATATACTGATGGTTAATCAGGCAGCCGTTGTCATTGACAGTATGAGAGTCTGCACTGGTGGTATAGCGGATGCATCGGTTGACGTACGCTGTGTATTGCGTGAGGCTGTGATAAAACGTGCTGTGGCAATTGCAATGTGCCATAATCATCCGTCCGGTAATTGCCGTCCGAGCGAGGCTGACAACAACCTGACTATGAAACTGAGTAAAGCAGCTGCACTGATGGATATAAAACTGATAGATCATATAGTATTTACGGACAATGGATATTTCAGCTATGCCGATGAGGGCAGGCTTTAGGTTTTTGCTATGGATAAGTTTGAGCTTGAAGAGAAAATCGTAGAGGTTTTGCGTACGGTCTTTGATCCGGAGATACCTGTAAATATTTACGATCTTGGACTGATATATGGTGTGGAGGTTGATGATGACTTCAATGTGGTGGTAAATATGACACTTACTGCCCCAGGCTGTTCTCTGGCAGATTTTATTGTCGAGGATGTGCGCCAGCGGATTGAGGGAATACCGGAGGTCAGGACAGCCGCTGTGAATCTTGTCTTTGAACCGGAATGGAACAAGGATATGATGAGTGAAGAGGCTAGACTAGAGTTGGGGCTTATATGAAAAAGGTGTATTTTATAACCGATGCTCATCTCGGTTCCTGGGCATTGTCTCAGAGAAGAATGCGGGAACGCCGGCTTGTGAGATTTCTTGACCAGATAAAGAATAAGGCCGAGGCTGTTTATATGCTTGGTGATATGTTCGATTTCTGGTACGAGTTCAAGTATGTGGTACCTAAAGGTTATTCGCGTTTTCTCGGTAAATTATCGGAATTGACTGACAATGGGGTAGAGGTCCATTACTTTACCGGGAATCACGATATGTGGAGCTATGGATATTTGGAGCGTGAGTGCGGTGTGATAATGCATAATGAGCCTATTACTGTGGAATTATCCGGACAAGTGTTCTATATGGCGCATGGCGACGGCCTTGGAGATCCATCGCGTTCATTCCGCCTGCTTCGCTCGGTTTTTCACAGCAAGCTCTGCCGGTTTCTTTTCTCTCTGTTGCCGACCAGATGGAGTATGTATTTTGGGCTGCGATGGGCAAAAAGCAGTATGACAAAGCATATCCGTGATGGAATAGACTCATATTACGGCGAAGACAGGGAACCGGCAATCCTCTATTCAAAGGAGTACTACAAAACTCATCCTGATATAAACTTCTTTATTTACGGACATCGTCATATTGAGCTGGAACAACCATTGTCAGACACTTGTAAGGTGCTGATAGCCGGTGATTGGATTGACAAATGCACGTATTTGGAATACGATGGCTCAGCCCTCAGATTGTGTAATTACATTGAGGGCGAGACCAAAGTATAGAATTGTTATTTTACGAGCGCCAGAGTGTCTGTGGCAATCATCAGTTCCTCGTCGGTCGGGAGTACCACTACTTTGACCTTCGAGTCGGGTGTGGAAATGATTCCATCTTTGCCGAACATAATCTTTGCGTTGACGTCCTTGTCCAGTTTGATGCCGAGAAATTCCATATCCTCGCATACTGCTTCCCGGATCTCGTGACGGTTCTCGCCTACACCTCCTGTGAAAACTACTGCATCCACGCCTCCCATGGCAGCAGCGAAAGCTCCGATGTATTTTTTAATGCGGTATGCATACATCTTTTTTGCCAATGCCGCCCGCTCATTTCCATCTTCCATAGCCGCTGAGACCTCGCGCATATCGGATGATACTCCAGAGATGCCTAAAAGTCCGGATTTCTTGTTGAGCAGATTCGACATACCTGTACTGTCAAGTCCTTCTTTTTCCATAAGGAATGTAACAGCGCCGCCATCAATGTCACCGCTGCGTGTGCCCATCATAATTCCTTCAAGTGGGGTGAGGCCCATAGTGGTGTCTATGCTCTTTCCGTCTTTTACGGCTGTGATTGAGCCTCCGTTACCGATATGGCAGGTGATGATTTTTGAGCCTTCGGACTGGATTCCGAGGTATTTGCATATCTCGCCTGATACGAAACGGTGTGATGTTCCGTGGAAACCGTAACGGCGTACGCCATACTTCTTGTATAACTCGTATGGGATAGCATACAGATATGCGTAGTCGGGCATTGTCTGGTGGAATGCTGTATCGAATACTCCAACCTGCGGAATATCCGGAAGAATCTCTTTGACTGCATTTACGCCTTTAAGGTTGGCCGGGTTGTGCAGCGGAGCCAGATCATTGCAGGCTGCGAATGCCTCAAGTACATCGGGCGTGAGCAGTACGCTCTTGTTGAATTTCTCTCCTCCGTGAACCATACGGTGACCCACGGCTTCAATTTCGTTCAGCGATTTGATTACGCCGAATTCCTTGCTTGTAAGTATTTCGAAAATGAATTTTACTCCACAGGTATGCTCGGGAATCTCCCGCTCTAATATCTTCTTCTCTCCGTCGGGTGTGGTGAACTTCAGGAATGATCCGGCCATTCCAATCTTTTCAATTCCTCCCTGTGCTATTACATCATTCCTGTCCATATCGAACAGCTTGTACTTAATGGACGAGCTGCCGCAGTTTAATACTAATATCTTCATTGTTTTCAATTCTTTTTTGCAGCTATTGCCTGATTTGCTGTAACGGCAATCATCTTATATACGTCATCAACAGAGCATCCGCGTGACAAATCGTTCACAGGACGGGCAATTCCTTGAAGTATAGGACCTATCGCGTCAGCTCCGCCCAGCCTCTGTACCAGTTTGTATGCGATGTTTCCGGCTTCCAGATTGGGGAATACCAGCACGTTCGCTTTTCCTGCTATTTCTGAGCCTGGAGCCTTTGACGCACCGACAGATGGAACTAGTGCCGCGTCTGCCTGTAATTCACCATCAATTTTCAAATCAGGCCTCATCTCTTTTGCAATCTGAAGCGCTGCAGTAACTTTGTCAATCACCTCGTGCTTTGCGGAGCCTTTAGTTGAGAAACTCAGCAGTGCCACTCTGGGGTCATCAAAACCTGCAACGGCTTTGGCCGTATCGGCCGATGCCACTGCAATCTGTGCCAGCTGCCTTTCATCGGGAACCGGCGTGACAGCGCAGTCTGCAAATACCAGTATTCCATCCTCGCCATACTGTGAGGCTTTGGTCAACATTATGAATGCTCCGGATACACAGCTGATTCCAGGTGCAGTCTTAATTATCTGCAATGCCGGTCTGAGTACATTACCTGTAGAATTCATAGCACCGGCCAACTGACCGTCTGCATTACCGGCCTTGATAATCAGACATCCAAGGTACAATGGGTCTAGAACTTTCTGCATGGCCTCTTCCATCGTCATACCTTTGCCTTTGCGCAAGTTATAAAGGAGAGTGGCGTATGTCTCTTTCTCCGAATTCGTGGCGGGGTCGATTATTGTAGCTTTTTTTATGTTCTGCAAGTTCCACTCTTGAGCCAGCCGCTTGATTTCGGACCTGCTGCCAATCAGAATGATATCAGCTACCCCATCGGCTATTACTCTGTCTGCCGCTTTCAGGGTGCGCTCCTCAGTACCTTCCGGCAATACAATACGCTGCTTGTCCTGCATCGCATGGCGTATGATTTGTTCCATCAATTCCATATACCTTGAATTCTACAATTGTTTTAAGTAATCTTCAAAAAATAACTTGGTAATCTCTCCGAATCTTTTGCGCCCATATTGTTCGTCTCATCAGTCACTATGCCCGCATAGCTCCTTCTTCGACAATCAATCTGGTCACAAAATCTTTCGGATTTCTTGCCAACTTCTTTTTTTACGCTTACTAAAGTACGGACAAAAACAGAAATAATCGTTCTTTCTTCATTTTTTTTGTCCATCATGTTTGTTTATTCAGAAAAAGAGGTAATTTTGCAACGCTTTTGAGGCCGAGAGGCACATGAGCGACTGCTTCTTTAGCTCAGTTGGTTAGAGCATCTGACTGTTAATCAGGGGGTCCTAGGTTCAAGTCCTAGAAGGAGCGCAATCGTTTGGGAGACCAAACGATTTTTTTTTGCAACAATGGAACCGTCCCATTGGACTGCATTGTTTCGTAAATGTTTACATATCCAAATCGGAAAACAGGATTGCTTTTCTTTACATTTTTTAATACAAGACTTGTATTTACCGATTATTTGCTTATTTTTGTCGGCAGATGATGGTTTTTTGCTCTGATTTCGGCTATGAATTAACAAACAGACATAATCCTTATACTTATTTAATAATAGGTGGAATCATCTGACAAGAGTTCTTATTTATATTTTTATTAACATTAATCACTTTCACGATGAAAAGTATCAGATTCCTTTCTCTGGTAGCTTTGCTCAGCTTCGCGTTTTCTGTGGCATTTGCTGAAAACAATGCGGCACAGGATCCTCAGGCAAGAGTGACTGCCACCTCATCCAAGACTCTGAAGGGCAAAGTCTTTGACGAGAACGGAGGACCTCTCCCCGGT
>JAZLKB010000008.1:0-7585 GCA_045597365.1 Bacteroidaceae bacterium | reverse complement strand
TATGACGGCTCTTCAGAAATATGCCAAACACTTTGATGCCCAACAACAGAAGATTCTCGTAGCAAGATTGGAGAAGGACATTATCTGTTCGTTGGGTTACAATCCAACGAGGAAAAGCTATCAAGCAATAGCCGCAAAGTTGAAGAATCTTGCTGCTATCTGTCCAGCCGGCCGCGAACTCGCAAGAAAAGCACTCAATCACTATCTGACGACATACTCCAACCGTCCTGCTCTGCGTGAAGAGTTGTCCAAAGTCCATATCTGAACCTGTTGAGAACAGTTCCGGGCATACAAACAAACCTCTCATTTGAAATCCTCAGAGCTTAGAATTGGCACTTAATCAGTTAATCACCGTCAAACTCACATGTTATTTTTATGACTACGAACAGAATTCTTTCCGAACTTGCGTTCGCCCTTGCTGATCACGAATCCGCCCAAAGCGGTTCCGCACACTTCGTAGACCTCACTACCGGCGACCTGACATTCATTATGGACGATTATATGTTCGAGGAAGGAGAAATCACGGAAGAAGAAATATGCTCATACAAAGAGTGGGAGCAGGATGCCATCCGGACTTTCCTCAATCACGATCTCGTACGCATAGAGCCTATTCCGAGTCACGAGTCCTTCCGCATTATGGAGGCATTCACGGAGTTGCGTTCCGAAAAGGAGCAGCAACGGCTATACAAGGCGCTCAACGGCAGGCACCCGTTTGCCAACTTCCGCTTTGCGGCTGAAAACCTGGGCATCATCCAGCAGTGGTACGACTTCAAAGGCCAAGCCGAAGCGCGTATGGCCGAGGATTGGCTCAACGAGAGTGGTCTCGAAGTCAAGGACGGGAAAATAATACTCAAGAACGCTACTGAGCAAGCAGCTTCCCGATAAGTCCAATGGCGTCGGTAATGAGCTGTTTGCTCCGGACTGGTATGTTGATGGAGGCTTTGCCGGTTTCCTTGTCTTCTACTACTATCTCGTCAATGAGCTTGGCGGCCTTTTCCGGTGATTTGAGGGTTTCGACAAGATTACTGAAGAACGAAACGCCCTGATTTACCAGATTTTCCGGTTCAGTTGGCAACGCGTTGTCTTCAATTTCCGCAAGCGGGTCGCCAAGTGATGCGTCAGAAACTGCCGACCTTGTCGAACCTGACTGGGTGCTGTCGCCGTCAGAGGGGCTGCCTGCCCCGGATCGGCACTTGTTCTGCTCGACATCGCTAGTTTCGACCGTTGCTCCTGAATCATCAGACTGAGGCTCTTCTGCCGAAGGCTCGACATAGTCTCCGACAAGGTCCATAATCTTTGCGAATTTGTCATCTGACGCAAATACGGCATCGTCGCCTCCGTCCAGGACTCCTTCGAACAACGAAGTTTTGAACTTCAACTTACCAATCATCGACTCTTCTATGGTGTGAGCCGCCACAAGATTGATAACCTGAATGTTCCGCTGTTGTCCGATGCGGTAAATCCGCGCTATCCGCTGCTCCAGAACAGCCGGATTCCAGGGGAGGTCAAGGTTGATGATAGTGCTTGCCGCCTGCAGATTGAGTCCGGTGCTGCCCGCATCCGTTGAAAGGAATACTCGGCTTTGGGGCAGCTCGGTGAAATTGGAAACCATATTCTTCCGCTTTGCGGAAGGCACGCCGCCATGAAGGTTTTCATACCCGATGCCGCGATTCTCCAATTCCTGTGCGAGCAGTCGCGTCATCCGCTCCCAACTGCTGAATACCACCACCTTGCCGTCTTCGGAACCGTCAATGATATCGGAGATGATGTTCATGGCCTCTTCCACCTTGGTGTCGTTCCTGCTCTTCTGGTCAAGGATGAATGTGCTGTCGCAGACCATCCTCATCTGCGACAGGCTGAGCATCAGCCTGCGGCGGTCCGTTTCACTGAGGAAATGCATCCGCTGCCATTTCAGCACCAGTCTTGCCACCACATTCCTGAATTCGTCGTGGATGCCCATCTGCTCCTTTGTCATGGGAACGAAGACGGTCTTGTCCATCCTTTCCGGCAATTGGAGGTTCACATCTTTCTTACGCCTTCGTATCAAGATGTCTTTCAACCTGTCGCCCACGGCATTGAGATTCTGATATCCAAGAACTTTGCCGGTGTCATCGGTCAGAATGCAGTCGTTCCGGAATTTGTAGTACGGAGACAAAGCGTACTGGTCTGCAAATTCCACGATTGAATATAACTCTTCCAACTTGTTTTCAAGGGGCGTTCCGGACAGAATGACCGAATAGTCTGATTCTATGCGTCTTGCGGCCTTGGAAATCTGTGTGTTCCAGTTCTTCAGGCGCTGTACCTCATCCATGATGAGCAGGTCGCATTCCAGTTTGCCAAGGATCTTGATGTCGTTGCAGGCTGAATTGTAGGATACTATCTTGTATGTACCGGCTCCGTCATACAATTCCCTGCGCTTGAGATGAGACCCTTCAACTATTACGACTTCCGCATCGCCGGTAAACTTCTCTATTTCGCATTTCCACTGGTATTTAAGCGAAGTTGGAGCCAGCACCAGAACGGATGTCGCCAGGCCCTCCTTCCGGAGCAATTCAGCAACTCCGATGGCCTGCACAGTCTTCCCGAGGCCCATTTCATCTGCAATGATGGCTTTCCCGGCCTTTGCGGCAAAGCGGATTCCCTCCCTCTGGTAAGGGTAGAGCCTGGTACGAAGCAGGGAGTCAATGGCGGCATCGGTATACTTCTCTTCTATCAGTTTTGTGCGTTTCTCCCTTTCCCGGGAGTTTACAACATAATCGATGGCATCCTGATAGCATCGAAACGAGGGATTGATGGCTTTGGCTTCAAGAAGGAACTTTCCGAAAGAGGCGAATGCTGTTTTCATCAGAGTGCCGTCCTTGCAGAAATACCGGGCCGCAAGTGTGCTGAAGGCCTCTTTGTCTTCCGAGCCGATTCGGATCTTGACACTCCTGCCGCCTTGGTAATCAAGATAGACTGAAGTGTATGAAGGCACAGGAGAGGGCTTGCAGTGTCTGTCCAGCTTGACTGCCTCAATATGTTTGCAGGCGCCGAGCCCGGATGTCTTGAAGTCCATACATGAGCAGAAATTCCATTTGCTGGCAGCACCTCTGTAAATCACCTTATATTCGCTTCTTGAGCTGGCGTTTCTTACAAGATATTCACCGTCACCTCTGGCTGATATCCCGAAATTCTCGGTTTGTGCCTGCTGCTTTCTCAGGGCAATCTGCCACTCTTCCGGAGTCATTGACACGGGACATACAAAATTGTTGAGTCTGGGCAGTCTGACGGTTCCTTTTTTTGTTGTCTTCATATGAATTTGCTCATTAATCCTTGTAAAGATAAGCACTCTTTATATTATTTTCGCTACATTCGCAAATAAAACAGCCATGCTGATTGTCAACAAAGAGAAATACAGCTCGAAGATTCCATTCGAAACTTTGCTACGGACGCACTGCACAAAGTCATCAATGCGCCCTCTCGTGGATTTGTTTGTTCTTCCGGTGAAGAAGTCTGCCGGAAAAGATGAGTTCCTTCGGGATGTTGCGATGTCGATTCAGATATATCCGGAATGGTGGATGGCATTATTGCCGCAGTACGAATTGCAGTTGCTTAGGCAAATCCTTGAACTGCCCGAAGGAGAGGGCCTGACTGTATGTCTGTCGAATCCGACGCGTGGCTTGTTAATAGGAGAATTGTGTGTGGTCGTGGCATTCCGTTATCAGGACGTTCCTGATAGATTTAAGCTTTTTCTTGCAACCGAATCTCTCAGGCCATACCTTACAGATGGTTTGAAGGAAACGTTTGAGATGAACGCCAAACATCCTGGACTCGCTCTCTGGGAACAGTTGGGATTGGGAATGCTTAATTATTTCGGGGCACTGCCTCTGGTGGACTTTACAAGGGAGATGAAAAGACGGACGGGAGTAAAGCCGCAGAGTGCAGCGGAACTGTCTTTGATAAAAATGATAAATACAAGCGTAAGCTTCACGGCGAACTCTTTTATTCTGGAAGATGACGGCAAAAGCGAAAGATATATCGTATCTCCTTTAGCAGAAGATATAGACTACATTCTGAACGAGCAAGCGAAACGGATCGAACTGTGTCCTGATTTGTCAAGACCCTCCGATGAGGAGTTGAAGGCATTGTGCGCTTGTCCATTGGTTGCCCCGTCCGGAAATAGCGGGAAGAAATTATATGACTTCCTACGCACAGATTTAAAGTTGGATGAGGAGAAGGCCTCCTGGCTTTACCACAAGCTGTGGTGCATGCTTCAGACTTCCGGCAAACCCGGTGAAATCCTTTCATGGATTAACGGCAAGGCGGAGTTTGACTCTTTTGAAAAGTTGCAGAGATTCATGTCCGTATTCAACGAGTTTTGTAACGAGACCCCCAAATGGATACTCTGCGGTTGGAGTTCGCACGATGTTTTTGAAAAGTTTGAAAAACCGGAATTGCGTCCTTTGCCATCCGCCCCGTTCCGCCCGGCATCTCTTGCAGCATCAATTGCGAATGTCGGCCGTAACGATCCTTGTCCCTGCGGCAGCGGCAGGAAATACAAGAACTGCCACGGGAAATTCAGTTCCTAAAAATAAACTGATTGCCAGATTTCCCAAGCGTTTTCAGAATAGATTCCTTCGCTAGCAGAGGGAATGTCAAAGAGCACTTTCGTGATAGACTTTGAAGGAATCCGGGGCCTTCTTTCCAGATATATCTATGGGATAAAGAAGCCATCCGCTCAGAGAACCGAGCAGATTCTCGGTGCCATTCGCAAACTTGGATGTGAGATGGCTGCAATTGCTCAGTGATACAAACAAACCGCTCATTTGAAATCCTCCGAAGTCAGAATTTGTTTGTATAAAATACTGTCAAAATCGCTTAACTAACTGATAATCAATTACGCAAACTATCTTCAACGAGGAGGAGTATTAATAACAATAAGTGCTCATAATCAGCAACATAGTAAAACCAGTGGGAAATCTCACTGGTTTTTTGTAATATTGCAGAGATTTGAAGTGTAAATATGAAGACTTTGTATTTCATAGCAGGTTGTAACGGAGCTGGCAAGACAACAGCTTCTTATACTTTGCTGCCTGAACTATGGAACTGTCGGGAATTCATAAATGCCGATGAAATCGCCAAAGGACTCTCTCCTTTCAATCCTGCAGGTGTAGAGATCCAATCCGGAAGACTGATGTTGGCCCGTATTGAAGAGCTGCTTGCTGGTGAAGAATCATTTTCTGTCGAAACCACATTAAGTACCAAGTCATATTCAGCGTTGATAGATAAGGCCCACGCATTAGGTTTTTCTGTCAAATTGCTTTTTTTCTGGCTTCCCAGTCCTGAAACAGCAATACGTAGAGTAGAACAACGTGTAAGTGAAGGCGGACATAACATTCCAGTTGATGTTATTATTAGGCGTTATAAGGCTGGCATTGTCAACCTTTTCAATATTTATATGAGCAAGACCGATGAGTGGATGCTGGTTGAAAACCTCAGTACTCCTAGCATTGTCATTGCTTCGGGCGGAAAGGGTAAGATGATCCTAGTCAATGATGTTGAACTGTTCGAAAAAGTAAAGTCCTATGTCAGATGAAGAACGTTACCTTTGGATAAAGGGTCTTGAATTAGCGGAATACAACACATTGCGTGATAAGTCAAAGCGCAATGAAATGTGTGTCCAGTTGGACTCCGAAGGAAATATTATCCTTGTTCCGGCGAGAGAGCTGTTTGTCAAGCTTTACAACGAACCTGCTCCCACATATTGATTTTTTACCACCATATTCGCATTTCATCGCATAGAATAGCGAAGTTTGTTGTTGTCATATACTGTAAGTGCAGCTAACTTGCTGAATATCAGTGCCAAACTAGTTCTTCAACGAGGAGGGGTGCTAAGAGTCTGCAGTAGGCTTAAATACTAATAATCAATCGGATGAACAAAGCCAATTTGTTTGTCCGATTGTTTCCTGTTTTCCGCAATGGGACATCCTTTTTAGTAATCTTCGACAATCAATCTGGTCACAAAATCTTCCGGCTTTCTTACCAACTAAAAAACTTACTTACCTTACCACTTATTTACATATAATATTATAATATTTTAGTTTTACTATAATTATGTACGCGCGTGCGATAAAACCAATGAAAATCAAAACAGGCAAGTTTCCGCATTTATGAGGCAGAAAAGTACATGTCGTTGTTTTTTGCAGGTAAGGTAAGTAAGGTTTTCATTCATCCTGACTCATCCTGACTCATCCTGGCTCATCCTGAGTCATCCGCTATCATCACATAGCTTTATAGCTTTGCTTCAATTCCGGCAAAGCCTGGCTGAAATTGCAGTAAAGCTGAAAGCGTCCGGCACGGTACATATAGCATAGTGTGAATTCCTTGTATACTTTTCATCAATGATCTGTTATCCGGGAGGATGCTGTTGGCCGTAGATCCATTGTATCCGTCCAACCGTTCGTCTCTTGCATTCTTGTCATATTCGATTCTGATGGATGCGTCTCCCGTCATTCCAAATTGCAGTCATCAAGTGGCTGGCAAGACGAAACTCGAATAGAAATTTGTAACTACAAATATGAAATAATGTAGTTACAATATCTAATATTTGTAGTTACAAATTTTAATAAGGCAAATAGGGCACTAGAAGCAGACTCGAAACAGTCGGAAAATAAAGTAGGCAGACACAAAGACCAGTATATGTGTGTGATTAAAATCAATCACTACAATGTCATTAATGCCGATTACCTGTTACGACAAGGAAACGAAGTCAAGAAAATGGAATTCTCGTTTTTAGCGCAGTTTGTGATGGTAAAATCTCGGAAATAGCGCAGTTTATTGCTTTAAAATCTCGGAAATAGCGCAGTTTGCTTGAAAATGATTACGTATATTTGCATCGTAATAAAGGGAAAACGACATGGATCTTTATGAACTTGTAAGAATACTCGCCGACCAGAAGTCGGAACTTGGAAAAGTTGATGTGTCAGCACTGTGCCCCAGAAAGGAGGAATCGCAGTTTGATCTTGACAGCGACCTCGCACAGGTTGTCATCGGAGTCAGGCGTAGCGGCAAGTCTATGCTCTGCCTCAAAGTCCTCAGAGAATCCGGAAAGAACTTCGGTTATGTGGATTTCGATGACGAGGAACTCGTAGATTTTACCAAGAAGGATTTGAAGACTGTTCTGGAAGCTGCCTATATGGTCTATGGGGATTTCGACTACCTGTTCCTGGATGAGGTGCAGAATGTAACGGGATGGCATCTTTGGGTAAACAAACTGCTCCGCCAGGGGATACATATCATTCTGACCGGATCTAACGCGAAACTTCTGAGCAGTGACCTTGCTACTCATCTGACCGGTAGGTACAATGAGATTCCTCTGTTTCCGTTCAGTTTTGAGGAGTACTGCCATATGAAAGGGCTGGACACAAAGGACCTTACTACCAGAAACCAGGCTTTCATAAAGACTGCTTTCGACGAGTACATGAGGAAAGGAGGATTCCCGGAGACCTTCAAGTTGAAGAACCAGCGCAAGTATATGTCATCATTGTTGACCGCCATTATCAGGAAGGATATTGCAAAGCGCTTCCATGTGCGTTACGTGGACGCT
>JAZLKB010000007.1:0-24709 GCA_045597365.1 Bacteroidaceae bacterium | reverse complement strand
ATCAGATAGTTGCAGGCTTCAGTGCCGTTCACAATGGTATAGAATGTCGCATATAACTGACTCTCATGATGGAAGTGCCAGAATGACCAAGATTCATCGGCAAATGTAGGACAGAAGCAGCCAAACGCACGTTTTGCATTTTCGTCATTATTGTGAAAATAAGCGTTATACTCAGTCAGTTTGTTTATTTCCTCTGCAAGGGTGCCGTTACTTACTGATAAATCAGGGTTTAGCCCTTCATACCGGTCAATTTTCTCCGGAATGGCGAATTTGTCATCATACCTGACCGATGCGACCTCACGGAGCCCGGAGCCGTCATACAGCATAAGTTTGTTTTCTCGTCCGCACAAGGAGAAGTATATGCCGTCATCGCTAACGGTTATCTGCTGATTTCCATATAAAATTCCATTGCTCAAATAACTAATCGGCTTAAGCCTCGTTTTCTGCCCTGTAGTGTTGGAAATCTTACTAAGCCAGAAATGTATTGTTGCCACACTGTCAATATCATTGTCAATGAAGAAACACTCATCTCCGTAGAAGGCTTCCGGAATCAGCTCCGAGTCATCCTTCCTGATGAACTGGAAATCCGGAACCGAGTAGTACAACATAGAGTTGTTGTTCCAGACGTAAAGTACATTCTTTTCAGGCAGGTATCCCCATCTGTCTATGTTGGTATATTCGCCGTGACCGCGTCCACGTTTGTCCAGCACCCCAATAACGCTGTCACCCTCTATGCAGTACACCCTCTCGTATTCGGAAATGAAGATATAATCATCGTGTACCTGCATATCCTCGCATTCTCCAATCAGAAGAGACGGGTCGGTGCGTATCTTGAATACCTCCAGTTCGGAGGTCATCTCTTCCAATGTGACTGTCTGGTACTTAGTGTCATCAACCAGAATACCACTCTGCGGCTCTTCCTGTCCGCAGGATGCCAGCACAAGACCGGCAATCAAAGCTGTTGTTGTGAGCTTACTTATGTTCATTCCTGCAAGTAATCAAGCCTTGGAATCCCGTATGATGCGAATAGGATCCGGACCGTATGAGTTGGGTCCTTCCGTTCCCGGTTTGCAGTACAGTACAATCTTAATGATAACAATTGCAATTGTAAGCAAAAAGATGATAATGAATGTTGAGAGTATTTCTACCACTTCGTTTGGCGCATAACCTCCGTCCTGGAATGTCGGTGAGGAGTACTTAAATAATAACATAATGCCGCCAAGAATAAATGGTATGACATTAAGCGGTAATATCATCCATCCGCTGCATTCAATATCATGCAGTCTTCGTACATCTACAGACAATGTTAATAGAAAAAGAGCTGTGTAAACTATCAGTTCAATCAAGAAGAACAGATTTGAATTGACAGGCTGGTAATTTCCGGAACCAATCGTCGGAATCAATTTCACTATTGAAACCGTTAATGTTAGCAGGACTTGCAGAATATATAGGAATAGCTGATAATACCAGAATTCAGATCTACGTGCGCGTCCATCGAATGTAAACAACTTGCTGAAGCACGTGCTTACAGCCTTTCCAAATGACATTGTCTCTTTCATAACCTTTGCGTGATTAATTGGTTCTGCCGGCAAAGGTAGTGGCACTTCATCATCTGGCCCGGTATGTAACGTTGCACTATCCGAATTGTAACGTTTCCGTTCACCGAATATGAGAGTCTGCCATCTGTCGTTCAGTTTCTCATGCAGACGGAATTTTCTGGTCCGGATGGCTTCCTTACTGACAGTAAGACATTCCGCTATTGCAACCGTCTCGAACCCCTGAACGCTCAGGGCACAGAAGATCAAATCCGTATCGGTGAGCGACGGATTGTCCCGCCTCATCATTTGGAATACAGGCTGAAACGTCAGCTCAATAACTTTGAATATGGCGAGCCGCTCATCCAGTGTGAGCCTGTTGTCACGTGAACGATAAGTGTCAAGAATGCGATACTCTTCGGTCTCTGTAAATGCAGCCGAGCATTTCTCCAATAGTGATGTCAGTTCATCCATCTGCGTCAGTCAGTTTGGTTTTCGCTGCAAATTTAACCTTCGGTACCATCCCTTGCAATAAAAAGGCGTTTCTGTAACGTTTCTATGTTATGCCCCAATGATTAGAATTACATGAAATCACTACCTATGGAGGAGAATAACAATACTATGAAAGACCATGAGCTTATGAATAATAATGAAGATGAACAGTCTGAAAGCACATTTGATACGCAATACTGTTCCCGTTTAATCAGTGACAAATAGAATTTACCGAAAATCATTCCGTAGAATGCACAAAGGTAAATTGCAATTTTGCTAACGGAAGCAAACATACATAAATTATCCGATAAGACATTGCGCGAAGCTCTTGCGCTTACCGAAATCATATCTATCTTTGCCATAGTTTAATTGGGAGTCCTGAAACAGGCGCGATACGACCGGGTCAGTGGCTTCTGTTATATTAACCGTTTAAAACATATTTCTATGAAGAACAACGAATTCAAGTTCATTGATTTGAGAATCGACTGGGCCTTCAAGTACGTCTATGGCTCACCAGGCAACGAGGACTTGCTGCTCAATCTGCTCGATGCCATCCTGCCTGAGAAGCACATCAGCAAGGTTGAGCTGCGCCAGCAGGAGCAGATTCCCGACAACCGCAAACAGCGCAGGTCCGTGTTCGATGTCAACTGCACCACGCAGAGCGGAGAATCATTCATCATCGAGATGCAGAACGCCGAGCAGAGGGACTTCGCAAACAGAATGGTCTATTACTCAGGTTTCCCCATCCGCCAGCAGGTCCGCGCGGGAGAGAGGAAATACAAGTTCAACCCTGTGTATGTGATAGGCATAATGGACTTCATAATACACGGTGTGGATCCCAATGACCGGGTGATAAACCGCTACAGCATACGCAATGATGTGCATCCCCACGGAATGCTGTTCGATGACCTGCATCTGATAACCATCGAACTGCCCAAACTTGGCAATGATCCGGGCCGTCTCAATGCCTTGGAGAAGCAACTTTATGTGATTCAGAACGCCGGTAAGATGTCTGCCCGCCCTGATGAATTCAGTTCTGAAAATTTTGATAAGTTGTTCGGTGTGATTAACTTTGCCAGTATGAGCGAGGAAGATCAGGAAATGTACGAGAGCGAGCTGCGCTGGATATTGAACCGCAACAGCGAGTTGGACACAGCCTTGGACAAAGGCCGCGAAGAGGGCCGCGCCGTTGGTCGCGAGGAAGGCATTGCCGTTGGTCGCAAAGAAGGCCTTGTCAAGGGAATTGAACAGGGCAAACTTGACGCGGCCCGCAAGATGAAGGTCGCAAACATCGCAGACGAGATAATCAGCCAGTGTACCGGTCTGACTCTGGAGCAGATTTCGGAATTGTAACTTCTGTAACACATACACTGGACAAATCCCACCCTCTGCAATTGCAGTTTGGGCGGGATTTTTCAATCTTGATGTGGCAGTTGACTTAATCAGTTATGACCAATGTATCCTCAAATAGCGGATTCTATATGAATCGTATCACGATATTTGAGCGAAATGGGAAGTTCCTGTCCATCGTCCAATACCACTGAGCCATTATTTATCTTGGAGATATGCATTTTTGAAACAAGGTAAGAACGATGGATGCGAACGAAATCCAGTCCTAAGAGTCTTTCCCATTGTGAAATGCTTGTAATGTTTCTATATTTCCGGTTTTCAGTGGCATAAACTATCGTTTCATCATCATTGCTCTCTACATACATTACCTCAGACAGAAGTAATGAAACCGGTTTCCTGGAACTGTTGAAAGTGATTTTTGTTGGATCCCGCGGCAGTTTTTTTCTTAAATACCGTGTCAGCCACCAGTCTGATGCACTGATAATAATTGAAGTGCCGACAAGAACAATATTATAGACATGGTCAAATATCGGGAAGGCTGGGGCTTTTCTTTCGCCATATCTGCCAAAGATGAATTCATCGGACGCAAAGCCACTCCCAACAATGGTTAAAAACATCAACAGGAGATAGACAGAGATAAAGAGCAGACACAATTTGACTGTTTTTCCATGAATCGGTCTGGTAAGAATCGATGGCAGGTTTATCTTGATGAACAGTCCTCCTGTTATCACTATCAATCCTAAGACAAGTGATTTCCTGAGATCACAATCATAGGGAATTCCCAATAATAAGGATGATACAATAAAGGCAAATATCCAAAAAGCAATGGTCAAGTTCTTTTGTTTCATTTCCAGAATGATTAACGTTATGTAATTCAAATTATCAGATACGTGGGCTTTGAATTATACTCAGTATGACTGATAAAGATATATTGTCAGACCGATGAATAATATGATGGCTGCCGGCAACAGAGTAACAGCAATTTCCATTGGCCGATCGCTAGTTTCCATTGCCCGAATTTCAATTATCCTTGACGTAGCTGACAGAAAATCAATGATGGAGAGTATCAGGGCGACATGTCCAAATGTCTTGACCTTTCTTTTTGCCTTGAATACAGAAAATACCATAGCAGCCAATGTTATCAGCAACAATGACACAAAAACGATGGATGTAGTGTCAAAACACTTGATTATCTGATTCGTATATTCCATAGCGCTCATTTGTTTGGTGTTTGTACTAAATCTATGACAACGGCAATGAGATATATTATTAACCCATAAATTAGTGATGCAATAAAAACACCCGCGCCTAGTCGAATGCTAGTAGGTGAAATCGCGCCAATTACCAAACAGACAATACAGGCATTAATAATACGCGGTAGAAAAGCGATGACGCAGACAACAGGAGCTGTAAGTCCTATCTTTCTAACCCATCTGGGAGCCTTCCACGCTGCAAACAGGACACCAACCAGTGAAATGGTGATTAATGCCTGTAATCCTATTCCGTTAGATACAAACAGGTCCGTAAGAAATTCCTTTATACTTGGAATATCTTCATCAAATACCTCAATCAGCTCTTCTTCCATAATCATTCAATGTTTGTGGCAATTAATTTTGCTGCATAGTTATCTCATTTATCTGGAAAGCCCAAATTCAAATCCCCAAATTGGAGTATTTTGGGGATTCATTTGTCTGTACTTTTTCCTATAGCGGAGAAAACGGCAAATTGTCAGCAAAAGAAATATAACGATAAATTGCGGTTTATCTATATGTTGTATCATTTACTAAACAGACTACATATTAGAAGTATAGTCGTAGCGTAAAAAAGCAGAAATGGAGAATGCTGCTGTAACAGAACTTTATCTATTGACATTGCCCGGCGTGGGATTGCGCTGCAAATTTATGTAATCAAATGCGACCGGAGATAAAGCAAGACGTTTTTGTCGGAATTTATACAGTATTGTATTCGATTTGAGGTTAAGGTTTTCGCGATATTCGCCAATGCACATTGAGACACAAAAAGCTTCCCGCTTCACCGGAAAACGGGTGAGTAGGCAATGTCAGCCGAAAACTGGGAAAAGGATGGTTTGTTAGAAAATGTCAAACGAAAACAGCGAAAGGGAAATTGTAACTGCAGTCATCACGGGGCTGTTAAGGAGAAGAAAAAAATTGTAACTACAAAGTTGGAAAAATGTAGTTACAAATTTTTATATTTGTAGTTACAAATTTTTACAAATCCAACAGGGCACCAAAAGCAGACTCCCTAGGTGCGCTCCAAGGCGCAGTCAAATGTCGAAGACGTGACCACAGAGGCTTTGGCGACAGGGCGGCGGGCATTCAGGATTACAGAATCGAAAAAGCGCTCAATTGACCTTATTTCTGGGCTTGCCGTCAATAAAAGCCCGCACATTGTCCAAAGCAATCTGCATCAGCCTTTTGCGTGCCTCAATCGTTGCCCACGCGATATGTGGCGTGATATGACAGTTAGTCAGTCCGATGAGCGGTGAGCCGTGGCGCGGAGGCTCCTCCCTGAGCACATCCAGCGCAGCCGCCATAATGCGATGCTCACGAAGCGCAGCTGCAAGCGCAGCCTCATTGACAAGACCGCCACGACCGGTATTGATCAGAATAGCCGTAGGCTTCATCAGCGAGAGAGTGTGTTCGCAGACCATATCAGCAGTCGTGGGAGTAAGAGGACAATGCAGAGTTACCACATCGGAATGACAGAACACGTCGTCGATGCTTTCCGCCCGAGCAACACCTTTGGGGATAGCATAGGCGTGCTTCGATGTAAAAGCCAGCACCTGCATACCAAACGCCAGAGCTATTCTCGCCACCTGCATACCGATATTGCCAAGGCCGATGATTCCTATAGTCTTGTTCGCCAGCTCGTACTGTGAAGATAACATATATGAGAAATCACTCGCCGCAGTCCATTCGCCTGAGCGCACCGACAGAGCGTGACCGCCCACGTTGTTTACAATATTCAGAAGATGAGCGAAAACCATCTGAGCTACCGACATCGTACTATATGCCGGAATATTTGTGACAACGATGCCCAAACGATTGGCAGCCTCGATATCAACTACATTATATCCTGTTGCGAGCACTCCGATATAACGCAGTTTCGGCATACAGGCCATAACTTCAGCCGATAGGACAACCTTGTTCGTCAGCACAATCTCAGCATCCCGTCCGCGCTCCACAACCAGCTCTGGCGCAGTGCGGTCATAAATCGTCACTTCACCCAAACTATACCAGTCGTCCCAGCTCAAATCACCCGGTGACGAGGCATATCCATCGTAAACTACAATCCGCATCACACAATATCAAAAACGATGAATTGTCAGGACTCCCGCCGAATATGAATCAAGTTCAAGTGACACCTTATTGTCGCTGACAGAGGGCTCGGCAGTCTTGAGAGCGACTGCGTTCTTGTTCTCCATACTGTTGGCAGCCATCAGATCACCGGGAGCATAGAACTCGTATTCAGCACCTTTCACGTTATCCCAGTTTCCGCTGACAGTCAGAGAGCAAGGCTGGGCGGTGGGATTCACGATTTTCACAATCACATCGCGTCCGTTCTCGGACATCGTGACAGCAATGTTCACATCGCCAGTCTCGCCGGTATATGACAGACGGTATTTTGAGAAATGGTCGTACCAAAGATTTGTAACCTGATAGTTAGGAGCTACGAACAAATCCTTGTAGTCGAAATTAATGAATGCGTTGTCCCAGTCGGGCGAGTCAGTACGGCGGATAAAAAGCGCCGCTGCGCCCATAGCCACAACATCCTTCTGTTCACACATATTCAGGAAACCGCCGGCAAACAGACCAGTGCGCCAGTCGGTACTGTTCAGATTCCACTCCGACAAGAAAAGCTTGATATTCGGATTCGGACTTTCGGCAATAATACTTGCATAACGGTCGTACTGCTGGCCAAGACGCACCGGACCGCTCGCATATCCTCCGGCCTGCTCATAATGATGCAGACTGATATAGTCAAAGTAATTGCCCGAACGTTTGATAAAGTCGGCATCCTCGCTGAATCCTCCGCATACAATAATCTTTATATCCGGATCAATCTCACGCATTGCCGTTGAGTATTCCCTGACAACAGACTCGTATTTTTCAATACCCATCTGCCATATCTCATTGTCAATCTCCCAGTACTTCACATTGTATGGTTCAGGATGACCGTTGGCAGCACGCTTGGCCCCCCACTCGTCCGTGGCAGGAGCGTTGCAGTAGCGCAACCAGTTGAGCGCGTTTTCCAATATCGCATCGTGTTCCTCGTCCGGACGTTCAAAGCCAATGTTCACGACGATAACCGGCTCGGAGTTGATCTCACGGCAAAAACGTATGTACTCATCCGTACCGAAAGCATTCTGGTCATAGTCCATCCACATCCAGTGATCCCAGCGCTGGCGCTTTTCCTGTGGGCCTACGCCCCAGCGCCAGTCATACTGCGAAATATAGCCGCCTCCAGGCCATCGCAGACAGGTAGGATGAAGATCCTCAACCGCCTTGAAGATATCCGGACGGAAACCGCCAAGGTCTTTGCCACTCTGTGTGGTCACACTTACCTCATCGACTTGTACGGTTCCATTCTCGACGCAAATGGCAAAATCGGCATCGCCCTGATAATTCGGAGAAGTCATTTCAAACTCAAACTTACGCCATTCCGAGCCAGGCACACCAAGTTTACAGACAGCCACCGGGTTATCACCTTCGCGCATCTCGACCGAAAGATTACCATCACCCTTAGCATATATATAACCCAGATATTTCTCGCCCTTGACGATATTCTGAGGGCCCTGAGTCAGTCCGCTTTTCCCTACAGCCTTGATTTTCTGCGAGTATTTCATATTTACAGCATCGCCTTTCACCAGCGAGAACTCACCGTCTCCAAAGCTGTTCCACTGTGGGGCAACATCGGGTATTCTGACATCATTTGGAGTTCCCTCGAAATACACCTCCTTGCCGTTGAGAGATGTAACTTTGATATTTCTGTACAGAGCCTCAGTATAATTAACCCACAGAGCTATGTCGTTATGTCCCATCTGCAGCATATCGGAATATTTGAGTATCTGTCTGTCATCCCAATAGACCTTGGCAGAGCCACCGGCACAGGTTATACGGAGCTTATGCCATTCGCGGGCATCATTTACCTGACGGTCATTGGCATATTCAGTTACAAGAGCATCGAGCGTACGCATCTTACGCATTCTGCCGCCAAAGCCTGCAACCTCTTGCTCAACCATTGACGATATCGAGAAATTCGGTGTCAGTGTCCGGTTTGCAGCCTGACGCGCCTCAGCCTGGGCGGCAGCCTGTATCTGAGACTCAGTCTGGGCGGTATGCAGAATTCTGGACTCGTACATAGGATTGTGCAGACGGAAGAAATAAGGCTCATTGTTCCCGTCATTCTTGAACGCGATGCGCATATCAAGCAAGCCTCCGCTCCAGGAGCGGCTGGCCAGACGGTAGGCACGCCAGTTCACATCCATTGTAATCTCATAGTCATCAGTATAGACAGATGTTATTTTCAACGGCTGCTCGTACCGTGTGGGTGAATGCAGGACATTATCATCGTCCATAAACCAGCCGTCAAAATATCCGTCGCGCGGAGTTATGCCAGGATAATGCTCCGGCTCGAATGAGCGCTCAAAAATGAGTTCCTGCCATACGCCGTTGTTGGCAGAGAAATAGATATGCTCGAACAGTTGCCCGTACAGCATCGGGTCAATGAGACCGGACGGAGCCTTGGCATCGACATCTATACTGATATTTTTCTGTGCGCCGACGTTGAGCGCAAGGCATGGAACAGCCAAAAAGGCCAGCCATAGTTTTCTCATACACATATTGGTTTATCAATCTAAAATATACCTGGAAGGAACCACCTCACCGCTGTCAAGCAGCTCATATCCAAGTCCTATACTATCACATTCCTTTAAAAAAGCGTCCAAATATACTCTTTCTTTCCACTCCTGCAGCCAGGTTACCATAAAGCATTCATCTACAGTCGATATTTCCAGTGTCAGACCTGAGCCTCGGACATACTGGAGCGGAGAATAGACATCTATATGTCTGTCACAATCACCGAACGAGCTGTTGCGCGCATAACTGATAAAGAAGGTACAGGTATTGAACGACAGGACACGCCCCAGCCTGCCGACAAGACGTTTGAGGCAAAGCAAAGGAAGCAGATTCAGGCATTTATACAGACGCTTCATAAAACGTTGCTTCCGAAGCATAGTCTCATCGTCCGACAACACCATCAGCTTGCCCCTGAATATGGTGTTCTGCGCAGAGAACTCCATATTGTCCATTCTTTTGTCATAACTGATACAGAGCGGAGCGGCCAGGCTGTGATGCGAAAGCGGAGCTTTCAGTGCAGAACGGGCATCACAGAAAATGCTGGTTACTACCGGGGCTTTCGCATCGGGATGCATCTTGCGTATGGCTCGACACATAAGAACCGACAGAGCCGTGTTGGGAGACGCATCACTGCTCTTGCAAAGTCGCATAAGCTCAGCCTCGTTGATTTTGATACGATGATAACACATCGAAGACGGAGTTACAAGCCCCATTCTCTCAAGCCTCAATGCCCTTTTCAGTTTATCCGCATTTTTCAGTCTCATAACGGACTTTGGCAACGGTCGTGTAAACGGGTCTATATATTCCTCGGGGTCAATAGGAGAACCCTCAAGATTCATTTTGGGTATCTGCGCATCCTCGTTATAACGGAACAGACAATAGTAATGCAGGAAAGTGCTGGTAAACGGATATGAGCCACGTCCGTCAAAAATGCCGTGAGTCTGGTTCAGATATATGGAATTGCCGGAATACGAGAATGCGAACTGATGCCAGTTGGCCTCCCTACCGCCAAGGTTGACCGGTTTGTCGGTAGCTACAACCGCGACAGGTTCCTTGTTCTCTACCAGATAATATCTGAAAAGCGATGCTTTGAGGCGTTTGCCGAGATAGGGATAACGTTTCATTGTAATATCCACGGCCTTTCTGAGAGCATCACCGTCAACAGGCTCCCTCATTCGCATCTCGACCCTTATGGTCACGCAGTAATCCCCGTTTATGGTATAATACCAGGGGAACGTGCATAATATTCTCTCTTTCAACGCGGCACGATTTGTTACAGCTTGCAAAGTTAAGCAATCTTAAAAAATCTTCCGGTTTTCTTACCAACTTATTTTATTACGCTTACCAAGCAATTACCGGCTAACATCAGTCCAACATGTATATTTTCGCGATCCTTTTTGCTAATTTTGCAAAGCGTTACAAAATATCCGGAGCTCCAGATGGGACAAAGTCTTTTCCAGACAAGCAAGGCAGCTTTACACAGACCGTTTATTGACGGGATGCGCGATGGTATTCCAATAGGGCTTGGCTACTTTGCCGTATCATTCTCAGTCGGCATCATAGCAAGGAAAGCCGGGCTCACGCCAATTGAAGGTTTCATTGGAAGTCTATTCACACGCGCATCGGCCGGTGAATACGGCTCATACTCGCTCATAGCGGCAGGCACAACTTTGCTGGAACTGGCGGTTATGTGTATAGTCGCCAATCTGCGGTATCTGCTCATGGGAGCCTCACTGACACAGAAATTTCATCCCGACACGCCTTTGTGGAAAAGAATACTTGTAGCCTGCTGCATAACCGACGAAGTGTTCGGCATATCAATCGCGTACCGGGGGTATCTGGCACCGTCATACACATACGGGGCTATGCTGGTGGCCGGTATCCTATGGGCAGGAGGAACGGCTGCCGGAATAATCGCCGGAGGCACGCTTCCCGCAAATATCGTGTCGGCATTGAGCGTAGCGCTATATGGAATGTTCATCGCAATAATCATTCCCCCATCAAGGAAAAACAGGAACATCCGTATTGCAGTAGCTGCGAGTTTCATACTGAGTTGGCTATGCGCCACGTTACCATACATTTCGGGCATCAGCTCAGGCACCCGCACAATATTACTCACGATATCGATTTCTGCGATAATGGCATGGCTCCGGCCAGTATCGACTGAGCGAAAGGCTTTCGGCCCTGTGCAAATCGTAAAAGACACTTCCAATGGAAAAGCATAGCATATGGATATATCTGCTGGCAATGATTGTTGTCACAAACCTGATACGCATCATTCCAGTGACACTTATCCGAAAACGGATAGAAAATCAATTTATCCGCAGCTTTCTGTTCTATGTGCCTTATGTTACTCTGGCTGTGATGACTTTCCCCGCCATTATAGAGACTACCGGCTCTCCATTGGCAGGAGCAGCCGCTTTTGTCATAGGAATAGCAGGTGCATGGTTTGGATTGGGACTTATATGGGAGGCCTTGCTATGCTGCTCTGTCGTACTGCTGACAGAATTGCTATTTATTGCTTGAACAACCGCAGGGTACGGGCAAGTTGGTCCGGACAGCTGGTACCTTTTCCACCACAATCAATACCTTCCAGTCTGGAGATAGCTTCATCAATGCCCATTCCCCGCAACAATGATGACAATCCTGTTGTATTTCCCGCACAGCCCCCGGCAAAACCAACAGCCTGAATGATACCGTTGCGATCTACTGTCACGCGAATAGCCTGTGAGCAAACCCGGCGGCAGGTCATTACCTCGATTGTCCGATTCTGATTGGAATCGGTAAAATCCGTGAGTGGAACAACATTAAAATCGGTCATATAATTAGATTTATTCAACACGCAAAAATACACAAAACTATTGATATCTTTGCCATGCATCAAAACAGTGTCTTTATGGAACAGATTATATCGTTTTTACGGGACTTGTACGAGAACAACAACAAAGAGTGGTTCAACGCCAATCGCAGCCGATATTCAGAAGTACGGGAGAAATTCAACTCCCTGGCATTACAATTGATTGACGGTGTCCGGAAGTTTGACAGCAACGTAGGTCCGCTTACGCTGCAAGACTGTACGTACCGCATAAACAGGGATATACGTTTCTCACAAGACAAATCGCCATACAAAACTCATTTTGGTGTATTTGTGGCACCGCAAGGCAAGAAATCGGGCTATTGCGGATATTACTTTCATATTGGAGTTTCCGAAGGAGAGAACTATCCCGACGGGCATATGCTGGGAATAGGTGATTACTGGTGCGACCCGAAGGCCTTGAAGATAATACGTGAGGATATTGACTCCGGGCTTGAATTTCACAATATAGTAAGTTCTGTCGATTCCAGACTGTACTTAGACACGGACAATGCTTTGAAACGCGTACCCGCCGGATTCAGCCAAGGGACGGTCAATGACCAATATCTTAAATTAAAGAATTTCTGTCTGTGCTTCAAGCCGGACCATAAATTCATAATGGCTCCCGATGTTGTGGAGAATGTACTGGATATCTTCAAATCGGCAAAGCCGTTCGTTGACTACATAAACCGGGCTATAAGCTATTCCCGCAATCCGGAGTGCAACGGAGACTGACACGGCTGTCCCTAGCCAGTTTGGAATATATACAGCCGCAATAGTCCTGGCGATACAGATTATATTTTGCAGACAACTCTATTGAGCGTTTGTAGCCCTCACGTTTCTTGAAATCGGAATCAAGCCATACGATGCCTTCGTACAATGAAGCCATCTCCTCGCCAATCGAGTTAAGAACTGCAGCGTTTTTCAATGGGCTTATGGTCAGAGTAGTAGTAAACAATATTCCGCGGCCCCGTTCTGCGGCCAGCCTGGCGGCAAGAGCAGCAGTCCTGCCAAGGCGCAGGCGGAAACATTGATTGCAGCGGGCACCGCCCTCCGGTTCTTTTTCCAGACCTTTCACAGCCTCGGTAAACACACGCGGCTCATACTCACCCTCGATAAAGGAGATTGGATTTACAGCAGGCAATCCGCTGATCAGTCTGCGGACCTCATCAACTCGTTTGTGATACTCAGCCGAATCTGTAATATTGGGATTGTAATAAAAAACTGTAATCCTGAAATATTGCGAAAGATACTCCAAGACGTAACTGCTGCATGGAGCACAGCAGCTATGAAGCAAAAGGTCGGGAGTACGTCCTTCGGCTTGGAACTGTGCCAGTCTTTGATCAAGCTCTTTCTGATAGTTACGCCCTGCCATAGCGGTTATTCCATTTGCCCGGTCTGCCTCAATCCACGTACGACCAGCATTGTCACAGGCAGCACAAGTATCTCGTAAAATGTTTTCAGAACAATCTGGGTAATCATCATTATCAGCATATTACTGAAGCCTACGCCCCAGAATGCCACGGGGAAGAAAATGATGGAATCCAAGCCCTCACCTCCAAGTGTAGAGATCACTGCACGCCAGCCAAAGCCCTTGCCATCGACCGACGAGCGTCTCATTTTGTCCATTATCAGCGAGTTGACCAGTGAGCCAAATAAAAAAGCCAGCATCGAGGCCGCAGTTATGCGAAGGTCTGCGGTGAAGATATAATCAAAATGTTCCTGACCGTCCCAGAATGCAGCAGGAGGCAGTATCCTTACAAGCTGGGCTATTGCAACGACGAACAGATTCATAAGGAATGCTACCCAAATCACATTCCTGGCCGTACGATACCCCCATATCTCAGTGAGGCAGTCGTTTATTATATACGATATCGGGAATATCAGCAGTCCGCCTGTAAGGACAAGCGGACCTGCTGCGAAAATCTTGGTCTCAAACAGATTTGAGGCAATAAGGCAGACATTGAACAATATCGCCAGGACAACGAACCTGGAAGAAGGTTTCAAGACGTACTGTTTCAATTATCAGATACCCAGCTTCTTGCGGATATCCTTGGGAATAGCGTTCTTGTTGACCATAAAGTCCATACAGCGGCCGACTATGAAGTTCTTTGACATATACCAGATACCGTCGTAATCGCCGGTCTTGCCCCACGAATTCTTGACGATATAGTATTCACGGCCAGTCTGATCTTTTGCGATACCATATATCAGCATACCGTGGTCATCGGTAAGTGACCAGTCATCAAAGTCTTTCTGACGCTGTTCCTGTGTCGGTGTAACCTCTTTAATATATACACCCTGATCTTTCAGTTTATTGGCTTTCTCGGCAGCGGACATTTTCAACCAGTGAGCCATATCTGAGCCCTCAAGATCAGGATTCTCAGTATCATACAACAGGGCAAGTCCCTTTCTGGTAAAGCCATCCTCACTTACATCACCACCCCACGCTACAGTGTATCCATTCTCTATGGCTGAATCAATGACACGGGCCATCTCATCAATAGGAAGATTCCAAGAGCCCGGCTGACGCCAGTTGTCCTGGACCTCTACAGGGAATTCTGTGTAGAAAGGATGATGAGTGAAGGAAGTTATAGATACATAGTCATCGAAATCAAGGCCAAGACTTGCAGCGAAACTTTCCGGGGTGTAGGTCATACCCTCATACTGGAATTCTTCCGGACATTTGCCAAGATATGCGTCAAGAATACCCTGCAATCCGTTCTTCCAGGCGGGATTAATGGTTTTCTGCTTGGAATTGGCGACGGCATTCACATACGGAGGCATTACCTCGAACAGCTGATTGAAATTTGTGAGAGTATCACCATACAAAGTACCGGGAAGAGGCATTGCATCCTCAGGGCAAATGCCATAATTCTTCAAGACATACAGGACATCGTACGAAGAGCCGCCCTCGGAGAACTGGGCATCGCCATGCATACGCACTTTCACGACAGCGCGGTCCATATAATTCTTGTTGCAGACAAACATCTCGCACAAATCATATGTCTTGCCAGTCTTTTTCAAAATCTCAGCCTCGAAATACGAGAGGGTCGAGAAATTCCAGCAGGTACCGGAGCGGTTCTGATTCTTGACAGATGTTATAGGAATCTCTTTAACGACAGTGAAAACAGGCTCTTTTGATGCCGTTGTATCGGCAGGAGTACTCTGGGCGTGGATTATTCCGGCGCACAAGACAGAAGCTACAAACAATAGGTATTTTTTCATACAGATGTAAATTTTGGGTAAAAATAGCAATAATCTAAAATGTATCAAAACAAAAGCAATGGCATAATTCCAATAAAGCAGTATCTTCGCGTAACGAAACAGAGAGCATATTGAATATGAGAACGAGGGAACAGAGGATGACGACGGTTACAATCGGATGTGCGATAGCCAACATAATACTCACTATTGCAAAAATAACGGCCGGGCTTCTGGGTAAAAGTGCTGCGATGACGGCCGATGCCATTCATTCCCTATCAGACGTTGTAGCAGACGCAGTGGTTCTTGTTATGGTGCGAATATCGGCAAAAGGTATAGATGAGAAGCACAACTGGGGACGTGGGAAATACGAGACCATCGCCACACTTGCCATAAGTATTCTGCTGATAGCCATTGCAGCGGACCTTATGATTGACGGTATAAGCTCAATAAAGGAGATTCTATCAGATGGTGTCGCAGAAAAGCCCGGTATGATAGCCTTCTGGGTTGCTATCATATCAATATTGGTACAGGAAGCGATATTCCGTTGGACGGTCCACACAGGGAAGGCTGTCGAGAGTCAGACTATGATAGCCAACGCCTGGCATCACCGTTCTGACGCTCTTGCGTCAGTTGCATCTCTCATTGGTATAGGAGGTGCCATCCTTCTTGGGGGCAAATGGACATTACTGGACCCGTTAGTCGGGTGCATTATAAGCATCGTAATACTCATCATTGCATTGAAGATGTTTTTTCCGGCTTTGCACGAACTTACAGAAGGAGCGCTTCCGGACAATACCGTGCAAAGCATCAGACAAGTTGTATGCGCTGTGGCTGGAGAGTCTTGTCTGTCAGGTATCAAAACCAGAAAAAGCGGTCACTGCAATGTGATTGAGATAAGCTTGTCATTAAGTCCTGATATGAGTCTGCAAGATGCCTGCCTAATAACAAATGATGTCAAATCCGCAATTTTAGAACAACTGGGATCTGACACCATTGTTACTGTCATTACAACTTAATACAGCCGTTCTATCAAAAGGCAGGCTCCCCCTCCAGGAGCGAGCCACAGCGCGAGCTTTGACTTACGGGTTACAGTCATTATACGGGTTTTAACGGATTCCCTGTTTGTGAGATAGTCTGCATCATCCCCATCTTCCGTAATCTTCACCAAATATGTCCCACTCGGAAGGAAAGCAAAATCTATATTTATATTTCTTGCCTCCTCATTATTAGCAGCACCTACAAGATACTTGCCATCGTTGGCCTGACGCATCATAACAATATACTTTCCAATCTCACCACTCAATGTAAGACTCTCACGCCATGGCTGCTTCTGCGCGCCAAGATATTCGAGCAGAGATGGGTATCTTCGGTAAAATTCAGGTATATCTGGAATAACTGTTGCCCCGGAATATGTTATTAACGTACGCGCAGCCTCGGCTGCAAGTGTGGAAGGCACCTCCTGATTATTGTCAACGCGCGTTGTGCGTCCCTGACGTAAATCAAACATTCCATTATTCATATCTATAGGACCTGCCACCATATTCACAAACACAGATGTCACAAAGGTCTTTGGATAGAAAACGCTGTGACCGTCAAGCTGAGCTTTGCAATACTCACGAGTGACAGCATTCGGCCAGGTACGCATCTGCCCCCAGGGGTGTACAGGATAATCATGGAAATCAACCATCAGATGATGCTTGGCACACAATCTTGTTATGTTGATTGTCTTTTGGTTTTTCTCGATGTCAGAACCATTCATAAAGCCATATTTCACGCCGGATGCCCCCCATTGCTCGTACTGCGCCAACGTTTCCTCAATAGGATAGTTGGTACCGGCCACATCATTCAAATAAAGCCACACTCCTACCCCACGTTCAGCTCCATATTTTATGATACGCTGGACATCACGGGCTTTTTCACCCGTTGTCGGATCTGAATCTTTCTCAAATTCAGGTCCGTACCAATTGGCATCAAGTACAAGGCCGGCAAAGCCGTTCTCAGCTGCGAAGTCAATCATTCTAGTCCATGAATCGTAGTTCATGCCATATCGGTAATCATACCATTGAGCTCCGTTTATCCTCCAATCCCACAAATAGACACCAGGTTTCACCCAACTGTAATCCGTACCGCATTCCTCATCAGAGCCGGTCTCAGGATTAAGCAATTCTATGAGATGTGAATCCACCAGATTGCCAGGAGTACGTCCAAGCATTATCACACGCCAGGCAGACTGATATACGTCCTTCACTTCGGAAGGAACCACGTGAAATCTTGTATCTCCGGCCTCTGAATGTAACAACAATGGTTTTCCATCCATCAGGCATGCCTCATGTATAGCCATAAAAATATCATCTGCGGCCATGACAGTCATTACCGGTGTCCGGTCGCCAGAGGCATCCGACAAGAGCTCGGGTCCCAAATTGTGACGTTCACCATTATAGTACCATGCAGTATAATCCCCGGCAAAGCCATAATCGGTAATCTCGGTGTATGTTTTGCCGGAAGCAGAAGGATGTACAGTATAATTGAAAGCAATGCCATCATTGTATGCCCTGAAATTAATGTCAATACAATTGTCCTTGCTGACGAACGACAAAATCAAGCTATTGTAGTTATCCGGCACTATCGCGCGTTTACCCCAGACTGGTTTCCACTCGCCGCGGTGTTGCTCAAATAAATTCGTACCCACATACCAGTCAGCATCAGGAACAATGGCATCTGCACAGTAATAACCGATATGTGAATCTTTAAAAACACGTGTTTTGTTATACACAAGATCATACACGAGCCCACCTTCCGAATTCCGGTTCAAAGTAACAACGATCTTACCGTCAGGCGATTTCAACGACACAGGCAAAACTCCTGCGAATGATGTCATCACAAAGATGACTGAAAAGAGTACAATGACCCACAATTTTCTCATAGCCGAAAAAAATAATGTATTACTTGGCATTTGCCTTGAAATTATCGAAATAATCCAACTTATCCTGATAGTATTTCCTTACGGCATCCCATTCATAATAGTACTTGTATGAGTTTCCCTTCGGATCGGTATAGCAATCAATTGGAATTGTGGCCTCCTCCTCATTAAGCAGGAACTTGACAAGTATCTTGCCATCTTTATTACGGAAGAACACCCATTGGATATTGCTGGCCATGTGGACTATGTCATAATCTACCCATCTGTCAGCAAGACGTTCCAAGTCACCGACAGACCAGTTACAGTCGT
The DNA here is from genome assembly GCA_045597365.1 of Bacteroidaceae bacterium. Taxonomy (GTDB): domain Bacteria; phylum Bacteroidota; class Bacteroidia; order Bacteroidales; family Bacteroidaceae; genus Colenecus. The sequence continues at coordinate 6,163 of JAZLKB010000007.1, read as the reverse complement.
TGATGTCCATAAGGCAGAGGAACGGGAATAGTGTAGTATCATGTCCATAGCGCAGATTTACAGTCACATCACCACCAGCTACCGCAGCATCGGCAAGCTCGATGAAATTACGCAGCAAAGCGCAACGGCCGTAAGGAACCATTTCACCAGTCAAAGGCGAATAGCCAGACACCGAATACCAATATACATTGTTCTGCGCGAACGAGTCGTACCACTCCTGCGCGGTAAACACATCGTCCAGATTGAAGCCGAGATCGTGACTCTGCATATTGGCAGCCAAGTCGTAAAGTCCTGTATAAAGAGTAGATGAAGCATCCATAATCCTGGTTGTAGTGCTTCTCGAACTGGTTCTCATCTCATAATGACGGATAAAGGCAGTATCTGTAAACAACACACTCATCAAACGGTCAGGATGCGTATGCTCTGCATTGAACTTACTGACTGCCGCACTCTTTTCACGATTGTTCTTATATGACGACACTGCGCCATCCTCCCTATTCAAATATACTACATCGTGCTCACTGGCATCATAACTGACCTTAAGATCCGGGCGGAGACGGTAAATTTCGGACAATCCAGACAACATACTGACTAATACACGATGTGACGTCGTTGATTTGGCGACAACATATCCGTGTTTTCCGAACAGGACCGGATAGTTATCCATCATACGATGTGTAATGCCCTTGTGTTGTTCCATTCCCTTTGTCGTAAGATCTCCCAACCTGCCGTCGGCATCTTTCATCATCAGCTCCACACGGTCAAGTACCGTTTTGCCAAAATCAGTCAGAACACCTTTGTCGTATGCGTCCTTCAATATAGTATATGGACGTTCATATTGTGGAGCATCAAGCAGATAACGGGATCCGTGCCGTCCATAATGACTAAGATAAAAAGGTTTGAACCCCTTGGGCACCGGTGAAAGTTTCTTCTGAGGAGGTAAATATTCATACATAGACCCTCCGAACTTTCCGACATTCTCTGGTGTTATCTGACTTACAGCAATAACATCTGCGAACGTAAATACTGTCCACACCAACAAGACAGAGAAGGATAGAAATCTTTTATTCATATCATAAAATCATATTGATAATGGCAAATTTAATCAAAACGCATAAATGTTTTATCTTTGCAGTTGGATTATCCATTGCAAATATGATGAAAAGAGGCTTTGACAACGAAAAATATCTTCAGATACAATCCGAGCATATAAAACATCGAATCGCGCAATTCGGCAACAAGCTTTATCTGGAATTCGGCGGAAAGCTTTTCGATGACTATCACGCAAGCAGAGTCCTCCCTGGTTTTGAGCCAGACAGCAAATTAAGAATGCTGATGCAGCTTAGTGAGTATGCCGAGATAGTCATCGTTATCAGTGCGGTGGATATCGAGAAGAATAAAATCCGCAGTGATCTTGGAATCACATACGATGCCGATGTACTAAGGCTTCGTGACGAGTTCATCCAACGCGGACTTATAGTAGGCTCCGTAGTAATCACCCATTTCAACGGGCAGCAAAGTGCCATCGCTTTCAGAAAAAGACTGGAGCGTATGGACATCAGGACATACTTCCACTATACGATCGAGGGGTATCCTACAAATGTCGCGCTGATTGACTCGGAAGACGGTTTCGGCCGCAATGAATATGTTGAGACATCGCGTCCTCTGGTTGTCGTTACCGCACCTGGTCCTGGCAGCGGAAAGATGGCAGTATGCCTGAGCCAGCTGTATCACGACAACAAACGCGGCATAAGGGCCGGCTATGCCAAATATGAGACTTTCCCAATATGGAATCTTCCTCTAAAGCACCCTGTCAATGTAGCATACGAGGCGGCCACAGCCGACCTCAATGATGTGAATATGATTGATCCATTCCACCTTGAGGCATACGGAAAAACCACTGTAAATTACAACCGTGACATTGAGATATTCCCGGTGCTTAATGCGATATTCGAAGGTATCTATGGAGAGAATCCATACAAGTCTCCGACAGATATGGGAGTCAATATGGCAGGAAACTGCATCATTGACGATGAAATATGCTGCATCGCATCTAAACAGGAGATAATACGCAGGTACTATCTGTCATTATGCAGACTGGCAGAGGGCAAAGCTGACGAGACAGAAGTCAACAAGATTGCACTTCTGATGAAACAAGCAAAAATATCCACAGATGACAGGAAAGTAACCGTAGCTGCCAAAGAGCGTTTCGAAAGTACCGGCGAGCCATCGGCAGCCATCGAACTGGAAGATGGCACAATTATCACGGCAGGAGCCAGCCCGCTGCTCGGCGCAAGCGCCGCTCTCATTCTCAATGCCACCAAACATCTGGCTGGTATTGCGCACAGCGTAAAACTGATTGCAGAACGAATTATCGTACCCATCCAATACATGAAAATATCTTTCCTGCGAGGCAAAAATCCGAGACTGCACAGCGATGAGGTACTGGTAGCCCTGTCTTTACTCAGTTTGGAAGATGATAATTGCCGACGGGCTCTTGAGCAGTTGCCAAGGCTTAACGGTTGTCAGGTTCACTCAACAGAGATGCTCAGCGAGGTTGACCGGAAAATATTCAAGAAACTCGGAATAGAGCTCACGACAGAGCCGATACGAAAAAAGTCCGCATAATTTGCGGACTTTTTTCGTATCTCAGATTTCCAGTTCTGAAGTTCAACCTGCGATAAATTCATTACCTACCTTGCGCGCACGATTTGGATGATCCAAGTCCATTCCTGTACCTATGCCAATCTCAACAAGGATATTCCAACCTGCACACAAGAACACGTATGGATTAAAGTCGCCAGCCGATGGCACTTTGATCGTTGGGAACGGAGTATCATGATCGGCTATGGCAACAATACGGACACCAGCACCATCAACAAGATATTCCTGAAATTTCTCGTATTCGCCTTCTATAGGATCTACCATAAAAATGATATCGTTCTTATGCATCACCTCTTCTATTCCATGGAGGACGTATGTACCTTCCAGAAAATCGGACTTCCTACGGGTAATCTCATTGGTCTTCAGCGTCAGTTCTTCGGCCACGCCATCATTGTATCCAGCAAAATAAATGGTATTTGCCTCTTTTACCCAATCAACGATTTGCTGGGGAACAGGAAGTGTCAACGCCTGCTCAAGCTTTGATGGTAAAGCAGCAAGCTCCTCCTTTTTATCCATACCGGCGATATTCCATAACACAGACTCATAATAAAGAGCCTGCTCCACAACACTTTTGGTGGCCGCGACCGCTTTTTCCCATCCGCAATTGAGAACATGAGTCGATGTACAGAATGTTGAAAGTACGGTGTCATTGTTTGCCGTAAGTCCGAACCTTAAGGCATTGCCCTGCTCCATCAACATCTTGGCCAAGAGAGTAACCTCTTTTGTACGTCCGGAGTTTGAAGCAAGGAATACAGCATAATTACGAAGATCATACTCCCGTGACTGCCATGAGCCATCCGTCTGGGCATTGATATCAATTCCCCAGCGTTTGAATTTTCTTAGAGCGTTCTTAGCAGGGAAGATACGGCTTGAGCCCTCACCGGTAAAATACAACTTACCGGCTTTTGCTGCCATGGCAGCAACATCTTTCGAGCAATCCGGATTAAATGCCGCAACTGTAGTGACAGTGTCCATCATTTCCTGAACCAGTGCAAAACCGGCATACTTTTTCTCATTCAGATTCATATTATTGTTATTTGGATTAATACAATTACATAAAACTACAGCAACCGCTTTTTCAGGCCCTGTATGCGTTCAATGATTTCTTTTGTCTTAATGCGTTCCTGTTTAATGAAATCATTATCTTCAAGATGCCCCCACGCAGCAAGGCTCTCATCTTCATTTCTGAATGTCGATTTACGGAACGGATTCTCATGATCTTTCTTTCTTGACAAATAGACCTGATTGCAAACGTAATTCTGAATTTCAATTCCACGATCCAGCAATCCGGCCCAGTCATCGGATGATACAAGCTCCTTATGGAAAGTATCGCAATACGCCTGCAAGGAATGTATCAATTTATCATCGGCATATTTTTTCCATATCTCATTGTATCTGTGATGAATTTCTTTCCAACTATTAAGTTCTCCGGTACGGATGTCATCACGAAGAGCATCGCAATCTGCCTCGGTCATCATCTGACCTCCAAGGTTTATCCATTTCATTGTTTTTCTACGGCCTCCTATCACATCCGATAAATCCTGAAAGGACATCTGTGGGTGACTTTCCAAATATCTCAAGACATTTTTTACAGCATACGATGTTATCATATCACCGTACGCATGGTATGCGCGATATGCCTTCAGAATACGTACACGGCGCTTACTGTTCTCCATATTTTCGCCTAAAATATCCAGTGAATCCACAGCACATGCTTCTCCATTCATCAACTTCTCTCCAATCAGTTCCAGTTCGTAATCTGCCACATCGTCTGCAGACTTGCCGGCAGTACGCAGCCAAGCCTTTGCTGTCCATACGGCCAACAGATGCCGAGCATTGAGTGCTTCCTCCATACTATCCGGTGCAAGGCTGTCGAACTCGATATTCTGCACTTTAAACACCCTGGTATCACGTGCCGCATACTTCCAGTCATTACGCGCCAGTGCATACAAATTGTACATCCACATAAATGCAGGCATTACGCACAATTCGTTTTTTGAGACATCATTGCTCATCAGGGCAAATGGAAAAGGATTGATGATCTCGGACGGATAATCAGCCTTGGCAAGAACCGTATAGCAAGCGAATTTACTTGAATGCTTGATACTGGCACACAAACCTGGCCAAAAGCCACGGCCTGCCTCAATTTCATTATCATTGGATCGGCTGTTGTGATTGGAGCCGATAGTTGCACCGGCAGCAAGATTTGACTGTCCCTTTACAACACTTGCTATCAGGAACGAGTTGTTATGATGCTGCTCATGGGCAGGAAACAGCAAATTGTTCAACACCTCACAACAGGAGATTGTAGAATTGTCCCCCAGGAACGAATCTATCAGGCGTGCCCCATATTTCAGATTCGAGTGACTGCCCATAACGAACTTGACAGCAATACAGGAATAGAAAATACGGCAGCCGTAACCCACGATACCATTTACCATTACGACATTTTCCCCAATCTGGGTAGGCTCTTTATCGGATGAGTTTATCGTTATATTCTTCAACTTACTAGCACCTTTTATATAACAAGAGCTGCCTATCTTTGCATCCTTGATAATCCAAGTATTTTTTATAACTGTTCCAGTGCCAATCGTTCCGTAGAATCCACGGCGATTGTCAAAAGAGTTCTGGGTAATGACACCGAGACGGTCACGCAACAAAGTGTCATCAATGAATTTAGCCCAAAGATATGCATCAGCAGCAATCATTCCATCGAATGGCATAATCTTACGGCATCCCGTCTCATTCATCAGTTCCATATAAACACGGACATTTTCCTCTTCACCCTCTTTGATTATACCATTGCCAAATTTTGCATGATCAGTGCAGGACATTTCATGTATATTGAAAAGCATACAACGGTCACCGATTATATAGTGCGACAGATAATGAACGTTATGGATAGCACAATCGTCACCGATATCGCAAGAATGGATAGAACTGCCTGTTATTCCACACGGAAGTCTTAAATCGTGATATTGAAGTCCGTCACTTGAGACCCGGCCTATACGGACAAGCCCGTAGAACCTATTATTTTTCACCATTGTCGGATCAAACTCATCGGAGACATATATATTGTCCCAATTTATTGCGGTGTTCGCATTCTTGACAAGAGTCTCAATCTCACCGCTGCTCAAATGGCGCCAGCCATTTTTTGGAGCTGCGACCTGTGTGTTTCTCAAATAGTATTTATCCTTGTCAGAAGGTATATATTTGTCGTCTATAAAACTATCAAACAATTTCGAAGACGGAAGCAACGTTACTCTTTCCATATTGGCTCAAAAAAAATACATTGCAAAGATACCGAGACTCAAGCGTACCGGCAAATTTTTATTATATAAAAATATTATTTTTATATATTTAGTAAACATTAAAAAATAACTTGGTAAAGTTTAAGCCGGTTTGACGAGATAATTCCACTTTGGTAGATTTTCCATCGGAATGATGCGCCTGCGGCATTTCCTCTCGTAGGATTCGTCAATCGGTCTCTTGATATCAT
>JAZLKB010000006.1:0-38337 GCA_045597365.1 Bacteroidaceae bacterium | reverse complement strand
GTCAACGCAGTTCAATGTGTCCGCATCCGGCTCTTCGCGCTCCAAATCGGGCAGAACGTACTGATTCAGCTTCAGAAGTTCCATCAGGTATGTGGGGGTGCCGGTCTCGAACCAGTACTGGTTTATCTCCGAGCTTTTGAGAGCATTCAACAGACTGAAAGGATTATATACGCCGGGCTTCTGCTCCTTGCAGAATCTGTAGCCGTCATAGTTCTCACGCAGCTCGGAATATGTGTCTTCGACCGACTTCTCCAGCTTTGCGGCCAGCTCGGACACCTCAACGTTGAAATTGTCGCGCAGCTCCTGCTCTGTGATGCCGCAGATGTCATAGTACTGCGGGAGCATTGAGATGTCCTCTAGGTTGTTCAGGTCGCTGAACACGCTAACCTTTCCGAACTTTGTCACACCTGTCAGGAACGCGAAGCGGATGCAGCCGTCCATCGACTTCAAAGCTCCGTAGAAACCCTTCAGCGTTGCACGGTAGGCATCCTGTAGTTCAGGCTTGCCGATGGCCTGGAGCAGAGGCTTGTCGTACTCATCAACAAGTATCACCACCTGGCGACCGGTCTTCTCAAAGACCCGTTTTATGACACCTTCAAAACGCATTCCAAAGCCACGCTCTTCATCGACACGGCCATATACAGACTCCCACACTGTAAGTTCTCTGTCTATTTTATCACGCAGCGCATCCTCCGTGTCATATTGTTGCGTGTTCAAGTCCAGATGCAGCACGGGATACTTCACCCAGTCGCTCTCAAGCTCCGCGATGGCAAGACCGTCGAACAGCTCACGTTTGCCAAGAAAGTATGATTCCAGAGTATTCAGCAGCAGGCTCTTGCCGAATCGGCGAGGCCGGGACAAAAAGTAATATTTGCCCTCTGTGACCAGTCTATATACTATTCCGCTCTTGTCAACGTACTTGAAGCCTTTGACGCGCAAGTCCTCGAAGCTCTGAATTCCTATCGGCAGTTTCTGTCCCATATACGTTCCTGTTCGTACCACTTATGCAAAGTTAATCAGATTATTGACGCATCAATGCATCTGATGCACGTTTTATTTTGCAGGCGACAGGAACCCGTTCTCTAACCAATCAGAGCGTCCTTATGCCATACAGATAGGCTGTCAAAGCCATCTTTCCGCGCATGGTCTCGCGGGGTGTGAACTCGCCGTTCACCCACAGATAACGCTGATTGAAGAAAGACTCCTGACTGGGCCAGCCGTCGGTCCAGACAGGATAGCAGCGACGGAGCAGAATCTGAGCATCTCCGCCGTCACCACGCGACCAGGTCTCCGTACCGTTGAACGGCGTCTGACCGGGATGCGAGCCCGGGATGCCGTCATTGCGGCCGGTTGTATAGCAGTCCGTGATGTGACGCTCGCCCAGACCGGTCATCTCGACAATGTTGGCAGGATTGCGACCGAAACACCAGTCGGCATCAATATACATAGCCTCTTCAAGCCGTTTCCTCTCAGTTTTGTCGTTGGCTATGAAATGCGCCATCATTACAAGCTGCAGATTCTCGGAAGTCTGCCAGCGGGAATCGTTGGTAGTACGGCGGGAAGGGCGCAACGGGCTCTTGCTCACGTGGTTTGTCTCGGCCTCGAGCGCCACACTCTTCTTCATATTTTCATACAGCTGCGGATAGTGCCGCTCCTGCGGACAGTTCAGATAAGCAGCAGTGCCCCAAATCTGATAGCCTGCCCGTGTGTTCCATATTCTTGAATCCGGTCCCGTCACTATGCTCAGCTCAGCCATAATGTCCTCCCACTCACGCTCGCCGGTAACATTGTACAGATATGCCGCAGCCATCTGCTTGAAATCGCTGCCGCGCATATTGCCGTCACCGATTGCCTGCGAATCGTTCAGTTGCTTGTTCTCCTGACGGTCGGCATAGCGGAAGGCCTTGACGGCCTCGTCGGTATAATATCTGCAAAGTTCCCCGTTTCCGGCAATCCGCATACACTCTGCCAGCATAGCGCAGTTGGCGGCATTAGCCCACGCTGCAATGGTGGTACAGCCTGCCTGGAACATAATTGTCCATTCTTTCGACGGGTTAGTCACTCCCTGACTGTACCCTTCGCCATCGCGTATGCTGAGAAAGAAATCCACCTCGTTCCGCGCCTCGTCAATTATGTCGGGAATGCCGTTCCCGCTCTCGCGGATGCCAAGATTATCCTCGTCAACCGCTCCGTTTGTGAGGAAATACGGAAGCAGCAAGTCGTATATGTTGCTGACGTGTGCCAGATGACGGTCCCAGTCGAAAGCATCGGAATGTCCGCCACGCACCTCGGTATTCACAGGATTGCCAGACAGACGATGCTTCCAGAACTCAGACTCCAGAGCCGGCTTGAAATGAGGCTCGTCCCATACATCGCCCCGGATACGCCTCCAGTCGGGATGCCAGGGCTGCAGGTCAGTCTTATAAACAGTAAAGCCCACAGGATCGACTTCCGGAATGAAAGCCGGCTGACGCGGTACAGGTGAGACAGACGAGTCGGGCATCTCGCCAAGTCTCATATAATAGTAGCCTCGTACCGAATAGCGGTATGGCTCAAGATATACATCGTTCCTGATATCGAAGTCCATACTGCAACCCACATCCTCGACCACAAGGCGGTAACGGCCAGGGGTGGAGCATCTGAAATCTATGCTCCATACATCGGAACCCGTATCGTTCTTTCTGTTAGCCTCCTGCGCATACTCGGACTGTGACTTCCAGAACGACACCCTGCCTACCTGCAAGCGTTTGCCGCTATTGACATTGTACAGCCACACCTTTCTGCCGACGAACGAAGAATAGTCCCGCTGGCCGCCATCACCGAGCCAGAGATAGAGGTCGGCAGCCTTGACATCGCGGTCGGGTGTATAACCTATTATATTTACGTGAACAGCCTCGGATACAGAGCTGTTCACATCGAACAGGACGCTTGCACAATCCACATCGGAATGCGCGCCGGACGGAATGCAGACTTTGTATGTGCAACCCTGACGCATTGACTGCGGCAGACGAAGAAACAGCCAGTGTTCAAGCTCAGCCGAGAGAGTGTGATCGACGTGCATAGGCTTGGACTTGCGCGATATCACCGCAGGATGAACCGCTCCGAAAGCACGGTCATCGTCAGATGATATAACCCAATCGGCGGTCTGCGCCGTAATCGCCGGATCAAAGCGCTCGCCGAAGACCACGAGAGTGTCATCGCCCTCGACGAAAGAGTGGCCCAGATAGGCACTCGGTCCGGTGCCGTCATCACGATAGCGTATCTCGCCGTCACGCAGGCGCAATATCAGATAATCCCTGTCGAGAACCGACAACGACACAAATTTCGCGGCATCGGTGGCAATGGCCGTCAGCGACAGCACGATGGCAAACAATATCTTTCTAATCATAACTTATATGTTCCAAACACAAACATACTAATTAGCATTGTTTTTTAACTAATTTTGCGTCATGAAATCAACACTACTCATTAAGAATGTCCTGCACGACGGCTGCAAGACCAATATTCTGATAGACGGAGATATAATCAAGTCGATAGGAGTGCCTGCCGATACAGTTGCAGACAAGATAATCGAGGCTGAGGGAATGGCCGTTCTGCCGGCATTCTACAACACCCATACGCACATTCCGATGAACCTGCTGAGAGGTTATGCCGATGATATGCCTCTGCAGAAATGGCTCAACGAATATATCTGGCCGTTCGAGGCGAAGATGACTGCCGATGATATGTGCCGCGGCGCAGAGATGGCTGTGAAAGAGATGCTGCGCACAGGCACTGTCGGATATTATGATATGTATTTCAACACCAGTAGGACAGCCGAGGTCGCTGTCAGTGCAGGTATGCGCGCTATCGTGGCAGAATGTTTCTTCCAGCACACTGTGGCAAATGTTCCGGCATACGCCGAGGTTCTGAAAGAATGGAACGCGACGCACGACGGACGTGTCCGTCTGGCAATAGCCCCCCACGCCATCTACACGAACAGCACCGAATCGCTTCGGGCGATGACTGAGACAGCCCGTGACAACGGCGCGCTCATCAACATACACGTAGCAGAGACAAAAAACGAGGTGGAAGGCTGCAGGAAGCAATATGGTATGACACCGGTCCGCTATCTTGACTCTATCGGCCTACTCGGTCCCGACGTAACAGCCGCCCACTGCGTATGGGTAGATCGCGAGGAATGGGACATACTTGCAGAAAGAGGTGTAACCGTCACACACTGTCCTTGCTCGAATATGAAACTGGGCAGCGGTATCTTCCCATATCGCGACGCGATGGCATCGGGTGTAAGAATCACCCTCGGAACAGACAGCAGCTCATCGAACAACAATCTGGATATGCGCGAGGAGATGAAGTTCGCGGCACTGCTTTCGAAAGTAAACGGCGATGTAGAATGTCTGCCTGCACCGGAGATTCTCAAATGGGCTACTGTGAACGGTGCCGAGGCTATAGGCTGCAATGCCGGTGTGATAGCAGAAGGCAAGCTGGCCGACTGCCTGCTCATTGATATTAATGACTGCCGTATGCAGCCGTGCTACAACCTGATTTCAAACTGGGTCTATGCGGCGTCGTCAGATTGCATAACCACAGTGATTTGCGACGGTAATATATTATTCAGCAGATAACAGAGAGATGTATAGGGTAATAAAAAAAATGGAGATTTCGGCCAGTCATAAGCTGACACTTGACCATCAGAGCAAGTGCGAGTCTCTGCACGGGCATAATTTTCAAGTTACTGTGTATTGCAAGAGCGATACGCTGAATGAGGACGGAATGGTAGTTGATTTTACCGAAATAAAGCGCAGGATTCACGGTTATCTGGACCACACAGACTTAAATGAGCGTCTGCCGTTCAACCCGACATCTGAGAATCTTGCCAAATGGATTCACGACCAGATAGAGAATTGCTACAGGGTTGATGTCCAGGAGAGCAGCAACAATTTAGCCATATACGAGGATTGACAGCGATGATAAGTGAGGAGAGAGCAAGAGAGGATATAAGGGAACTATTGGAATACATAGGAGAGAACCCCGACCGCGAGGGATTGAAGGAAACCCCGGATCGGATGCTGCGTATGTTCAAAGAGATGTTCCGGGGATACGACCCGGCAGAGAAGCCAGTCATCACAACATTTCCGAACGGACAGGACGGCATAATCTACGACAATATGGTTGTAGATAACGGCACATTCTATTCGGTCTGCGAGCATCACTGCCGCACATTCTTCGGAGAATACTGGTTCGCCTACATACCGCATCCGAAAGGCCGCATATTGGGTCTTTCAAAAATTGGCCGCGTAATTGATTACTGCTCAGCCCGTCTGCAGGTTCAGGAGCGTCTGGTATATGACGTCGTCCAGATGCTGACCGAGGCTCTTGGCGATGAATATCCTCCACGTGGTATGGCGCTGATGATGAAGGGGCGTCACATGTGCAAAGAGAGTCGTGGCGTGAAAAAAGGAGGGACTATGACATCAACCTACCTGACAGGCGCATTCCGCAAGAATGCCCAGGTACGTAACGAGTTCCTGGCATATACCAAAGATTAATATTGTCAGATTCTGTCGAGAACTGTCTCAACAAGAGTTCTCATAACGTCGTGATAGTCGGTATTCATTGATTTCGAGTAACGGTTCGCTACCACAAGGCATACTGTCATAGCTTTATGTCCGAGCATACGCGCCATACCCTCAAGCGCAGAGCTTTCCATCTCGTAGTTCGTGATGCGGAATCGGCCATATCTGAAGGCACGAAGGCGCTCGTTAAAATCAGGATGAGCAAGTCCGCCGCGCAGGCATCTGCCCTGAGGACCGTAAAAGCCCGGTGCGGTGACAGTAACGCCAAGGTTCATACCTTCGCCAATGCGCTCGACAAGCTCCGGATCTGAGCTGACGACATATGGTCTGGCCCAACGGTCCAAGACCCCTGTCTGTCTGCAGAACTCGGCTTCGAAATCAGCTTCCGAGACTTCGCTGACAGCAGGATAATAATTCAGGACACCGTCCATCCCCACCGATTTCTCCGAAACTATAAAAGAGCCCACAGGTAAATCTTCCTGCATTGCGCCGCAGGTTCCGATTCGTACCAGTGTAAGAGTACGATGTTCCGGTTTCTCTTTCCGGGTAGAATAATCTATATTAGCCAGCGAGTCAAGCTCATTTACCACAATATCAATGTTATCCGAACCTATTCCGGTTGATATGGCGGTGATTTTCTTGCCTTTATACAATCCGACCACGCATTTGAACTCGCGGCTGAATGTACTGACATCAACGGAATCCAGCATCTCTGCTATCATATCAATCCTGCCGGGATCACCGACCAGAATTATTTTGTCGCCAATCTGCTCCGGTCTGAGATGCAGATGAAACGCACTGCCATCGCTGTTTATGGCAAGCTCTGATTCTGGAAAAAACATAATATCGCAGATTAATTAGAGATAACGGAAACTGCTGCCACCCACAAACTCACGTATGATAGATGTCGGAGGTATCTCACGGTCACTCAATGGAACAAGATAGCTCAGCATATTGAGCAGACGCACTGCTTCGGCATACTCCGGACAATTCTGCGGAACCTCGCGCAACAATTCCTCAACGAAAGGTTTTATCACGGCTGTCTCATACACCAATGTGGTATTGAAAAACACATCGGCATTGTCGCGGAACGGAAGTATCCATTTAACCTCGCCCTCGCGCACCTTGTACCAAGATGCGATTGTATCACGGGCCGTACGGTTTCGTTGTACCGAATCCCGTGATATTCTGCGCATAAGCCTTCCATCGGTAGCGGTGATTCTAATGTGGTCATCAAGAGCAAGCGACATCAGTGGTGAAACATATATACGGAATTGCTCTTCCGGAGCGACATCAGGCATCAATCTTGGATTCAGACCGTGAAGTCCTTCTAGTATAAAGGTGAAATTTGGGGCAACCACACCCTTATTATGCTCACGGTATTCCTTTTCGCCTGATACGAAATTATATGTAGGCAGATCAACCGGCTCACCGGCAAGCAGAGCTGAGAGACATTTATTGAAAAGCTTCACATCAAGCGCTTCAAGACATTCGTAATCGTACTGGCCATTGGCATCGCGGGGTGTTTCGCTGCGGTTTACAAAGAAATCATCCAACGATATCGGGAATGCCTCTCTGCCGATAGTTTCCAAAGCCACCTCAAGGCGTTTGCTGAAAGTGGTTTTTCCTGATGACGACGGACCGGCTACTACGACAATACGTTTGCCGGATTTTACAATACTCTCGGCAATCTGGGCGATCTTACGCTCCTGAAGAGACTCCGCAAGTTTGATAAGCCATCCGCTGCCGCGCCGTTCCTGGCAATTCGCATTAATCTCTCCAACACTTACAGCGTGCATTCTATTATTCCACTCCGCACTTTCCAGACACGCGGCAAGCTCTTTCTGAGGAATTATATCCTTTTCCTCAATTCCAGGATAAGAATAAGTCGGGACTGAGACCTGGAATCCGCCTTCAAACGGGGTTATCCTGTAATTATGCAGATAACTGGTTGAGATAGCTAAAGGTACATACGAGTATTCGATATGCTGTCCCATCTTGTAATATGAGGCATACAGATCGTGATAGTTCTGCAAGAGGAGCGCAATGTCATCCCTTCCACTCTTACGGAAACGGTCAATGACAACAGCCGTCTCGTCCTCAACCAGTTCAATAGGAATGTCGGCCTCACACAATTTATCAACCCGCTCGGTCAAAGACTGGACTATTTTGTCACTATATTGCGAATCGTCAACTCCCAACCCCGTATTGTAAGAGCAGAACATCTCGCCTGCCGAGATATGCTCGACCTTGAACTTTCCGTCAGGGAACAATTCCTCGAATGCCGACGAGAGCACAAAAATCAAAGTTGGTATAAAGACCTGACGACCCTCGTACGAGTCGGAGCGCACAAACTCAACACGTTTTGGATGATACAGCTCGTGGTTCAACGACTCCATACGGTTATTTACCTTAGCCGCTATCGGAGAGAATCCCAAGTCGTTCTCAATTTGCTCGGCCACCTCCTTGAGAGTAACACCATTCGGAAGGAACAATTCCTTATCTATATTTACAATTTGAAGTCTGATTGTGCGTGACATAGAATAATGTTATTTAACCAAATGAATCTGCGTTGCTACCCCCCAGACTCTGTGCGCTCTATCACGGTTGTAATCAGAGGTGCCATTCAATTCATTGAACATTGCAGTAAGGCCGTCCACCCCACCACCTTGTTTGATGATATGGATGATACACAGATACATAACGCCGACTGTTGATGAAAGTATATCAATGTCACGGTTTCCAATCTGATGCACAGCCATCTGGAAAGCGTCATCACTGCTCTCCTTTATCATCTTCTCCACATCACCGAGTGTCTTGAGACCAAGAAATTTAAGCACTTGCAGATAGGGCATCAACGATGTATAGTGTATCTCAGCTTGATTGATGGCAGCTATCCTGCGGTTCAGCTTGTCAAAAGGTTTCAGATTGAGATAATTCTTGAAAGTATCACCGTTCAACGATACATCGTCAAACTTGCCGTTTGCCACCAGCTCGGTAACCTGCCGGCGATAATCATTGATTGACGTTCTGATACGGCTGAACTCATCATCGGCGAGTTCAAGCATTCCGGCCAGTCTGTTCAAATTACGAAGATGCTCCCTGGGAATGTCAAAGCCGGACTTATATCCGATATCGTGATTCATATTCGCCCACATATGCTGAAGTGTGGTGCGCAGCTGTATCTCAAACGGAAAATTGTTAATCCACGGATTCTGCGGGTCGGAATAAATGGAGTCCGGTATCTTACAGACATAATGAAGAGACAGATATCCAAAACTGTCAACCTGATGCATTTTACGTTTATCTACAGAATTTTCCCAGTCAATCTGGAACATATTCTCGACGAAAGCAGCAATCTTGTCAACATCATCGGTATAAAATGTGATGACCCTGATTCCAACTATATCTGTAATATCATCAAGGAACTTGTATTTCTGTCCCTTCAACTCAAGTTTGCCAGCCAAGCTTGCCTCGGTCTTGATACGTCCTTCTATCGCAGTCACCATTATACCATTCTCAGCAAGAACCTGTCTTAATTTTCCGACAATCAGTTCTTTCATTTTGGTGAACACAGACCATTTGTCACGATAATCCTCAAGGATCATCGTACAATGCATATCAAGACCGTATTTTTCTACGCTGTCCTCCATCGAAGGAGAGAAAGTATCAGATAATCTTGATTATGCTTGAGAAACCTGTAATGTCAAACACCTCTTTAACCTGAGGACGCATATTGCGCATTTCCATTGTGCCTCCCTGCTGGTTTACATACTTCTGGAGCATAAGAAACATTCTGAGTCCCTGGCTGGATGTATATTCCATTCCAGTGCAGTCCAGTATTATCTCAGACTTACCGCTCTGCATAAGCGGTGTGATATCTTTCTGGAACTGATCTGCATTTGTGGTATCCAAGCGACCTTCCAGAACAACGTTGTACTTGTTTCCCTCCTGATTAATTGTCACGTTCATAGCTTTCGTTTTATACTATTAATATTTGAATTTATTATCCTATTTTCTTAACCATCGTAAGAACATTCTGACCATCGGAATACTCATAACGTACATCATCCATCATCTGCTTACACAAGAATATACCAAGTCCGCCAATAGGACGGTCTTCGGCCGAGAGCGTGATATCAGGATCCGGTTTGGCCAGAGGATCAAACGGCACGCCCTGATCCTTGAATACAAGAATGATCGTCCCGTCATTGTCCCTCAGGATACTGGTTTCCATCGGTCCGTTGCCGCCGGCATATGCGTAGCTGACAATATTCTCAACGACCTCCTCCACACAAAGACGTATCTTGAACTGGAGCGCCATATCCTCAGTCATCTCCGAAGACTCCATTAATGCATCGACTATCTCAGCTGTCTTGCCTGTAATAGGATTGAATTTGAATGTCATACCAGTTACAAATTTTACTAATAAAGCTAAAAGCTGATCCTAAAATCACACTAATTCAACAATAAAATACAAAGTAAATTATTCTTTACGACTTTTTATTATTATGAGCGTCTATTTTTGCTATTTTCAGTAAAACTCATAGAACAAAGCCAATGATTCCATGCCAGCGAACAATTGGCTCAGCAGGAAGCTCTCATTGGGAGAATGTATTGTATCCCGCTCCAGACCGAAGCCCATGAGCAAAGGATCCATATTCAGTTCTTTCTGGAATTCAGCCAATATTGCAATGCTTCCGCCTCCGCGAACCGGCACCGGCTCTATGCCATAAACCCGTTCCATAGCTTTTGACGCAGCTTTGTAGGCATCAGAGGTAATAGGTATAAGGAAGCCATCTCCTCCCTCGAACGGAGTGACCTCGACTTTGACACATTTTGGAGCAATCTTCTCAATATGTTCTTTCACCAGTTTTGTGATGTGCGATGAACGCTGGTTCGGCACCAGTCTCATCGACAACTTCGCATGCGCCTCGGATGGAAGCACAGTCTTGGCACCCTGGCCTGTATAACCGCCCCATATTCCACAGACATCAAAACTTGGCCTTATGCCTGTACGCTCCATAGTAGTATATCCCTTTTCGCCGCGCACATCATCAATTTTAAGAAAGCTCTTGTATTCATCAATATCAAACGGGGCACGCGCAAGCATCTTTCGGTCTGAATCAGAAAGTTCCACCACATTATCATAAAAGCCGGGAACGGTTATGCGGCCATCGCCATCAGTCAGAGAGGCAATAATCTCGCAAAGTACATTCAACGGATTCGCCACAGCTCCACCAAAGTGACCGGAATGCAAATCCTTGTCAGGTCCTGTAACTTTCAGTTCCATATATGACAGACCCCGCATTCCACAATTGATGGAGGGGAACTTGTCAGTTATCATCGTTGTGTCTGAGACAAGACATATATCCGCCTTGAGCAGTTCTTTGTTATTTCGGATGAATTCGGGAAATGAAGGACTTCCAATCTCTTCTTCGCCCTCGAAAATGAATTTCACATTATGGTGCAGTCTGCCGCTTCCAAGCATATACTCGAAAGCCTTGATATGCATAAAAAGCTGCCCTTTGTCATCATTGGCGCCACGGCACCAAATTGCGCCATCGTGTATCACAGGCTCAAACGGTTCAGAGTTCCATTTGTCAAGCGGTTCAACCGGCTGGACATCATAATGCCCATATACCAGTATTGTTTTGTATTCAGGATTCAGAATTTTGCTGCCATACACCACCGGATAGCCGGAAGTAAGCAAAACCTGGGCCTCATCAGCCCCAGCCTCTCTCAACAGTTCAGCCAGGCGTACGGCACAATGCCACATATCATCGTGGTGTTCTTTATGCGCACTGACTGACGGAATGCGCAACAATGAAAACAACTCATTGAAAAAGCGCTCTTTATTCTGCAGAATATAATCCTTCATAGCAATTAAGGCTAATACTTCATGAAAAAATCCGTACCAAATATATGCAAAGATAAGCAATAGGACTATTCCAATACTTTTTGTTAAAAAAAGTTGTGATTTTTTTTTGTGTATTTTTTCATTTGTTATACTTTTGTGCCAAATCGAATTCATTAAACAACAACTTATTAAATTGAAATTATGGAAGAAATCCTTAAAAAAGCAGCTGAGCTCTATGCAGCATTTGCAGCAGACGCTAACTCGCAGTTGGAAAAAGGCAACAAAGCTGCCGGTACACGCGCACGCAAGGCTTCTTTAGAAATCGAGAAGCTGATGAAGGAGTTCCGCAAGGCTTCTCTCGCAGCAGTTAAGTAATAGCACTTTTATCCATCGTATTTACCAGGCGGAGAGTGGGCATTACCCATCTTCGCTTGTGTTTTTTTATATTTCGGATTATTATCGGCACTGTCGTTATTGCCTTCTTTTTAAAATAATGTATTTTTGCAGTAAGTTCGTATAATATAAATATGAGAAAAGCAGCACTCTGCATCATAGCATGCATTATTTCAGTCTTGTCTTTTGGACAGACAAGTGAGGATCCGACATATGGATTCGGCAAAGTTCCAGTAAAGGACGGTATGGTGGTATTTTCCGATGAAATCTCCTTCAATTCCGAGAAGATTTCCCAGGAAGATGTTTACGGGACCTTATTACAATGGGCAAAAGGCAAGTTCGTCAAACCTATCGTTATTTCAGCAAAGGTCAAAGATTCCGCCCCAGGCAGAATAAGCGCAAACATCGAGGATTATATAACATTCAAGAAGACTGCCATCATCACAGACCGTTCCAGGATCAACTACGATTTATCAATAAATGTATCCTCATCGGTCTGTTCAGTAACCATCTCCAATATCAGTTATTGGTATGAGGAAGAGCGTGACGGAGGTTCCAGATTTACAGCGGAAGAATGGATTACAGACAGAGAGGCTTTCAACAGACAAGGGACAAAAATGCTGAAAGCAGCAGGAAAATTCAGAATAAAGACCATTGACCTTGTAAATGATTTAGAGAAGGAGATAAAGGATGTAATATCCACTCTTGAGACAGAAGCCTCCAAATGACCAAAGAATTATATACTCGTCTTGGATTAAGCGAGACCGCCTCAACAAACGAAATTGAGGAAGCATACAAAGCTCTTTCAGCAGGCTGCAGTCCCGACAACGGCCATACCGATGACAGTTCAAGGGCACGTTATGAAAGCCTTACTGAAGCATACAGCGTGCTTTCTGATTTGAACAGCCGCGCAGAATATGACATACGCGGAAAAATCAGACAAAAAGGAAGGAAAGGAAGTGGCAAAGCCGTACAGACCACGACAATCTATAAAGCGAGAGAGATAATTAACCGCATTTTTCTATGCGGTGCCGCAATCTCTGCCATTTTGTTTGTAATCTATAAAACAGGCGGCAGCCCTATTCCTTTTTTATGCGTATGCGGATTATCGCTTGCATTAAAGATTGCCGAATATATCATGAGGCTCATCCAATAGTCATATTATAGTTGCAATGTCACACAAGGCAAATATCCGTTTCAAAATTCTGTCAATAATACTGGCGACGCTTTTCCTGCAAGGAACGGCATACGCACAAAGTCAGTATTCGCAGAATCAAGACGGATTCGACAGCAGCCTTTATGGAAACAGTCTGAAAGACACACCCGAGCGGGACTCAACTGTAGTTCAAAGATCAGTGCCAAAGGATTATGTCCAATGGCGCATTGCAGGCAACAGTCCATACTATGAATATGAGGAACCTGACACACTTCAGTATCTGTTCCAGAACGTCAACAAGACAGAGGGTATAAGATCATCTTACAATATCCTTGGCAATCTGGGATCACCCAGACTTAGCAGACTTTTCGATGAGCGCAAGCCTCTTCCCGACTTCTTCTTCGATGCGCCATATGACTTCTTCATCAAGAATCCGACAGATTTCCTGTTTACAGACACAAAGACCCCACATCTTAATATTACATATTTCAGCGGTGGTGGCAGAATGAACGGAGATGACCATATCAAAGGTTATTTTGCCGCGAATTTCGGACGCAAGGTCGGAGTCGGATTCAACATGGATTATGTATATGGACGCGGTAGATACAGCAATCAGGCCACATCATTGTTCGATGCAAGATTTTATGGTTACTATCACGGTGATACCTATTCAGCTCATTTCAGTTTCAATACAGATAACATAAAAATAGCCGAAAACGGCGGTATCACAGATGACCGCTACATCACTAACCCCGAGCTGATGTCGGAAGGCAAAAAGGAATATGAGCCGGAAGAAATACCCACGAATCTGAGCGACACTTGGAACAATCTGAATCGCAGACAGTTTCTCATTGCCCAAGGACTGTCTATAAGTCAATCATATATTCAATCTGACAGTGTAGGCGACACTCTGCTGACTTTTACCAAGTACAGGGAACTTGGCAAAATAGCGAACAACACCGAATTCGGTTTTCTCGAAAGGCGTTTCATAACATATTTGAGACCCGACAACATATTTTCCCAACAGTGGTTGCCTAACGATTCACTCGACCAATTCAACAATTTCTACGTAAGGAACACTCTGAGTCTGAGTATGAACGAAGGCTTCAGCAAATGGGCAGTAGCAGGTCTTCGGCTTTTTGCAGGCATTGAGTATAGAAACTACACAATGCCCGATACAGCCACAACTGACAAATGGGAGGAAATCCGGCACCGTGAGAATGAATATGATTTCACAATAGGAGGTTCCATCCAACATGAAACTGGACGGCACTTCAATTTAGGAGCCACAGCCCAGACTGTTTTATTTGGAACACATTTCGGTGATTTTGATATTCAGGGTGACGTACGTTTCAATTTCAATCTGCTGAGACAGGACGCAGGTGTTACAATCCGTGCTGACATAAGCGACAGGACACCTTCGTATTTCATCAAACACTTTCATTCAGAACATTATTGGTGGGACAAAGAGTTCAAGAAAGAATTGTCAACTGAATTTGAGGGTGAATTGCATATAGACAAATCGCATACAAGACTGACTGCCGGCTTTACAAATATCAAGAACTACACATACATGAGCGACAACGGCCTGCCTGAGCCGGCAAACGGCATAATCAACGACATAAGTCCGCGTCAAAGTGATTCAGACGTTCAAGTACTGAGTGCATCGCTCTATCAGGACATTGTGCTAGGAGTGCTTCATTGGGACAATCGCGTCACCTGGCAATTTTCAAGCAATCAGGATGTTCTACCGTTACCTACTCTTGACGCATTCTCAAATCTGTACATTAAATTCAGATATGCCAGACGTATGGATATCGAATTCGGAGGGGAGGCTTTCTGGTTTACAAAATACTACGCTCCAGGCTACTCCCCTGTAATAGGAGAGTTCTACACACAAGACATCAACAACAGAATCGAAGTTGGCAACTACCCATCTATCGATGTATATCTGAACTTTGTTCTGAGAAGCGTGCGCTTTTACGTGATGGTTACCCACGTCAATTCCGGTATGAAAAGTGATACGGGACCATTCCTGGCCCCGCATTACCCTATGAATCCACGAATGTTCAAGTTCGGTCTCAGTTGGACACTTTTCGACTGATTACCTTAGAAAGTATAGCCTATTGTAAACAGCAGCTTCCCAGTCCCTGTCCTATATTCCGTAACCGGATCGTAAGGATATTCACCCAAATGCAAGGAGCTGTATCGCAGGTTATAGGCATAAGCCAGATCCACATAGAATTGTCCACCAAAAGAGC
Source organism: Bacteroidaceae bacterium (assembly GCA_045597365.1). Classification (GTDB taxonomy): domain Bacteria; phylum Bacteroidota; class Bacteroidia; order Bacteroidales; family Bacteroidaceae; genus Colenecus. The sequence goes on along the minus strand of JAZLKB010000006.1, from coordinate 23,091 downwards.
CTGGAGTACTGCAATATCCCACTCCTGCGGTAAAAGTATGCGCCTCAAAGACATTCTCATAATCCAGATCCATACGTTTTTTATTGAAATATGTATCTTCCAGATACTTCATGCCAGCTGAATTAAACATCGGGAATGTATAATTATAGCCACAACGGATGCTGAAATTTGAAACATTTGTCTCCATTCCCAGGCGTAATGCTGAATAAGTTCTGTAATCACGGTCTTTACCCTGAGCTGACAAATCAGTATTGCTTACACGCAAATATGAGTCTTTTGCGATATTACAGTCGTATTCAAATCCAATTGCCGTATGTTTTGTACTATAGCCCAAACTGCCGTTCAATACCCAAGGAGTGGTCATTTTAAAGAATGTATCCTGATAAAACTTTTTACCATCGTACTGCTCACCGTCAATAGCATATACATAATCGGTATATTCCTCATTCAGTCTGAAAAAAGACGGAGTCGAGACAGATAGACCGAATCTGAACGGACCAGCCTCCGGCCGGGCGATAAATCCGAATTTGAAATTCCATCCCCGTCCATAAATATCATTCATTCTATCTACCGATGTTATATCCAACGGTTTCTCCAGGCCTAACTGACCTTTTGGATAATAATGGTAGAAATGTCCGGTTGTTGAGCAAGAGGCTGTCAAAGTCTCAAAAGTGAACCCCCAATAGAATTTGTCCTCGTGATTGAAAGACACATTAAAGTCATATGCATTGACAAGATAATCCTGGTTATTGACAAGATCACGAAATTCCACAGGGTAACCCGGTTTCTCGAAATCATCATTGTAAGTCAAAGTTCTAACCAAATCTTTCAGTCTGTGATATGAAAATGCAAGATTGACATTGCTCAACGAGCCTGCAGTACCATATGTTGGCATAACCACAACAAACGACACATCTTCTACGTGAAAATTCATTCCAGAGCGGTTACCCGGTGACGAATATGATATCGTAGCTGCTGACTCAGACGGATCCTCGTCATACATCAGCTCTGAACCGGGATTTATCATACTCGTATTCGAATTCTGCAATGCAAATGAGATATTCACATCACTGGAAAGATATGTTCCAATACCGGCCGGGTTGCGGGAAATGACAGACAGGTCACTGCCGAAAGCCCCCATCGCGCCACCCATTCCTACATATCTTGCAGTTCCATTTAAATCCTCGCCCATAACCTGAAAGGCATCATACGATGTCTGCGCCAATGTACACAATGATACACTCAGAGCCAGAAATATTGATAATGAAAGTTTAATACGCATAATACATCCTGAATTTACGGTTCAACAAAAAATACCAGACTCATTATCTGCGGCCTCCAAAGCCGCTTCCGCCTCTTGCACCGCCGCCCATTGAGCCGCCCATGGAACCACCACCCATTGAGCCGCCGCCAATTGAACGACCCACCGAACTGCTTCCGGAACTGATAGAGCTCGTATTATGGCTTACTGAAGGAGCAGACACATTAGCAGAACTTCTTTCAGTCGCACTACCACGACTGGTACTGCTAGGTCTTGTATATTTATAGCCAGAGCTCGAGCTTCGTGAGGTAACAGCATCCGAAATCTGTCTCGATGTAGTATTCAAGTTTCGTGCCGGTGTGCTGGTACTACGGTCACGACCAGCATAGGAACTGTTTGAGCGTGACATCACATCAGTTTTTTCCCTGGCTTCTACGGAACGGCTCTCAACAGGTTTCATAGAACTTGATAAAGTATTACGTGAATTCATGTCACTTGGGGTGCGGCTCACGACATTTCTGCGGCTATCATCGCTGATACTATTCCTTCCAGAGGACAGACCTCTCTCACTATTACCAATTGATGAACCTCCGCTGGCAGCCAGATAATCACGCTCACGCCTTGCGCCACCGGCCAACTGCCTGTCCCAACCGGAATTGATACGCCTGTCCGGAACGAATCTGTCACGGCGTACATATACACCCGATACCATATACACTGGGCCGACATATATCGGGCCTGGATACCATCCGGGATAATATGGTCCATAATACCAGGGGTCATAATATACCCAACCGTAACGCCAGCCATAGGGATACCATGGATTATAAAATACGTCCCAATAGAACGGGCTCGCAAACAGACTTATGGAAACACTGTGGAAACGAGCCATACGCAAGGCATACTCATACTCTTCTGCCGCATCATTATACCCCTCGGCATAAGACCCGCTTTTAACATATACGGTATCATGTACCACACTATCCCCGGTATATGAATAATCGGTATCCTGATTTGAGCTGCTATAAGAATAACGGCGGTTATACTCATCCACATCGCGTTCCTGTGATGAAACAGTGGTTGTAACCGCAGGGGTGGATGCTACCGTAACAGGCGCGGCAGGAACTGTAACCGAAACTGTGGGTTTCGATGCCTGTGAAGCCGAAGAATAGAGATCATTTCTTTGGGCAATCGAGACGACTGACGCCAGAATAGCCGCTGTGAGAAAAAACATTCTTTTCATAACCGTCCGTTTTTATATGGTTCAACATTTAATTACTCCAGTGCAAATATAGATACGGAATAAAGACAAAAGTGGGGAAATTTCCCATAAAACAAGGGGATTTTCCCTATTTCGACACTACAGCTTATTTAACCAAAGTCTGCCTGAAAGAGTCATACGAGCCGTTGAAAACGTTCAAATCCACATAGCTGTCGATGCCCGGGACGTTTCCACGGTCGGTAAACTGCCATATCGTCCAGTCTATATCATCATCAGGATCATCAATATAATAATGTGCTATCCAGAATTTGTATTTCTCAAAATCGGGGACATTGAGATAATGTTTCCAGAATTTATACGAGGTATAGATTATCGGACTTGTTCCATAATGATTTTCTAAAAGCACCAGACACTCGAGCACGTCTTTCCGTAGCTGTCCAACCGATTTACCCTTGTGCTCGACATCAACGACCGGAGGAAGATCGCCGCTGGCAAGTGACACATTATTAATATAAAAAGCTGCCTGGCTACTCGGTGATGTTCCTGGATTGTAAAAAAGATATGCTCCACAGGCAAGCCCGCATTCCCTTGCAGTTGCGTAATTGACATCATAATTGGTATCTTTGAAATCACCGCCCTCAGTAGCTTTGATAACCGCGAAGCGCAATGGGAATCCATTGTCCGACATTGCAGATACCTCCATCCAGTCAATATTTCCCTGGTGATGTGACACGTCAACACCAAACACCTCGAATCCTTGCGGCATACATACATCATACGCTTTGGATCCGTAGCAAGGTTTCCATCTATAGGAATACGGTCTTATCAGGAACAAATATGCGCCCAACAAAAGGGCGCTGGCTGTCACCGCTGTTATTAACCTCTGGCACCAAGCCGGCAGCTCTTCCTCTAATCTGATTTTTCGATGACGCGGACCGTTTACGTTTCTTTTGCCTTTTGAACGGGACTTCTTATTTTGTGTATGCAAGGCAGAGGGTCCTGACGCGACAGTCCGCCGCGTCGAAGACCCTCTTTTACCATTATCAGAGATAACCGATTTGCGTTTTATCACTTATGCTCCAGTTTCAAAGTCTTGGTAGGCTGATCGCACACCTCCGACGGACCGAAATACTGAATCGGGCCAGGATAGACAAACGATGTATTGCGTGCCCACTCCTCACGATGAGACTCAAACTCCTTGAATGGAGCACCGTCAAGCTCAACCAACGCCTTGCGGATAACAGGCTTCATCTCGCCATTACGTTTCTCCATATTCATCATCATAGTGATAGGAATACCTCCAGCAACCCACTCATCTGCCGGTGCGACTGTATTTTTAATGGAAGACATATATCCGGTCTTTCCTGCAGCTATCAGCATCGATGCGTTGTAACCAAGACTATAGCAATAATCAGCATCGAAATTCGATGGAGCCGCGCAACGTCCCTCGTAGCCGAAGAAATGGTGCTGGGTACCAAACTTGCCATTGAATTTGCCTTCTTTCTTCCACCCGTCAAGTTTTACAGCCACCATATCGGCAAGAAGTTGCTCAGTCTCAATAAGCGATACCTGAACATTTCCGTGTGGATCACGCTCCAATGCAAGCTGACGGCTTACACCGGCTGGAAGGCTATTGAAAATTGCAGCATTCGCAGCTGACAAATGAGCAGCTATATAGGCTATTTTCTCTTCTGCGCTGATATTATCAAACTCGGCTTGATTGGCAGCGATAAGATCATTCAACTCGGCAATAAGTTTCTTGATGGCAGGAATAAATTCAATCAATCCTTCCGGAACAAGTACAGTACCGAAGTTGAGACCACGTGAGGCGCGCTCTGCTACAACACCGGCAATATAAGTAACGATATCATCAAGAGTCTGATTCTTTGCCTCGACCTCCTCACCAATGAGTGTTATATTCGGCTGTGTCTGCAATGCGCACTCCAAAGTGACGTGACTTGCGCTGCGGCCCATCAGCTTGATGAAGTGCCAGTATTTCTTGGCAGAGTTGCAGTCGCGTTCAATATTGCCGATAACCTCGGAATATACCTTTGTTGCTGTATCGAAACCAAAAGATGTCTCTATCTCCGAGTTCTTTAAATCTCCGTCAATAGTCTTTGGGCATCCTATAACCTGGACACCGGCATTGATTGCCTTGTAGTATTCGGCTAAAACGCAGGCATTGGTATTGGAATCATCACCGCCGATAATAACCAAAGCTTTAATATCAAGCTCTTTAAGTATCTCCAAACCTTTGTCAAACTGTTCCTTTTTCTCCAATTTCGTACGGCCGGAGCCAATGATGTCGAAGCCACCGGTATTGCGGTACTCATCTATTATGTCAGATGTCAGCTCCATATACTTGTGATCGACCAATCCACCTGGGCCCAGAAGGAAACCATATAACTTGTTCTCCGGGTTCAAAGCTTTCAAGCCATCAAAAAGTCCGGCAATGACATTGTGACCGCCAGGAGCCTGACCGCCAGAAAGTATCACCCCGGCATTCAATCTTGCCTTGAACGACTCGCCGCAAGCACTGTCAAAGCGCAGGTACGGCATACCGTATGTATTCGGAAACAGTTTTTTTACTTCTGCCTGATCGGCTACAGACTCTGTCGGGGCACCCTCGACAGCTTTCAACGCACCGCGCAAAGCCTTTGGAAGTTTCGGCTGATAAGACGCACGGGCAATTTGTAAAGCACTTTTCATATTAAGCAATAATTATTGTAGTAATTCCAATAGCGCAAATTTCGCCAAAAAAGCAGAAGAAGGCAAACTTTTCCGCTTTTAATTTGGATTCCGCATATAAATGACAGACTTCTTATTATCTTTGTTCCTGACAAAGATTATATGCGATATGGCAAGTAGAAAGAATTTAAAGAAAGACATCAGCCTCATTATTGAGGAGTTGATTACCGAGTGTATGATTCGCAGCCAGTTAGTTCCTGGAACCGATAAGGCTGCAGCCGATGCTCTCATCCTTGAACTTATCGAGACGGACGCTGACTTCACCAGCCGTATCAGCCATACCGAGCCTGGCGACGCAAAGAAATATTACGCTGCATTCTTCAAGGACTTCAACAAGCAAATAGAATCAATAATTGAAAAGATAGAATCTCTGTCCAAGAAATAAGCACGCTACGGAGTTCTGTTTTTAAGATGAGAAGGCTATCAGTGTTACTGTCTGCCCTGTTGTTTGTGCTGATTATCCAGGCCCAGAACGATGACAGGACAGCGCGCTCGCTCATTGTCAATTATTTCGACAGCTATGAGCCTGAAACAGATATCAGCAGCATATCCGTGCTCAAGACAGACATAGATCATCAGAATAAAAGCATTCAAATAACTCTAAGCGACAACTTTTCCAGAATACTGTTCAGGAATTCTGACATTTCCGGCTTTCAGTCTGACCTGCAACGGATATTGCCACAAGTATTAAAGCGTTATGACATAAAGATTTTCAGCAACGGCAAGGACATATCCGGACTTATTCCAAACAGACTGCGTGAGAAAACAGACACCACACTTTTATGGGGACACATACGGTATGGCGGAGAGCCGCTCGTACGGAACTATTACACCCCGTTCAGCACTATCCATGGTCTGAACGGTATACATCTGGCCGTTACACCAAGCCACGGGTATTATTATGACAACAAGGAGAAAAACGAATGGAAATGGCAAAGGCCCTCACTATGGTGTACCCGTGAGGACATACTCACACAATCATTTGTTTATCCTTATCTGATTCCTATGCTGGAGAATGCCGGAGCGGTTGTAACCTGCATGCGTGAGCGCGATTACCAACCGGGATCTTACGTGATAGACAATCAATCTGACAAGAGATACTATCAGGAAAGCTCCAGCCGCGGAAACCGTTGGACGACAAGCGCAATAACCGCGACCGGCGGCAATGCAACTGTCAGTACTGTAAACTGCCGTCAGGAGGGGACAGATGGTTATGCCAAAGCCTCTTGGATTCCTGAAATAGAGCAAACAGGATATTATGCCGTATATGTAACATACAAGACATTTCCGAACAGTGTGACTGATGCCAGATATATTGTTCATCATAGCGGAGGAGAGACAACATTCCTGGTTAACCAACAGATTGGCGGGGGCTCATGGATATATCTGGGAACTTTCCTTTTTGAGAAAGGTCACGGGCACAACGGAATGATAGTCTTGGACAACATCTCAGAGCATCAAGGTATTGTTTGCGCTGATGCCGTACGCTTTGGTGGAGGTACAGGCAACGATGTGCGTGGGAGCAGCACGAGCGGAATGCCAAGATATCTGGAAGGAGCCAGATATTATGCGAGGTTCAACGGAGCACCCGACTCAGTATTCGCTTTCTATGACGGATTGGAAGAATACAAGGAAGATATTCAAGTCAGACCAAGAATGTCGAACTGGCTATCAGGGGGCTCTGTTTACTCACCGTCAAGAAAAGGACTTGGGATACCGATTGAACTGTATCTGGCACTTCATACCGATGCCGGAATCCGTGAGGGGGACAGCATTGTCGGAACTTTAGGAATATGCTCTACGAAAGAGAAGAACGGAGTTATCGGAACCGGAATAAGTCGCGACGTTTCAAGAGACCTGACTGACCAGATTCTCACAACTCTTGCTCAAGACCTAAACAATGCATCAGGCCGCAAATGGACAATAAGAGGTATAATGGACGATGATTATTGCGAGACCCGCGAGCCCGATGTACCATCCACATTGATAGAGCTGCTGTCCCATCAGAATTTCTACGATATGAAATATGCCTTTGATCCGAATTTCCGTTTCACGGCATCGCGTTCAATTTACAAAGCAATACTAAAACATGTCACATATATGCACGGTATGCCATATACAGTCCAGCCGTTGCCTGTCAACAGTTTCATGATAGAGCGAAACGCCGATGGAAAGAGCATCAAGCTCTTATGGCAGCCTACCAACGACCCTGCGGAGCCATCAGCACGACCAGACGGATACATAGTCTATACCAGCATAGATGGAAAGGAATTCGATAATGGAACTCCTGCGCGAAGCAACAGCTACGACATGAAGCCTATTGCAGGACACATATACAGCTTCCGGGTGACAGCGACCAACAGCGGTGGCCAGAGTATGCCGTCCGAGACCTTGTCGGCATACATATCACCTAAAGATAAAGGAACTGTCCTGATGGTAAACGGATTCCAGCGGCTTAGCGGACCAGCCACGATATCTACTCCCGACTGCATTGGTTTCGACCTTATCAAGGACGAGGGCGTGCAATATATGGGCACCCCGATATTCAGTGGCTATCAGAAAGTTTTCGACCGTTCGCATCTATATTCAACAGACGAGGAAGAGCTTGGTTTCAGCGGAGATGAGCTTATAGCTTTCCAGACAGCCGGCAATAAATTCAATTATCCATACATACACGGCAAAGCAATTGCATCCGAAGGAGGATACTCATTTGTGTCCTGCAGCCGCGATGCAGTGGAACGGGGATATGCCAAACTGGGTGGATACGATTTGACAGACATCATACTCGGGCTTCAGAAACGGACATCAAACGATACAATAATGGGAGTGGATTATACCGCATTCACACCAACCCTTATGGAAATTGTAACTGAATACCACGAGAACGGCGGCAACATCATTATCAGCGGCTCGTATGTTGGAAGCGACCTGTACACGACAAATACCGGACGCAACTTCGCAAACGAGGTATTAGGCATAAAATGGGGAGGCAATCTTGATTACTTATGTGAGCAAGCCATAAATGGAATAAATGGTACCTCTTATTTGAATACTGAGCCCGACAAAGACATTTACAGATTATGTCATCCTGATATAATAGAGCCCTCAGGCAACTCTATTGCCATATTCACCTATACAAACAGCAGATACAGCGCGGGGGTAGCCCATAAGGATGCCTCGGGAGGTATTATCACCACAGGATTTCCTCTGGAGAGCATCAAGGATGAGAGACAAAGGGGCAAAGTTATGTCTTCACTGATGGATTATTTACTTAAATAGCAATATATGGATAAAATACAGGCAAACAAATCAGGTTCAAGATGGATTGAAGTTTCCGAAGAAAACCTCAGCACAATAAATAAATACTCACTCTTTCAAGGCCTTATCGACAGCAATGGAATAATTACCGAGCAGGTTTTGGACAAACTGAGGCTCAATGTGCGTTCCCTGCTCACCACAGCAGGCACCGACAAAAGTCTGATTGACTTATGTATTGACGTTATCTTCCATAAAGACATGAAGGCTTTCGGACTGGAAAAGCTTCATGCCCTATACACTAACTGGATGAGCTCCCAATCTGAAAGTCAGAATCAATGAGTGGTTGGCTTCCTACGACCAAGAAAGAATGTGAGCGTCTAGGATGGGAGCAACTGGATGTCATATTGTTCAGCGGTGACGCATATATAGACCACCCGTCTTTCGGTACAGCTGTAATAGGACGTGTACTGGAAGCTATGGGATTGCGCGTCGCAATCGTACCACAGCCCAACTGGCAGGACGACCTGCGCGATTTCAAGAAACTCGGTCGCCCCACATTGTTCTTCGGAGTCACAGCAGGAGCAATGGATTCGATGGTAAACCGCTACACAGCGGGGAAACGGCTTCGTTCAGAAGATGCATATACCCCTGAAGGCCGCCACTCCAGCCGTCCTGAATACCCGTCAATCGTTTATACAAAGGCACTCAAGAAATTATACCCTGATGTACCGGTCGTTCTTGGAGGAATCGAAGCCTCCATGCGTCGTTTCTCGCATTATGACTACTGGAAAGACAAAATACTACCGGGGATACTGATAGACAGCGGCGCAGACTGGCTGATATACGGTATGGGAGAAAAGCCTGTAACAGCAATTGCCAATGCATTGCGTACCGGGCATCCCGAGGATATAAAAATGCTGCCGCAAATAGGATTTGTCTGCCACGATATCCCGAATGGCATAAATTCCTCTGATATAATCCTGAATACTCACGAGAAATGTGTGTCAGACCTTTTTGCAGAAGCCGCCAATTTCAAGATAATCGAGGAAGAGTCAAATCACACATCTCCCTCAAGACTTATACAACAATATAAAGACAGATATATTGTTGTAAATCCTCCATATCCGGTCATGACGACCGCTGAACTTGATGCTGTTTACGATCTTCCATACACCAGGATGCCACATCCGCGATACAAGGGGAAACGCATACCCGCATACGAGATGATCCGGCATTCCGTAACCATTCACCGCGGATGTTTCGGAGGTTGTGCCTTCTGCACAATATCAGCTCATCAAGGCAAACAGATTGCAAGCCGTAGTGAGGAGAGTATTCTACGTGAAGTCAGAGCCATAACCCAAATGGACGATTTCAAGGGATACATATCCGATTTAGGAGGGCCTTCCGCCAATATGTATCGTTTGGGAGGGAAAGATAGGAACTTATGCGTAAAATGCAGAAGGCCGACCTGCCTTCACCCTTCAGTATGCAGGAATCTCAACACAAATCTGAGACCTTTGATAGAACTGTACGAGAAAGCCTCGAAAGTTCTGGGAGTAAGGAAAATATGCATAGGCAGCGGCATAAGATATGACATACTGCTCCACAAAAGCAATGACGCGGATACCGACAGTTCACATACTGAATATGCCAGGAATCTGATTCGCAATCACGTAAGCGGCAGGCTCAAGGTTGCTCCAGAGCATACATCCACAAGAGTCTTGAACATTATGCGAAAACCGTCATTCGCCCAGTTCAGTCAGTTCAAGCAGATGTTCGACAAAATCAACAGGGAGGCAGGTCTGAACCAGCAGCTGATTCCTTATTTCATCAGCAGTCACCCAGGATGTACCGAAGAGGACATGGCCGAGTTGGCAGTAATAACCAAGAAACTGAATTTTCATCTGGAACAGGTACAGGACTTCACTCCTACTCCAATGACCCTCAGTACCGAGATTTTCTGCACAGGCATAAACCCATACACTTCGGAACAAATCTATTCTGCTAAAATGCCGGACGAGAAACAGGCGCAGAGACAATTCTTCTTCTGGTATGAGCCGGAAAAGAGGAAGGCACTTATAGCAGAATTGCGCCGTATGGGACGTCAGGACCTGATACAGAAACTTTTCTGACAGATTATTTGAACACCTGCATCAGAAAAATACAGTAAGTACGCTGCCAGTTATCCCAGTCGTGACCGCCACTGGTAATAATGAACGTGTGCTCAAAATGATGGCGTTTCAAATATCTATGATATCGCAAATCATCCTGAAGCAATATGTCGTTGTCGCCAATAGTAATATAATAAAGCGACGGACACTTGTTGAACTGAACTTTCAGTTTGTCTTTCGCGTACTTGTACAAGCCGTTAGACTTACCTGGCTTACGAATAACTTTTGTAACAGGTGAGAACAGCCCGATATAACCAAACACATCAGGGTTATTTGCAGATATATAGATTGACTGCAAGCCTCCTATCGAATTTCCACATATCGCACGATGACTTTTATCCGGTATGGTACGATAAAGAGAGTCTGTAAGACTGACGACATCATGTACAAAAGCAGACTCTACGACTCCATCAATATCCAGCAAAGCCTCCATTGTATTCTTCTTACGTGATTTTCCCATATCAAAATCATCATTATACTGATTCATATTCGGCATCACAATTATCGCTGGCTCAGCCATATTATTAACGGTAAGGCTGTCGGTAATCTTTAAAATATTACCATTCATTATCCAGGAAGACTCATATCCCCGGGCACCATGAAGAAGATACACTACCGGATAGCGACGGTTTGTCGTAAAATAATCCTCGGGCAGATAAACGGTAAGTCTGCGGGATGTAGGGCCAGGTACAGACGTATTGTATTGGATTTCCTGTAACGTACCAAGTGGAGAATAGACCGATGCTACCAATGAATCAAGCTCGTCCGGCTGATATTCCGGCTTTGACAAAGGTCCCAAAATACCGCATGAAGTAAACGTGCAGATCAGAGCAAGCACAAAAAAAACTTTGCCACCACTTTTCATAAGTGATGGCAAAGTTAATCAAAAAAACTGAAACTGGGGGTATTACATCATACCGTCCATTCCGCCCATGCCGGGAGCCATAGCCGGGGCAGCCTTTTCCTCCTTCTTCTCGACTATTACACATTCAGTAGTCAGGAACATACCTGCTATTGATGCGGCATTCTCCAAAGCGACACGAGCTACCTTGGCAGGATCAATTACACCAGCCTTCTTCAAATCCTCGTATGTGTCAAGACGGGCATTGTAACCGAAATCTCCCTTACCCTCAGAAACTTTCTGAACGACAACAGCGCCCTCCTTGCCTGCATTAAAGACAATCTGACGAAGCGGCTCCTCAATAGCGCGACGTACAATCTGAATACCAGTCTGCTCGTCGGCATTATCACCCTTAAGTTTGTCAAGAGCCTTTGTAGCACGGATGTATGCGACACCGCCACCAGCTACAACACCTTCCTCAATAGCTGCGCGTGTAGCGCAAAGGGCATCGTCAACGCGGTCTTTCTTCTCTTTCATCTCAACCTCCGACGGAGCACCGACATGGATAACCGCCACGCCACCTGCCAACTTGGCAAGACGCTCCTGAAGTTTCTCCTTGTCATAATCTGATGTCGTAGTCTTAATCTGAGACTTGATCTGAGCTGTGCGGGCCTCTATTTTCTCTTTCTCGCCCTTTCCGTTTACAATAGTAGTATTGTCCTTGGTGATGGTAACCTTTTCAGCCTGTCCAAGCATCTCAACGGTAGCCTGCTCCAGTTTCACACCGCGCTCTTCGCTTATCACGAAACCTCCTGTAAGAATAGCAATATCCTCAAGCATCTCCTTTCTACGGTCGCCAAAGCCCGGAGCCTTCACTGCACAAATCTTCAAGCCTGAACGGAGACGGTTGACAACCAGAGTAGTAAGTGCCTCACTGTCAACATCCTCAGCAATAATCAGTAGAGGACGGCCTGTCTGGACTGCAGGTTCAAGAATAGGAAGCAGATCCTTCAGATTACTTATTTTCTTATCGTGAATAAGAATCAGCGGATTCTCCATCACGCAGTTCATCTTCTCTGTATCTGTAACGAAATACGAAGACAGATATCCGCGGTCAAACTGCATACCTTCAACAACGTCAATATATGTATCACGGCCTTTGGCCTCCTCGATGGTAATAACACCATCCTTAGAAACCTTCTTCATAGCCTCTGCAATGTGTCTGCCTATCTCGGAATCGTTATTGGCAGAGATAGTGGCAACCTGCTCGATCTTATTGAAATCGTTGCCTACAGTCTCGGCCTGTTTCCTGATACTCTCTACGACACAAGCCACAGCCTTGTCAATACCACGCTTCAAGTCCATAGGATTAGCACCGGCAGTGACGTTCTTCAGTCCAACGCCTACAATACTCTGGGCCAAAACAGTTGCGGTAGTTGTACCGTCACCGGCATCCTCACCTGTCTTGGATGCTACTGATTTCACAAGCTGCGCTCCGGTATTCTTGATAGGATCAGCAAGCTCAACCTCTTTTGCCACTGTAACACCATCCTTGGTAATCTGAGGAGCTCCAAACTTCTTCTCAATAATAACATTGCGTCCCTTTGGTCCAAGTGTAACCTTTACTGCATCAGCCAACTCATCGACACCCTGCTTAAGAAGATCACGGGCATCCACATTGAACATAATATCTTTTGCCATAATATTTACATTTTAATCTTTTAACAATCAATCGAGAACAGCAAGTACATCGCTCTGGCGCATAATCAGATACTTTGTTCCCTCAAACTCAATTTCAGTTCCTGCATACTTACCGTAAAGAACGATGTCACCCTTCTTGAGAATCATTTTCTCATCCTTGGTTCCATCACCTGCTGCAACTACCTCACCTTTCAAGGGTTTCTCCTTAGCAGTATCAGGGATGATGATACCGCCGATTGTCTTCTCCTCAGCTGCTGCCGGAAGAATCAGAACTCTGTCTGCCAATGGTTTGATACTCATAAAAATTATAATTAATTGGTTTAAGTTTAAAATATCCGACCGTCTCCTGCAACAGGATTGCGGTCCTGTGATACAATGCTAAAATTGTGCCAGCACGAAACGATGTCACTCTTACTGACTAATTTGTATTTGAATATGACATCTTGTCATTATCATTACGGGCTTACTTACGTTCTTTCAAAAATGCCGCCAGCTCACCCGGTGTAATATCAACGCGATATTCACCGTTCTCAAACACAGAAATTCCACCCGTTTCCTCCGATACTACGACAGCTATGGCATCGCTGTTCTGCGAGATGCCAAGCGCCGCACGATGGCGTAGTCCGAAATGCTTTGGTATATCTTTACTGTTAGACACAGGCAGCACACAGGCCGCAGACCTGATACGCCCGTCTATAATTATCATAGCTCCATCGTGAAGCGGGCTGTTCTTGAAAAAGATATTCTCAATTAGAAGTTGATTGATGTCTGCATTAATCTTCTCACCTATCTGTATGATATCCTCCAAATTGGTATTTTTCTGAATCACAATAAGTGCTCCGACTTTTCCTGCACTCATATGTGAGCATGCCAATACGACAGACTGCTGCCATAGTGTATTATTATTTTGTATCTTATGATTGAACAACCAACGATATATTCTTCCAGTCCTCGTTCTTTTTCCCAATCCACGGAAAAATTGTCGGATGTCATCAGCAAACAGAACTATCAGGGCTATCACACCAACGTCAACCAATTTGTCAAGAATAGCACCGAATAAGGGCATTTTCAACACCTGCGAGACAATCATCCAGATGAAAATGAAAATCAATATGCCCATGAACATATTCAGTGAGCCGGTACGCCGCATCATCTTGTATATGTAGAACATAAGCACTGCCACGCACAAGATATCAGCCAAATCCTTTATTCCAAACATTGTGAAATATTCCATAATCTCAACAATTTTCTTTATTTACCGCATTCATTATCCTCACTGTCTGAACAGCAGCCGTAACATCATGGACACGAAGCCAGGCGGCTCCGGCAGACAATGCTATGGTATTCAAGGCCGTAGTCGCCTCAAGCGCATCACTGGCAGTTATTTCCAACAGCTTTGTAGCCATAGACTTTCTCGATACTCCGGCCATAACGGGAAAGCCGAGCGAGACAAGTCTATCCAGATGTGCGAGAATTCTATAGTTCTGGCCCAGACTTTTCGAAAACCCGAATCCCGGATCAAGAATGATCTCACGGACTCCGGCAGCCAGCAGGCATCCTATTCTCTCATCGAAGAAATGCAGCATCTCAGTTACAACATCATCACCACTGACAGGCTGGTTATACGTGAGTATATAACCGGTGCCGGTTTCTGCAGCCAAACTGTACATTTTCTTCGAACCTCCTGACACATCGTTTATTACAGTCGCGCCCCAATTGTCAATCACATAGGCAGCGACATCATATCTGAATGTATCAATAGACAATGGCATAGAAGGACAAGCGCCCTTTATAACAGGCATACCGTTCCGCAAGCGTTCAATTTCCTCCTGTTCAGTAACGGCAGTGCTGCCGGGACGTGTCGAGCAGGCACCGACATCAATCATATCAGCGCCCTCGCGGCTGATGCGCAAGGCAGCTTTCCGAACCTCGTCCGGGTCTATGAATCTACATCCGTCGTAAAACGAGTCGGGCGTCAGATTCAGGATGCCAGCCACCTTTGCCGCATTGCCATTGTTTATTGCCATATCAGAGGAATTCAATTATCCCAGTCAGTCTTATACTGTTCGAACCCTTCACAAGTATTGTCATACCTTCGGGACGATTGTCCTGCAGCCATCTGGCAAGCACGTCGGAATTCTCAAAGAAATGCCATCCGGAGGGAATATCACCAATGGCAGCCTTCCTGAATTCAGGGCCGACAAGGACGACATTATCATAGCCTTCAGACTCAAGACGCTGCAATATCATCCGGTGTTGGCCGGCACTATATTCCCCAAGCTCGCGCATATCACCGAGAATAAGCATACGGCAGTCCGAATCCATCGCCTTGAAATTATCCAGCGCAGCTCCCATACTGGTAGGATTGGCATTATATGCATCAACCACGAGACGATTGTTTGCCGTATCAATAATCTGAGAACGATTGTTGTCGGGGATATATGAGGCCAAGGCCTCCGAAATATCATCTTCGGGTACGTTGAAATACAAGCCGGCAGCAACAGCAGCAAGAGCATTATCAACGTTGTAAGCGCCAGTCATACGCATCTGGACGGTATGAGGCACGCCATCTTTACGGTTCCATACAAACCGCAGCATCGGATTACAGTCCAGAACACGACCGTTCACGAACCCTGCGTCTCCATGACCATATTCAATGCTATTCATACCTGCCGCCATTTCAACGAGATAACCAAGCGAGCGGTTCAGAAAAACGACACCGTTCTTGCCACGCAGATGCCCATACAATTCTCCCTTTGTATTGAGCACTCCCTGATAAGAGCCGAAACCCTGCAGATGAGCCATCCCCACATTGGTTATTATACCGAAATCCGGGTCACAGACAGCCGTGAGTTCAGCAATGTCTCCCGGGTGACTGGCACCCATCTCTATCACAGCGAGCTGATGCTCAGGTTTCAGCCCAAGTACAGTGAGCGGCACTCCTATCGAGTTGTTCAAATTTCCTTTAGTAGCCAGCACATTATACCGTTTGGACAAAACAGCAGTGACAAGCTCCTTGGTTGTTGTCTTTCCATTGGTTCCTGTTATACCGATAACCGGGACATTCAGACGATGACGATGGAAAAGCGCCATCTGCTGCAAGGCCGCCAAAACGCTGTTAACGGGGAGTATGCGGCTGTCAGTACCGTCAAAACGCCAAGGTTCATCAGTTACAGCGTACAGGCATCCTTTTTCAAGAGCTTGTGCAACATACTCATTGCCATTGAAGCGCTCGCCTTTCAAGGCAAAGAACATAAATCCCGGGACACAATTCCTGGTATCGGTCGTGATGCCTTCACATTGCAGGAACCTGCTATACAACTGCTCAATTTCCATAAGCGCGAATTTACAAAAAACTATTGACGGGGACGCATAATAATATCTATTCTGTTTCCTGAGCCGATCAGACGCGAGGCAGCACTGCTTATCACCCAAGGCGTAAGCGATGCGACAGAAGCATCGTACTCTGACACATAGTCCATGTCATACTGTTCTCCAAGCCGGACAGCATCATTCCACCAAAGAGATGATTGCCGGTTCAGTTCCATATCGTTATCCAGACGACGTCTTACATTATTGAAATCAGACTCACTGATCTGCCCGGAGGCTATATCCGAAAGTAATGTATGAATCTTGCCTATCGCCTGGGCATCTGCCCCTACGGCTGTTCTTAGAGACAATTCAAAAATACGGAAGCCTGCATCCCCGGATGTATTGAGCGACACGTCATATACCAGTCCATCAGAAGAACGGCAATACTCAGTCAATTCAGATTCAAGCAAGTACGCGAGTGCCTTGAATGCCACCTCGTCCTGGCACGGATTCCCTGCGGTGGACATTCTTCTTTGCATTACCGTTGTCTCGGAGCACTCCATCTGTGAGGAAAAGTCTATCCGGTAATTACCCTTCAAGACTCTGTCACGGTTATTTCCCGCATGTGCAGCCTTGCCTTTCGGTATCGGTGCGATATATCTACCAATCAAATCCACGGCCTCCTCTTTGTCGAAATCACCAGTCACAACCATCAAAGCGCCTTTCGTCCCGTCAAACAAAGTCTTCATTACGCTTCCTGACATCCGGGTATCAGTTTCTTGCAGAAAGGAATCATCATAATTCTTACGCAATCTGCCGTGAGAGACAGACCGGACAGCATTCCGGAACATACCGTCAGGAGTATTCTGCATTCCGTCAATCAATTCATCAGCCTGCCTCTCTATATTGCCCATACTTCTCTTGTCAGGATACGACCGGGTAAGATACATATTGAGAAGCCTGAAGACTGTATCCATATCGGACGATGCGGCAGAAGCTCTGATACCGTGACAATATGAGTCTATATAAGGCGATATGGACCCATTTCCCAGAGAAATATCATTAAATCCGCAAAGTTCAAAATATCTGTTCCAAGCATAGGCATCGAGCCATGAGCAGTCTTTTTTGTCAACAAGACCAAGACCTCCATCTTTTACGAAATTGACGTTTATGCGGTTTTTCCCGGTTTTTGTCGGAACCAGAAGTATTCTGAGCTTATTTTGCAGCACAAGTTCAAGCCCGCCATACAGATAGTCATTTCTTTGTACAACATATCCTCGCCCAGTTGATACAAAAGCCTGCAGGCTGGCCCTACCTTTGGAGTTTTCCCCGACATACGGACCCGGCTCGACGGCAGAGTCCATTGCCGCACGTATTTCAAGCTGTTTGGATTCCACATCCGCGCCGATGTCAGATGTTGTAAAAGCCAGCACCATATTCTCGTCCGCCATTGTCTGCATCGCTACCATATTGACAGTCTCCGGATCCAACAGCTCAACCAGCTTTCTGACAACCGGATACTCATACGCAGGATCCATAAACGGCGAATCCCACAAAAAGCGCTCCGCCAAAGCCTGCGAGACACTTCGGCTGTCACGGCAGCCGGACATTGAAGCTTCATACCCGTACTTTGAAAGCAACTGTTCCGAGGCGCGCATTATCTCACTATCGGTAAAGCCGGAATCCTTTATATCGGCAATCACCGGAAACAGCCCGGCCAATGCCCCCGAAGCCTCGCCGCGATAAGCAGCCATATCCAATGACGCAGCATCCTTATCAGAGCACAGATGTCCAAAGGAGAATGAGGCATCGTAGAATGAGGCATTTTCCGCACCTTCCACAGCATCCAGCCTTGAGTTTATCAATATAGCAATTAACTCACGGATGATATTATCGGCCAGCCACGCCTCCGTTCCATTCAGATCCTTGGGAAAGGCATCATCCTTCCAAAAAATACGGAAGCGGTCCTGAACACATTCCTTGTCATTGATTATTCCAATTACCGGATCAATATTATCTGGAATATCCCACTCATTCATATTTCCGTCCGAAACAGAATGAACCGCACCCGCCATGCAGTCTGCTACAACCCGTTCCACATTACCGGCATCAACATCGCCGACAATAAGCAGAGCCTGATTGCCGCGCTTGTTCTGAAAACCGGATGACACAGATGATACGGACAAGACCGACGGGGTATTCTCACCATAAAGCAACTTCCTGACCGCAATCTCACATCTGTCCTGGGCAGTTGTATGATGATGCGCCGGCTCACGGACACAGCAGTCGCGCAAAGCGACGATACAACTGTCAAGGACACTTGGACGCAGCGCAGGAATATCGGACATTGTCACCGAGATATAGCCGGGTTTCGATACCGCCGTCACATTTCCGCGCACTATAACCCCAAGGCTCTCAATCCATTTCTCTGTGCGACTGTCGCTGAAGCAGACTGAGCACGCATTCATCGGTGGGGAATCAGTCTTCGTTATCAAAGTGATACAGACTCTGCCAGACGGAATATTGTTGGGATAGATGTAATATTTGAGACCATTATCAAGCTGTCCCTCGCGAAGGTTTGCATCATTTGGCAATTGCCGTATTGACTGGGAGTGGCACAGACAGCTCAATCCAAGAAAAAACAGCATAGCCAAAAACCTTCGGGGACCCATACT
Organism: Bacteroidaceae bacterium; assembly: GCA_045597365.1. GTDB lineage: Bacteria > Bacteroidota > Bacteroidia > Bacteroidales > Bacteroidaceae > Colenecus. The sequence goes on along the minus strand of JAZLKB010000006.1, from coordinate 3,902 downwards.
CGATACTTTCATCAAATGGTAAGCAAAAGCATCCGCGAAGTTATTACAAATTTGAGTTACCTTTGCATCCGTCAAGTTAATTAATTGCGTACGCAAGGTGGCAAAGATATTAGAAGATGAAGTAAAACGCATCAGGATAAGCAACTACAACTACGAGCTGCCCGATGAGAGAATAGCTAAGTTTCCGCTGTCACAGCGCGACAGCTCCAAACTGCTGGTATATGACCGCGGAACAGTGTCAGAGAGAGTTTTCACAGACCTGCCAGGTCTGTTGCCGCAAGGCGCTCTGATGGTGTTCAACAACACAAGGGTAATTCAGGCAAGACTGCATTTCCGCAAGGAAGACAACGCGCAGGGGAAGGGAGCATTGATTGAGGTATTCCTGCTTGAGCCGGCCGACCCGTCGGACTATCAGCTGAATTTCGCGGCGAAAGGCTCGTGCTCGTGGTATTGTCTGGTAGGCAATCTGAAACGCTGGAAATCGGGTGCATTGAAGAAATCCATCAACGTAAACGGCAGCCAGATTGAATTTCAAGCCGAACGCGGAGATATTCACGGAACAGGCTACAGAATCGATTTCAGGTGGAACGACAGCAATGTAACATTTGCCGAAATTCTTGAAGTCCTTGGCGAAATACCAATTCCACCATATTTGAACCGCGAGTCGCAGGAAAGCGACAAGACCACATATCAGACCGTATATTCAAAGATAAAAGGCTCCGTGGCCGCTCCAACGGCAGGCCTGCATTTCACAGACAGAGTCCTGGCCGACCTCGATGCCCACGGAATTGACCGTGAGGAACTCACGCTTCACGTTGGTGCCGGCACTTTCCGCCCCGTCAAGAGCGAAGAGATATCAGGACACGAGATGCACACCGAGTACATCGCTGTCCGTCGTCAGACCATAGAGAAACTGATTGCCCACAACGGACAGGCCATAGCAGTAGGCACCACATCGGTACGCACGCTCGAAAGCCTGTATTTCATTGGTGTATATCTCGCAGAGCACCCCGATGCCACCGAAGACGAGATGCACGTACCGCAGTGGATACCGTATTCGTACGAAGGCAAGATGCCTGTTGTAACAGCCCTTTGCAACATACGCGACTATCTGGACCGCCACGGGCTGGACGTCTTGAAAACCAGCACGCAGATTATCATCGCCCCGGGCTACGAATACCACATAGTACGTATGATGGTGACCAACTTCCATCAACCCCAAAGCACCCTGCTGCTTTTGGTATCGGCATTCGTATATGGTGACTGGCGAAAGATATATGACTTCGCGCTGTCGCACGGATTCCGTTTTCTCAGCTACGGAGACAGCTCGCTCCTTATCCCATAAAAGGCTAGCAATTGGAAGACATAAAACTTTAAGGACGACGGCAGCGGCATCAGCCACCCGTTTTCCGTAAGAGCAGGCATGCAACTGAGCTAAACGAAGATTGCCTATAATTTTCCGATTAATATATCCAATGCGGCAATTCGTGCTTTCAGGAAGTTTTTCATCATTTCAACCGCCGTCCTGAAACTTTCATATTCATCGCCAGATAGGAGGTAACTGTATGTGCGATTGGGGTACAGGCTGTCATCCCTGGCAATTTCTTCTTCAATCAGCTTGCTCCGGTCGTCTATGTAGTCATAGATTGAAAAAACGTTTTCCAAATCAGCCTTCAGCTTCTTCCATTCCAGTTTGACTGCGTCCCTGAACTTTGTGTCCTTCAATAGAGCGGAGTAATAGACACTTCCGTCCAGCAGGAAGCTGTTGATATCATGGACGGCACTTGAGAAAGTGTATAAATCCAGATCCCAAACCGGACCGGCGAAGAGTTTTCCAGACCTTTCCTTATACATATAAACGCTGCCGGGCCCGTTGTAGTCTTTACACATTACAATTTCACCTGTCAGCCACCAATCTATAAATGATTCAACGTCAATATAATCTTCATATTCATGCAGCGCCAGCCGCTTATCATCCGACAGGACGGATTCAAGGCTGTTCAGATAGCCTATTATATATTTTGCCTGAACATCGGCGACTTCATCCGGCTCTTTGATTTTCACCGGGTATTTGAAAATGTCCGTCCAATAAATCTTCTCATCATCATTGTTGTCGAATTCAAGCAGATATCCTCCTGTAAGTTCTGGCTCTCCGATATCATCTGCGGTAAGTTTATCAATGTTCACCCTGTCTTTTGAAATCTTTATCTTTTCACATAGATAATACAGGCCGCGGTATTGTCCGTCATAATACAGACTTACGAACTCGCCCTTGGGATTCCAGGCCATGCCTTTGGCCCGTCTGGCTATCTCCAGTCCGACATCGTTCCTCAGACTCGTCCTGTCCAGATAATTGGCAAGAAGAACCCATCTTTTATCTTTGGGCATTCCGAGAACTGACTCTTTCCTGTCAAGTTTCAGATCATAAGGTGATTTTTCCAGATATCTGGTGCCATTTCCCCTGAGCCGTATCCCTCCTGCGGATGAAAGGATTTCGGAATTATCCTGATCTATGATTTTAACCGTGCAGCCCAACCGGTCGTCCTTATGTCCGGGAATCACCTCCCCTGTCAATCCGACATATACGGATGGGATACCGCTGATGACGGGATCCGGTCCATATTCAGGGTTTACCGGTTCGGATTTATTGCATGAAGATAAAACAGCGAGCGAAAGAAGAACAATTGAAAACAGCTTATTCATAGGGTGCGCTTTCTGCAAAGATAACCAACATTGGGGAATCATTGGTCTTCGTTGGCCGAAATTAACCGTTTGAGGACTGAATACAATGAATTTGGATGCACAAAAAGCCGGGGACTTATCAGGTTCCATGCTTTATAGTCTTAGATAAATGGGGATTTATCGGAGTCTGTTTTGAATATTCTCAATGGTAAAATGCAAGTCGGGTGAAGTTCAAGATAAACGCTTTCCCGGATGCTTTACACTTATCCTATTAATACGTTCCACCTTAATACTGACATCATTGACTACCGCATCAATGAAATGAGGATTACCATTCCCATCAACAAGAACATTGGAGGACTTAACATCAGAAATCTCAAACTGACCGTCAAACCAAATGTCATCCATATCTACTGAATAACCGCAAGATTCAAGGAATGCGTCTATTTCAGAATCTGTGGCATATCTCTCGGCCTTGATATACGGCTGTTGTAATACGGCGCAAGGCTCGTTGTCCCCATTACAGGTAAAGCCGATTATTGTATATGCACATTCAGGGAAGAGCGTATTATGTGATATCAGCCGATGGACGAAACCATCCAAACTCACAGCCTCGGACGAAAGGAGTGCAAAATTATTGAGTTTTATAACATTCTGCCCGTCAACAGAAATGAACACATCATTCTCCTGACCATTACCTATTACGCGATCTACAATGCTGCCGATGTCCGGAATCCATGCCCCAAGCTCTTTAGCTCGTTCCACGACATTCCTAAGTATGGATTCTTTATTCCCAAGGATTCGTCCAGCCGGCGTTGCTGTTCCACTGCCTGTGCACTGGACACCCGCATATTCCATAACGGCTTGGATTCTCTTATCACCTCCAAATAATTGCTCCATTCCTTACTCATAATATTCGGTCTATATTGCCGGAACTGGTTAACGTCTCACAAACTTATATAAAATCCGCGTCTTTTACGCCCGTTGAGATAAAAATCAAAACCACATACTATCTTTGAAGGCGAACGGTCAATGCCTCACGGCATACCGCAATATTATTATTGTTAAACGGGCTCATTGTCCCAAAAATTGTTTTGCCTATGAGACAAGTATGTGGTCTTGACGTGCACAAAAATAGTGTATTCGTCTGTATTATCAACGAAAACGGCGTTGTTTTTCAGGACAAGTTCGGTGTTTTGACGACAGACCTTGAAAAGATG
>JAZLKB010000005.1:0-2376 GCA_045597365.1 Bacteroidaceae bacterium | reverse complement strand
AAGGCCGGGAACTGCAAGTATCGATGAACTGACCAAAGTCTTTTTGAATACGTGAAGATCCATTTCATAGGCCGCGTCGAAAATCAGAATCGGTAGAAATACGTACAGGATGAAATCCGGATTCATTGTAGAAACGAGATTAAGTCCCGATTCCAATACCATTCTCCCGGAAAACAGGTCGCAGTTGTAAGCGATGCCGAATAGAAGACCGATGGCGAACAATGCAACGGTGTATGGTAATTTGATGTACTTGGAAAGGGATTTGACCAGAACCCCTATCAAAAGGCCCGCCATAATCAGCAGGATAGGTAAAAGCAGTGTTTCCATATCGTTGCAAAATTACGATTTTTTAATCGTATCCGAAAATAAAATACTGTAACTATTCAGCACTGGCTTCGAAACGCCCCGAGGACATACGTGACTCGTCCTGATTTTTGTTTACAGTTTTGAGCCGTTATTTCGTTATTTTTGTTCATACTTTCGATTGATTCCAAGATAGGCCACTCTGAGTGGTAGCCGAACTTTCAGTCAAGGCCGCCGCAGGCGCTTGTCTTGGCCTTGACGGACTGTGAGGCTACCGGTACCTTTGCCTCTCTTGGGAGCAATCATTCATTATTGTCAATACGCTGCGGATATCCTGCATCCGCTTGTCAGTTCATTTATCACATTCGCCACTTTCTCAGGCTTATTGCCCTTATAGTAGTTCTTCCATACTCGCACCTGTTCACCGGTTTCAAAGTAGACCTCTGCAGGTGTCTTGTAGTTCAGGCTCAGGTGAGGCCGCTTGTTGTTGTAGAGGTTTATGACCTCTGCAACACGTCTGTGAGCATCCTCGAAGCCGATGAAGTGTTCATCATAGAGCCATTCTGTCTTCAATATGCCATTCACGCGTTCTGCAATGGCATTGTCTCTAGGATCTCCGTCTTGAGTCATGCTTATCTCGATTCCGTTGTCCTGCAGGAGCTTTACATACTTTTCGCAACAGTACTGACAGCCTCGATCAGAGTGGTGTATCAAACCCTTTAGGCTACATCCGGCATTGCGTATCGCCATCTGCAAAGCAGATATGGTCGCATCGGCGTGAAGACTCGGACTCAGGCACCATCCCATTATCTTCTTCGAGTAAGCATCTGTCACCAAATGAAGATAGACGAAGCCAGCTTCAGTCTCAATGTAGGTTATATCGCTGACCCATACCTGATTGGCGGCCGTAAGTATAAGGTCCTTCATCAGGTTTGGGAACCTGTGCAGCCAACTCTCGCTCCATGTCGTTCTCACTGTACGCTTGCGCCTATGCACCTTCAGATGATACTTGTCAAGTATGTCAAACAACTTGTCGCGGCTTATCATTTTGGGATGCGCCTCATTGATCTCGTGCCACAACTTGCGTCCTCCCATTCTGCCCATATCCTTTCTCAGTTCCGCTATCAAGTCCAGGATTATGCTTTCTTCCGCAGCCTCCTGATACTGGTAACCAAGTCTCTGGTAGTAAGCTTGTCTTGTTTTGCCAAACAGTGCACATATTGCATCTACTGATAGTTTCGGAAGCAATATGCGAAGCTTACCTACTGTTTGGCACCAGATTTTTTTCTTATATCGATACCAAGCTCTTCCTCTGCAACGTCAATCATTGTGCTGTACGCCAATGATTTCAGCTTCTCGTCCTTGAGTTCTTTCTCCAGTTGAGCGACCTGGGCCTCCAATGTTCGCTCTCTCAGAGTCTTTTCTGTAGTGTTTTCCAGCATCTTCTTCATCTCGGTGAACTGCTTTTGGGATGTGTTTGAAAGCCCAAATTTAGTCATCCATCTTGATAAAGTGCAATGTCCCATCCCATATTTTACCTGGAATGTTTCCATTGCCTCGCCGGAATTCATAAATTCCTCAATAATCTGAAGCTTTTCAGCATCTGTGTACTGTCTTACATTTTCCATTTTTGTCCTTTATTAAGTTTACATTGAGTGCTCTACTCTTGTAAACCCAGGTCAGGACAAGTCAGATAGTCAGTAGGGAAGTACCCCCCCCCAAAAAAAAAGGCCTATTTTTGACCATATTTGAACACAAAAAAGACTAGGCGACTTCCCCTAGTCTTTTTACAATTCATTGATTCTCAATGCAATATGCTGAATTACAGCCTAATATTCTTCCTCGTTGAAGATAGATTACGAGACTGAATATCAATTAGTTACACATTTTTGACAGAATTTTATACAAACAAATTCTAATGCCTGAGGATTTCAAATGAGAGATTTGTTTGTATGGCCTCATCGGAGGTATATTCATCCCATGCTCCTACCGTGCTGGGCTAAGCCTCGGCACCGTATTCCGCTCCCCGCAGCAAAAGAGCCGTGTCCGTTGGTCACGGTACATTTGCTTTTC
>JAZLKB010000004.1:0-49922 GCA_045597365.1 Bacteroidaceae bacterium | reverse complement strand
TCTACAATTGCAGTAGTTTATCTGCAATAGACTTGCCAGAGGGATTGACCAGCATAGGCTATGATGCTCGGCAGAAGCCAACGAGGGTACGGTCAGTAGACTTGCCGGATGGATTGACCAGTATAGGCGATTTTGCATTTGCCTTCTGTAGTTCATTATCATTAGTGTCAGTCCATTGGAAAAATCCTGAATCTATAAATGATGATGTATTTTGGGGTGTGGACTTTGCTACAGCTTTCCTGTCTGTCCCTGATAATACGGAGTCTTTGTATAACAGTGCTGCTGTGTGGAAGAAATTCGGAACAATCACTTCCTGCAAGTTAAGATGTGCTGTAATAGAAGGTATCAATTATCTTCTTGTTGATGACAATTCTCGCAGGGAAGCTTGCATAATAAAAGGTAAATATTCTAACATAAGCACTATAACTATACCCGATGTCGTTGAATATGAATCTGTTGAATATGCAGTGACCAGCATAGGCGATGATGCTTTCAAAAGTTGCAGTAGTTTAGTCTCAATAGACTTGCCGAATGGATTGACCAGCATAGGCGATTGGGCTTTCTACAGTTGCAGTAGTTTAGTCTCAATAGACTTGCCAGAGGGATTGACCAGCATAGGCGAATATGCTTTTAGATTTTGCAGTAGTTTAATTTCAATAGACTTGCCGGAGGAATTGACCAACATAGGCGAATGTGCTTTTGCTAACTGTGATTTATTATCATTAGTATCAGTCCATTGGAAAAATCCTAAATCTATAAATGATGATGTGTTTTCTGGTACGGACTTAGCTATAGCTGTCCTGTCTGTCCCTGATAATACAGAGTCTTTGTATAACAGTGCTGCTGTGTGGAAGAAATTCGGAACAATCACTTCCGGCAAGTTAAAATGCGCTGTAATTGAAGGTATCAAATATATTCTTGTTGATGACAATTCTCGCAGGGAAGCTTATATAATAGAAGGTGGTTATTCTAACATGATCACTATAGCTATACCTGATGTAATTGAGTGTGAATCAGTTGAATACACAGTGACCAGCATAGGCGATAGAGCTTTCTACAATTGCAGTAGTTTATCTGCAATAGACTTGCCAGAGGGATTGAGCAGCATAGGCGATTATGCTTTCTACAGTTGCAGTAGTTTAGTCTCAATAGACTTGCCAGAGAGATTGACCAGCATAGGCAATAGAGCTTTCTACAATTGCAGTAGTTTAGTCTCAATAGACTTGCCAAAGGGATTGACCAGCATAGGCGATTCTGCTTTCTACAATTGCAGTAGTTTAGTCTCAATAGACTTGTCTGAGGGATTGACCAGCATAGGCAATAGAGCTTTCTTCGGTTGCAATAGTTTAGTCTCAATAGACTTGCCAGAGGGATTGACCAGCATAGGCGATTGGGCTTTCTACAGTTGCAGTAGTTTAGTCTCAATAGACTTGCCGGATGGATTGACCAGTATAGGCGATCATGCATTTGCCTACTGTAGTTCATTATCATTAGTGTCAGTCCATTGGAAAAATCCTGAATCAATAAATGATGATGTATTTTTGGGTGTGAACTTAGCTACAGCTTTCCTATCTGTCCCTGATAATACGGAGTCTTTGTATAACAGAGCTGCTGTGTGGAAGGAATTCGGAACAATCACTTCCTGCAAGTTAAAATGTGCTGTAATAGAAGGTATCAATTATCTTCTTGTTGATGATAATTCTCGCAGAGAAGCTTGCGTAATTATAGGTAATGATTACACAGGAAACATGGCAATACCTGATGTAGTTGAATATGAATCAGCTGAATATACAGTGACCAGCATAGGCAATAGAGCTTTCTACAATTGCAGTAGTTTATCTGCAATAGACTTGCCAGAGGGATTGACCAGCATAGGCTATGGTGCTTTCTACAATTGTAGTAGTTTAGTCTCAATAGACTTGCCGGATGGATTGACCAGTATAGGCGATTTTGCATTTGCCTTCTGTAGTTCATTATCATTAGTGTCAGTCCATTGGAAAAATCCTGAATCTATAAATGATGTTGTATTTTGGGGTGTGGACTTAGCTACAGATTTCCTGTCTGTCCCTGATAATACGGAGGCTTTGTATAACAGTGCTGCTGTGTGGCAGGAATTCGGAACAATCACTTCCTGCAAGTTGAAATGTGCTGTAATAGAAGGTATCAATTATATTCTAGTAGATGACAATTCTCGCAGGGAAGCTTGCATAGTAAAAGGTAAATATTCTAACATAAGCACTATAGCTATACCCGATGTCGTTGAATATGAATCTTTTGAATATGCAGTGACCAGCATAGGCAGTTGTGCTTTTACAGGTTGCAGTAGTCTATTCTCAATAGACTTGCCAAAGGGATTGACCAGCATAGGCGAATATGCTTTTTGTGACTGTAGCTCATTATCATTTGTAATCGTTCACTGGAGGAATCCTTTACCTGTAAATTGGGAGGTGTTTGACTGGGTAGATCTTAGCTCTGTTACACTATATGTGCCGAAAGGAACAGAAGCTCTATATAGTACTGCTGATGTATGGCAGGATTTCGGCCTTATATCGTCTGAGGGAATGGAAGATATAAGTACATTGTGCATTGACGGAATAAACTATAGAATAACTGATGATATAAATGGTTTTGTGAGTGTTGTTGACGGTATGTATTCCGGGGCAGTAATTATTCCCGAGAGTGTTATATGTTATGGAAAAACTTATGCTGTTAACAGTATAAGCGAACGGGCGTTTTATAATCGCATAGGACTGAAATCGGTTGCTGTTCCTGCGGCTGTAGTTGATATCGGTGAGTATGCTTTCGCTAATTGTAGTGGGCTTCAGTCTGTAACAGTGGCATGGGACACACCTTTGTCTGTATCATCGACTGTTTTTGACGGTGTAGATGTAAATAATGTCGCATTGAAAATGTGTGTCACGGGTGATGAGGATGGCGATGCAATAATTAATTCGTATCGTAATGCTGATGTCTGGAAGGATTTTGGCAATTATGATATATCGTATATCCTGAATGATGTTGATTGGGAGGCTTTGTGTGAGTTTAACTCTTATTTGTCACAGAATGCAGAATGCTCAGTAACTTGGAATGTGGCTTCCGGTAAAGATGCTGCTGAATCGTTCCGAGGCGTATCTATTAATAAGGGACGTGTGTATGGCCTCAATATTTCAGGATTTGGCTTATCTGGTGAACTGCCATCTGGTATATTCAGTTTTAAGAATATTACATCTTTGAATATCAGCAATAATTCGTTGACCGGTAATATCGGTGCATTTGCTCAGTTGTTCCCTGCTCTTCAAAGTTTGATTTTAGATGGTAACTCAATTGGAGGTGTTGATCCGTTCCTGTCGGAAAATGTAACAACGTTCAGTGCGCGTAATCAGACACTTTCTGACATTGTGCATATTGATTTGAGTAATATTCTGCTTGATGAGTTGATGTCAGATATGCCGTCGGTTCTGCTTTACTCGAACGACAGACACGGCTATGCGCAGAAAGTATCATTTAATATTGAGAGCGAGGATGGCTGTTCAATCAAGGCTGCTGTATCGTTGGAAGACGGTTCGTTCACATTCTCGTCGGGTGGCACAAACTGCGTATTCAAGGGACAGAGTGGCGATGTGTTGGCTGCGACGACATTGTCGGGTGATGCCAGCGGCAGTACATTAAAAATTCAACTCAGCTTTGAACCTGGTGATGCTGATTTTAATGGAAAACTCAGTGTTCTGGATTTGCAGTCAATCATCAATTTCGCATTTGCGCAGACTTCGAACTCTCCGTTCAATTTTACTGCAGCAGACTTGTATAAAGACGGAAATATTAATGTGCAGGATGTTGTATGTGATGTAAATCTCCTGCTGACTAAGACTGACAATGTTGTTCGACAAATTATGAAAAGCTCTGCTCCGACTTTGCTGCAAAGTTGGTATAATGCATCACTGAGCATTGAAAACGGTCAGCTGATTCTTGATTCCGACAGACCGGTTGCGGCCTTGGATATTGAAATTGACGGTGCTGATTTGAATCTGTTGGATATTCAGGACAACGGTATGACTGTTGCAAAGAGTGGCAACGGCAAACGTCTGCATATAGTCGCATATTCACTTAATGGTACAACGATACCTGCGGGCAGAACTGTGCTTATGAGCGGGATTAATTATGGTGCTGAGATATTGAGAGCGGAGCTTGCTGATATTGAGGCCAACTCAATAAGCGTTATAATTCAGAATACTACAACGGATATTCAATCATATTATGGTGATTATGACCCCGGGGTGAATATGTACGATATGCAGGGGCGTATCTCTGACGGTAAGAACGGAGATATTATTTTGATTAATGGTAGAAAGTATATATCGAAATGACAATGACTGAAATTATGAATAGAAAGCGTTTTTCGGGTTCGATGTTTGTTCTGTTGCTGTCGGTATTAACAGTGGTTGCACAGAATAACACGTTGTCAATACCCGATGTTACAGTTGAACAGGGAAAGTCCATCTCACTGCCTGTAAATATGGATAATACAGCCGATGTGGTGGCTGTTCAATTTACCATTTCTGTGCCTGATGGTATAACATTGGAGGCTTCAAGTGCGGCATTGTCCGACCGTTCCGACGGACATACTCTGAGTATGCGTCAGATTGCCGTTGGTAAATATATGGCCATGATGTTCTCGGACGAGAACAAGGCCGTAATTGGTCGCACTGGTCGTCTTATGAATGTTTCTCTGAAGGCGGACATCAGTATAGAAGAGGGTACTGTATTGCCCTTACAGCTTTCTGATGTTGTGATAAGTGCCATTGACGGATCAAATCTGGCAACAGGTTATAGTGCCGGTAGCGTATCAATAGCAAAGTCGCCCGATTTTGAGGTGTCGGGAGTAAGTGCTGCAACGGATGTAGTATCTCCTGGCGATAAACTGAGCGTAAACTGGCAGGTGACAAATGTTGGAGGTCTGCCTGCAAAAGCCGGTTGGAAAGAACGGGTGTTTCTTGAGGCAGGGGATGGTACGTCAAAACTGCTGGGAACCTTATATTGGAATGAAGGGCTTGTTGCAGGTGGCGTAGTGAGTCGTAGTGCGGAAATAGAGATACCTTCTGTGTTGGGACTTGACGGAACGGCAAAAGTAAGCGTGCTTCTTACGGCTGATAGTGATTCCGGAGAGCCGGTGTGGTTACAGTCAAACAACACTGCCATGAGTGAGTCGGATGTAACGGTGAATAAGTTGCTGGAACTGACTCCTTCGGTGGCCGATATAGACGAGGCTACGGCAAAGACTGTACGTTTTCGCCTGACAAGGAGCGGCAGCGTCTCTGTCAGCCAGGATTTCAATGTTGAGGCTTCGGCTGACAGCCGTATATCATTCCCGGAAAGTGTCACGATACCGCAAGGTCAGTCTGGTGTGTACTTCTATGCCCAGGTTACGCCTGACAAGCTTTTGAATGACAATTCGCTGGTTAATGTCTCAGTTGGCGGAAATGCATATTCTCCAGTCTCTTCGGTCTTGAATATTGAGGATGACACTTATCCGGACTTGTATATTGAATCAGATGTGCGCGACATAACCGAGGGTGGGAGTATCAGGTTTATTATCATATCGCAAAGGGCTGTGACTTCTGATTTGGAGGTGAGCCTGTCGTGCGACAATGCTTCGCGTTTCGTCATTCCATCTTCGATTGTCATTCCAGCCGGCGAATCTGCCGTAGAGGTCGTTGTGGCTTCGAAAGATGATGATGTTCCTGATGTTGATGAGGCTGTAACATTCAAAGTCGTGGCCCAAAGTCATAATCCGGCTTCGACATTTGTGATTCTGGTTGATAATGATATACCTGCGCTTCAGATGGAGCTGACGCCCGATGCTGTAGCTGAGGATGCCGGACCAATGGCTGTTATTATGAAACTTCGCCGTACAGACAATATTGACAAACTAGTTACAATAAAGTTGTCGGACGATTCGGAAAACGCTATTTATTACAGCCGCAATACTTTCGAAATGACACCTGGGGTAGAAGAAGTGACAATTAATCTCGGCCCTGTGGATAATTCCACAGTTGAAGGAGAGCGCACCTATAATATATCAGCATCGGTCTTCATCGCATCGTGCAACTGTAATGCGTCGAAAGGTTCTGCTGGCGGCGTAGTGACGAAACAACTGACTGTCTATGACAACGATGGCCCGGCTCTTTCACTTACGGCTTCGGCATCTGTACTCAAGGAGGGTGCCGAAATGCCGGTTACAATTGCTCGTAACACTCAGACATCTCAGACTGTGACAGTCTTTCTGACGTGTGACAATGAGTCTGTGCTGGAATTTCCTTCAACTGTGACTATACCAGCAGGTAGTGCCTCAGCTACATTTACCGTAAAATCTGTAGCCAATGATGTTACAGGTGATGGTATCAATGTGCTGCTCACAGCCAGTGCCGACGGCTTTTCTAAGGCAAATACTTGGTTCACCATAAGCGACCAGACACTGCCTGATGCGCAGATAACAGATATATTTCTATCAAAGAATGTTGCTGACGTAGAGGGTACGGTTATCGTTGATATTTCAATTGAGAATGTTGGGTCTTATGCTTTGTCTGATGCTACTGAAATCGTAGTTTATGCTGACAACAGGCCATTAGACCGTATCTACTTGCAGACTACTTTGGAACCAGGATGTACAACTGTTGTGTCAGATGAGATTAAAATGCCATCCAAAATAGGGACATATAAATTATATGCTGTTGTAAACCCTGATAAAAAGACAAAGGAACTTACTTATAACAATAATACCTCAAAGGTGTTAGAAGTTAAAGTTGAACCATCGTATTCCGCTGTAGTAACAATTGGCAGAAATGTTTATGATCAGGGTGAGACTATTATTTTATCTGGAAGGATTGATGGTAATGATGTTGAGGCCAAGCCTGTTGAGATATATGTCATTAATGGCAATTATCGCCATGTTATTAATTCTACAACAGATGCCGATGGCTCATTTGAGGTGTCGTATTTGCCATATGGTAGCCAGATAGGGCATTTCATTGCTGGCGCTTGTTACCCTGGTGAGGAAATGAGAGACGCACAAGTGGAATTTGATGTCCTTGGAATGAGAAAAGAATACGGTTATTTGTCTTTCTATCCATTGCTTGGTCAGAATTATAGTGGCACATTCAAAATTACAAATCCGAATGGTGTTCCTTTGACGGGTGTAACTGCTACGATAGTTTCACAATCAGAACAAGATTGTACAATAAATGCACTTGTTGCTTCGGAAATAGCTCCAGGCGCTACTGTCAGTGTGACATTTGACCTGCTAAGTAATGTTGTGAATACTAAAGGTGAATGGGAAATTGCCTCTGTTTTAATCTCAACATCAGAGGGGCTGACTACTACTATGCCTTTATATTATTGTACAAGAAATCCTAAGGCGCAGTTATCCGTGGATACTAAGAGCCTTTTTACAACGATGACAAAAGGTGTGTCACGCGAGATACAAATTCATTTAAGCAATATTGGACAAGGTGATACAGGACCTGTAGAAATATGTTTACCAGAATGGATGAAACTTGTTTCTCCCGAAATTACCAATCTGAAAACAGATGAAGAGTCTGTTCTTGTTCTGAGTCTAATACCAACAGATCAAATGCAGCTTAATGTTCCACTTTTGGGAAAAATAGCTGTTAATTGCAGTAATGGTGATGGCATTGTTATTCCATATAACATAACACCTGTGTCTGATATTAATGGTACTCTGATTATTGATGTCTGCGATGAGAATACCTATTATGCTGCCGGTGAACCTCACGTGAGTGGTGCTGACGTAACTGTAAGGGAAATATCAGATGGAATCATAGTAGTACAGGGGAAAACTGATAATAACGGAATGTTTACAACTGAATTACCCGAAGGGTATTATATGCTTTCGGTAACAGATGGGTATCACGAGTCATATAACAATACTATTCTTATTAATCCCGGTGTGGACAATTTGCAGAGTGTTTTCATAGGGTTAAATGGCGTATCCTTTAACTACGAGCTGAAAAAAACTGAGATTGAAGATGTCTATGAGATTGTTACCAATGTGACATTTGAGACCAATGTTCCTCTTCCTGCAGTAGTGATTTCTGGACCAAAGAGTGTTGATGGCGATTCAATGCTTGAAGGCGAACAGACGGTTTTATATTATACTTTGACGAATAAGGGGCTTTTGACTGCTCAGAATGTGACTTTCCGAGTCCCTGAGTCTAATGGCACATGGGCATTTACAGCATTGGCATATACAGAGCCTTTTGCGCTGGCTCCTCAGCAGAGTGTACTCATTCCAGTGCTCCTGGAGAAATGTCGCAAACCTAAATTGGCATATTCTGCCAGTAATCTTAAGTCTTCTGCAACTAATGTTGAGGCAGAATCAATAGCACGAGTTGTTAATAACTGTATGGCTGTAATGTCTCTCAATTATGAAGCTATATGCGGTGACAAACTCAGGAATAATGAGACCGTTGAAGTCCTAAGTATGGGTATCTGTATGCTCGGATCAATTACTTCTGGACTTATGGACTTATTTACAAATCTCGGCCTTTCAAATCTCGGCGGTATGGGTTCTGGTAACAAACCTGCTTCTGGACCGCATGAGCTTGAGAATAAAAAGAAAACTCAAGAAGAAAAGCAAACTGGTGTTAAATCGGAGAACTATCTTACTTTCTGCGATCCTGAGGATGCTAAGTGTGCTGCGGCTATTGTTAATAATTTATTATCATTGGGGGGCGGCCCTGCTAAATTTGCTATTGAAAAAACGTTTGAGGCTTGCAAGGAAATACGGGATATCAATAACAAACGTGAAGAAGAAATTAAAAATGGCTTACCGCCAACAGATATAACCGACGAGTGGCTGATGGATAAGGTAAAAGAGACTATGAAGGATTGCAATGACGTGCTTGAATCTGCAGCAGAAGAGCTGAACAATGCCGGTGATGATGGCATTAGTGTATCTGGAGTAGCAGGAAATGTGATTGAGCACGGCAAGAAAGTTCTTGATATAGCAATAGCATGTGAGCATAGTTATAACAAATTACATCCAAGAAATGCACAAGGGAAAGGAGATGCGTTGCAGACCTTTTATGATTATTATCATCAAATAGAAGATTTTAAGGAATTTTGTGAAGAGTTGTATGGAAAATTAGAATTTGATAAATTATTAAATGACGACGTTAATCCATATATAGATTATATTGTAGAATCAATAGCTGATAATACTCCAATTGAGGAAATAGTTGAGAATCGGCCAAAATCATTGCTTGCTGATGAAGCGTTATATCTAATAGATAGAATTAGAAATACTGTATTACGATATAACGAACCGAATCTTCCTGTGCTGAAATCTGTATCGTTTGGCGCCGGCTTAACGTCCGAAGTATCAGCTTCAGAAAGTGATGATAACTATATTGATTTCGAGGCTTTGGCAGCTTTGGCCGAAGAAATGGAAAATCTGGATTATGATGCCCGTGTTGCTGGATTCAATTCAAAGTATGATCAGTTTAGACACGATTATACTGCATATCAGGAATTCTATGGGGAATCTTCGTCAAATGTTTGTGCTAGTGTGACTTTGCAGTTTTCACAGTCAATGGTGATGACACGTCAGGCTTTCCGTGGAACACTCACAGTGTTTAATGGTCACGAAACAAATGCAATGGAGAATATAAGATTGAATCTGACGGTATCAGACATAGATGGCAATCTTGCTACAAAACAGCAGTTTGAAATAAAAGCAGAGTCGCTTGATAACCTTTCTGGAAATGTGGACTTGGCTGATGGGTGGACTTTGATGGCTAATTCAAAGGGCAGTGCTACAGTGCTATATGTCCCTTCAAGGTATGCTGCGCCGACAGAAAATAAAATCTATTATTTTGCCGGTACTCTGTCTTATTTGGATCCGTTTACCGGGGTTGAGGTTACGCGAGAGTTGTCGCCTGTGCCATTGACTGTGATGCCTTCGCCATATCTCTCGTTAACTTATTTTATGCAGCGAGATATCTATGGCGATGATCCTTTGACAACAGATGTTATAGAACCGTCAATTGAGGCTGAATTCTCAGTGTTAATTGATAATAAAGGGTATGGGGATGCCAATAATGTTCAGATAGTTACAAAACAGCCTGAGATAATAATAAATGAGAAGGGATTAGATAATGAGTTTCGTATAGTAAGTGGGCAGTTGAACGGTGGTGAAAAGATAATATCATTGGGTGAAAGCATACCGTCTGACTTCGGTACGATATCAGCTCACGGTACGGCTTACGCACAATGGTGGTTTAAAAGCAATTTGCTTGGCTGGTTTACCGAGTATGATGTAAAAGCAAATCATGTATCTAAATATTCCAGTGATGATTTCTCCCTAATAGATATGAATGATGTTACTATCCATTCTCTTATGAGGAGTCTTGATATTGATAGTAACTCTGAAAAAAAACTTGCAGGCTTTATGACGGAGGATTTTGCTGAGAATACGCCTGATAGGATATATATGACTAACGGAGAAGTCGAGGATGTCTATATTACTACATCAATATTTGTTAATAAGGCATCAGACACCGAATACTATATTTCTGTCACACCTTCTGCGTTGGGCTGGAACTATGGCTGTGTCAAAGATCCAACATATGGTATGTCCGAGTTGAAGTCTGTTGTGCGTCAAAGTGATGGAAAGGAAATCAGTTTGAGGAACTTCTGGCAGACAGACAGGACCTTGAGTGAAGGTCGCGATCCGATTTACGAGAACAAGATCCATTTTGCGGACAACTTTTTATCAACGGATGCTGAGACATATATCCTGACATTTGATCCTCTTCCTGAGCTGATTCTTAATGTTGCTTCAATTGATGGCGTTCCAAATGGAGATTTCCTGAAGGAGCCGTTATCGGAAGTTAGTGTTATATTCAACAAGCAGATTGATGCCAGTACTTTTAATGCCGAAGATATAACTCTTACTATTCAAGGCCAGAGGCAGGATGCCTCACTTATCTCAATATCTACCGAAGACAACAAGACCTTCTGTTTGGATTTCTCTAAGTTGAATGAAACAGCGGGTAACGGTTATTATGTGCTTAGTGTACAGACTGCTGGCGTTGTGGACAATGAGGGTTATTGCGGAAAGACAGGAAAGTCTGTCTCGTGGATTATGTTTAAAGATGGTTTTGTCACGTTAAATACATCCGCATATCCTGAAAATGCCGGCAGTGTTTCACGACAGGCTCCTGTTATGGCTCTTCCAGTTATGACTGTGCAGATGGATGTAGATGAAAACAAAGCTGAGTATGGTTCAAATGTTACATTTACCAATTCTCCGAATGATGGTTTTGAGTTTGTAAGTTGGAGTGTAAATGGTCAAGTCGTTTCTGAGGAATCTGTTCTTGTATATCCCGCATTAGATGATTTGGACGTGGTTGCCAACTACAGTAAAAAGATGTATCTGGTCAGTGTGTCTGCTAATGCAGATGAAGGTGGTTCAATTACAGGTGGTACATCGGGTATATACAATTATGGTGACAAACTTACACTTATGGCTATACCATCTGAAGATTTTATGTTCGATTCGTGGATTGTTAACGGAGAGATTGTATCTGCATCAGCTACACTTTCACAAGTGATTGATCGTGAGACTGAGATTACGGCAGTGTTTATTCGTGATGTTTATGAACAAAGAATAGTTTTGGATAAGGGCTGGAACTGGGTCTCAAGTTATCTTGCAGAGCCGATAGGAATAGCTGAGTTTAGTGATTACAATACGAATCGTATCCTTGGACAAGATAATGAGCTTGTTCATGATGCTAATCTTGGCCTTGTCGGCAATATGGAATCGATAAATGCAGGTGCTGCTTATAAATTGGAGGCGACTTATGCCAATGTTAAAGTATTTAAGGGACATTTACATAATACGGAAGATTTACCTGTCTCACTGATAACTGGTTGGAATTGGATTTCATATCCTTATTATGAGGAAAGAAGTCTTAATGATGTGATTGCAAATGCTACGGAGGGAGATTTTATAACGACTCAGGATGGTTTTGCAGAATTTGCTGATGGTTATTGGGAAGGAACACTACGTAACTTGATACCTGGTCGAGGATATTTGTATAAGTCGCTTGATAATAAGTCTCTGTCGTTTGATTTTGATGGTTCCAAGGTGGTGCTTTCAAACAATGTCGGCAGATTACTAATGACCAGTAATACCACAAATAACCGACAAGTAGATATCCATAGATATCCTTCTAATATGAATATCATCGCAAGATTGGAGTCTTCGAGCGAAGTATCACAGAATCAGAAATACCGAATTTATGCTTTTGCCGGCAATGAATGCCGTGGGATTGGACAACTTGTCGGTGACAACTATTATATTACTGTTTATGGGGAGGAGCCTGTCAACATTTCATTTGTTGTGGAAGATTTGTCTAATGGCAGTACATATCTGTCAAATGAAAGTCTGATTTTTAACGATGATGTTGTTGGTAGTCGTAAATCGCCTTTTGTGTTGACATTTGGTAACACTACAGATATGTTGCCACTGTACGGAGACTCACACAAGATGAGAGTGTATAGTATTGAGGGTGTGCTTATCAGTTCTGATGCAACTATTGAGACATTGCAGAAATTAAGAAGTGGAATATACATAGTTGACGGACATAAGTATATTGTTCAATGATGAATTGGGAAACAGTTTTTCAGGTTTACTATTGATTATTTGTTATGGATAGAATAAGAATTAATAAATTTCTCTGTTTAATGCTTCTTGCTTTTGTTTGCAGTCCGATAGTAAGCGCGCAAGATGTCGGTTGGAGCGTAAATCCTCATGACTATGAGTACGATATGACTATCTATGCCGGGTTGACGGTTGGCGGCAGTCCGGTTGTCGATTTCTCCGATTATCTGGTGGCTGCTTTTGTGAACGGTGAGTGCCGTGGTGTTGCTACAGCGGAGAGTACTCAAAAAGACGGCAAGACATACAGCTGGCTGTATTTGCGTGTCCGTAGCAATGTGCAGTCTGGCGAGACGGTGTCTTTCAAATTATACAAAAAGAGTACCGGACGTTATTACAACATAAAGGAAACTGTTGATTTTGAGTCTTTGGGACAAATTGCAATGCCGAGTTCACCGATGACACTTACCTGCCTGTCACAGGGCGATGTGAATAGCGACAATTCGGTTGATGCTCTGGACCTGATGATGCTTATTAATTATGTATTGAACCCGGATACTTCCAGTTTAACTGAATCGGAGGGCGATATTGACGCTGACGGAAGTGTTGACGCGCTTGATATAATGAAATTGACAAATATTATTATAGAGAAATGAAATTGATATCTTTTAGAGCTGTATGTACCGCGCTGATTTGCGTGGTGGCTGTTGGTTTATCTGCGCAAACTGTCACTTTGTCTGTTGATGATTTGCAGATGAAGCCGGGTGAGACAAAGACGGTGGAGGTCAATATGGATAACGGAGACTTGCAGATAGGTGCTGCCGTAATCAAAGTTGTGGTGCCGGATGGCCTAAGTGTGGTTGAGAATAAGGTGTGGAATGAGGATGATGAGGAGTGGGTAACATATATGGCTTCGTTGACAGACCGGAAGAAGAGCAAGTTTACACTTAATGAAAATCTTGTGAAGGTTGAGGGCGGTAATAGCCTGAATATTGTAATAAACGGAATGGGGCAGTACTTTAAGGGTAATTCCGGCGCAATATTGACATTTCAGATTAAAGCTTCGGAAGAAGTTGTCTCAGATATAGTTTATAAACTGCATTTCTATGAACTGAGTGCTGCCACAGTTGATGAACAGGGGTTTCATATTGATGATTTTGACGCAGAGGTCCGCGTGTTCGACAGGTTGGTTCTTGATGATGCTGTAGGTTTTACCTCGCAGGTAGATATTAAAGGAGTGAATGTGTCGTATTCCCGTGTCCTGCCTGGAGACTGGGGAACTCTTGTACTGCCGTTTGATTATGATGTGTCGGATTTGTCTGGTTTCACATTCTATGAGTTTTCGGGTGTCAGCGAAGAGGCTCTGCTGTTTGACAAGGTGATTGATACTGAAATTGACGCATATACACCGTTGCTGTTCAAACGTAAGTCATCAAGTACTCAGAAGTTGGAAATAAAAGCTGATAATGTTGTTCTTGAGGCTGACAGAGAGGCAATGGTAATTGTTGATGACTGGAAAATGATAGGCTTGTGTATGAAACGTGAAATTGTTGACTCCGAAGAACTCTCATGCACATACTATATTTATGGAAACGAGATCAGGCAGTCTTTATCGAGGCTTGTGCTTAATCCTTTCCGTGCCTATTTCACGGCTCCAAAGGGTAGTCTTGTCTCTTCTGTCAGTACTGATGACGGTGAGATTACAGCTGTGCGGGTAATAAAGGCTGATGCTGTTATGGGGGTCGTGTATGATATGTCCGGTCGTCAGGAATCTGTGCCATCCGGTATGTATATTCTGAATGGAAGTAAATATCTCTCAGAGTAATTTCGATATGGATAACAAATATAAAACTCCTGAGATTAGGATTGTTACTATGTTGGTGAATAATATTATTGCTTCATCATCGTCATCTTCACAGGTTGATTTGTATTTCGGTGATATTGATGATGAAGGTACTAACTGGTAATAAATATATAACAATACGCTGACATTGGAAAAATCTCATTAGTTTTGTATCTGCTAACAGATACTGTAATGAGAAAATTCTTGTTTGTTTTGGCTTGCGCGGCATCGTCGTTGTGTGTGATGGCGCAGAAGGCCCAGGTGTTCATAACATATTATGGCCCGAAAACCGTAAGAGTTGAGAAACGGATTGACGGATACCGTACTCAGCCGAGTGTGAGCGTTGTGCTTAATCCGCAGGATGTGGATCGCCCTGAAATCCGTACTATGGTCGATAAGAACGGTACGGTGACGTTCTGTGACTCGAAGGGACGTGTTATACTTCGTGAGGGCGGATACAGTTTCGAACAGATACAGGACGGGCTTGATAAAGGCTTGTGGAAGGCGGGACAGAGCTGGCTGCTTGATGCCGATGAGCCGATTTACGGTGTCGGAATGCTTCAGAACTGCAAGATGAGCCAGCGCGGTGAGAACCGTACTATGATTCAGAGCAACACCGAGGATTATGCGAACTTCTTCCAGTCGGTAAAAGGGTACGGCATATTCCTGGATAACTATTCGCCGACGGAGTGGAACGATGACGGTAGGGCTCTGACGATGACATCGCAGGTTGCCGAGGAGATTGACTATTATTTCATTTATGGCGGCGATGCTGACGGCGTGATTGCAGGACTTCGTGAACTTACCGGCCGTGTGCCGATGATTCCTTTGTGGACGTACGGATTCCATCAGAGCCGTGAGCGCTACAAGTCACAGAAAGAGCTGCTCGATGTGGTGAAGGGGTATCGTGCCGCCGGAGTACCTTTGGACGGCATTATTCAGGACTGGCAGTATTGGGGTAACAATTATCTATGGAACGCAATGGAATTCCTGAATGTGGATTTCCCTGATCCGAAGGCGATGATACAGCAGACGCACGATATGAACGCGCATATGTCGATATCCATATGGCAGTCGTTCGGTCCACAGACCAAGCCGTTCCGCGAGTTGAAGGAAAAGAATCTGCTGCTCGATTTCCTTACGTGGCCGAACAGCGGGCTTGCCGAGTATTGGCCGCCGCGTATGGACTATCCATCGGGCGTGCTCTGCTACGATGCATACAGCAGTGAGGCCCGCGACATTTACTGGAACAATCTGACACGTCTTTATGATCTTGGCGTAGATGCCTGGTGGATGGATTCTACCGACCCGGACCACAATTACAAGGAGGGCGATTTTGAACAGCCAACAGCTATGGGCTCTCTGCACAGTGTACGTAATATTTATCCTCTGATGTGTGTGGAGGGCGTGTATGACCATCAGCGTGCCGTTAGCCGCGACAAGCGTGTGTTCATACTTACGCGCTCGTATTTTACCGGACAGCAGCGTACTGGTGCCAACACTTGGAGCGGCGATGTCCAATCAACCTGGAACGATTTCCGCGCTCAGATTCCTCTGTGTCTGAATTATACGCTCACAGGCAGTCCGTATGTGAACAGCGATATAGGCGGCTTCTTCCCAAGCGGCTACAACAAGCCCGGCGAGACTCAGACTTGCTCAAGGAATCCGCTGTTTCAGGAATTGTATGTGCGATGGCTGCAGTTCGGACTGTTCAATCCGATGATGCGCAGTCACGGTGAGTCGTCACGTCGTGAGATATGGGAATTCGGTAAAGAGGGTGAACCGATATACGATGCCATTGCTAAAGCCATCAGAATGCGCTATTCACTGCTGCCTTACATATATGGTACTGCTTGGCAGGTAGTGAGCAACGATGACAGCTTTATGCGCGCTTTGTTCATGGATTTCAGAAATGACCGTAAGGTCTGGGACATGAATGATGAGTTTATGTTCGGAAGATCTCTGCTGGTGGCTCCTGTAACACACGCTCTCTACACCGACGAGAGACGTCGCTGGAGCGAGGAAGTGCCTGATTGGACCCAGCCCAAGAATATGGATGTATATCTGCCGTCAGGCTCCAGATGGTTCGATTATTATACCAATAAGTTGTACAACGGCGGAACCGATGTCAATGTTGACGCATCGATTGACCACTGTCCGCTCTTTGTCCGTGCCGGCTCGGTGCTGCCTGTCGGACCGGACGTACAGTATGCTTCGGAAAAGCCCTGGGACAATCTGGAAATCCGGGTTTATGCCGGTGCTGACGGCAAGTTCATACTCTATGAGGACGAGGGTGATAACTACAATTATGAGAATGGTATTTACTCCACAATTGAGTTCACTCACAAAGGTTCAAAGCTGATGATTGGTGCCAGGAAAGGTGAATATCCCGGAATGCTGAAGAACCGCAAATTCAAAATAACTTATATTGATGGCAGAAATGTACGCAGTACGGTAGTCGATTACGATGGTACAGCAACAAAGGTATCATTGTAACAAATCAAGAATGAAAAAGATGAATATTAAAAGAACCGTTTATTCGATATTGGCACTTCTGGGATGCTGCTGTCAGCACGTTATTGCAAACACATCAGTTCCTGCTTCCGATTCAATAACGGTGACTACTGCCGGACTTGCTGATAATCTGATAGAATATGCGATGAGATACCGTGGAACTCCTTACAGACTGGGCGGCAAAGGGCCTAGGGTGTTTGACTGCTCAGGCTTCACCCGTTTCGTATATGACAAATTCGGTATTGCATTATCTGTCAACTCTACAATGCAGGCAAAAGAAGGCCGTCCGGTCGAGGGCAGTATCTCAAATCTTCAAAAGGGAGATATCCTGATTTTCGGTTCAAGAAAAAATACCAGGAGAGTGGGGCACGTAGGCTTATACATTGCTCCCGATTCTACAGGCGAGGGCTTCACTTTCATTCACGCTGCGACACATGGCGGAGTGCAGATTTCAAACATTAAAGAAGCCTATTATTCCAAACGTTTTCTTGGCGCAAGGAGAGTGCTTCCTGATTTTTATGTTGTTCAGGCCGATACAGTTGATACAGAACTGCTTTCCGCTGAGAATGACCTGTATGTTGAAGTACGTGACACGCTGGCTCTTGGCGATGATGATGCCCGTATCGTCCTTCTGGCGGACGGCAGTTGGGCATACGTGCTTCCGGACGGTATGGTGAAAAAGGCCGAAGGGACAGAGATTTTGGTCCTGGCTCCCGATGGACACTGGAGGGCAGTGCCTGTACAGACTCACGTCATTCCGTCGCTGGAGCCGAAACCTGCGGCAGCGGCATCTGCATCGGCAGCAGCATCGGATGATTTGTCCGAGGCTGAGTATTATACTATAAAATCCGGTGATACTCTGTCAGGCATAGCTGTGAAGTGTCATACTACAGTCAATACGCTGTGTCGTCTGAATGGAATAACCACCAAGACAGTACTGCGTATCGGGCGTCGCCTGCGTGTAAAGTAAAATAGAGATAGGTATGGATATAAGATTCAATCCGGGTGAGGAATGGCAGTGCCGGAGGCTTGTGCAGACAAATGAGGCTGGCGGCGAGGAGATACAGATAGAGGCATCGCGTGCTGACGGCTCATTCATAAATATCAGTGTCGGGGAGATGCCCGAAGGCGAGACAGCCCAGGATCAGGCATTCGCGAATTTTGTCGATACGGTAGGTTTCAGTGATGATGACCCCGAGGGGTATAACCCGATAGCAAAACTCAAATTCAACGGGAAGACCGCGTGGGGGTTTGATGCGTACCTCGAAGATGATTCTCCGATGCGTCTTATATCGCAGGAGGTCAGGAGTGGCGTGCTGGCTGTCATCGTTTTCAGTGCTCCGGACCGCGATGCGCTGGTCTCTCTGCACCAGAATATTGAACGCAACTTCAGGGTCCGTATTGCGGAGTAGGCATCTGGGACTTGATGCCGCAATTACCATCGGTTGCGACGGTTGCGGTTGTTCCTGCTGTTTGGGTTGCTGCTTTGCAGTTCCTCGTCTTCCTCGTCAACCAATTTGCCGTTGAACATATTCAGACGATACACAAAGTGTACCAGGAAATACTGGTTGATTGCGTTGTACTGTGTATCACTTTTGCTTGATGCCGAGATGTTGCGTGAGTAGTTTTTGCGCTCTCCCAGAATGTCGAAAGCCTGAACGGATATCATTGCGGCCTTATTCTTGAGGAAACTCTTTGAGACCTGCATATTCCAGATAAACTCATTGGTGTTGAATGAGGCGTCGCTGTATCCGCGGCGGCTGCTCATCAGAAGGTCGGCAAAAACGCGGATGTCCCACGGAAGGGTTACATTTCCGCTCGGACCTATTGAATAGTTCCATGTATCCATGTTTCCGCTGGTTCTTATGTCATTGCGGGAATGGTTCCAGCGTACGTCTCCGCTTATTGTAATCTCCAGATTGTCATCGCGGAAAGCCGCGTTGAAGTTTGTGCTCGGCGAGAATGTCCTGGTGGTACTCTCAAGGGTCTGCTGGTTTTGATAAAGATATCCTACCTGATTTGAGTAATTGGCATTCCCATACAGACTGAATGTGTATCTTGTATCCTTTAAAGCTACATTGCCGCCTACCATAGCGTATGCGTTCCAGTTGCCGTTGATATTCTCGGGCCTGGTCGTTGATCCACCGGTTTCCTCGTTGTACGCTACGCGGTTGCTTATGCTGTTGTTGGTGGTGCTGATATTCCCGCGTGTTATGAAACCGTTCTGCTTGTCCGAGTTGAAGGCCCGGAACTCGAAGTTGAATGTATTTGTGAATGACGGCTTCAAATCGGGGTTACCCATAGTAATATGCAGAGGGTCGGTGTTGTCAGTGATGGGAAGCAGGTTTGTCATGGAAGGTTGCGAGTTCGAACCGTTGTACCGTAGCCTGAGATACTTCTGCTTGGTAAAATTGTAGCGGAAATCGAAAGTCGGGTTTATGTTGGACAAATGCTTCGTCAGGTCGTAACTCTCGCCTTGAGTGTATTCCAGATGGGTGGTATATGGTTGTATGCGGATACCTGTGTTCAGATTGAAATTGTCGTGTACCCATCGTATGCTGGTCTGTATATCGTGTCTGATTGTTGTGTATTTTGCGTATTTGCTCAGGCTGGCATCACGGTAGTCCCACCAGTTGTCCGGGATTGAGTCAATGAATTGCGGCATATCGTCAAAAGCGTATGTCTGACGGTCACTTGTATTTACACTATGGTTGAAGCGGTAGCTGGTCTGCCAGAATACTTTTTCGAAAATCGGTTCGGTATAAAGCAGCTGGACGCTGTAATTCCAATTGTCGCCGGGTGTCTTGGTGAGACGGTTGCGTACATTGATGGAATCGTTGCCGTGAATATCCTTGAACTTGAAATAGTCAGTGACATTGAGTGACGTGTTGTCGTTCTTGCTGTTGCTGATATTTCCGTTGGCACGGAAAGTGATATTCCGACCTTTTGTATTAAGCTTGCGGTTGCCCTGCAGGTTGAAACTGCCGTTCAGATTGTTTCCGTTGCTGTTGGAACGGCCTACGTTGCGGTTCGTGAATATCGAGTCTTTGTCTGTTCCTATGTACTCGTCCATCTGTGCCAGGGGATCAGTCATAAACTGGTGCGGGTCACCGCTGAATGTGGCCGATTTACTGTTGGAGCTGCCGTCTGATTTAGAGATGTTGAAATTAGGACGGAATATGATGTTTGTCATCGTGTCGGGCTTCCATTCCATATAGAAGTTGGCGTGGAACGATGTGTTGTTGTTGAGATTGTTGTTCGAGCTGTTTGAGAATGTACTGTTCTTTCCATAGAAATATTCCGATGAGCTTGTCTGCCGTGAGTCATTTTCGTTGTGGTTGACACCGATGTTGCTGTTCAACTCAAGTTTGTCGGTCCTGTAGCTGTATGTGCCGGACAGGCTCTGACGTGTGTTGATTCCCCTTGTGTTGCCCCACTGGCGGCCACCGTTGCCGACGCCCTGATCAATCACGTTGCTGGCATTGGCGAATACCTGCAGCTGGTTGTCTTCGTTGAAACGGTTTACATTTGCTTTGCCGTTGTACAAGTTTGATGAGCCGTATGCAAGGTCGATATTGCTTATCAGACCGCCTAGCATCTCCTTTTTTATCTGAAGGTCAAAGACGGTCTGCTCCTCGCCGTCGTCAATTCCAGTGATACGGGCCAAGTCGCTTTTACGCTCGTATGTCTTGAGGCGGTCAACCATATTGGCAGGCAGGTTCTTGAGGAGAGTCTCCAGATCATCGCTCATATACTCCTTGCCGTTGATGAGTATCTGGGTGACCGCTTTTCCGTTTACAGTCATTGAACCGTCCTCGCTTATCTCCACACCAGGAAGCTTCTTCATAAGCTCCTGAATGCTTGCGCCCTCTGCTACGCGGTAGGCTGCGCTGTTATAGACAAGCGTATCCTCAATGGCCTGGACTTTCGGAACCTCTGCCACAATCACAGCCTCGTCCAGAAGCTTGGTATCCGGGTTTACCAGGATCTGCCGTAAATCGACTGTCGCTCCCGATTTTGAATCTGTGGTGATATCTGTCAGTTTTGTCCTGTATCCTACGAATGAGATTTTTATCGTGAATTTGCCGTTGCCTATGCCGTCGATGCTGAAACGTCCGTTGTCGTCAGTTACAACGCCTTTTACCTGGGTGCTGTCGGGCAGAGACAGTACTTGCACTGCGGCAAGTGGGATAGGTTCGTTATATTCTTTGTCAATTGCTTGTCCTTTAATTGTGTGTGTATTCTGACTGAATGCGCTTGCCGCTAGGCACAATGGCAGTATAATAGCAAAGACTCTCTTCATCATCAATATCTTAGCTTCACTTGGTTAGTAATATAGCAGAATGCATCTGCTATCAGTTTGACTTTCGAATGCGAATTTAATATTTAAGGGGAACACCTGCAAATCCATGGGTATAAATGTAGATAGTCCCGAACAACAAGGGGGTATATTTGCAAATCAATACCCTTAAGTAAGGGTAAAAATAAGTTTGTAAGAAAGCCGAAAGATTACCAAGTTTTTTTGAAGATTACTTAAAAAGTTGCTTAGGATCTGTTACGATGCGACAATTTTCTTTTGGCAAATCTGGTACAGCGCTCTATTAAAATGTTTGTATGAAATACACAGTAGAATACTACGAAGGGGAGCATACGATACATCTTTACCAAGCTGTTTGGCCTGATGTCGGAATGCTCACGTTTCAAGTATTCATCCCATTCTTTAAGAGACGGTCTGGAAATCTGCATTGGGAAAAGAGCAAGCTCGCGATAGTGCCAGGTTCCCATTTCCTGATATTCGGTCTCAGCCCATTTTCTCCGTGTTCCTTGTGATGGGGTTACATTTATATTCTGTTCGACCCACTTGAGACAGAATTTCAGTACTGTGGTTACATCTTGAGCGGCTCTTACCGCCCGGACCTTCGGGTCAAAGCTCTGTCCGGGACGGCCCACATAATAACGGTAAACATCAATATGCGTATATATAAAGTCCCTGGCAATAACAATAGGTATGACCTGCAATGAGACATCATCGTACATTACGTGTTCACAGAAAATAGGCAGATACCTCTGCATCATAGTTGTACGATATACAGTCTCGTGAGCGTAAGTCAACTTGAAACCAATACCGCAGCCAACCCAGTCAAATTCATTGGCATTGTAGTACTTCTCAGCCTCAAGAGTACCGATAAAGTTTCGTTTCTCATAGGTGTCGGACGCGGCTCTATATGTCTGTGCGTCAAGCATAACCATATCGGTATCCTTGTCTTTCAGATAATCTATCAGTCTGGAAAACTCTGCTGTATCGAACCAGTCATCTGAATCCAGATAAAACAGATATTTGCCAATAGCCAACTCTGTACCGTGATTCCACGCTCCGCCGTGCCCACGGTTCTCCTGATCAATCACTCTGAATATGCCCGGATATCTGGATTCGTACTTGCGCGCCATATCTGCCGATTTATCAGGCGTACCGTCATTGATGATTACCACATCAAGAAGATCCAGCTGCTCCTGCGGCACAAGCAACGAATCAAGACATTTACAGATATAGTCTTCTACTTTATAGACCGGTATGACAACCGAGATGAGTTTGTTCATTGTTTATTTTAGTTATTATTGAAGATGTAACGATAGAGAAAAACTTGTCACTAGAGAGTGTGAACCTAACTTTATTAGCACCGTTATGCGCAATGGAATTGCACTTTTCTATGTCCTGTATATTGTTTAGAATCTGTTTTGCAAATTGCACATCGTTTTCGGCTAGTAAGAAATCAGCATTTGGCGTAAAAACCTGTTCATTTCCTCTGACTCCTTGGGGCGTTGCAATACAAACCCTATTCATATTCATTGCTTCTACCATCTTGACACTAGTTCCAGTGCCATAATAAAGAGGAACTAAAACCATTCGGGCGTCTCGATACTCTATATATAAATCTTTTATATACCCCAATGCAGAAACGCCTTCGATACTTGACCATTTTTCTCTAATCTCTTCTGATGGTATTTTGCCTACAATATGAAGAGTGATTTTCGGATTACTTTTATGGATTATCGGGAAAATGCAGGACAGGAAATGTTCAACACCCTGAAGATTCGGACCATAATGAAATAATCCAACTATTAACAGTCTCATAGGTGTACTGTCTGTAATATCTGCATTATGGTAAGTCAAACAACTGACATTATGCAAATACACTGATTCTTTTGTCGGTGATTGATATGGGTTAGAATGAAAGCAACAAAACACATTAGAAAGCTCCCTATTACTCGCAAAGCTCAAAGTTTGAGCGAACAAATATGAGTATATCCTGTTTCGCAATGTTTTAGCTGTTTTAGCCTGCATCAAAACAGCGGATTTTGGGTTATCATCTACATCAATAATCAATCGGTTTCTATATTTGAACAATCCGTCTTCTGATGCCTCTTGAACATATCTGACTGCGATATAGTCATAATTCTTTGATTGGATAAATTTGTCAATAATCTTCTCTTTTTGTTTGGAAACAGGAAAAATGTTCTCAAGGTGAGTGAATTGAAATAACTTATTAAATTTAGATAGTCTGCCTTTTTGCTCATTTGGGGGGAGATTCATTCCGAATACGACAGCACAGTTGTCAATATTTGACATTTCTTCACCTAGAAAAGATATTACATCTACTTGTCCCAGTTTTGACAGGGCTCTAACAAACATATTAGACCTGTTTGATGCTCCAGAATCAAGTCCTGAAAAAAGTCTGAATGAGTTATTGATATATAGGATCCTCATATTAGATGATTATGCCGAAATGTTTTTGAAATCCTTTATAAATCACGCTAATGAATGTAAAATGACATTCTTTCTTCATAACATACTACTTATTTCATTCTCATAGTGTAATTCAGTAATTGCTCTATCACCGGAGCCATATCATAATACTTGTACTCTGCAAGCCTGCCTCCAAATATGACATTCGGCTCGTTGTCGGCAAGAGTTTTGTACTTCTGGTAGAGTTCTGAATTGCGGAGGTCGTTAATAGGGTAGTACGGCTCCATTCCGTCTTTCCACTCGGTGCTGTACTCGCGCGAGATGACGGTTTTCGGATTGTCATAAACTGCTTGACCGAATGACTCAAAATGCTTGTGCTCAATGATTCTTGTGTATGGAGTCTCACGGTCGGTATAGTTCACCACGGCATTGCCCTGCCAGTTTGGCGTATCTATTGTTTCCTGCTCAAAACGCACGGTGCGATACTCCAACTTGCCGAAACGGTAGTCGTAGAACTCATCTATTTTGCCCGTGAAGACTATCTTTTCGGCCTGGACTGTCCAGTTCTTACGGTCTTCGAAGAAATCCGCACCAGTTCTTGTCTCAACACCATCAAGCAAGCCTTCTATCAATTTGTTGTAGCCGCCGATTGGGATGCCCTGATATGAGTCGTTGAAGTAGTTGTTGTCAAAGACCAGCCGGACTGGAAGCCGCTTTATTATGAAGGCGGGAAGTTCCCTGCAAGGGCGTCCCCACTGTTTCTCAGTATAGCCTTTGATGAGTTTGACGTATATGTCTTTACCTACAAGAAGCAGGGCCTGCTCCTCAAGGTTACGCGGCTCTGATATACCTTCTGCATTCATTCTTGCAAGGGCATCGGCTTTCTGCTCCTCTATCATTGCCTGTGCTTGCTGCGGAGTTGACACGCCCCACATACGGTTGAAGGTGTTCATATTGAACGGAAGGTTGTAGAGCTCGCCCTTGTAATTGGCCACCGGAGAGTTGGTATAACGGTTGAAGGGGACTATGCTGTTCACAAAGTCCCATACCCGTTTGTCTGATGTGTGGAAGATGTGCGCTCCGTACTTGTGGACATTTATGCCCTCTACGTTCTCGCAATACAGATTGCCGCCCAGATGCGGACGCTTGTCAATGACAAGACAGTGCATGCCACGCTTCTTGGCGAAATGGGCGAAAGTTGCGCCGTAAAGACCGCTGCCGACAATGAGATAATCGTACATCTTGCCTAAAATGCCGGATTCTCCCATTTCCGGAAACAGCAAAAAAAGACGTGGGAGTTTTACTCTTGCTCATCCCACTACCAGGCCTTGGCTGCCCTCACAAAAGGATAAGCAACGCAGCTAGCCCACGCCAGGGATGATATGCAGTAAAATTCCACGCCATAAGAACAGCGCGGACGACTGAATAGCCATCACCAGTGGACGCCCCCGTTGCGCTATCTTCCTTTGTGAATCAAATTGCCAAGTTTGATAGTAGAAGATAAAACGTCAAGTAACGTCTTCAGTATGTCTGCCCACCCAACCCTGCAACCGGTACTCCGGAACGGAATCCGGAGAGTCCGGCCATCGGGCTAGCCAAGCGTTACAAATATAATCAATAAATCTATAACCGGTTTTGAAATGACTGACGAAAATTATTACAGGTATTCGGAGATTAGAGTAGAGTACAAACGCGTAACAGACCGGACAACCTGGCTTGGGATGAATTAAGTGGGAGAAGAACGACATTTTCTTCTCCCACTTGATTTTGTGCAAAGCTCTTAGAGAGCCTCTACCTGCTCCGGAGTCAGCTGGGTGTATTTGCAGATTATCTCAATGGGCATATTGTCTGCTTTCATTTTGCGCGCAGTCTCCAGACAAGTTTGCGCAATGCCCTGTTCGATGCCTTTCTCAATGCCCTGCTGTCTAGCGGCCTCTACAGCCTCCCGCTTTTCCGCTTCAGCGCGAAGTTGCAACTCCTTGCGCTGCTCCTTGAGCGCGTACTGCTTCTCTGCTTCGATTTGAATCTCGTCTCTTAACATTTTATCGTAGATTGACAGTTTGCCCTGCTCGATGTTCCTTCTGTTGGCGGCCTCGAAGAGAAGGTCGAAGTAGGGGTCCGAATCCTGCGGCTTCTCCCTCATTCCTCCGATGTTCCTCACATAGTATGCCCACTTCTCTATGAACGATGCCCCTTCACTCAGAGTCTCGGCCATTGGCAGCTGTAAAAATATGTATTTTAACTTATCCGACAAAACTTTGCCGCCGTTTTCCATTCTGACCGATGCGTGCCTTATCAGCTCGTGCCTCACCGAGGAATCCTCCCCCTCCACCTGAAGGTATCCGCCCAAAATGCTCACCACATAGAGGGTGCGCACCTCTGCGTAGCTCTCGCCCAATTTCAGCAGATGCTTCAATGGGTCTCCGGAGTAGACCATCAGCCTGTCGTTGAAGTGATCGTAGGGCTGCTTCTGCATCTCCACGAGAAAGCGGTTCCCTTCCGAGTCCACGCAGTGAATGTCGTAACAGGTTCGCTTGTCGTCCTCTGCCGACGGCATCGCCTGCGTGTTCTGCAGTGTGACCGACAGTATGGTACGCTCTGGAATGAGCTCGTTCAGGAAACGGCGCAGCAGCTCCGGATGGTCGGGGTCCGCCAGAACTATTTTGAAACCGAAATCCCTTGTAAGGTCGATGAATACCGGTTTGCCGGCATTGCTGTCTGAGCGTTTCTCACTTGCCGCAGCCTGTAGCGGCTCTGAATTCTTTTTCATGTAATAGAGTTTTCTCTGCTCAATATCAGCCGATGTTATTACTGTACTTTCGGGGTACTGCAGTAATCTTAATTCAGACAGAAAATCTATTATCGGCATTGATTTCCCAGGTCCAAAGAATATTGTCTTGTAACTATCCCGGCATAGTTTTTCCCTGTAAAAATGCTTTTTTTGACGATTTCCGCAGATTCTGACATTGTGTCAGCAGAAAAAAATCTACCTTCGCGTAATATTATCCTCAAATGGAAATTTTCAGTTATGGAATTGAATAAACTTACAGAAGCTATTGTGGCCGGTAATCTTCCGAATGCTACATCTTTGGTGAACGAGGCTATCCAGTCCGGTACCGCTCCACAGGTAATAATCAGTGAGTATCTTATTAAAGGTATGGAGATAATAGGTGAGCGCTTCGGTGCCGGTAAAGCGTTTGTTCCAAACCTGCTGATGTCGGCGCGTGCAATGAAGGGCTGTCTCGACATACTCAAGCCGTTGTTGAAAGGCGATACAAGCATATCATACGGTACAATAGTAATAGGTACTGTTAAAGGCGATCTGCACGATATCGGAAAGAATCTTGTAGCCTCGATGTTCGAGGGCTCGGGCTTTGAGGTGGTTAATCTTGGTATTGACATATCGGCTGATAAGTTCGTTGCTGCTGTTAAAGAGCATAATGCTGATATACTTGTCCTATCGGCATTGCTTACAACTACTATGAGCTATATGAGGGATGTGATTGCCGCCATGAATGAGGCCGGTCTGCGCGACAAGGTCAAGATAATGGTTGGCGGTGCGCCTGTGAATGCCGATTTTGCAACTGAGATTGGCGCTGACGCATATACGGCAGATGCCAACGAGGCCGTAGTCGTTGCAAAGCGTCTGTTAGGCAAAGCTTCCTGAAATATGGATATATTACTGCGGCGCATTGCATAGTGGATTCGTTTTTTTACTACCTTTGCACCGCAAAAAGCCGAAATAGCTCAGCTGGTAGAGCAACGCATTCGTAATGCGTAGGTCGCGGGTTCGAGTCCCGCCTTCGGCTCCAATCCCAGAAACATATCGCACTTGAACCCGCGACCTACCCGCGGCGCAGCCGCTGTGTTTGCGTAAGCAAACTAAAAAGATGAAAAGCGCAAGCTTGCTTGCGCGGGTTCGAGTCCCGCCTTCGGCTCCAATCCCAGAAACATAACGCTCTCGAACCCGCGACCTACCCGCGGCGCAGCCGCTGTGTTTGCGTAAGCAAACTAAAAAGATGAAAAAGCGCAAGCTTGCTTGCGCGGGTTCGAGTCCCGCCTTCGGCTCCAATCCCAGAAACATATCGCACTCGAACCCGCGACCTACCCGCGGCGCAGCCGCTGTGTTTGCGTAAGCAAACAATAGTGATGTAAATGGATGTCGTAAGATTTTATGTAAATTTGTGCCGGTAATTGTAAATAACGAATTATGAAAGACTGCATAAAATATATCGGGTGTGATGACTCTGAAATGAAACTTTTTGAGAGTCAGTATGAAACTCCTGAAGGGATGTGCTACAACAGCTATATCGTCCTTGACGATAAAGTGGCTGTGATTGATGGTGTCGATTCCCGAAAGACCGATGAGTGGATGACGAAGATTGAGCTCGCATTGGGCGGTCGCACTCCTGATTATCTTATTGTTCAGCATATGGAACCTGACCATTCTGGTTCCTTATCCGCATTCATAAAAACATATCCGAAAGCGACTGTAGTTGCCTCCGACAAAGCATTGAAGTTTCTGAGCCAGTTCAACGAAGGTTTGGAACTTGTCCGGACGCTGGTGGTGAAGGACGGCGACACACTCAATCTTGGTTCCCGTACACTTCAGTTCATAGCAGCACCGATGGTTCATTGGCCGGAAGTGATTATGACCTGGTGCCCAGCAGAGAAAACACTTTTCTCGGCGGACGGTTTCGGCAAGTTCGGCGTGATGGGCGCCGATGCAGATGATTGGGCTTGCGAAGCGCGCCGCTATTATTTCAACATATGTGGCAAATATGGTGTTCCTGTCAGCGCGGTATTAAAGAAAGCAGCAGATCTGGATATTCGGACAATTTGTCCCCTTCATGGACCTGTTCTGGAAGGGGATGCTCTTTCCCATGCACTCCGGCTATACTCCATATGGAGCAGTTATTCAGTTGAGACAGACGGTGTTCTGGTTGCACACGCATCCATTCACGGCAATACCGCAAAAGTTGCTCAGCGATTGGGAGAAATGCTCAAGGAAAAGGGCGCAGACAGAGTAGTGGTTGCCGACTTGTGCCGTGAAGACATGGCTGAAATCATAGAGGATGCCTTTCGGATGAACCGCCTCATAGTATGCGCATCGAGTTATGACGGCAATGTTTTCCCGCCCATGCATTATTTTCTTTGGAAACTTGGCATCAAGGGATATCAGAACAGGACGGTGGGCATTGTCGAAAACGGAACTTGGGCCCCTTCGGCAGGTAAGGCGATGCGTGCTCTTATTGAACCTCTCAAGAACGTAAACATAGTAGAACCTATGGTTACAATAAGATCCACAATGAAAGAAACAGACATTCCGTCATTGGATGCATTGGCCAATGCGGTTCTGTCGTCCTAACATAGTCCAATAAGGGTTTGATGGCCTGCCACAGCATATCCTATTCAATGGTTGGCAAGAACCAGTCACCTATTGTGACCGCAAATGTGTATGTTATCTACTCTTTTGTGTCTTTTGTAAATATGTAAACCGCCAGTATCGGTAGGATGACTGCCAGCAATAAGGTAACTTCAGTCAATGCGTATGAACCGAAACAGTCATCCCTTCATTTTCCGTTGCGTCCTGTTATTTCCGATCCATGGAATCTGATTTTGCCTGGGGGGAATCGGGGGCAATCATCATCAGCTCTATCTTGTTGCCGTCGGGGTCGGCAATCCAGGCCTGCCAGTTCCTGTCGGCCGATGTCTTGGGCTCCTGGACTATTTCGATGCCTGTTGACCTGAGGCGCCCGACATCTTCCAGCAGATTGTCTGTTTCAAGACACAGATGGTTGAATCCGCGTGAGTTCCAGCCTTTGTTGGGGTTCTCGCCCTCGCCATTAGGAATCAGCTCCAGATAGACACCGTCTGCTATGCGCACATAGTGCAGCCACGGTTTGCCTTCGTCATCGTCCTGAATGCCAATCAGTCGGAAACCCAGCTTGTTGCAATAGAAACTCAGCGATGCTTCGATGTCCTTACAGACAAAACAGGCGTGGCCGATACCCACATAGCCGTCGCGGCCGAACCCGTACGGAGTCTCATTGCTTTTCATCTGCACCGATTCGGGAACATATTCCTGCAGCTCGATGCCGTTGCCGTCCGGGTCATATAGCCAGCGGTTCCTGTTCAGACTTTTCTCGACATCGGGCTCAGGCGAGTCGATATATCCTTTGTCGTAAATCTCCTGCAGTGTCTTGCGTATGTCTCCGACTGTTACGCACAAATGGTTGTATCCGGTTTTCCTGAAGTCGAGGGCATAGTCGCGGTCGTTCTGTCCGCCATAGAACAGCTCCAGAAAATGGCCATTGCATATTTTCAGATAGATAATCCACGGATTCCCATTCTCGTCATGAAGCTCGAATTCCTTTCTCCACCCGAAAACTTTCTCGAAAAACTCTACGCTTCGGTCCATATCCAATGGATTCAGAGCTATGTGTGCAATGTCCTTGATCATTATGCTACTTGATGGCTTCAACAAACTGTTTGCAGTTGACTCTCGTACAATTGGGAATTTGTCCTTTGTTTGCCTGCAAATTTAAATAAAATCTCCGTTTTTCCCACTCACCTGAAAAATAAGTTGTTCAAGTCACGTCTCCGACATTTGACTGTGCCTTGGAGGGTACCTTGGGAGTCTGCTTTTGGTGCCCTACTGGACTTGTAAAAATTTGTAACTACATTTTTTCAACTTTGTAGTTACAATTTTTTTCTTCTCCTTAACAGCTCCTTGATGACTGCAATTTGGATCATACGAAACTTTAATATTGTAGTCAAAAACTGACAATACACTATTACCTCTATACGCTGGATTGAATGGAAAACAGTGAGAGTATGTGTTAAAAGACTCATGGAGGGAGCCAATTTGGTAGTATTGTGGCATTGACTCAGGAGGAGATTGATGAACACACTGATGTCCCGGAGATCAAGGTCGCAGTGTCAAGGTACTACATCAGTACAAATGGCACAAGGTCCCTCACGCCGAAAGAGGGCGTGAATATTGTGGTGACTGAATATGAAGATGGCTCAACTGTCATCACCAAGGAGTTGAGATAATCCCATTACCTGAATCCATACCTTCGGTTGAAAAGTTATTTGCGATTTTCTTCCATACCGAACGTTTTTTGAATTAATTTTGCGGTATGATTCATGGAGAGAACTACAAACGAAACGCTTGGCCGGTCTTCGACAGACTGGATTCAGATAGTAACTTGTTGTGTTACTGTATGGAAAAGAGAGTGTGCGCTTGTTGCCACTCTCTTTTTTTTATAGCACGGATATAGTTTAAAATTTGTGATAGATGGAACCTTTGCATCATGAGTGCGGAATTGTAATGATCAGACTGCTGAAGTCTCCTGAGTTTTATCGTAAAAAATACTCCGATGTTCTTTTCGGACTCCACAGGTTGTACCTGATGATGGAGAAGCAGAAGAACCGTGGACAGGAAGGAGCCGGCTTCGCAGCAGTAAGGCTGACGGCAAACCCTGGCGAGGAATATATGTATCGTGACAGGGCTCTGGGTTCAGGCGCGATAAGCGAAATTTTTGACGGACTGACAGAAAAGTTCTCGAAATTTACCCGGGAACAGATGTCTGATCCTAAATTTATAGCAAAGAATTGTCCATATATCGGTGATTTGTATCTCGGTCATCTGCGTTATTCGGCAGGTGGAACCCACAGTATTTCCGAGGTGCATCCGTTCCTTCGGCGTAACAACTGGCGCGCAAAGAATCTGGCCCTGTGCGGCAATTTCACAATAACCAATGCCGATGAGGTGTTCGAAGATATAATTTCCCACGGCCAGCATCCAAGAAGTTATCAGTCAACATATTTTATGTTGGAGCAGGTTGGACATCGTCTTGACCGCGAGGTTGAGCGGGTGTTCAAAATTGCCGAAGACAAAGGCCTCAAGGGACTTGAGATAACACGTTTCATCGAGGAGAATATTGATATCGCGAACATCTTGCGTACCTCGGCCCCGATTTGGGACGGAGGTTATGTTGTCGGCGGCGTGACTGGCAGCGGTGAGTCGTTTGCAATCCGTGATCCTTGGGGAATCAGAACTGCATTCTGGTATAGTGACGGCGAGGTCATAGCTCTGACTTCCGAGCGCCCTGCATTGCAGAATGCTCTTAATATCCCGGCTGATAGAATTCATGAGCTTGAGCCTGGACAGGCTCTGATAATCAACAAGAATGGCAAAATGCGCCTGGAACAGATAATTGAGCCGAAGGCAAATCTGTCCTGCTCGTTCGAACGTGTCTATTTCAGCCGTGGCAATGATATTGACATTTATAAAGAGCGTAAGGAACTTGGTCGTCAGCTTGTAAAGCCTGTGCTTGATGCTGTTGACGGTGATATAGATCACACTGTATTCTCATTCATCCCGAATACCGCCGAGGTCGCGTCGTTCGGACTTGTCCAGGGTTTTGAGGAATATTTGAACCGGCAGAAGCTGGCGCAGATAAAGGCTTTGGGACCGAATCCTTCGGATGAGGAACTTGCCTGCATATTGTCGCGCCGAATACGGAACGAGAAGGTGGCATGGAAGGATATCAAGCTGAGAACATTCATAACAGCAGGAGACAGCCGCAACGCTTTGGCCCAACACGTATATGACATAACATACGGCACTATCACTCCGGGAATTGACAATCTGGTAGTGATTGATGACAGCATTGTACGTGGCACCACTTTGCGGGAGAGCATCATCAGCATTCTGGACCGTTTGTGTCCCAAGAGGATTGTTATTGTATCATCTTCGCCTCAGGTACGCTATCCGGACTACTATGGCATCGATATGTCGAGTATGGATCATTTCATAGCATTCAAGGCTGCTCTCGAACTTTTGCAGGAACGCGGAATGTGGCATATGGTGACAGATATTTATTGCAAGTGCCGTGAGCAGATGACAAAACCTGCCTCCGAGCGGATCAATTGTGTGAAAGAGATCTACGACCAGTTTACCTCCGAGGAGATTTCGCAGAAGATTGTGGAGCTGCTTACACCTGCGGGCTGCAAGGCTGAGATAAAGATTGTATACCAGACACTTGACGGGCTTCATAATGCTTGCCCGAATCATCTGGGAGACTGGTACTTCAGCGGCGATTTCCCGACACCGGGTGGAACGCTTCTTGTGAACAAGGCTTTTATTGATTATTACGAAAAAAATTACAGATAATGACGGTATCACTGATTTTGGCCGACGGAACGTGCTTCAAGGGGGAATCTTTCGGCTATGAGCAGCCTGTCAGCGGTGAGCTGGTATTCAACACCGCAATGACCGGTTATCCCGAGTTGCTTACAGATCCATCATCGCGTGGACAGCTGTTGGTTATGACTTATCCTGTGATTGGCAACTATGGAATCCAACCGATTGGAACAGATGACTTCGGACTCACTGTAAATGCCGAGAGCGGGCACGCTCAGGCACGCGCATTGATAGTGAGCGAGTATAGCGGTTTTTACAGCCATTGGAATGCTTCGGAGTCACTCGAGGATTGGATGATACGTGAGAAAGTAACGGGTATGAAAGGTGTTGATACCCGTGAGCTGACAAAGCATATCCGCAATCACGGCTGTATGACTGCCAGAATCATATTCGATGATATGCCGAAACCTTCAGAAGTCGCGTTCGGAAATATCCTTCCCGAGGTTTCCTGCAAGGAGCCGGTAGTATATAACGCTGAAGGTGGAAAGACCGTTGTACTTGTCGATTATGGAGCACGTGCCGGAATGATACGTTGTCTGATTAATGAGGGACTTAAAGTTGTACGTGTTCCCTGGAACAGCGATTATTCTGATATGGAATGCGATGGAGTGGTACTTTCCGAAGGTCCTGGAAATCCCAGCTATTGCAGCGAGGCAGTGGCCAATCTGCAGAAGTTTATGGATAAGTCCGCCAAGCCTGTTCTTGGAGTAGGTATGGGATGTCTTCTGCTTGGGTTGGCAGGCGGTATGGATACTTATAAACTGAAGTTCGGACATCATACCCACAATCAACCTCTCAGACTGGAAGGAACAGACCGTTGCTTCATAACGACTCAGAATCACAACTATGCGTTGCGCGAGGATTCGGTTGTCGGTAACTGGAAGGTTTATCTGAAGAACCTGAATGATGGCTCCGTCGAAGGGATATATCATACTCGCAAGCCTTGGGCCGGTGTGATGTTCCATTCGGAGTCAGATTTGATTGATACTGATACAATGTTCATTTATAATGATTTTGTATCAAAGTTGTAAATTTGTGGCAAGACTCATAAAGGTTTGGAATTATGGCAATAAAGAAATATAAGAAAGTTCTGCTGCTCGGTTCGGGCGCACTCAAGATTGGTGAGGCCGGTGAGTTTGATTACTCAGGCTCACAGGCTTTGAAAGCCTTGAAAGAAGAGAAAATTGAGACAATTCTTATCAATCCGAATATCGCTACCGTTCAGACTAGCGAGGGCGTGGCCGACAAGGTGTATTTCCTGCCCGTAACGCCGTTCTTTGTTGAGAAGGTAATAGCCAAGGAGCGTCCTGATGCTATTTTGCTTGCATTTGGCGGTCAGACGGCATTGAACTGTGGCGTGGCATTATATCAGCAGGGGGTGTTCGGGAAATATGGCGTAAAAGTACTTGGAACTCAGGTGCAGGCTATTATGGACACCGAAGACCGTGAGCTTTTCATTGAGCGGCTTGATGAGATTGGTGTCCAGACCATCAAGAGTCACGCTGTCGAGTCGATGGATGCTGCCCGTGCTGCGGCTTTGGAACTGGGATATCCTGTCATTATACGTTCAGCTTATGCTTTGGGAGGGCTTGGCTCCGGCTTCTGCGACAATGAGGAGGAACTGAATAAACTTGCTGAGAAATCATTCTCATTCTCACCGCAGATTCTTGTTGAGAAGAGTCTGAAAGGATGGAAGGAGATAGAATTCGAATGCGTCAGGGACAAGAGCGACAATTGTATTATCGTATGCTCAATGGAGAACTTCGATCCTCTGGGAATACATACGGGAGAGAGTATAGTAGTTGCTCCTACACAGACTCTTACGCAGCACGATGTCCAGAAACTGGAGGAATTGACTATCCGTGTGGCACGTCATGTAGGTATTGTGGGCGAGTGTAACATTCAGTTCGCTTTTGACCCGCAGTCCGAAGAGTATCGCGTAATCGAGGTCAATGCCCGACTCAGCCGCTCATCCGCACTTGCATCCAAGGCAACCGGATATCCTTTGGCGTTTGTTGCCTGCAAACTCGGACTGGGATATAATCTTTACGAGTTGAAGAATTCCATTACCAAGACTACTACCAACTTCTTTGAGCCGTCGGTCGATTATATCGTCTGCAAGATGCCGCGCTGGGACTTGTCGAAGTTCCACGGTGTTGACAGGGAAATCGGCTCAAGCATGAAATCAGTCGGAGAGGTTATGTCTATCGGCCGTTCCTTCGGCGAGGTCATTCAGAAGGGTATCAGAATGATAGGGCAGGGAATGCACGGCTTTGTAGAGAATAAGGCTGTCTCGTTCCAGAATCTTGATAAGGCATTGAAAGAACCGACCGACAAACGTCTTTTCGCTATCAGCCAGGCTTTGCAGGAAGGTTACACAATTGACCGTATCTGGGAGTTGACCAAGATTGACAAATGGTTCCTGAACAGTCTGAAACAGATTACTGATATATCGCAGGAATTGCATAAACTGAATGGAATAGATGATTTGGATGCTTCGATTCTGATGAAGGCCAAGCGCGCAGGATTCTCGGATTTCCAAATATCGCGCGCAATAGGCTTGCAGAAGAAATCCGGTGTTGACAAATCACTGATTGCTATCCGTAACCGCAGAAAACAGCTTGGCATAGTCCCGTTTGTAAAGCAGATTGATACTTTAGGCGGTGAATATCAGGCACAGGCCAACTATCTGTATCTTACATATAATGGCTCTGCACACGACATACCATTCTATACTGATAAGAAATCCATTGCTGTTATCGGTTCCGGAGCATATCGTATCGGATCATCGGTTGAGTTTGACTGGTGTGGAGTGCAGGCTTTGAATACCATCCGTAAGGAAGGATACCGCAATATAATGATAAACTGCAATCCTGAGACCGTCAGTACCGATTATGACGTGTGCGACCGACTCTATTTTGACGAGTTGTCATTTGAGCGCGTGATGGATGTGCTGGAGCTGGAGAATCCCTACGGTGTCATCGTTTCGACAGGAGGGCAGATTCCGAATAACCTGGCAATGCGTCTTGATGAGATGAAAGTGCCGATTTTGGGAACATCAGCACAGAATATTGACAATGCCGAGGATCGTGAGAAATTCTCTGCCATGCTTGACCGTATCGGGGTTGACCAGCCTGAGTGGAGCGAGCTGACTTCAATGCAGGAGATTGGGAAGTTTATAGATAGAGTAGGCTTCCCTGTTCTGGTACGTCCGTCGTACGTGCTTTCCGGTGCTGCCATGAATGTGTGCAGTAATCAGAATGAACTTGAGCGTTTTCTGCAGCTTGCTGCTGATGTCTCAAAGCAGCATCCAGTTGTTGTAAGCCGTTTTATTGAGCATGCTAAAGAGGTTGAGATGGATGCTGTTGCCCGTGATGGCGAGATTATAGCATACGCTATCAGCGAGCATATTGAGTATGCCGGTGTTCACTCGGGTGATGCTACCATTCAGTTCCCGCCTCAGAAACTATATGTCGAGACGGTGAAGCGTATCAAACGTATAAGCCGTCAGATAGCAAAAGAATTGCACATCTGTGGTCCGTTCAATATCCAGTATCTTGCGCGTGAGAACGATATTAAGGTTATAGAGTGTAATCTGCGTGCATCACGAAGTTTCCCGTTTGTGAGCAAAGTCCTTAAGATAAATTTGATAGAACTTGCTACAAAAGTGATGCTCGGAGTACCGGTTGAGGTGCCGGAGAAGAGTCTGTTCGATATTGATTATGTGGGTATAAAGGCAAGCCAGTTCTCGTTTAACCGCTTGCAGAAGGCCGACCCGGTTCTGGGCGTCGATATGGCTTCCACCGGTGAAGTTGGCTGTCTTGGCGATGATCCCCGCTATGCTATTCTTGAGTCGATGCTGTCCGTCGGATATCGTATTCCGGCAAAGAACATACTTTTGTCAACCGGAAGCGCAAAGCAGAAGATTGAGATGCTTGATGCCGCCCGTCTTCTCGCAAATAAAGGATATTGTCTCTATGCCACTGGCGGTACAGCTAAATTCTTGATGGAAAATGGATTGCCATGCACACAGGTGTATTGGCCAAGTGAGGAGGGAATGCAGCCGCAGGCATTGGAGCTGCTTCATCGTAAGGAAATAGATATGGTCGTGAATATCCCGAAGAATCTGACTCAACACGAGCTTTCCAATGGATATAAGATTCGTCGTGCGGCAATTGACTTGAATATTCCGCTGATTACAAATGCGCGTCTGGCAAGCGCATTCATCAGTGCCTTCTGTACCACTGATATTAACGACATTCCTATTAAGAGCTGGGACGAATATAAATAATATATATTTATGGGAAATGCATATTTGAATACAGAACTTGTTGACAAGGCTATTAAATTTGCTGTTGACGCCCACGCGAATACGGAACGTCGTGGCAAAGGGTTCCCGTATGTGATCCATGTACTGGAGGCTATGGAGATAGTTGCCACTATAACAAACGACCCGGAGCTTCTGGCTGCCGCTGCCCTGCACGATACCGTTGAGGATACCGATGTGACAGTTGAGCAGGTGCGTGCTGAGTTCGGCGAACGGATAGCACGGTTGGTAGATGCCGAGACAACAGAAATGGTGTCAGGATTGACTGAGTCTGAGAGCTGGCGCATGCGACGAGAGTCTTCTTTGAAACGTCTTGCCTCTTCGTCGCGTGATGCTAAAATTGTAGCTATGGGGGACAAACTCTCGAATATGCGTGCCATAATGCGGGACAATCGTCAGCTAGGTGATAAATTGTGGAGTCGCTTTCATGCACCGAACGGAAAAACCGATTACGCGTGGTATTATAAGGAACTGGGAGAGTCATTAAAGGATTTGGCAGACACCGATGCTCATAAAGAGTACGTTGCGTTGCTTCGTATGGTATTCTGATATTTTTAAAAACTGCTGATATGAGGAAAATTTGCTTGTCTTTTATTTGTTTGGTGATGTCTGCTTCATTTTTGCGTGCTGCTGATAATAAATTCGATGTGTCCTTGTATGGATTCGTAACCAATCAGATGTACTGGCAGGACCGTCAGAACTACCAGGCAAATGACGGTCTGCTGAATTTTTTTCCAAAGGATGTCGCATACAATGATA
This sequence comes from Bacteroidaceae bacterium, assembly GCA_045597365.1. GTDB lineage: Bacteria > Bacteroidota > Bacteroidia > Bacteroidales > Bacteroidaceae > Colenecus. Next base: position 11,841 of record JAZLKB010000004.1, on the reverse strand, counting down.
AAGGTGAGGATCTGAATGAACAATTCAACTCATCTATGATAGCTATCAATACCAGACTGGGTGTAACTGTTGACGGACCGCAGATACTGGGCGCGAACACCCGCGCTCTTGTCGAGGCGGATTTCTCTTCCGCCGGAATGCTGTTTTTTTTCAGACAGGGATACATTCGTTTTGAATGGGATAGAGATATTCTGTTATTCGGACAGACGGGTCATCCTATGTGCACTGATATGATGCCCGGAACAATCAACATAGCCATCGGTTCTCCTTTCAATGCTCTGAACCGAAGTCCGATGTTGCGTTATGATCACCGTTTTGGTGAAAATAAGAGCTTTACGGCTACAGGTGCTGCAATTTATCAATATACATCAGGAAAGTCAACCGGTCCGGTTGGGTTCTCTAATATTTACCAGAGGAATACCGGAATACCGGAGTTGTGGGCTGGCTTGAATTACACGATAAAGGGATTCACTGCTGAGGCTGGCTTTGACTGGGATTATCTGGTACCGCGTACTACCCGCATAGATGCCAATGGTATGGAATACAAGGTGAACGAGCATGTGAACTGCTGGTCAGCATTGTTCCAGATCGGGTATAATAAGGGCCGCTTCAATGTAAGGGCGAAGTCTATGTATGGCTACAACATGTCGCATCTCAATGTCGCTTCAGGATATGGTGTTTCGGCTGTCAATTCCGATGGCTCGTATGAGTACGCGCCATTAAAGGCTTCCAGCTCGTGGCTCTTTGCACAGTATGGCAAGCAATGGAAAGTCGGAATGCTTTTTGGCTTCATGAAGAATCTTGGTGCTGACAAGGATTTGGTTGATCCCAATCATTTGCTATGGGTTTATAGCGGTAATGAGCGTAATATAGATTTGATATACAGAATCTGCCCTCAGATTGAATTTTTTGCAGGTAATTTCTCTCTCGGACTGGAGTACGAGATGACGACAGTCGATTATGGTAATGTAATTGAACGAAACGGCAAAGTCTCTGACACGTATAGTGTCAGGAACAACCGTGTCATGTTTGTTGCCAAATACTCGTTCTAAGTAATCAGTTTTTCCTGATTTTCAGAATAACCCCATTGTTGGCCGGAATGTTCAGCCTGATAGGACTATCCGGATAAAGGTTCCAACGGAATTGGGAATCTGATAAAAGATTTGTGAATATGCAGTTGTCCATTTTGGAAAACTGCATATAGTCAAATGCGTGCTGCGGTATGACGATTCTGTCAGATACTGGTCTGTCATTGAAGTTTACTGCAATAAGCAGAAGTTCATCTTTGTACGAACGCAGAAAAACAAATTGATGATTGGCATCGAACATCTCGGATGCGGGGTTGGCATACATCAGGTCGTAGAATCTGCCCTTGGATATGGCTTCCTCGTTTTTGCATATTGACAAAAGTCTTGCATAGAAATCCTGCAGTTCTTTCTCATTGTCCGAAAGCAATGAGCCGTCAATTTTACCCTGATTGTACAATCGTTCCATTGACTCTGGAATCCAGTAGTCGAAAATAGTGCTGCGTCCGTCCAGACCACTGAACCCCTCATTGTCCATTCCGGGTTCGCCTATTTCCTGACCGGCATATATCATTATGGGACAATTGTCCATACAGGCCGACACAATCATGCCCGGACGTCCTTTCGTTGCATCGCCTGCAAAAAAAGAAGACGCTATACGCTGCTCGTCGTGGTTCTCCATAAAGTGCAACATTCTGGTTGCGGATTTACCGTATTGTTGCCAGCAACGGGTAATTGATGCTGTAGTCTCGTGTCCGGTTGTTATCGCTCTGAGTGCATCGTACATACCTGCTTTGTCGTAGATGTAATCAAAACCGCCCCAGTCTATATATGATTGATACGAGCCGGGGTTGTATATCTCGGCGATGAAAAGTATGTCGGGGTATTTCTCTTTTACTTTTCCTATGGCATAATGCCAGAAATCAACCGGTACCATCTCTGCCATATCGCAACGGAAGCCATCTATGCCATTTCCTGCCCAGAACAACAGTATGTCGGTCATCTTGTTCCATGTATCCGGCCTGGGGTCAAAAACCCTTGCCCCGTTGGAATAATCGACTCCGTAGTTCAATTTTACAGTCTCATACCAGTCGTTTTCATTGGGCGCAGCAGAAAACCGGTCGTTTCCTGTTGCCTTGGCCGGATTCTCGGTATAGTCCATCCAATTGTGCGAACCGCCTAATTGTTGTGATGGAATATAGTAGAAATTATTCATTGCGGAGAATGCGACTTTATTGTTGTCATTCTCTCCAAGACCGGCAATCCCTTTGGGTGAATTGATTGAATGATATTCTCTGGCAACGTGGTTTGGAACGAAATCCATAATAAAACCAAGTCCGTTGGAATGAACCCTTCGGATAAGAGCCTTGAGTTCTTTGTTCCTGTCCGGTACAGACTCTGCGAGGTCGGGGTCGATGTCATAGTAGTCACGTACCGCGTATGGGGAGCCTGCCTGACCTTTAACGGTAGAATTATGCGAGGCTGGAATTCCGTATCCGGTATAGTCCGTTTTTGAGGCGTGAGCCAAAAGCCCTGTGAACCAAAGATGTGTAGCCCCCTGCTTTTTGTAATACTTGATTACATCGTTTGTGTAAGAGTTCAGTTTACCACATCCGTTCTGGCTTATTGTGCCATTGGGAATCCTCGCGCATTTCAGGCTGCTTCCAAATATACGTGTGAATATCTGCCAGATTACTATTCTGCTCATGATAATGATTTGCGGATACGGCTGATGAGATTTGTAAGTACGGTTCCCGGACCGCATTCTGTGAATTCATCAGCTCCGTCTGAGATCATATTGACAACACTCTGCGTCCAACGTACCGGGGAATTGAGCTGGCTTACAAGATTCTGCCTGATCTGATTCGGATCAGTGTGAGGCAATGCGTCAACGTTTTGATAAACAGGACAAACCCCGACCTTGAAAGTTGTGTTGTTGATTGCATCCTGCAGTTCGTCTTTGGCAGGAGTCATGAGCGGTGAGTGAAATGCACCTCCAACAGTCAATGGAAGAGCCCGTTTCGCACCAGCCTCCACCATGAGCGGGCAGGCTGTTTCGACTGCTTCGCGTGAGCCTGATATAACGACTTGTCCCGGGCTGTTGAAGTTGGCTGGGACTACAACCATTCCCTTGGAGTTGAGATCATTGCACACAGCAGCAATTTTGTCATCATCGAGCGATATGATGGCCGCCATAGTACCTGGAATCTTCTCGCAACATTTCTGCATCGCATTTGCACGTGCGCGTACCAGCCTGAGTCCATCCTCGAACGAAAGTACACCGGCGGCGGTTAATGCGGAATATTCACCAAGAGAATGACCTGCTACCATATCAGGCTTGAAATCATCACCTAGAGAACGGGCGGCAGCTACTGAATGAATGAATACGGCGGGTTGTGTTATGTCGGTTCTTTTCAAATCCTCGGCCGATCCTGAGAACATGATTTCTGAGATTTTGAATCCCATAATCTCATCGGCTGAACCGAACATCTCTTTTGCCCATTCGAACTGGTCATATAATTCTTTGCCCATTCCTGGAAATTGCGCGCCTTGCCCTGGAAATACAAATGCTTTCATATCTATGCTGATTGTTGTATTTTATTGTCTAATTTTGTGAACTGTAAGGCATATGGACAATTTTGTCTATGCGATTGCACAAAGATAATTAATTAAAATAAAATAAATGCGCGTACGCACAATATAAGTTGGCGGATAACGTTAATAGATAAAATAAATATAGCGCTTGATATGAGAGTTGGAAAATTGTTGCTTATTCTCGCATTGTCACTGGGAACGGTTGCTGCTTCAGCACAGATGTCTGAGGATAAGATAATAGAATACATTGCAGAACAGCAGGAAAAAGGCGTTCCGCAGGAGCAGATAGCTAAAGATCTTGTCAGTCGTGGTGTTTCAATACAGCAGCTGCAGCAACTCCGTGCCAAATATGAAAAACGGAGTTCAACAGGTATAATCGGAAATACCGTTCAAACTCAAAAAGACCGGAGCAGGAATTCTACGAATAACAGCCGGGGCTCCATAAATAACAGTAAGACTTTGAATATGGTTCAGAGCGAAGAGGATATGCGCCTTGCAAAAACTGCTTCCGGCGATGAATTCAATCAAATGTTTTATGACGAGTCGGATTTCCTGTTTCCCGACTCCCTGTCGCTGATGATGCAAATGTTCGAGAAGAAGAACAGGAAAAAGGAAATATTCGGTCATAATCTGTTTAAATCCGAGAATATCATATTCGAGCCGAATCCGAATATCTCCACACCCCGTAATTATCTGCTGGGTCCCGGTGATGAGGTGATCGTTGATATATGGGGAGCATCGCAGACATCAATAATTGAGACAATATCCCCTGACGGCAATATAGTTGTGGAAAACATAGGTCCGGTGTACTTGAGCGGAATGACGGTTCAGGAGGCCAACAAACATCTGAAGAATGTGTTCAGCCAGATATATTCCGGACTGGACGATGGCGAGGGTGAGAATAACATCAATCTGTCGTTGGGACAGAACAGATCCATCCAAGTCAATGTGATGGGCGAAGTTGAGAATCCGGGAACATACCAGATGTCTTCATTCTCGACGGTATTCAATGCTTTGTATCTGGCCGGCGGTGTCAGTGAAATCGGTACTTTGCGTGCAATAAAAGTATATCGTTCAAACAGGCAGATCTCATCAGTCGATTTGTATGACTATCTTATGAACGGGAATATAGACAAGGATATCCGTCTGGAGGATAATGATGTGATTGTTGTATCTCCGATCAACTGTCTTGTCGCCATCGGCGGACGTATAAGAAGACCGATGCTGTACGAGATGCAGCCTGATGAGAGTCTTGCAAAACTGATAGAATATGCCGGCGGCTTTATTTCTGACGCGTATCGCAAGGATGTAAGCGTGACCCGTATGGGTGATGTCCAACGCAGTATATATACGGTCAGAGCCCAGGATTTCGAAACGTTCTATGTGGCCGATGGCGATTCGGTCGGTGTGGACTCAATAATGGTCACATACTCAAATATGGCCGAGGTACGCGGAGCCGTGATGCGTCCGGGAAAATTTCAGGTCGGAGAGAGCATCCGTACTGTTGATGATCTGATCAAGGCTGCCGGAGGTTTCCGTGAGGACGCTTTCCTTACACGCGCATTGCTGAATCGTACAAATCCTGACAAGACAATGGTCAACAAGGCTTTGGATCTCAGTAAATATCCTGACGGTCTTGCCTTTGACGAGGAAGTCAGGAACAATGACGTGCTTTACATTCCAAGCCTTTTTGATGTCCGTGAGTCTCCGACTTTCAGCGTTTTCGGCGAAGTACAGTTCCCGGGTGTGTATGCTTATGCCGACAATACCCATATAGAGGATGTTATACTGCAAGCCGGAGGGCTTACCGACGCTGCCTCAATAGCTAAAGTTGATGTAGTCCGTCGTTCACGTGAGAAGACATCGCTGAATGCCAATGAGAATCTGTCAAAGACATTCTCGTTCTCGATTTCTGAAAATCTGGCAATCAGCGACGAGGCATTTGTATTGGAGCCTTTCGACGAGGTTTATGTCCGTCGCAGTCCTGGATATGCAAGTAACCGTCGTGTGCTAGTGGAGGGCGAGGTCATGTTCCCTGGTTATTATTCATTGTCAACAAAGGAAGAACGGTTGAGTGATATAGTAAAACGTGCCGGCTTGTTCACGACAGAGGCCTATCCTGCAGGCGCCCGTCTGGAACGTACCATGACGGCTGAGGAAAAGCTGCGTCTTAAGGATATGACAAAGATGTTGACAAAGAATGACTCAACCAGCATGAGTGCGGTTGATCTTGCGACAACATTCAACGTTGGTATCGACCTGCAGGCTGCTGTTGAAGAGCCCGGGGGCGAGGAGGATATATTCCTGCGTGACGGAGACCGTCTTATTGTACCGGAGTTCTCAAATACTGTCAAGATGAATGGACAGGTGATGTATTCCAACACTATTCCTTTTGTTGATGGAAAGAATCTTATGTATTATATTGATAAGGCTGGAGGATATAGTGAGGACGCACGTAGGAACAGGGCCTATGTAGTATATGCCAATGGAACAGTAATGCGTGCCCGTAAACATTCCGCAAAGCTGGTTCAGCCTGGTTGTGAGATTGTGGTACCGGCCAAGTCGGAACGTGAGAGAATGTCAACAAGTGAGATTCTCAGTCTGAGTTCTACATCGGCATCGTTAGCTACTGTCATAATAGCTATGATTAACTTGTTCAAATAGTTAAATTAGTGTCTGCTGAAGTATGGAAGGCTCACCAATAGAGAAAAAATCACTTCTGGATGAAGTTGATATAATGGCATTGCTTGGAAAAGTATATGCTAAAAGAATGTTCATATTATGTTGTTGCGCGGCATTCTTCGTCTTGGGCATTCTTTCTGCATTGACTTCTGTAAGAATATACAAGTCTGAGATAGAGGTTGCTCCTGAAACATCCAACTCCAGTCTGGCGTCAGGCGGTCTGGGCGCGATTGCCGCGATGGCTGGGCTGGATATGGGAATGTTGGGAGGAGGTGATGCCATATATCCGATGCTTTATCCTGATATTATTGAGTCTCTGCCGTTTCTTACATCTTTGATGGAGGTAAATGTTGTAACCCAGGACGGTGCTGTTGATACCACTTATGCATATTATCAGGTACATTCCCAGAAAAAGTCTCTCTTCTCAACTATAAAGCATTTCCCTAGAAATACAATTAAAAAGTTCATAGCGCTCTTTGCGTCAAAGGATGAATACACAGTAGCAGATCCTCTGGTTTATGATCCGCATCGTTTGTCAAAAGTTCAAATGTCGAGGATTGAGTCTCTGCAAGGTGCGATAAATGTTTTTGTTGACAAGAAAACAGATGTTATTACCGTAGCGTTCTCGGATCCGGATCCTGTGGTGGCCTCAATTATGGCGAACGAGATAATGAGAAGGCTGCAGGAGCGAATTACCGAATATAGAGTTCAGAAGTCAATCGTGGACTATAACTATATGGAGCAGCTTTATCTGAAGGCAAAGTCAGAATACGAGGATGCTCAGGAGCAATATGCAAGTTATGTCGATAAACATCAAGGTGTTGTCAAAAAACAATATCAGGTGGAAGAGGATAGACTGAACTCTTTGATGGAGTTGAAGAATACGATTTATATGCAGTGGGCCCAGCAACTGGAGGTGTCCAAGGCGAAGATTCAGGAAAGAACCCCAGCCTTTACAACTTTGAAACCTGCTGCCGTTCCGGCAATTCCATCGTCTATGCGCCGTCTTATGGTTGTAATCTTATGGACATTTGCCGGCGGTATGTTGTCCGTTCTGTATGTTTTGTTAAAGGATCCATTGAGGCGTATGTTCTCAGCAATATCTGATATTGTAAAGTCGGAGTAATAATATAAACACAAACGGTATTATAAATATTCAAATCAATAGACGGGTAATGAGGGCAATGGATGATTTGGTATCGGTGGTAATGCCTGTATATAATAACTCAAAGTATTTGTCTGAAAGCATAGAGAGTATATTGTCCCAGACTTACTCCAATCTGGAGCTGATAATAACAGATGATCAGTCAACAGATCCGGAAGTCCTGCCCACCATCAAGTCTTTTGCAGAGAAGGATAAACGGATACGTACGATATTCCTTGATATCAATCAGGGCTCAGGTGTCGCGAGAAACAAGTGCATAGAGATAGCGAATGGCCGGTATATTGCATTCTGTGATTGTGATGACCGTTGGATGCCCGATAAACTTGAGAAACAGATTGCATTCATGCGGGAAAAGAATTGCACATTGTGCTTCAGTTCATATTATGAATGTGACGAGGACAATAACATCTGCGGGGTTGTAATCGCTCCTGAGCATATTACGTTCAATGAACTTAAACACGATAATAAAATCGGCTGTCTGACAGCTGTGTACGATACCAAGCCATACGGTAAGTTCTATATGCCACCCATCAGAAAAAGACAGGACTGGGCATTGTTCCTTACTATATTGCAGAAATGCGGCCACGCTTATGCCGTCAATGGGAGTCTTGCCTATTATCGTCGTTCCAAGAACTCTATCTCAAGCAACAAACTCAAGTTAGTCAAATATAATATCAATGTTTATCAGCAACTTGGCTACAGCAAATTTGCAGCCTGTATGTATTTTTTCTTCGTGTTTATGCCCGCATATACAAGGAAAGTGATTGCCAATAAGATAAACTACCGCAGGTACATCAAAGAACAATAGTTATAGATGGATGGTATTTTGCAGAGTATTTGATAGAAATGACAAAAGCGCAATTTTTAAAGGCTTGTAAGAGACCATTATACGGGATAACAAAATTCATAGGCTCACATCACCCTGAATTTCTTGTCAGATTACGCTATTTATTGCGGTTCCACAAACGTCTCAACTTGGATAATCCGCAGAATCTCAACGAGAAAATATTATATCTGTCATTGAGAACGGATACTGCGGAATGGACCCGTTTGTCTGATAAATATGTGGTTCGCAATTTTGTCAGTGAACGCGGGCTGGACAGATTGCTGGTACAATTGTATGGCGTTTGGGAGAATGCAGATGATGTTGATTTCGACAAGTTGCCGAAATCGTTTGTCATGAAATCCAATAACGGCTCCGGAGATTGCATTCTTGTGCGCGATAAAGCCGCTCTGGATCTGGACAGTGTCAGAAAACAGCTGGCCAGGATGCTGAAGACCACATACGGTGAATTGGAGGGGGGCATTCATTACATGAGGATACCCCATAAGATTATTGCCGAGGAGATGCTTTTCAACGATTCTGTATCACAATCTTTCTCAACTTCGGTTATTGATTACAAAGTGTGGTGCTTTAATGGGAAAGCGCATTTTATCTGGGCTTGCTGCAATAGAAGCAAAGAGGACAGTATTGATGTGATGACATACGACAGAAATTGGAACGCCCATCCTGAGTATTCAGTATCCACACCACATTATAGAATCGGAAGAGTGATTCCGAAACCTGGGAATCTTGAGGAATTGCTGTCTGTGGCAGAGACTTTGGCACAAGGATTCCCGGTAGTAAGAGTCGATTTATATGATATTGGAGGAAGAATATATTTTGGAGAGATGACTTTTACGTCATTGGGAGGCATGATGAATTTCTACACGGATGATTTTCTTTTGATGTGCGGAGGTATGATAGACTTGAATGTCGGATAACTAATCAGGAAATCATACCTTTCTTTACTTCCATCAGTTCCTTTCTTAAATCAAGAAACAATTGGTATAACGCGGAGTCACCTTTTCCAACCAGCAGCTTCGTTCTCTCAGAGGCAAGCTGCAGGTTGTTTTTCTGTATGATATTGCGAAGAGTTTTTTTTGCAGGATAGCCTTTCTTGGCGTTCTGTCTCATTGCTACATCAACAATAGCCATTTCGTGTTTCAAACTGGGTTTGCGCTCATTCGTAAGATGTAGGTATCGCAGGGATGGGTCGTACTTGAAATGGCATTTGAATCTCTTTCTCAATCGATAGTGTATATCCTCCTCTTCTCCATATAGAAAGACTTCCTCGTCAAAAAGACCTATGGACATAAAAGGCTCCCTTTTTACAAAAAAGCAGGAACCGGAGAAAAACATAAGCTGCGGAAGATAGAAATCCAGACGTGATGCCGCCATATTGAGCAATGTGCGCAGATATCCATTCATCCGGTATGTACAGATTATTGAACCGTTGCTTGGCTTGGTCTCAGTCAGCATTTGTTTCATGCCATACATCACCAGCAGCCTGTCTTTGTCAAACAGCTCAAGTGCTTTTTTGAAAATGGGGCATATCAGGCGTACGTCAGGATTCATTATCAATATGACTGGTGCTGTGCTCCGGCGTATTCCAATGTTGTTTCCCTGGCCATATCCGCCATTGTGTGTGTTCCTGATGCATATTATGTCCTCGCCCCATTGACGGCGAAGTCTCTCAAACATCGGCTCGGAGTTGATGCTGTTGTTGTCAACTATGATTAACTCTATATCTTCCAGAGCTATGTCAGAGTGGGATCTGATGGAAGCCACACAGTCAAATATATCCTTTTCAGAGTTATATGTCACTATTACGACCGCGACCCGTTTCATATTGCCAGCTTTCTTATTCTTCGTGGAAGGCATATTTTAATCAGGATCCGCTTTCTAAGCAGATATGGAAACATTGGAATCTGGCGCGCTATTCTATACGGCAGGATCTTGATAAAAATCTTGGTGATAAATATCTGCAAGGTGAAAATCGTTCCATATAAAATGGAATGTCTGCGTATTACTTCGGCAAGTCGCTTTGAGAAATCGGGGTAAAAATGTTCCCGGGCTACCCGTAGATTCACAGCCATTGCTCCCCGGTATAATGCAGTGTCATACCTTATTCCAAAATTTCCCTGTATAAGATTGTAAAATGATTCTACGGCATAAATGTTGCTGTCCAAATGTTCCTCCGAGCATATTTTCTTTGAAATAGAGCTTTCGGTTGAAATCCGGTATTTATAGTTCGCGGGAGATGTGCTGTATGCGTACCTCATTCCGGATAATAAAGTTTCAAGGTTGAATTGCGCATCCTGAAGCGATTTGAGTTTTGTATCCCATTTGATGTTGTGTCGCTCAAGCGAGCTTTTCCGGTAAATGTTGTTCCATACGACAAATGGCAATGTACGTTCACAGAAGGCCTTGATATCATTTCTGTAAACTTTATAACCATATACGTCAGTATAGTTCGGGAAACCGTGACTTTCGTATCCATATACGTCCGAGCGGAATACCATAAAATCCAACTCTGGGCGTTCTTCCAGTTCTGTTACTCTCCGCTCCAGACAATCTTCGGTTATAACGTCATCGGAGTCAAAAAAGCAGATGAATCTGCCATGTGCTTTGCCAAACCCGACGTTGCGGCATGTCGGTGCGCCCTTTGGCTCTGCAGTACGCCTCTCGTAAACAATCCGCCCGTCACTCTTGATGCAGTCACTTATCCTGCTGAAATCTTCGTCTGTGCTGCCGTCATCTATAGCAATGAGTTCCCAGTCTGTAAAAGTGCCTGCCTGGATACTATGAATCATTTCAATCACCTTGTCCGCGTGATTGAATACCGGCATTACTATTGAGACGCTTGGCGTTTTCATTTGTCATCGTGATACCTGCATCACTACAAAAGTAATGATAAATAATATATCTTTGCTCTTTGGACTAAGAAGCTGTTTTGAAATCATTGAAAAAATTTGTTAAGCATAATTTGGGCGAAGGCCAACTGGACCATAGCCTCGGCTGTGTCCGCCAGATATTCGTAGTCGATGGTCAGGCGTCTGAAGTTCTCCAGCCAGGAGAAAGAGCGTTCCACAATCCATCGTTTTGGAAGTACCGGAAACTTGGTCGGGCATTCGTCGGGACGGAGAACAACTTCTACCGTCCATCCGAACTTCTTCGCAACCCAGTCTCCGAGTGTTCCATGGTAGCCTCCATCTGCGAGTATCTTGATAAGGCGGGGAAACTTGTGCTCAAGTCTCTCTATCACTTTCGGAGCACCCTTGCTGTCATGAAGGTTAGCCTCATGGACGGCTACCGCCATAGGAAGCCCAAGTGTGTCAACCACAATATGTTCCTTGCGTCCTTTGACCTTTTTGTTCCCGTCAATTCCCTTGCAGGAGGGATCGGCATAGTGGGAGGTCTTCACGCTTCTGGAATCAATGATTCCCATGCTGGGGCTCTCCTCCCTGCCGATGAGTTTGCGCACAAGAGAATGAAGGGTATCCATGAAAAGAGTGGCAGCGGTATCAGATCGCTGCAAAACTGGAGGCCGG
>JAZLKB010000003.1:0-16202 GCA_045597365.1 Bacteroidaceae bacterium | reverse complement strand
TCGTTGAGCAGTGCCATCAGCAGGTCCTTGTTCGATTCCGAACCGAAGACGTACTGGAACGCAACATCGTTCATAAGGTTTGCATACTTGCCACAGATTTCCGTGGACTGTCGGGCTGGAACATCATTCCCATTTGACTTGCTCTTCTCGTTCATGATAAATTGGTATTAAATTAACATCGCAAACTTAATGAAAATTTTGTTTGCGAAGCGGACTTCAGGGCATCTATATCTCGGTGAACCGACGATCGGAAGTGAAGTGCCTAAAAGATATAAAATTAAATGCTGTTTTTTAATTATACTAAATCATAGTCACGACAATCGTTTATGGTAAAGTCTATTCCAAACCTCACCTCATGACCTAGGCAAGTTCCGTGAGCTGAAGACATTCGGCGGCAGGATACCGATGATGCCGAGATCGAAATGCCGGAACACAAGGCAATGGAGATGAAACAAGTGGTATCTTACAAAGGAAATTTCAACGGTGTACAACAGGTTCAGGTGATGTCAAAGCTGTGCTGATGTCAAAGCACAGGTCAGAGTGGAGTCTGCGGGGTATTTTCGTGAATTTTTTCTAATCGTAAGCGTCATCGCGGAGGCGCTTCCCTACGGTCATGATCAGCATAAAATCCTGAATAGTCCGTATGTATTCTCTTTGGCTCCTCAATAGACCCAGCTGTCGATGTGGCGGGCGATGGGCGATTCACGCAACATATCGAGGAAAAGCGCCTCGGAGCGTTTGCGGTAGCTGTTTTTCAAATGGTGTACGCAGCCATGCATTTCGTATTTGCCGTTCTCGAAAGGTATGGCTGTGAGTGTGGGACGGTAGTATGCTGCGAGTGATGATGCGATGGCTACCATATTTGTGCCTTGTACCAAATCCATAATTATATTCGGGTCATTTATCTCGACACGCACGTTAAGCGTGCGTGTGTCCGTGCCGAGAAACTCATCGAATGCTCTACGAGCCTGCATCCCGCTGCCGGGCAGGACTATCCCCTGACGATCTATATCGCTTAGACTGAGTGCCTTGTGACCTGCCAACGGGTGTTCCTTTCGCATTATTACGCTGAGCCTTGAACGGAAAAGCACCTCCGACTCGATATTCTCATATACTTTGAATGGCTTGAATGTGAGGGCAATATCAACCTCTTTATCCTGAACCATCCGGATAAGCTCGGATGCTGATGTATAATGTATGTTCAGATTTACGTTGGGGTATTTTTTCAGGAACGATTTGACAGTGTCTGTGAGCAATTCGCCGAAAGAGTAGGTCAGACCTATATTCAGGGTTCCACTGGCATTGCCGCCCAGATCTGTCATAGTATCGTGACACAGTTTTGCGCTCTCTATGGTTTGCTCTGCTACTGGCAGCAAGGCTTCGCCGGCCTCTGTGAGCGATACGCTGCGCGTGTTACGGGCGAAAAGCGGTGTACCTGCCTCGTCCTCCAGCTGTTTGATTTGCTGGGATAATGTTCCCTGAGTGACGAACAGCTGGCGTGCGGCTTCCGAGAAGCTGGAGGTTTTAGCTACTGTCACAAAATATTTCAGTTGTCGTAATTCCATTATAAGTACCTATGAATATTATATTTTTATAAGATGTAGCCGCTTTCCGAAAGGACAAATATATTGATATTATCAATAAATGATATTGAAACAAAGTTAGAATTTTCAATATCTGAGTTCTTTCTTCACTATTACATTTGCACCGTCGGAAACATTCAAATCATATAAACGGGCAAAGGACCCAGCCCTTGACTATAATTTGAAGTTTTACCACAAATTTGTTATTAACGTCTTTAAACATTTAGAGTTATGTCAACACGATTCTTTAAATGCACGATTTGCGGCAATGTTGTCGTCAAGTTGGTTGACAGTGGTGTAGGTACAGTTTGCTGCGGCAAGGCTATGGTTGAGCTGATGCCCGGTACTACCGATGGTAAAGTTGAGTATCACGTTCCCGAGGTTGTCCGCTCAGGCGCGAGATCAATCAGTGTTAATATAGGGGCCCAGCCGCATCCGATGACCCCTGAGCATCATATACTATTCATATATCTGGAACAGGGAGATACCGGCCAGATCCATTACCTGAAAGAGGGTGAGCCTGCTACGGCTGTATTCCCGGTCTGCCCCGAAAAACCGATGGTGGTTTATGCTTACTGCAATCTGCACGGCTTGTGGAAGACCGAGGTGAACGGCTTCCCAAAAGATGATGCGGGTGATGACAGCGTTAAAGCCGTTTGTGTCGATGAATGCGATACGAAAGCTCAGGTAAAATGCGATGAAAAGGGGAAAAAGTCCTGTGCGGGCGGTGGTGGCTCGGACGGTGAATCCTGCGGCATAGGCCGTAGAGTCAGAAACTTTCTGTGCCGTTTTATGCTTTTGCTGCTGCCGATGTTCGCCATATCGTGCAACGCGCGTACATACGACAATACTACGGTGAGCTCGCTCGATTTGAGTCGTTTTACCGGACGCTGGTACGAACTTGCGCGTTTCGATCACAGTTTTGAGCGTGGTATGGTCTCACCGGTTGCCGAATACACTATGCTGCCTAACGGCAAGATTCGTGTCATCAACACCGGGATTGTGAAAGGCAAGCTGAAAACATCGGTGGGAAGGGCAAAAGTGACCGATGTGCCGGGACTGCTGCGCGTGTCATTCTTCGGACCGTTTTATTCCGATTACCGTATTATGATGCTGGACAAGAACTATCAGTATGCACTGATCGGCTCAGGAACTGACGATTATCTTTGGATATTGTCACGCCAGCCGTCACTTTCGGACGAGGTAAGAAATAAAATTCTGAACGAGGCCTGCCTGCGCGGTTACGATACCTCAAAGCTTTTGTGGATGCACGACAGCGGCAGTACCGTGAAGAAAAGTGAGAGTAAATCAAGGGGTGTCGCCCCTTGATTTACCCTGAAGGAACGCTGTGCGTCAGCTTAGGAATTGAACCAGTTTGTCGATGCAGCGTTTCTTCTGCTCCATATTCGGGTGAACATAAAGGTTCATAGTGGTGCCGATGTTGGAATGACCCAGCAGCACGCTTACAGTCTTATAGTCGCATTCGCTCTCGATGCACCGGGTGGCAAAACTGTGGCGCAGTCCGTGATATTTCATCTTAGGCACACGGAGGCTTCTCATAAGAGAATTGTAGTAGTTGCTGTATGAACGCGGCTCTATAGGCTTGTCGGTTCCGCTGAGAAGGTAGTAATTGCTCTTCATACGTTTTTTCAGCTTCTCCAGCATTCTGATAAGGTCATCGGACATCGGGATGTCACGGATGGAATTGTGAGTCTTTGGAGTACTTGCCAGCAGTTTGGTGCGTCGTTTCTCATTGCTGTCCAATTGATATACCCGCTCGATGGTTTGCCTGACGCTGATGATACCCTCGCGAAGGTTGATATTCTCCCAGGTCAGACCGCAAACCTCGCCGATGCGGAGTCCGCACGACAAGCTGATGTAGATGCCCGCGTTCCTGTACGATACATTGTCGGAAAGATATCTCATAATGAGTCTCTGATTCGATAAGCTGAGTACGGCAAGCTCCTCTTTCTGCCTTACTGTAGGAAATACGATTTTCCAGTCGCTGTCCCAGTCGCAGCCTAAGTGTTTCCCGAATCGTATTATCATCTTCAGAACCACGAGTATGGACCGTACTGTGCTCTGGCTGAGACCTTCGGATAAACTTACGATTACAAACTCCTGAACGGCTTGCTCTTTCACTTCGCATGAGTCGGCGAATGCCGGCAGGAGGTGCTTCTCAAGTACCATAGCGTACATCGAATAGGATGATTCTTTCACATAGTGTCTCTTGTAGCTGAGCCATAAGCTGGAGACCTCACTGAATTTCTGTTTTCTCATATACACAACAATTAAAAGTTAAACCGATATCAAAAGTGCCTATTATTATGATTTTGGTCAAGCTATTTTTGAAGAATACATATGGATTAATGTCAAGATGGTAGTATATTTGTATCGGAGTTTCCAGTGATTGGTAATATTTTTGGAATATGAAAAACTATGATGTTGATATTGAGAAACTGACGCTGTTGAATGTCAGTATTGTGGACAGGATTTGCTTTGTTACGATGAACAATGCGGAGCATTTCAATTGTCTCAGTGAGGAATTGTGTTCTCAGCTGCTCGACTCATTGAAGTATGCATATACAAATGAGTGTGTCGGCATCGTGCTGAAGGCTGCTACACGTCACAACGTGTGGAGCGCGGGACACGATATTAAAGAACTTCCGTTGGGCGGTGAGGATCCGCTCTCGTTCGATGTCCCTATGGAGAAACTGCTTCGTAGCGTGCAGGAGGTTCCGATTCCTGTAATAGCCTGTGTGGATGGCACGGTGTGGGGCGGTGCCTGCGATCTATGCACCTCGTGTGATATGATTGTGGCTTCCGAGACATCTACTTTTGCCATTACACCGGCAAAAATCGGTATTCCTTACAATGCTTCGGGAATCAGTCATTTCATCAGACAGCTGAGTCTGAACAAGGCACGTGAGATGTTCTTCACGGCAAGTCCCATTTCGGCACAGGATGCCAATAATGTGGGCTTCGTGAATCACGTGGCACCGTCCGATAAACTTGACGATGTGTTGAACGAACTGATACTTAATCCACTCAGAAAAAACTCCATTCTGTCTATCAGCGCAATCAAACGTCAGTTCCGTATATTGTCAAATGCGTCGCCAGTTATATCGGCCGAGCATTTCGAGAGGATAAACTCTTACAGAGAGAAGGTATATCGCGGACCGGATTATCCGGAAGGCATTAAATCTTTCCTTGAGAAAAGGGCTCCTGAATATACCGGGAAGGCGAGCGATCTGGATACAAATTCAGATTTGTAAACGCTTGTCCCGGCATTACTGTTGGATTACTGTTTAATGAGGTATAATAATTTGTATCTGAAATGAAGTATTACATTTTGTTCGGCCCTCCCGGAGCGGGAAAAGGTACACACGCCGGTGCTATTGCGGCAAAGTATAACCTGAAGCACGTAAGTACCGGTGAGTTGCTCAGAAATGAGATTGCTGCCGAGACTGAGTTGGGAAAGATGGCCAAAGGGTTGATAGAAGCTGGTAATCTGGTTCCGGATTATGTTGTGGAAGGTATGATTGAACATCTGTTCCATACTACTACCAAAGTAGCCGGTTTCCTTCTGGACGGATTCCCCAGAACGGTTCTGCAGGCAAAGGATCTGGACCACATCCTGGAGCAGCACGGCGAGAAGGTGAATGCTGTTATCTCGCTGATGATTAACGATGAGACAATCCGTGAGCGTCTGAAGCACCGCGCAGCGATTGAAGGACGTGCCGATGATGCCAATGATGACACCATCAGCAATCGCATAGCCACTTATCATAAGAAGACCGAGCCGCTCATCCAGTATTACAAGGAGGTTAATAAGTATTACGAGGTTCCCGGTGATGGCGGAATAGATGCGGTACGTGAGAATCTGTTTGACTTGTTCGATGGCCTTGATTCATCGTTCGTCACCAAACAGGTTATCATTGATGATTTGCTGTTCGATAAACTTGAGGCGGCGGCACATGACTCTCCAAGGCTCAGAATGAACTACGATCTGCGCAACAGCGAGGAGGATGACTCCCAGCGTATGCTGAATGTGTGGCTTCCAGGCAGCAAACTGGTGGTGCACAGACATCAGAACTCCAACGAGACCATTCTTGTCTTGAAAGGCAGCATGGATGTTATCCTGTATAATGATGATGGCACAGAGAAAGAACGCTATTGTATGGGTGACAAGAGCGGTATTCACGGTATCAGCGTTCCGAAAGGCTGCTGGCATACAGTTGTGGCTCACGAGATGACGATAACATTCACTGCAAAGGTGGGCGTTTGGCAGCCTAATGCTCCGGAGGATATACTTGAGGTGAAATCTTAAGTGGTATTTATGCAACTGGTTCTGTTATCGGGGGGCTCAGGTAAACGTTTGTGGCCGCTGAGCAATAATGCACGCAGCAAACAGTTCCTGCCGCTGTTGGAAAGAGAAGACGGCAGTATGGAGTCTATGCTGCAGCGGGTTGTTCGTCAGGCTGCCGAGGCCGGATTGTCGGATAATATCACTATAGCTACGAATTCAGCCCAGAAAGATGTTATCATAAACCAATTGGGCGACAACGTGGCTATCGTGGCCGAACCTGAGCGCAGGGATACGTTCCCGGCTATTGCGCTTGCAGCATCGTTTCTGTCATTGCACAAGTGCTGTCCTGACAATGAAATAGTGGTTGTAATGCCCTGTGACCCATATACCGATGCCGGTTACTTCGAGACGATAAAGAAAATGACCGAGGTGGCGGAACGTGATGTGGCCAGACTCGTGCTTATGGGAATTACACCTACTTATCCATCTGAAAAGTTCGGATATGTAGTTCCTGTCCGGGATGCCTGCTCTGATTGCCGGTATCTTATGGTACAGCGTTTCACAGAGAAGCCTACAACCGAAGTGGCACGCATGCTGCTTGAACAGGGTGCATTGTGGAACGGCGGCGTTTTTGCCTTCCGCCTGGGGTATATGATGGAGATTGTCCGCAAGTATGTCAGCTCGGAAAGCTTTGAGGATATCCGTAACCGTTATTCGGAGTTCCCTAAAATCAGCTTTGACTACGAGGTGGCTGAGAAAGCCGCATCGGTGGCTGTGGTTCCGTTCAGTGGCGAGTGGAAAGATCTTGGCACATGGAACGCGCTTACGGCAGAGTTGCGCAGAAATGTGCAGGGTAATGCGATTATCGGTCCACATTGCAGCAATACGCATATAATAAATGAACTCCAATATCCTATATTTGTTGATGGTGTGAGCGATGTTGTTGTTGCTGCAAGTCCCGATGGTATTCTGGTATGCTCAAAGGACGAGTCTGAGAACATAAAGAAATATGTGGAGTCTCTGTCTTACCGTCCTATGTATGAGGAACGCCGTTGGGGTACATATAGGGTACTTGATGACACGGTCTATGCCGATGGGCGGCACTCGTTGACGAAAAGTGTCACGCTTAAGGTGGGCAAGCACATTTCGTACCAGATTCATCATCATCGTTCCGAAGTATGGACATTTGTTCAGGGAGAGGGACTGTTGGTGCTTGACGGCGCGATGCGTACGGTTAAAGCCGGTGAAACCGTGATTATTCCGGTTGAGCATCTGCATGCAATCAAGGCTGTAACGGAACTCACATTTATTGAGGTTCAGACAGGCCATCCGCTGGTTGAGGAGGATATTGAGCGCTTTGACTGGCACTGGCCGGAATAGACCCAATATTGATTTTTTACGGGCGCAGGGATGATTTCACGATTTTTCCCTGCGCTTGTTTTGTTATTTGTATAAATTCGCCGGATATCTTTTTACTAATTTCAATTGTTCTAATCATGGGAAAAATTACTATGAGAACGTGCGGCCTTGCTGCCGTAGTGAGTGTTTTGCTTTCTATGAATTCATGTGAGAAAGCTGGTGCCGGTCAGAATGACAGTGTTTCTGGTCCATTAGGCGAGACTGAGGTACGTGTCCTGACACGTGGTGCCTTGGGAGCGGATTCATCAATTCCACTCAGGATATTCGCTTTTGACGCTGGTGGAGATCTGATAGACTCGACCAGCGTAGTGCAGGCTTCCGGTGAGTTGTCATTGAAGCTTTATCAAGGTGTTGTGAACCATCTGGTAGCAGTGTCGGCAAATGATGATTACGTGTTGCCTGATGAGATTTCCATGCAATCGGCAATAACTATGCGCGGACAGGGTGGCGAGCCGGGAATTACGGCCGGAACTCCGTTGCAGATGGGCTTTGCCGATGTGATTCCGTCAAAAACATCGATGACTGCGCATATTCAGATGAACTATCAGGTCGCATCGGTGGAATTTGAATTGTCCGGTCTGCCGGAAAATACAGACGAGGTGGGCATAACGGTCAGTCCTATATCGGAATCTGTATCGATGAAAGGTGTGGCAGACGGTGCTGGATCTGCCGGAATTGTGTGCTCGCGCTCGGATGACGGAGTGTGGCGTTCGGGTACTGTATGTGTCTTTCCCGGCTCAGGACAGCAGACCGTGTTCACAATTTATATAAAAGGTGATGATGATGTTATAAGTTCGGTGACATATCAGTCTGCGCTATGTGCCGGCGTTCCTTACAGTCTTTGCGGCGTGTATTCCGATGGTACTGTGATGGTGACGGGAAGCGTCTCGCCTTCGTCCTGGGATGGCCAGGTGAGACTGGATTTCTGTTTCGGTCCGGATGTGAATGCTGTGATCGGCAACGATGAGGATTCATCGGAGAATACTGAGGATAAGAGTGTGGTAAAAGTCAGCGCGATTCCAGATGCTTTTACTGAATGGGAAGGCCATTTGGTGGCTTTGGTCAGTGACAGGACTGAGACTTCGGCGATACTTACACTTCTGAGTTTGCGCGACTGGAGCGATATGACATCGGCAATCAATACTTCGACACCGGATATGGCCCGAACAGAGGCGGAAAGTTACGAGGAATATGGTATGGGATTGTGGTCAATTCCTTCCGAGGATGAGGGCAAGCTGCTGACGGTGGCATATCGCGAAGGCTCATTGCGCGATGCTATTCTCAGTATAGGCTGCGATACAATTGCTCTCACAAAGAAAAGCGGGAACGTGCTGTATCTTTCGGAGAATGCCACACGGGTGTTCCGCTTTAATGCAAATTACACAAGGGATGCCGCTGCCGGTCCGACTGATTACCATCTGAGACTTGTACGGCGTGTGCGTGTCGAACTTGAGTGATAAAAGTCGCGGCGGTATCTATAAAATACCGCCGCGTATTTGATTCATTGGCTATTATGGCAGGATTATTGCTCCTCACCGTCAGCCTTGTTCTCCTTGTTCTCTTTAATCTGTTTCAGCAAATCGGCCGCCTCTTCTTTCAGCTTTTCAATCTTTGACTGTATGTTGTCAATCAGACTATTGCCGGATTTGCTTGAGGAATTGAGGAATCCAAGATTATTCTCGTATGTCTTTATCTCATTCTTCAAGGCCTCGTACTGACGTGTAAGCTTATCAAGTGGTGAGCCGTTGTCGGCTTTGCCGCCATTACGTCCGGCACCTCCACGGCGCTCACGAATATTGACAGTCGAAGAGAGTATGTCGCATATACGGCGGAACTCTTTTGTGATGCTGTCTTTGAATTTGAACGGTACGTGACCTGTGTTGTTCCATTCCGAAATGAGTGCCTGAATCTTCTCGACATCGTCTTCGGTGAGTGTTGAGGGATCGTATGCGCTGAGTTTCTCAAGAATCTCTCTCTTGGCCTTGAGGTTGGAACTCTCTTCCGAACGCTGACTGTTGAGAGTGTTGTTGCGGTTCTCGAAGAATGCGTCACAGGCATCGTTAAAACGCTTCCAGATGCTTGCTGAGTATTTCTTGGCTACAGGACCGATTTCTTTCCATTCCTGACGGAGGGCTGAAATCTTCTCTGCTGTGGCTTTCCACTCAGTGCTGTCCTTCAGAGCCTCGACCTGCTCGCACAGACGCTGCTTTTTCTCAAGGTTTTGGCCCATACCTTCTTTTGCCTGCTTGAAGAACTCGGCTTTGCTGTTGAAGAACTTGTCACAGGCTGTACGGAATCTCTCGAAGACCTTGGTGTTCGATTTCTGCGGTGCCCGGCCTATGCCTTTCCATTTTTCTTGAAGGGCTATGATTTCCTGGGTCTTGTCGTTCCAATCCTGATATTTGTTCAGTCCACTGCAATCGATGGCCTCGACTATCTCGCAGATAACGATTTTCTGGTCATAGTTCTCCTGCTCTTGTTTCTTCAAATCATCGAAGTGCTGCTGGTGACGGCGGTTGATGATTGTTGAGGCTGCCTTGAAACGATTCCATACTTCCTCGCGCGACTCTTTTGCTACAGGACCGATCTCGCGGTATTCCTGATGAAGCTTTTGTAACTGATGGAATGCGGAAACTATGTCGGCTTCGTCAGCCAGTGCCTCGGCCTGCTCGCACAGCTTTATTTTAGCTTCAAGATTTTTCTTGAAATCATATTCCCGGAACTCGGCATTCAGCTTTTGGATGTCGTAGAACTGCTCGGCATACTGCTGGAATGATTTCCATAATTCTGTTGCTTTGTCGGCCGGAACTTCCTTTATCTCTTTCCATTCCTGCAGCAACTCGCGGAAGTCGTTGTACGATGTTGGCTCGGTGTTGGATTTCTCGATGAGATTTTTGAACTTATCGAGTATCGCAAGCTTGCGGGCATAGTTCTCTTTACGGAAGGCCTCAAGTGCTTCCTGTGCTGCAGCCCGCTTCTCGCGTATGATGTTCATGAGCTTTTTGAACTGTTCCTCAGACGGATCCGGCATTGGAGCGAATTCCTCGGCGACACCTCCACCATCAATGAAGTCTTTAAGTTGCGCTTCCTGCCGTGCTTTTATCATACGATAGAAGCATTGCTTGAGCATATCCAACTCCTGACGTGGAGAATTGGTAGGGTCATTCACTATTTCCTGAAGACGCCCTATAACCTGATCGATAGATTGCGGTACCTTCAACTCTGTGACGGTTTCGGCATCGCTTTCCTCTTCGTTATCGGCTTCGGCCTCTGCCGGGGCAGAGGTCTCAAGAGCAGGCTCTGGTACCTGGCTCCCGGTTTCCGGCTCCTCACTTTGGGTTTCAATCGTGTCTTCTGCTGCCTGTGGGGCTGCTGCGATCATCTCGTTCTGAAGTTCATCCTTGTTAGGATTAACGGTTTCCTGATCACTCATAACTGTTTAATATCAAATGGTGAATGCAAATAAAGTCAATAAATTCCGAATAATTGCCAAAAGAGACGATTATTTGTGCTATTGGTGTCTTACAAAGTGCAGGACTATCCACGCAATGGCTCCGCAAAGCAGGTATGTGGCGGTCTGTGCTGTGTGCAGTACAAGTGCAAATGTCTGGGCATCGGCCAGCGCGACGCCGTAGATTACCATCATGCTCGTTATTGCGAAATGCCAGGGACCGGCTCCGTTGGGAGTGGGGACAAGCACAGCTATGCTGCCTGCTACAAAACATACCAGTCCGCATAAAGGTCCGAGTGCGGCAATGGAGCTGATACAGTAGAATGCAAAGTACATCTCGAAGTAATAGCAAAGCCAGATGCCGATGGAGTAGGCGATGAACAGCGGCAGATTGCGTACCTGGCGCAAGGCTATGAATCCTGACCAGAAATCTTTTACGAATGAGACTATGCGCTGCCACAGGGATGTGGTCCTGCATATTATCCATATTATCAATATTGCCGCGACGACAGTTCCTATCCATATCCAGGTGCCTGCGTTGCCGCTGGCGGAGCTCTCAGCGACGGCAGCACTGTCTGTACTGCCGTTGAAGAGCTGGATGAAACGTGAGCTTTGTGTAGCGATTGTAACGACAGTGATGAGCACGAGAAGTATCATATCGACAAAACGCTCGGCTACCAGTGTGCCGAAACTTTTGCTGAAAGGTACGTGGCCGTAACGGTCAAGAATGGCGCATCGCGATATCTCGCCGATACGCGGTATGATGATGTTCGCGGCATATCCGGTAAATACTATGAGTATTGAGTCGCGGACAGGCACCTTGTAGCCTGCAGGCTCAAGCAGCATTGTCCAGCGCAGGCCTCTGAATACCGGGCCTAGTGCGCTGCATGCCAGGGCTAGCCAGAGCCACGTGAGTTTCATATCTGCAAGCCCTTGTCTGAAGCCGGAAAAATCGTAGTTCCGATAGACAAAATATAGTATTACTGCCGATATCAATAGGGATACCGCAACATTAATGCTGTTGGATACAATCTTTTTCATTGTCAGAGTCCGGTTATAGGATTCTTTGTTTATTTTTGCACTGCCGCAGAGAATCTGCCGGCGCATGAATTTCCTGACAAATTTAGCGGATATTTCGTAACTGTCCGCCAGCATTCGGGTTTTTTGTGCTTTTGTAGATAAATACAGCCCCTTTATGGACGACTCAGATGCGGATTGTAAGACCGAAAAAAGCGTTGGGACAGCACTTCCTGACCGATTTGGGAATTGCGTCGGCCATAGCGGATACTGTAGATTGCCGCAAGGACTGTCCTGTTCTTGAGATTGGCCCGGGAACGGGTGTCCTTACTCAGTTCCTTATTGCTAAAGACAGACTTTTCAAAGCCGTTGAGATTGACCGGGAATCGGTTGATTATCTGCGTACTGAATATCCTTCCATAGGCGACTCGCTCATTGAGGGCGATTTCCTGAAAATGGATTTGAGGACGGTGTTCGACGGGAAGCCGTTTGTGCTGACGGGCAATTATCCTTACAATATCTCGTCTCAGATTTTCTTCAAGATGCTGGACAATATGGATCTGATTCCATGTTGTACCGGTATGTTGCAGCGGGAGGTGGCGCGTCGTATCTGCGCAGCGCCCGGAAACAGGGAATATGGCATTCTGAGTGTTCTGCTACAGGCCTGGTATGATACTGAATATTTGTTTACGGTGCCTCCGGAAGTGTTCAATCCTCCTCCAAAGGTTCACAGCGCGGTTATCAGGCTTACACGCAATGGCCGTAACGGATTGGGCTGCGATGCAGAGCTGTTCAAACGGATAGTGAAGGGAACTTTCAATCAGAGGCGTAAGATGCTGAGGAACTCCATACGCTCCTGTATGGACAAGGATGCTCCTTTGCCGCAATGTGAGTGGCTTGACAAACGTCCTGAGCAGTTGTCTGTTACGGATTTTGTGAATTTGACCAATTTACTCGACCCAAATAGGTGATATTATGGAAAAGGATTTCATAGATAAGATACAGCAGCTGCTGGAGCAGCACAACGAGGCCGGGTTGAAGGTTATGCTGGATGACCTTCACCCTGCGGATATCGCGGAGTTGTGCAATACGCTCGATCTGGATGAGGCCCGTTTTGTGTATTCACTGCTTGACAACGAGGTCGCAGCCGATGTGCTCATCGAGATGGATGAGGATATGCGGCGCGAGTATCTTGACCTGCTGCCTTCCGAGACTATTGCGAAGGATTTCATC
Organism: Bacteroidaceae bacterium; assembly: GCA_045597365.1. Taxonomy (GTDB): domain Bacteria; phylum Bacteroidota; class Bacteroidia; order Bacteroidales; family Bacteroidaceae; genus Colenecus. The sequence continues at coordinate 3,190 of JAZLKB010000003.1, read as the reverse complement.
GACTATATGGATACCGATGATGCTGTCGATATCATTCAGGAGATGGACGAGGACAAACAGGAGGAGGTTCTGGCTCACATCGGTGATATTGAGCAGGCGAGCGACATCGTTGACCTGCTGCAGTACGATGAGAACACTGCCGGTGGTCTGATGGGTACTGAGATGGTTGTGGTGAACGAGAATATGAGTATGCCGGAGTGTCTGCAGGAGATGCGTAAGCAGGCTGAGGATATGGACGAGATATACAACGTCTATGTGGTTGATGATGACGGCAGGCTGAAAGGTGTGTTCCCGCTCAAGAAGATGATTACAAATCCGTCGGTGTCGAAGGTGAAATACGTCATGGACGAGAATCTGTTCTCTACCAAGGTTGATACTCCTATTGACGATGTGGTACAGATGATTGAGAAATACGACTTGGTGGCGGTGCCGGTGATTGACAGCATAGGCCGTCTGCAGGGACAGATAACTGTTGATGATGTGATCGATGAGCTGCGCGACCAACAGGAGCACGATTACCAGATGGCTTCGGGTATCACTGGCGATGTCGAGACCGCCGACAGTGTGTGGAGGCAGATGACAGCGCGCATTCCGTGGCTGCTGATAGGTATGTTCGGCGGTATTGCGAATTCGATGCTTCTGGGGAGGTTCGAGAATACGTTTGCTACTTACGCGGGCCTGTTGCTTTTCATTCCGCTGATTGGAGGTACGGGAGGAAATGTCGGCACGCAGTCGTCGGCTCTTGTTGTCCAGGGCCTTGCCAACGGCTCTCTCAACACATCCAATATATGGCGGCAGGTCTTGAAGGAATCGCTGGTGGCGTTGATGAATGCGGTGGCATTGTCGGGTATAGTCCTGACTTATAATATTTTCAAATTCGGTGTTGGGGCTCCTGTTACGTGGGCTGTTCCTGCAAGTATGTTCATACTAGTGGTTGTCGGAACATTATGGGGAACTCTGCTGCCGTTGCTTTTTGAGAAGATTCATATAGATCCGGCTATCGCTACAGGACCTTTTGTCCAGATTACAAACGATTTGCTTGGGATAGCCATTTATATATCGGTAATATTGATTATTAATGGAATCGGAGCATAATAAATTGATTTCTTATGGAACATCCGGAGAATAGTGATGAGTATAAAGGCTTGATGGTGAATCAGGGAGTGGCCCAGCCGTCGTCCGTTAACCCATATTTGAAGGCTAATCAGTTCCGCCGCCATTCAAAACTGTCGGTGGCTGAGTATGTAGAGGGAATAGTCAAAGGTGATGTGTCGGTGTTGGGACGTGCTGTGACTCTGGTGGAGAGCCTGTTGCCGGACGATCAGGTGATAGCGCAGGAAGTTATAGAGAAATGTCTGCCTTACAGCGGTAATTCGGTACGCATCGGCATAAGCGGTGTGCCCGGTGCAGGAAAGAGTACATCGATAGATGCTTTCGGCCTTCACGTCCTTAAGGATGGCGGTAAGCTGGCGGTTCTGGCTATAGATCCCAGCTCGGAGTTGACTAAGGGGAGCATTCTTGGTGATAAGACCAGGATGGAACGCTTGTCGGTGCATCCGTCTGCATTTATCCGCCCCAGTCCTTCGGCGGGAAGTCTTGGCGGCGTGGCGCGTAAGACGCGTGAGACTATAGTACTGTGCGAGGCTGCCGGATATGATAAGATTTTCGTTGAGACAGTGGGCGTAGGCCAGAGCGAGACGGCTGTTCATTCAATGGTCGATTTCTTCCTGCTTATCCAGCTTGCCGGTACAGGCGACGAGCTGCAGGGTATAAAACGCGGCATTATGGAGATGGCCGACGGCATAGTGATAAACAAGGCCGATGGTGACAATGCCGAGAAAGCTGAGCTTGCGGCGTCGCATTTCCGCAGCGCGTTGCAGTTGTTCCCTGCTCCCGAGAGCGGATGGACACCGCAGGTGCTGACTTACTCAGGTTTCTATGATCTTAGGATTAAAGAGGTGTGGGATATGATTTGGGCCTACATCGGTTTTGTAAAGGGAAACGGGTATTTTGAACATCGCCGTAACGAGCAGTCAAAGTACTGGATGTATGAGACCATCAATGAGTCTCTCCGGAACAGTTTCTACAATAATGACAGAATCTCCTCACTTTTGCAGATAAAGGAGGCACAGGTGCTTCAGGGACAGCTGACATCGTTTGTGGCGGCACGCCAGCTCCTGGATATCTATAAGGAGTCCAATAATCTTTGACGGCACTGCTCCATGAGCCATCTCGGGGTAGAGGTGGCTCCGCAGATGCCTATGTTGCCGTTGCATTCCGTCATGGCGGGGGTGATGTCGTCCGGTCCCTCAATGGCAAAGGTCTGTGGGTTTACCGACAGGCACTCTCCAAGCAGAAGCTTGCCGTTTGAGCTTTTCTGGTCGCTGACGAAGAGTATCATACTGTGTGCAGCGGCAAATTTGCGGATATTCTCCCGTCTGTGAGACACTTGCCCGCAAATGGTATTGTGGCTGGTGAGTGTGGCTCCATCCCGCATTCTGGTACTTAATGCTTCGATAACTTTCTCGTATCCGCTGGAGGATTTTGTTGTCTGTGAGTACAGGAAGATATCGCGGCTGAAGTCTATTCCTGCAATGTCATCGGGTGATTCCACTACAATGGCTGTTCCTTCGGTCTGACCGACAAGACCAAGTACCTCGGCGTGTCCTTTGCGTCCGTAGATGACTATCTGCTGCCGTTGCTTGTCAATAGTGTCGTATTGATGGCGTATGCGCTTCTGAAGCATGAGTACTACGGGACAGGTCGCGTCTATGAGTGTTATGCCGTTCCTGCGGGCGGTGGCGTATGTTGAAGGAGGCTCGCCGTGGGCACGGAGCAACACTATGGCATCGTGCAGCCCATTGAATTGCCCGTGGCTGATGGTACGCAGGCCCAAGTCTGCAAGTCTCTGACATTCCATACTGTTGTGTACGATGTCTCCGAGACAATACAGCTCCGGGCTATGGCGTAATTCATCTTCGGCTTTACCTATGGCTGACAATACTCCAAAGCAGAATCCCGAGTCCTGATCTATCTCGATTTCCATGATTTAGAACCTGTTTTGAAATGTTCGATTAAAAATTTTATGAAAGATTTTCGAGATGAAAATCCGGTTATTTGAAGGAGCAATGGGGATTCCATTGTGACTGAAAAGAAACGAATTTTCAGCCGGAAAGATTTTATAAAAGGT
>JAZLKB010000002.1:0-23599 GCA_045597365.1 Bacteroidaceae bacterium | reverse complement strand
CTCTTGTTCTGCTTCCTTCGGACAAACATACCACGAAGGTAGTAATTTGCCGCGGGACACCCAAATCATGCTATCAATGTGCCTCTCAGATAGCTGTGGGGTACATTGACGCTGCGGTTACGAAAAAGTGCGGAAAACAGGTCAGGAGCGTTTTCTGGCTCAGGATATAGAATGCCGGCACTTCCTTTTTCCGGTATTGGACTTTCCTCCATTCAATCAGAGCCTCGACCAGTTCCGGATGGTTGTTCTCATCATAAATGTCGTGGTCCGACTGATAAGGCTTGTCATCTTCAGGCTTATCGTGTCTCTTGCGCTGTTTTTTCGCACCGCTGCCAGCCTTGGCTGATGTCAGCAGCGCGTCTATGCGGCTCTTGTGATATGATTCCACCGAGAATCTCTCTGTCTGAAGCCTGGCGATGGCCTGTATGTGGACACCTGCCTCGGACAACATCTCGCCACCGGTATCCCTCAGGTGTCTGTTAGTTTCCTTGTTGTCGGTCTCAATGCCCAGCATTGGCGCGATATCGGCTATGGTGTCGCCCATATTTGATGTGAAATACTCCGAGGCTTTGCTGATGCGCTCGTGCAGATACGGGTCCGCAGTATCATATCCGTTTCCGTCTGCTATCCGTTCTATCTGTGACTGGAATTTCTCTGACACTTGGCTGAGTCTGTAAATACGGTCGCTCAGTTCTGTGAATTTCTCTGCCTGCTTGGGTGATATCTTGCGTATGTCGTTCTGGAAGATACGTTCCACACGCTCAGTGATGATTCTGAGCGGCCTAAGGTCGAAGCACTCCCTCAGCTGGTCGAAGTAATAGGCCTTTTTTTCGGGTTCGAGCGCGTCGGCAACTGCCGATGCCTCGGGAATGTTGCGGCAGAAACAACTCACACTCTCGTTTCCGAATACGCACGAGCCGGATATGGGCGATGTCAGGACGATACCTTCAAGCGTGCGGCATCGTGACAATGCCACATACACCTGCCCGAACGAGAAGGCCGATGCCGCATCAATCATTACGCGGTCAAACGTGAGTCCCTGACTCTTGTGTATGGTGATTGCCCAGGCCAGCCGCAATGGGTATTGGCTGAATGTTCCCTGTACGATGGGCTTTATCCCGTTATCCTTCGGATCAATCTCGTATCGTATGTTCTCCCATTTCTCCATCCCGACGGTGATTTGTTCGCCGTTCCCATCAGTTACTGTTATCCCTTCGCGGCTGCCAATATCGGTAATGATACCCGTCTTGCCATTGAAATACCGTCCTGTCTTGCTGTCGTTGCGGATGAACATCACCTGCGCTCCTTTTTTCAGACGGAGGCTCATATCGGCTGGAGCGTTGTTCTCGGGAAACAGTCCGTCCAATTCGGCGTTGAAGGTATATTCACGGCCTTTAAGCTCGCGCAGTTTCGCCGAGTTTATATGGTCGGCTGTGGCATTGTGCGTTGTAAGGCGTATCCAGCCGTTATCATTCCTGCCTGGCTCAAAGCCGATATCGAGACGGCTTGCCAGTGCCTGTTGCGTGTATGAGTCAAAGCGTCCGTCACGTACATTGTTCAGAACTCTCACAAAATCTGCATCCTGCTGACGGTAAATGGTCTGAAGTTCGATGGTTACATATTTCAGCCGTGTCATTACCTTGGCATCAAAGAAGAACGGCGATGGATATACCTGTTGGAAATATGGCCTCTCATCATCTTTCAGAACAGGCGGCAGCTGTTGGATATCGCCAATCATAAGCATCTGCACACCTCCGAAAGGACGGGGGTCGTGACGGATTTTGCGCAGCACATCGTCCATAGCATCGAGCAGGTCGGCCCTTACCATCGATATCTCATCGACTATCAGCAGGTCGAGCGTCCGTATGATATCCAGTTTTTCCTTGCGCAGCTGCCGCTTCGCCTCGGGCATCCGGTACTCAGTAACAAGCTCCTTTACATCGGGCAGATAAGGACATAGGGGCAACTGGAAGAATGAGTGGATTGTCACACCGCCGGCGTTGACAGCAGCTACTCCGGTCGGAGCCAGCACTACCAGCCTTTTAGCCGTAGTATCTACGATGTGCCTGAGAAATGTAGTCTTGCCGGTTCCTGCCTTTCCTGTCAGAAAAACTGATATTCCTGTATTACAGATGTATTCCTCTGCGATTTGGGCAATTTTGTCTTTCATAGTGTGTTCAAACGTAACTTCTGCATTATTTTATACATCTTCTGCAAAGATAGTTCTATTGTCGGACTATAATGTATATTAATACGCGATAATGTAATATTTATAAAAAAATAATTTTATGATTGGTTAATGAAAATTAAGTGTTACATTTGTTGCGATAAAGAAGGTTTTTAGAGACAGTATTTTGTCCGGTTTTTCAGAGATCTGCCAATGCTTGTTTGGGGTAAGATATATCTACTTGTAAGTCAACGGCTTGAATGCGGTTTGACACCAACGCTCAAAACAGTGTGCGGTATCTTTCTCCTGCTCCTGATTATACCGATAGCATTCATCCAGTGCGCTCCAATTGAGACATCCTCTGTTACCGACATCATATCCGAGGGCGACAGAATGCCTTCTTTTGCAGCCAGGGTATCCATTTCCGATTCATCGGACTGGCGTTATGGCCTCGGTGATGTTTTCGATACGTCAGAACTTCAGGGCAAAGTGGGAATAGTTGTCTTTTTTCATACTTCCTGTGATGATTGCAAGCGTGAGTTGCCTGTGGTTCAATCCGTATATGACAATATAAAAGACAATGTTTCGATATCATTGGTGTGTATCTCAAGGGCCGAGTCAGAACCTGATATCCGTGATTATTTCAGCAGCAATGGCCTGAGTCTTCCGTACTCGGCACAGCCAGACAGAAAGATTTACGGGATGTTTGCCTCCGAGGGAATCCCCCGTATCTATGTGGCGGATACCGAGGGCATCGTCAAAAAGGTTTATACCGACAGTAACGCACCGGATTATGCAGAGCTTATGAAGGTCATAGAAAGTAGCAGGACAATATAAATCAATAACACTGACATTTGCAATGAAGAAATATATGAGAATAACGGATATTGCCAGGCTTGTCATACTCTTTACTTTTTTGTGTTTTGGATTATGTCGTGTGACATATGCACAAGTCGCAGTCAAGAACAACCTGTTGTATGATGCTACGACTACTCCGAATATAGGTATGGAGTTTGGAGTGGGCAGAAAGACTACGGCTCAGTTGACATACGGCCTGAATCCCTGGAAGTTCTCTGATACCAAACAAATCCGCCATTGGCTGCTTATGCCTGAATTCAGATGGTGGACCTGCTCCCGTTTTAACGGACACTTCTTCGGCATACATGCGATGGGTGGTGAGTTCAACGCCCAGGGTACACGCAATTACCTGAAGATTTTTGATGACATCGAGACCAAACGTTATGAAGGCTGGTATGTGGGCGGTGGCATCACTTACGGTTATCAATGGATATTGGGCGAGCATTGGAACCTTGAGGCATCGATAGGTGTCGGTTACGACTATATCCAATATAAAAAGTATGACTGCGGAGAGTGTGGAACGTACGGCGGACAGGATCATACACATTACATCGGTCCCACCAAGCTGACATTATGTTTTGAGTATCTTTTTTGATAGTATTGATTATGAATCTTAAAAATTATATGAGACGTGCTGTCGTGGTCAGCGTTATGCTGCTGAATGTCATTGCAGCTTTTGCTGTGACACAGCCGGAAGGTTCCGTTGACATACAGAATCTCAAGTTCTTTTTCTATGATGACGAGATTACAGTAAAAGCAGATTTTGTACTGGACGACCTTTATCTGCGCAATAACCGTATGTTGGTGATGACTCCTGTCATCGAGGATAAAGAAGGTAATGTTGCAGTGTTCCGTTCCTTGATGCTTACAGGCCGTAATCAGCATTTCGTGAATCTTAGGCAGAACGGAAATCCGAATTATCCTGATGCCATAGAGGTGCGCAGAATGAATGGTGAGGAGCAGACAGTCGCTTACAGACAGACACTTCCGTACGCGGACTGGATGTCATCGAAGAATGCGGTGATCCGTGTCAATGTAGATACTTGCGGCTGCGGTGACCTTTTAGGGAACAGTATCGGAGCCCCGGTAGCCATAAACAGTGTCAGGATAATCAAATGTCCGTTTGTAATGCCGCAGGTCGATGTGTCTCCCGAGAGGTTTGTGTCGGGAGCCGCATTTGTCACATACGAGTTGGACTCAATCACACTTAAGCCGGCTCTTTTCTCAAACCCGATCGAGCTTGCCAAAATCTCCAACGACATAGATAAAGTAGTGCAAGACCCGTTGCTGACCGTGACCGAGATCAGCATTCACGGTTTCGCATCTCCCGAGGGTACCTACGAGCACAATACATATCTGGCCCGTGAGAGAGCCAAGACATTGTTGGAGTGGGTCCGCAGCGAGTGTGCGAGGAAGCAGGTCAACGTAACGTCTTTCAAATATGATTACACTCCCGAGAACTGGGAGGGACTGATTGACTCTTTGCTGAATCATCCCGAACTTCAGCATCGTGACGAGATACTCGCTCTTGCCAGGAACAATTCTATAAGACCGGATGCCAGAAACGATGCTATCAGGGACCGTTATCCTGTCCAGTATGATTATATCCTGAGGAATTGGTATAAATATTTGCGTCACGCTGATTATAAAATCGGATTCCGTCTGGGAGAAGTCAGCATAGAAGAGATACGCAATCTGGTAAAGACTCGTCCTCAGGTTCTGTCGTTGAATCAGTTCCTGCTGGCTGCAAAAAGCTATGAGCCGGGCAGTGAGGACTTCAATTCCGTTTTCGATGTAGCAGTCCGTATGTATCCTGATGACGAGCTGGTGAATGCGAATGCTGCCTGTGCGGCACTGATAAGTGGAGATACCAGTCTGGCTGCCATTCATCTTGAGAAGGCAGGCAATTCTCCCGAGGCGGTAAATGCCAAAGGTGTTGTCGCTCTGATCGAGGGACGTTATGACGAGGCACGCTCTTATTTTACCTCTGCCTTGAATGCCGGATTGGCATCAGCGGCTGACAATCTGGAACTGCTGAATGAGAATGATCCTAAATTTTTAAATAATTTGACAATAACTTTTTAATTTTTCATTATGAAGAAACATTTATTATTTCTGCTTGCTGCCGGAGCTTTAGTCGCTTGCAGCAAAAGCTCTGACGATGCCGGGTTGGACGGCTTCTCCGAGGGAGAGGGATATGTCAGCCTCGCTATCAATCTGCCTTTGACCACTGGTGGTATCACCAAGGCAGCCAATGACATTTTTGATGATGGTACTCCAAATGAGTATGCAGTCAAAGACGCTACACTTATCCTGTTTGAGGGTACGAGTGAGTCAACTGCCAAGATCTCGTCATCTTACAGTTTGAATCTGGCATTCAATCTTGTAGGTACAACTACCGACAACATCACAAGTACGGCAAAAATCGTTCAGAAAATCAATGACCCGCTGGCTGCAGGTAATAAATTCTATGCTCTTGTGATTCTTAACAACAATGGTCAGCTTAATATTCAGACCGCGGATAACTCTCTGAAGGTTAATGGTGTATCAGTACAAGGCAAGACATTGGCAGAGTTTGTCGAGGACACTAAGATTGCGCTGACAGGCGAGTCTAAGAAGACTTTACTGGTTGGTGAGGGTGCAAATGCTGCAGATTTCTTTATGTCGAATGCTCCTTTGTTCACAGCTCCTGGCGGAAGTTCTGATCCTGCTGCTGTTGAAGGTGCCAAGATGCAGATTCTGTCAGAATTGGATCCATCCAAGATTTATGAGACTGAAGAGCTGGCTGCCTCAAATCCTGCTACCGAGGTGTTTGTTGAGCGTGCGGTGTCAAAGGTTACTCTCAATGCTACAGCCGAAGGCAAGACCACAGGTACCAATCCTTCAGAACTGCCGTATAAAATTTTAGGCTGGCAGTTGGACAATACCAACAACGAGTCATATCTGGTCCGTGACATTACCGGTTTTGATGGCTGGAAGAGCTTGAAATCGAACAAAGAGCCTGCAATTGCCAATCCATATCGTTTTGTCGGAAGCGATGCTGTCGCATCAGGTTTGTTCCGTTCATATTGGTGTGTTGATCCAAACTATGCTCCTGCTACTGATGGCGAGGGTGTTACATATTGGGATGAGACTACCCCAGGTATCAGCTGGCTGGCAATCAATGACGGTATAGGCTATTGCGGTGAGAACACATTCGATGTCGCTCATCAGAAGGATGTCAACACCACAACGGTAATTGTAAAAGTTCAGTTTAACAATGGTCAGACTTTCTATACTGTAAATAATGACTCCAAGGAGTTCCTGACTATAGATGGAATAACAACATTCATCAAGAAATTCTTTATCAGCAACACTGAAATCGCTACCGCTCTTACTCCATTGCTCAAGGCTGGCCGTACATTCACCGGTGAGGATCTGGTATTGGAGTACACCACAGGCGCGACAACAGCAGGTATTACCTATGTCAAGGATATTACAATCAGCGGAGAGGCTTTGATATCGGGCGCGAATTTAAAGGCTTCGGAATTGGTATTAGGCGATGGTACCACAACTGCGTTGGATAAGGTAAACAATATGAATACTATCCGTCGTTATGTTGATGGTCTTGCATATTATCCTATCCATATCAAGCATTTCGGTGATGACCTGACACCTTGGCGTGCCGGTGAGACTCCCGAGCCAACAGCTGCCGAGATTTATCCGAACTTCAGCGAAGCCAATTATCTTGGCCGATATGGAATGGTCCGCAACAACTGGTATAATATTACTGTCACAGCAATAAAGAGGCTTGGAATCGCTACTGTTCCTACCTTGAGGACATACGATCCGGATGATCCAAATATCAAGCCTGAGGATGATCCTGAAGGTCCGGGTAACGGTAAGTACGATGATGATATTGATGAGTATATCGCTGTCAAGATTCACATCTTGTCGTGGGCTAAACGTACTCAGGAAGTAACACTCTAATTTGTAATTCATTTACGGGATGAGACGATTCTTTTCGAAAAACAAGGTTAACGCGGCTGTGCTGTGCGCATCGGTAATGTGCATTGGGATGGCGTCATGTTCGTTGATGGAAACGGACCGCACCGATTGTCCAGAGGGTCTGTACGTGAATTTTGTATATAACTATAACACTCAGCGTGCAGATATGTTCAAGGATCACGTAGGTTATGTTACCTTGTATGTTTTCGATGAATCCGACCATCTTGTCATGCAACGAAGCGCGGGCAATTATGGCGAAGACCGTCCCCTGGCATCTTATGACTACAGAATGCATTTCCTGCCAGGGGAATTGCCTGATGGCAGATATCGCCTGATGGCCCTCGCGCTCCAGAAAGACTGGGATGAGGCTCTTTCTACCAAAGGAGGCAAATACCGTCGTACAACACTGTCCCCCGGAGACAAGAAACAAAAACTGGGCGTAGTCCTTGACCGTGGGATGGAAAACGCTGATGGGTTGTGGTCTGTAAGCTGCGAGGCTCCGTTGGATACCCTGTGGCACGGCACAATGCTCGGTGCTTCCGAGGTAAAAGTCAAGGCCGACAGTGTATCGTATGCTACCATTTCGCTGGTACGCGATACCAAGACATTGAATGTCACAGTCCGTGATATTGATAAACCGGCCGATCCGCGTGCCGAGGACTATGCGCTTACTATTACAGCGCCGAACGGCAGGCTGGATTGCGATAATAATGTATTGGATGACGATACATTATTATATACTCCATACGCCTCGTGGACTACAAAGTTTCCTGATAATGCTGCCGATGATGATCCGGCACTGCAAAGTACGGCGCATTATGACATAAACTTCAACCGTTTGATGTTTGACGGTCACGAGGATGAATTCGCTACGATGAAACTTGTCAACCGGAAGAATGGCAAAGTCATAGGCGAGTTCAATCTTGCCCGTCTGCTCGCCGAAGCGCGTACCGCTTTTGAGCTCCAGGCTTATTCCCGACAGGAATATCTTGACCGGGAATACGATTATCGCATGGATTTCCTGCTGAAAGGTGACCGCTGGCGTTATATATATATCACTATCGGGGTCTTGTCCTGGGAATTGAGAATTGAGAACGAGGAATTGTAATGAGTCGGGGATTTAGGATATTGTCGTTTGCGGCGGTGCTTCTTGTCAGTCTGGCACTTGTTGCCTGCTTTGAGGAGCATTATTACAGTAATGTTGACGTTACTGCCGCTGATACCGATATTTATCTTAGTCTTCAACTTAATACAATGGCCCAGACCCGTGCCCAGATACACCCGTTCGGCGGCGAGGACGGTGACGGCCGTGAGGTTGGCCGTGCCAACGAGAATGCAATTACAGATCTTACGCTGTTCATATATAATGGAAGCGGTATAAACGCCAATGGAACTATTGCGATAAAATACTCACAGTATTTCAGTAATTTGTCATATCCGTTAGTCGATGGCGAGTTTACAACCGAGCCGATGAAAGTCAGCGGTTATAAGCCTGTGAGCGGCGACCGTATTATCATTCTCGCCAATATGGGTGATATGCATTCCCTGATGACTCTTAACGAGGTACGTGACGCAGCTGTCGGGACTGCCTGGACGACTGACAGCGATATAATGCATTACAGTCATTTCGCTATGTCATCGGCTTTGGACAATGAGGTGCAGGGCATAGTCAATTTTGCGGGAAAGACCGGCACAGTCAACGACCCGTTTACTGCCGAGGCTACAATTGAGCGTGTGGCTGCCCGTTTTGATATCTGGCTGATCAAGCAGGCTGCCGAGATGGGTGACTCGATAGATTATGCTACACTTGACGGACTTGGAACGCTTAAACTCAGCCATATCAGGACTGTCAATTCCTCAAGAGAGATAGCGTACGCTCTAAAACGTGTGTCCGAGAAGGTCTTTCCTCTGGAATCGTGGAAATATCTTGGCGATGAGGAAGTGTTGTCGGGTACGCATATTCCTTCGAACTATGTGGTAGAGCCTACCACACATCTTAAACATTATGGTTATACAGTCACCGATGACGATTTAAGTGACTGGTATGGGGAATCGTCTTTAGCAAACTCGCTCTCCGCCGAATTCCTGGCTCCGGAGGATTATAAGGTACACGCATGCACGAGCGATCCGCGTGTATTTACCGCGACTGAGGATGCCGATATTGATGGAGACGGAAGTCCGGAGGGTACCATATATTGCTACACTCTGGCATATTCAATGGAGAATACGATGGATGTTACCGGACAGGACATTCATTTTATGCCTGGACTTGCCTTGAAGGGCACATTTGTTCCGAATGAGGTTTATACAATGACTGAATCCGGACGTGAGATTGACAGTGATTATAAGGTGCGCGACGACATATGGCTGTATGCTACACATAATGATACACTTTTCTTCAGTTCTGAGGCGTCTGCCAAAGCATACAGGACTGTAAGCGGTGAATCCGCCAAGATAGTCTATTATAAGAAAGGAGAGTGCTATTATTATGTATGGGTACGGCACGCTATGTTTGATGGCAGTCATTCATCGGGAACTTATCCGATGGAATATGCCACCGTACGCAATAATATATATAGAATAGGTGTAAGGGCTGTAAGCAAAATCGGTACTCCTTATCCCGATCCCGGTTTGACACCCGAAGACCCTGAAATCGAGGCCTGCATTTTCGTGCGGGACTGGCGATTCAGACAAGAGAAGGAAATTGTATTGTGATGTCGGTAAAAGTATTTGACATATTCGCTAATTCGTGTACGGCTGCGCTGTGCTTTTTTGCTCTTGCCGCCTGTGAGATAAGCCATTGGGATAAGGATTTCTCGAAATCGTCCGAGCCTGTTCACGCAAAGGCGTCCATTCATAGCCGCGACGTAACCGGCACCCGCTCTACTTATGTTGATGCTTTTAATGGGAATGAGCTGATCAATAACTGGTGGATTGCGTTTGTAAACTCTGATGACAATGTCGTGACGGCTATAGTGAAACGTGGCTCAGAAGAGACTGCCGCTGTAAAGAGCGAGGATTTTGAGCTTGAGATCACACCGGGAAGATACGATGTTTATTCATTCGCAAATATTACCCAGGCTAAGGTTGAGGAACTGGCAGGTAAAACTATTGAAGTCGATTCTGATATGCCGGACTTAAGCAATGTCTTATATAATATTTCAGGCTTGATACCCAATGGTACCACCGAGGGAACGGTACTTATTCCAATGACCGGCAAAAAGACAGTTTATATCGAGGAAGGCTCTACTTTGGAATTCGAAGTTATACGTATGGTCGGAAAGCTTGAATTCACCTTCTCCAATTCAACTACCCGCGACATTACTATCAAGTATTTGAAATTCAACCCGCTGAATAATGGCAATGTCCTGCTTATGCCTGATTATACGACATTGACATACAATGCCGAGACGAATCCGAAACTCCTGACTGACATTGAAACGACTTTTTCCTTCAAACTCGATTACAAGGAAGGTTCTATACTTAAGGCTGGCAGCGAGAATGATTGTGATACCTGCTTCTATGTGCGGGAGTCATTGGCAAGTTCGCACCCGACTGAGCATTTCCTGATTGATGTAGGCGTGAAGTATTCGGATATGAGCGAGGAAACATTGTACTATGGTCTCAGCGATGATTCGTTCACCGGTATAAACCGCAATGACTATGTTGTCATACCGTTGCGCTTTACAGACTACAAAATCGATATCATACCGAATTTCTATCCTCCTATCGGCGGCTACCCGGCAATTGTAACAGTCAAGGAGCAGGAATTCTATTGCACCTTCAAGACTCAGGGCGATTTTCAGATACGTCCTTTCGTCTATGATCCGGCCGGCGCGGCCTATTCAAATTACGATGTCGCAATTACCGGCACAGGCGGTGACACGTCAATATTTACCAAAGAACCGTATATTGATTCCACAACCGGTGAGATTATTGGAGAGCTCAGTACCGCCCAAGGAAAAGCATACGTCAATCTGGAGATCAAGGTGACAGTCAACTCCAAGACATATCAGGTTTATAATCGTCGGGTATATTTTATCCGCACAAACTCTTAAATCGAAATGCAGATGTCACGTACGCTATCAAAATATATACTCACGGTTTGTATTCTTGCCTTGGTTGCACCTGTGCTCAATCACAGCAATGTAATTTCCGGTCAGACGACTCCGACCTTTAAACATACTCAGGGTGTTGTCGCTACTATGGGTACTCCTCCTGAGGGCCTCAAGACTGATTACAAGACAAAAGCTGATGATCCGCGCCTTGATGATGGCGTGACATTGCAAAGGACACATGAATACGTCCACGACATATATATCAGACCTGGTGAAAGTACTGTCTTAGAGCCTTTCAGTGACTTCCATTCAGCCAATGAATCTTCTTGGGGTTACAAATATACATACAACAGGTGGTATGATTATCGGACGGACAAAAATTCAGACCGCCTTTCATCGGCCAGTGGTGATTATAAGTCAGTTGCATTTGCCGGAAAGGGCTATTGGGGTGGTTCGGCATTATCCGGGCTCGGCGTCAGTCATCGTTATTCCGGTTCAAGAATCAATTATAAAGCCCCAAACACCAATGACAGTATATTTGATATTATAGCTATTGAAGTCTCAAACAGTGCGACTTCCAGTATTTATGTCAGTAAAAGTACTACATTGACAGAACCGACACTTCAGTTCCGTCATATATTCGTCATACATAATGCGCAGAAACTTGCCGACGAGATGACTGCAAGTATTGATGCTAATAGAGAATACATAGAAAAGACAAAGATAAAGCTGATGTGTCCGGAAGGTACACCATTCCAATACCCTTTGCCTAATAACGAATATCGCGGATGGGGCAGTAGTGCAAAGCCAACAGGATATTATTATAAAAACGGTAGCGAATATACTCCAATATATCATTATCGTATAGAATTCCTTAAAGCGGATGGAACAGTTATTGGAAGTACAACAGACGGAAAAGCCTATAATGCTTCAGGGGCGGCAATTGGAAACTCATTAAACAAAAAAGTATCAAGTACTCCTCGAAATGATAATGAGGAGACCACATGCGATAGGATGCAGACGAATCTTGTCTATACCTATAAGTGTATTGAAGGCTATGACAGAGTCTTGTATCTGAAAAAGCCCGAAGTCGGGAAATATATAATCCGAATATATGCTATAAATGCAGAAAGTGCGGATAAATATACTGATATTAAAATCTCAGGACAGAATCTATTGCTTCAGGAATATGAACTTGAGGTTTTACCCGCTACTGAGGCTGCCATGCTTACTGAGGATGAGCTGAAGCAGGATAAATACAAGAATCAAAGGCCTGCCATGATGAGGGAATTATATGGCGAGCCTGCAGTTGAGATAGATTTCGATGAGATTAAGAGTTCTGACTGTGAGCTTAATAAAACTGGAGATGGTTACTATAAGTGGCCTAGGGAATGGGAAAACTCATCGTATGCTTTCGGCTATAGCGAGAGATATGACTATAATATGTATGTAGTCGCAAACAGGAGTTCCGCAGTACCTTACAGAATTAACGATAACATGTATGATCGCCTGTATGCCGATACTGGTGGAAAACAGAAGGGTTTCTTCTATTATACGAATGCCGCGAGTGATCCTGGCCGTATGGCTTTGCTGGACGTTGGAAATGATATGTGTACAAATACACGTATTTATGTATCGGCTTGGGTGTGCGAGATGAACGACAACTACGAGGCGGCAAATATTGTGTTTTCCTTCCGTGGTGTAAAAGAAGATGGTTCAGAAACTGTGCTTAGCAGTTACGTAACTGGATATGTGCTTGGAGGAATGAATACGAAGAACGGTTTCGTAAATAGTAAGACACCTGATAAGAATAATGATTTCCGTGGCAAGTGGATGCACGTGTATTATTCGTTTATGCCTAGTGTCGTAAGTTCGGAGTTTGACCATTATGTGATTACTCTTGAGAATAACTGTACAAGTTCGGAAGGTGCTGACTATGCCATTGATGATATTGAGTGTTATGTACGTACCTTGGCCATTCAGGCAGAGCAGGAGAAACCTGTATGTTTGAATAACAAGGAGACTGAGCTGCAGCTCTCGGTTGATTTTGACCAGCTGATGAATGCGTTCCTGATACCAGAGGCCACAAGTGCTGATAAGGGCGAGGAAAAGAGCCTGTATTATTGCTATCTGGTAAAATCCAAGTTCGAGTCTGTTTATCTGGAGAAAGGTGATTACAAGGCAGCGTTCGACTCGGCTTTGGTCCGCAACAGCTACGGTGTGGATTCGCCTGAGACATACGGAGTAATGAAATTCAATACCTATTTCGGGAATAATACAGAGACAAAGGTGGTTGGATCATCGCGCAGTCTGTTGTTCTCTACCGAGATTGTTGACTCTTTAATGAGGTATAATGGCACCTATATGCTTGCAATGGTCAATCCCGCTTTGGTAGAAGGTGCACCAGATGCGTATGATTTTGATGTTTTGGGCGCCTGTTCCAACGTGAGCGAGTTTCCGGTATACTTTTCGGGCGAAGTTACTATTGATGGTGATGTCTCAAAGACTTTGTCCGGAGTAGAGGTTTGTGCCAATCAGAAACCGGTTGTCCAAATCAATTTGAATGCTATCAATCAGTCGGCTGATACTACCGAACATATAAAGGCTGCATATTTTGACTGGTTCCTGGGCTCGCAGTCGGCTTATGAGGGATCGGAATACAATGATCAGCCGTTGGTAAATGCGTTGGTTGAGTTCCGTGCGGCATATCCTAAAGTCAGTCAGTCTGATTTTGCAAAAACGGGAACGACAACTAAATATACTGCCGCTATGAAAGCCTGCATACAGCATTTCATAGACGCTAAAATTTTAAAACTTTATCTGAACAGCAGTTATATATCACTCGATGACCAGTACAAGGAGGATATATTGCCAGGTGAGAAAAGAAAGTATTATCTCACTGCAATTCCAATCAATCCAACACCCGATGTTCCTGATTTAAAATATTGCCTTGAGCCGTTGGAAATCGTAGCGCATCTGTCGGCAGACATACCGACTATGCTTGATGGCGATGACCACGATATTATCCAATATCCGGTGGCGATGAGAGATGTTCCGTTGCGCATCGGGCTTGAGCAACTAAGGATTTGCAGCAATCTGGAAATTACGGAAGGAGGTAATATAAGCGCACCTTCAGGAAAAATGCTGTATGTTCCGCTCAGGGAGGTTCATCCGGTAACTACAGGTGTCACTAAGTTGAAGAAGTCGGTTGCCGATGATTATGTATATCTTGCAGCGACTAATGATCCTGCCTTAATTGGTGAGTCAGGCAAAATCCTGAGTGTAGGCCGCGTAAGCTATATTACCGCCACAAAGGATGACACAGAGAATGTCTGTGCGATGGCTTTCCTTAAGAACTTCAATTTCCGCGAGGGATATGAATATACATTGAAGTTCCACTTTGATGAGGACAATAAAGATGCGACTGCACATGTCTGCTCGGGCGATGTGATACTTTCACTCAAAATTGTTCCTGAGTATCAGATGTGGACCGGAGCCGCTAGCCGTAACTGGAATGATGACGGTAACTGGCGTCGTGTTACACGTGCGGAATTGTTCAATCCTACAACCGATGTCGTCGGCAATGATTTTGTAACTGACGGTGGCGCGAACGACAATACAAAAAGTTATGTCCCTGCCGATTTCACCAAAGTCATTATTCCGGAGGGAGAGGTAATTCCATATATGTACAATTTACGTACCGAAGCAAATCTTGAGGAGGTCCCGTTTGTAGTTTCCGGTAAGTCATATTATATAGTCTCAATGGCGACGGGCAATGACGAGATTGCCGATGTCCCAAAGATACAATATGATCCTGAGCTTGAGGAATACGCCTGTATATCGGAAGATATGTCGTCGGTTGAAGTTGACGGAGGTGTTGCCTGCCGCACCTGGTACGATCATACCTGCGAACAGATTCATTTTATGAGCGGCTCGGAGATGATGGATCAGCGCTATCTGTATTATCAGAAAGCCTGGATGGATCTGGAGCTGGATACCGCCCGGTGGCATACAGTGGCACTACCGTTAATCAATGTTGTCGCAGGCGATTTCTATGCGCCTACCGACGGTGCACGCCAGAATACGCCTTTGTTCCAGGATATAAACTACAGTACTGATTTGAACGACCGTTTTGCACCGGCGGTATTCCAACGTTCGTGGAATGCTGCCAATGCCAAGGTTGTCAATATAGACGGCAGTACAGACGACTCGGCTGTAAAACTCGACTGGAGTTTCGTTTACAATGATGTCAACGTCAACTACAATTCCGGAATCGGTTTCTCGGTCAAGCCCGATGTGTCGAGACTGTCCGAAGAAAAGAAGCCCGCTACTGTCAAGTTCCGTTTCCCGAAAGCCGATGTAAGCTATACATATTACAATCCTGAGAATGCCGATGGCGGCAATGCCGAAGATGTGCGTCCGGCGGCCTTGGTTGAGGGAAAACGTGTAGGCCGCCTGATAGATGCAACTGCCGATTATTCTGTGGAACTGGGCAATTACACTGATAAGGCCGCATATTTTCTTGTAGGCAATCCGTTCGTATGCCATCTGAATATGAAAGAGTTCTTCAAGGTCAACACCGGACTGAAAGCCCAATATTGGATTGTCACCGCTGCTGGACAGCGTGCTGCTGTTATGAGCAGCGATACAGATGGTTTTGTATCAACTATCGACGATGCTGCGATGGTTGCACCAGGTGTGTCATTCTTTGTAGAATTGAAGGAAGGTACAGCCAATAATTATTCGGTCAAGTTCACCAGTGCGATGATGACGTATCCTAAGGAAGAGGATACCGGCGGGTTGGTATCAAATAATAATGGTCAGCTGCGCATATCAGCAACGGACAAATCGGGATTCAAAACTATGTTGATTCTTGCCGATGGTGAATCCTGCAAAACTTCGGGGGCCGAGGCTTTGTTTGACTCCAACTTGTCCGACAAGCCTATGCTGTATGCGTCCATAGACGGACAGGCGATGACCATTTCCGAAATTGCAAGTGAAAGCAGAATTCCTATCGGTTTGTCTGGAAATGGAGCTGAGATAGAGCTTTGTTTCGAGTATGCGTCCTCATTTGATATGCCGTTATTTGTCTATGACGCGCAGACGGGTCAGTCACAGCCTTTGTATTCCGGTATCACATTGTCTCAGAGTGGCAGCGGTGTACGCTATTACCTTGTGACCGAGCGTCAGATGAACGATGGCACATCCGCTTCGTTGCCTTCTATCCTGGTAGAGAAGGGCCGTATGATAGTGGAGATAGCAGGTGATTATGAGTTTGGCCAGGTATCTGTATTCTCTACAGCAGGCAATTGTATTGCCGATGCTGTTGTCTCAGCCGGGCAGTGCGGAATCCTGTTGGAAAGCGGCGTATATGTAGTGAGGGTGCGCTGCGATGACTCAGAATACGATTATAAGATTTCAATACCCTGATGACAGGGTGCTATTTTAAGAATTTTTCCCTGATTTCTGTAACGTATCCGCGTTTGACTGGAGTGTAGTAGGGACCTGCGTGACATACTTCATTTCCATTCCCGTCATATACGTAAATCATCGCGTATATATAGGTCTCGTATGTATCAACAAGTATATAGTCGAACCCCAGCCTTATCTCATTGTCCGAAATGGCCTTGAGCGATGTCTCACAGCAGTAGCCTGCCCGTGTGTTGGTAAGTTTTCCGCGTAGGGCGTCGTATCCTGTCGGCAGAGTGCAGGAATATACTATTTTTGCAGACATTTTCTCAATGTCATTGACTGCAAGAAATTCACTTGCATCGGTTGATATGAACTCCAGCCTGGTCAAGGGCCGTTCCATCATACTGCTGACGCTGACTTCTGTGTTCTTACGGTTGTTGTATGGAGTCAGGTCAACGGTGATTACAGTCGATGAACAGTCTTTCTCATCGGTATCGCCTATATAGCTGGCGGGTTCCTGCAGATGTATGTCCTCGAGGCTGGCTGTTGTATAGAATTTGTTATGACCGTCCAAATCAACCAGATCCTGCCATATCGCTATCTTGTATCTCTTTGCATCGAGCTTCAGTGCGAGTTTAAGGTTGGTATCATCATTTATATCTCTATAGAGCTCAGTCCGGCTGGCAATGACAGGCTTCCCCTCATTCTCGTCTTCCCAAGCTTCGACAATGAAATGTCTCCGTAAATTGGTTACTACCGAAGAGCGTGTAGTGTTTACAGTCTGGTAAACGTTCGAAATCGGGCTTGATTTCAATGTTACATTGATGTTGACCGTTACAGCCGGATCCCACGGGTTACCGCCGTCCGGATACTCATGGACGCTGCTGCATGCAGCCGTCACAGACAGAATAATTATCAGAACAAGCAGTTTCTTCATAATAATTCATTGTGGAATCCCTATTTTTTGACGGCCGGAATCCTGTATATCAGTGAAATGGCGGCTTTGTCAGGATATATTCCGCCTTTACCTACTGTCTCAATGTACTTTCCGTCCTGGGCTTTGTCAAATTTGTCATACTCAGTATAGATATATCCACAACCCAAGCCGTACTCCATCATCAATCTGCCCGACCTTCCCAGCTTGTGGCGGTAGCCTAATGTGAGGCCTGCGTCAAAGAATGGCGTGTTTCCGTCTCTGTCCTGATAGCGAAAGTCATTTGAGGGCAGTGCGATATTATAAAATCCTGTTCCTATGTGCAAGCCTAAGTACAGGCCACGACTTGGTGTCAGGTACCATCTCATCTCTGGCTGAACTATAAAGCATCGGAATTTCGTGTCTTGGATTGGATAGTTCCAACTGCTGAAATAAACAGGAATACCTATTGCCCACGTCCTTGAACTCTCATATTCAAATCCGGCATTGGCAATCAGAAGTCCCAGACCTAACAAGTTGCTCTTGATGTTGAATGACGGCGTGTTTTTGCCTGGTAAACGTCTTGGAACAGGCCGTTCTGACGCGCTCAGTGTAACTTCGACGGGTTGGCTTGGCGATGGTGATGATTGGACTTGTATATCCGCCGGCTCTTGATGTGAGACTGTTGGAGCAGGTGTGTTCGGTATTATCGAGGTTGTTACGGTCGTCTCGGTGATGATGGTCTTTTTAGTGGTTGTAGTTTTCTCAATTGTAATGTCATTATTGGTCGAGACTGATTTCTGGGTGGTTGTATTGGTCTCGGTTGTGGTATTGGTCTCGCTGGTTGTGTTGGCATTTGGTGATGGCTCCGGCGAATGGACAGTTGTTACAACAGGTGCTGATTCAGTCGTAACAACCGTTTCGGGTGCTTCTGTTGTTTGCTTCGGTGCGGCTTCGACTGCGGGAGCGGCAGCAACAGGAGCGGCAGGTTCCGTATTTTCTTTTTGTAATTCAGGAAGAGCTGAGACATTCCTGATTATGGAATCATCAGATGAGTTTCTGATATCCATAGCTGAGCCGGAAAGATCAACATATTTTGTTCCATTTGAGCTCTTGGTCAGATTTACGACTTCATTTGAGGGAAAAATGACGGATATGAGAGCATAGCGTTGCTCCCAGAATATATTATTGTACATCCAGAACCACGTTGAGCCGCCATTTAAATCCATAAGCCGCTTCTTACGGCTGTCAATCGCTTTCCCATTGCGGTCATATACCCATTCCGGCATACCCGTGATAATCTGGCGTATATTGTCTTTCTCGCTCTTTGAAAGCTCTTCGGCAGTGGTTGCCTTTTCTAGCAGATTATCCCAGTCTATTCCAATAGGGCGAATACTGAATTTACTGGAAGCTATGCCATAATTGCCGACTATATAGCTTTTCAGGCTGTTTGCACGTTGTGTACTCAGCTCGTTGTTGCGGGTTGATACGCCTTCGGCCGAGGCACTTGCTTTTATCTGTATGTGATAATTGGAGTTACCTTTTGCTTTTGACTGTTTGAACAGCTCATTCAGATAATATATGTTCGATTTGAAATATGGGTCGAAATTAGTGTTGTTTGTGTTGAAATAAACTTTAGTACTGATGGTGTCTCCGGAACGGCCTTGAGAGTTCAAGACATAGTTCTCGTATTTCTGTGTATTCTGAGCCAGTGCCGGGATAGCGGAAAACACCATCATAACAGTCTGTACAATGCATAAGGTTATGCAATGAACGGCCTGTTTAGAAGTGACCGGGCTGTATAATGACTTATGCCTCACTTTTTCCAAAAATATTATCTTGTAGCACGCGAATATACTATAGTTTTTTTAAATAAGGTGTGTTTGTGTTGAAATTTTCGAGTCGTCAGATATATTGATTTTTGAATGGAAATTTATAATTTCGTAGCTGAATATTAAATGCCAGCATTATGAGAAAGCTTTTCATCATTTCGGGAATAATGTTCTCATTCCTTACAGTGCAGAACGCAAAAGCACAGTATGTCAGTTCAGACGCACAAGCCGCTGAGTATCAGACTTTGTCTCAAGAGAATGCGAATCCTGTCAAGAAGTCGGCAGCTAAAGAGAAAATGAAGGCGGAGAAGCCGAAGTTTAAGGATTTTCTGAAAGAATCCGGAAATGAGGCAGGCCTTGATAATGCCTATTCTCAGAAGGAACGTATAGTTGTCGAGGAATTCTATAAGGACGGTTCCGTGCCTGAAAAGTTTGCGGAAGAGGTTCGCAACTATCTTATATCGGCAATCCAGAAAAGAGACCGTCTTGAGATAATCAATCCGTTCTCGGTGAGAATGAACGGAAGGGATTATACGAAAACGGAATATTTCGGCAACGGCAAATTCAAGGATAACGACCGTTTCGATGCTTTGATGAATGCCGGTGTCAGGTTCGTAATCTCAGGAAAGATTACGGATTATGATACTAACGAATATCACAATGCGAAAGGTAAGATGTTTCACGAGAGCACTATTACAGTTTGCTTTACCGCATACGACCTGAGAACAAGGACAGTGCTTCGTACCTACAATAAAATTGCTGCTGTCCACGGCTTTAACTCGAATGCCAAGGCAAACGAGAAACTTTTGGACGTATTCAATGATAAATACGAGAGCTTTCTTGACAAGAGCTTCAAGTTGCGCACAACTCTCAAGGAGGTCAATCAGGCTACCAAAGATGGTGTCATGAAGAGTTGTCTGATAAATGCCGGAAGTTCTCTCGGTGTTGCTGCGAATGACAATTTCGATGTTTATGTTGAGACAATTGGAAAATCGGGCAGTGACTATAAGAAACTCGGCAGGGTAAAAGCCACAAAGAATATATATTCCGGATTCTCTGAATGTAATGTCAATTCAGGAGCCAAGAAGATTTCGGGTGCGCTTGAGGCTGGTGCCGAGCTGATATTCCTGTCGGACGACAACAGCATTATTTTCTGACGTTAAGAATCTGTTTTAAAATTTTTAATCGAACATTTCAAAACAGATTCTAAATGAAGACAAATACTATGAGATACGAAATGACGGAAGATGAAGTTCGCGATCAAGCGAGAAAAATTCTTGATCTCGAAGCCTCCGAATCGGCACAAGCAGGTGTCGGTCAGTTGACATCTTTCAACAAACTGGGTTTTACTGGTGCCAAGGATCGTCCGGACGGATGGTATTTGCCTGATGATACGCATTTTCCGGCTCTTGTTCTTGAAACGAAAAGCTCGAATATAAAGTTCTCCGCCAAAGAACGGGACGAATTGAAGAAAAACATCAAAATTGTACAGACAAAATACAAGCATGTAGTTGGAATCCTGTACAATGGATATGAGGTGGAGGTGTATAAGGGGCAGGAAAAGTCAGACATAGAGGGAGAACTGAAGGCGAAAGAGTTCTATCTTGGTTTCTTTGCCATAAACAAGATTGACAAGTCTCTCATCTATTCCTTGACACGAAGTATAAATGATACACTTCACTTCCACTTCGTGATAAAGAACTTATACCATCGCATGATATTTACGGCTTGTGCGTTGGTGGCCAAGCGTTATGGAGCTAATTTGTTCAAGGGAATGTCATTTGCCATGTTCACAACTTCCATTCGTGAGACATTGACAGCTTCCTTCTCTGCTGATCTCGCAAAGAACATAAAACTACAAACGTTGTTGGATGTTTTCTCAGAGATTAAGCTCAACGCCAATTGCAGCCAGGAATCAATCGACAAATTCGTAAGCGATGTGTCTCAGATTTCTGATAATATCAACTCGGATTTTTGGAATGGAGAAGATGTGATGGCCATCTTCTTCAATGAATTCAATCGCTACAAAGCCAAATCGGAATCAGGGCAGGTGTTCACACCCGACCACATCACTTCGTTCATGTATCGCATCACAAACACCACTCATGAAGACTTCGTGTTGGATGCTGCATGTGGTAGTGGAGCATTCCTCATCAAGGCAATGTGTAACATGATCAATGAGGTTGGTGGTATTCGCACAAAACGTGCCATCGAGATTGCTCAGACACAGTTGTTCGGTATTGAATATGACCGTGAGATTTATGCTCTTGCTTGTGCAAATATGCTTATTCACAAAGATGGAAAGACCAATCTTGAATATAACGACAGCAGGACTGCAGATGCAGGACGTTGGATAAAGTCAAAGCCCATAACCAAGGTGCTGATGAATCCTCCATTTGAAAACAAGTATGGATGTCTTGATATTGTGGCGAATGTGCTTGCAAACGTAGATAAAGGTACGACTTGTGCTTTTGTCTTGCCCGACAACAAGTTGGAGAAAGCACGCGGAAAGGTGCGTAGATGGTTGCAGTCATGCACTCTGGAAAAAATCATTAAACTTCCGAAAGAAATCTTCTCAGGTGTCACGACCAGTATTTTTATTTTTACGGCTGGTGTTCCTCAAGGAAAGAAAGAAATCTTTACTTGCTATATGGCAGAAGACGGTCTTGAGACCATAAAGAATCAAGGTCGCCAGGATATTCGCAACCGATGGGATGCAATCGAAGACCAATGGGTGGAGATTGTACAGAAGCAGAGCGGTCACGAATCTGTAAAATGGATAAGGCCTGAAGAACATCTCAGCTATCAGGAAGACATTGTCATACCTATGCCTGTTCAATCGGATTTCATGAAACGCACATTGGCATACGCACTTTTCAAGAATGAAATAGATGAAACCGAGTTTTTCCAAGAGATAAAAGACAATACGCTTTATGGCACTCCAATGCGTACAGAATATGCAACTATTATGAGCGGTGATCCATCCAAGGCCAAAAGTCTGTGCACCGATAATTGGAAACATTTCGAAATATGTAAACTGTTCAAAGTGGACAAAGGACAGCGACTGACCAAAGCCGACCAGAAAGAAGGTGCGATAAACTATGTAGGCGCATCGGCATTCAACAATGGTATTACCAACCACATTGGCAACAAAGAATGCTTAAATCCCGCAGGAACAATTTCCGTGTGTTACAATGGATCGATCGGCGAGTCTTTTTATCAAGATGCTCCATATTGGGCGACGGACGACGTAAATGTTCTTACTCCTCAGTTTGAAATAAACCAATACATAGCCTTGTTCGTTTGTGCTGTTATCAAGAATGAAAGCGTGAAGTATGCTTTCAACAACAAGTGGACCAAGGAAATTATGGAAAAATCGCTTATCCCGCTTCCCGTAGCAGATGACGGAACGCCCGATTTTCAGTTCATGGAAGAATACATAAAGTCCTTGCCATATTCGCATTTGTTCTAGTATGTAAAGTCTAAGGTTATGTAAAGTTAAAAAACATCTTCTATGAGTGTCTTCTTTCCAGACGCTTAATTGCTTGTTCAGGAGCGAAACTTTACATAACGTGTTTCCATAATCATTTTGCAAAAAGAATTATTGTATTATGGAAACAGAACTCAAACAATTAAGACAAAAGGCTGAATCCTACCTACACGAAGGGAAATTCAGTGCCGAGAGTATTCGCCGATACAATTATTCTTGGGATAAGCTGAATAAGTTTATGTCTGAGAATGAGTATCAACAGTTCAATCAAGAATACATGACAGAAACCGGTTTATTGAATCCTATCAATTCACAAAGACCATTATTCCCAAATCCGCAGGGTGGAAAACTAAGCCGAATGGCCGTCCTCAATATTATCAAGAAGTATGCAGATATGGCACGAGTTCAAAAGCCAGAACTTATCCCAGAAGATGTCGGATGCCACACTTTGCGCCATTCAAAAGCGATGCATATGTTGGAGGCAGGAATCAATCTTGTTTGGATAAGAGACTTTCTTGGTCACTCAAGTACTACAACGACGGAAATCTACGCAAGAGCCAGCAGTAAAATGAAAGAGGATGCTTTGGCAAAACTGATCCGGGTATTCTGAAGAAGGGAAAAAGTTCTTGGCAGAACAACAAAGAGTTACTGTCTTATCTTAAATCTCTACAAACGAAGTATTGAAGGAGTCGATTCAAAGAACTCTTTATCGTAAAAAAACCGACCAACAGTCCGTATAGAGTTAGGGGCGTTAAGCAAATGAGTTTAATATCCACGGATATTTCTCTGCTACTACGAAAACCTGGTCAGAAACCTCTTGCGAGGAACTCGCGAAGACTCAAATGAATTATTCCGTCATCGTCCGTTCTTGTCACCAGAGGT
>JAZLKB010000001.1:0-32678 GCA_045597365.1 Bacteroidaceae bacterium | reverse complement strand
GCCGGCCTGCAGTGTGCTGTAGATAGCGCGGACAGCCTCAAGCTTGAGCAGAGATACGATGTAACGGTCATCGTCCTCGAGCTTGCTGATAGCCTCCTCTGTAAGGATATCCTTAGTTGCGTCGCTGAAATCGGCACCGAGATCAACCTTCACAAGACGATAGAGGTCACGGGCCTGAGCGGTAAGTGCAGGAATTGCATATACGGCATTGCACAAGCCGAACAGGTTGTTGTAGGCAGCTGTAACCTCAGCGCTTGAAGCCTTTGAGAAATCAGTCTTGCTGTACTCCTCGTAGGTATCCTTAAGGTCCTTGAATCTCTTGGTATCACCGTAAAGTGCAATGGTAGCCTCATCACTGATTATGAGAGCTGCTTTTTCCATTACCTCATTGAGCTTCTCGAATACAGACATATCCTTCTTGACCTGAGCAAGAGCATCGTCAAGAGTCTTGGCGGCTGCGTCATAGTCAGCAGGTGCGAAGTGTGAGTCGATGAAGACCTCCGGTACGTACTGGTTGACCAGGTTGATGAAGTCAACGAGAACCTGAGGCTTCTGAACCATAGAGCTGAATGTTCCAATGTAAGCGGTATCAGCATCGTAAGACTTCTGCAGCTTCTGATAGCTGACACCCTCGGTAGTGTTGGACTCATTTACATAAGCCTTGCCCCAAGTATATTCTACTTCGGTCGGCTCGTCAACATACTCTGAAGGAACACCGTCCTCAACGGCGCGCATGTTGCCAAGAACAAGATTATAGATACCGTCAGCAGGAGTCTTTGGAAGAGTGGCAGTGACTGTTGTGTCACTCAGATCCATCTCGCCGAGAGTAAGGTGGATAGGCTCAGCCTCACCGTCTCTCTTTGCCTCAAGATATGCGGTCATTGTGTAAGCCTCATCATCTGGATTGATATATGCAGGACGGCTCAGGTAGAGCTTGAAGCTCTTGTGTGATGCGCCAAGGTTGAATGACTTCTCAACTGGCTCAGCCTTGACCAATGTTGGAGGTACATCGTAAATTGTAGGAACATCCGGGAATGCTGATCTCAGAACCTGCTCTTTCTCGAAGTTCTTTACAATCTTGCCTGCAGCTACCCAATCAGCGTCCTCGAAGTATGGATACAGATTGCTGTTGTATTTCAGCTGGTACTTAGGATCCTCAGGATTGGTGAATGACAGCCACATCTTGTAGTCGTTCTCTGGAACATCGGTCAGCCAGATGTAGATCATACCGTCGCTCTGATACTCAATGTGGTCAATTTCGATACCTTCAACAGGCTGGCCATCGGCGGTCTGGATTGTGAGGTCGAAAACGCCAGGGATAACGACACCATCCTCGTCCATAAGGGCAAGACGGCCGATAGGAGTTACCTTGCAGAGGTCTGCAATGTTGGTCTGATAACCGAAGTTGACGCGGATAACAGTTGAACCGGCGTTCCACTCGGCAGCACCGATTGAAGATTTGTACAGTGAAATCTGGTCAACATCGTAAGTTGTCTGCGGGCCACGGAAAGCCAGACGGAGGAAGAAGTTGCTTGGCTGTGCAATCTTGTGAGCATATACAGAGTCGATCTCTATGGTATCGTTCTGGATAATACCATCCTCATCCTCGTACTCGATGATTTTCTGAACCTTCTTGGTGAACATCTTAGCCTGCTCGGGTGTGAGTCTGTATTTCAGTTTCTCAAACTCAGTGCCCCAGCGCTCGCCATCGGCTGACCAGTAGAACTGGTTCTGGCAAAGCTCATTCAGAAGAGCAGAATCCTTGTAGTAATACATAAATGTATAGCGTTTCCACTTACCCAGCATATTCTTCGGCATCTCACCTGTTACAGGGTCTTTCCAGTCAACAGCCTTCTGAACGCCGACGAACTGGTTGTTACCGCTTGCGTCCATCGCGAAAGGTTTCTCTGAATCGTACCAGCCGCGGAGCAGACGGGCATCCAGCCAAGCATTCTCATCATCAACTCTCATATAAAGAGTCAGACGGTAAGATGTTAATGGCTCAACGTCGATACCGCGTGCGAACAGGTTTGCCTGATAGTCGTTTACAACACCTGCCGGATCGGGATTCCAGTAATTGGTGCTGTAGTTCTTTGTTGAAGGAGAAGCGACATACTTCAGATAATACAGGTTCTGATAATCCGGGTCAACACCGAGGTTAACCAGCTCGGCCTTATCCTCGTCGGTAATTCCCTCAATTCTGTAATAGTCTTTGCGGGCACCTTCCTCCTCCTCATATACAGGAGCGATTCCGTGACGTACTTCGATGATAGTATCGAACTTGACAGTAGAGATTGTGTCAAGATCCCAGCCGTTGTGATCCTGAGCGGTCTCCTGACTTGCAGTCAGCCAGCCATAATACTCGAGCCACTTGATAGAGTCGCCCAATGAAGCCGGGTCGGTCTCATCGAACATTTCGGTACCCGCCTCGAACCCCATCTCCCAGATAGGATCATCGGTGCTCTTCTGTGACTGAGCATTCAAGCCTGCACAAAGGAATAGTGACATTCCTGCGAAAAGTAGAACTTGTTTTCTCATAAATGATAGTTTTAAGTTAATAATAAAAAGGGTTTGTCATATTTGTAACCCCATTTGCCCCCAAAAGGGCAAATGGGTAAAAATTACTTATTCGTATTCGGAAGTGGAATAAACCATGCGCTGTTATAGCTTACGCCGTCGCCAAGAAGTTTATTATAAAGGGACGGATCACGCTCGGCAACTCTCGAAGCGAGGAAGTCATTGTCGGCATATGCGCCCATGTCCTCGCCACGATGCATTGAGAAACGCATCAGATCGCCGAAGCGGTTACCCTCGAAGCAGGTCTCCATAGCAAGCTCATCAATAAGATAGTCCTCAACCTGATACTTCTGAAGCTCCTTAATCTCCGAAATATACTCATCGTGGGTATATTCGTCAAGATAACGTTCATCAGTAGTGTCAACGCGGGCTATGTCATAAGTATCATCATAAGCGGAGAAGCCACATCCACGGCTGTGGATACCCATGGTGTTTACGTTGTCGGCTATCTTCTCGGTAGATGTATTGTAACGCATACGGGTAAACAATCCATTCTCCTCAAACCACAAATCAAGACCCAAGAGCAAAGCCTCTTCCTTCTCCTCAGGACTGATATAACCGTAACCTGCACTCGGGACTGTAGCCAGGTTCTCAGCGCATAATCCGTATTTAAGTATTACAAACGCCATCTCTGAAAGTCCGGCACGGTTCAACGCCTCTGCCAAACGCAAATATATCAAATCTTTGCGATAGATAGTAACAATCTCAGGATTAATCTTCAACAACTTCTGAACATCCAAACCGTATCCCTGATTCTGCTTATCCTTATCGGTCTCCTGCGAATTCTGGAATATGTAGTTGACACGGAGGTCGCCTTTCTGGAGTTTATCCTCCTTGGTGGTCGGATCAAGCATGGTGACAGCAATCTTACCTGTTGATTTTGAATATGTTGTAAGGCAATAAGACTGTCTTGCGCAAATATCCTTCAATGGTTCAGCTAATGTCGCCATATAACGGTTCTTGTTCTTCTCGGTCGAGCAGAAGATATTCTCCAACTGGCTGGTGACACCATCATATTCATTCTTATGCAGTGGAATGTATGTGATGACCTGGGCATTATTTGCCGGGGCAAATTGCATAGATGTCGCATAATTGGCATCTGTAAATTTCAGGAACTGGTTATCATCCCACCAGACGCGGTTGATACCTACAGTCTGTTCATTATAGTTCACTGCTGAATAACCCTGCAGATAATCGGTCAGCACTACAGCAGCTTTTCTATAATTCTCCAGACCGCCGGCCCAAAGATACAAGTCGGCAAGAATCAGGTCAGTAGGAATGAAAACGTTCTTTGAGTTAAAGTTCTCTGAGATTGTTCCCCACTCCGGCTGCGGATAGTACTGATATTCCTCCAGTTCAGGAATAAGAGCCTCGGCAATCTGCTTGATGTTTCTCTTAGGATATAGCGAGACATCGGCAGAGGCACCGTCAACAATAGGCTCGGTAATAAAAGGAACCTCGCCATAAATCTGAGCCAGCTGCATATATGCCCACGCACGATAGGAAAGCACGACACTGTACTCATACAGGAAAATGTACTCGCCGTTAACCTTATAATCAACATCGGCATTTGCAAGATAATAATTGCAGTTATTGATGATAGCATAATAATCACCGGGTACATTGTATGGGTTGTTGGCTGGATCGTCAGTCGGCTCCTTTACGTCAAAACTGGCGATTTCCTTCAGGAATGAGGTAGCATTATCGTTAAGATCCACCAAGTCTCCGCGAAGCTCGCCAAACAATACCGTACGGTCTGCTATTGACTGCATCTTACCAATGATACCCATAACAGAATAGACTGTATCGGCAGCTTTCCATTCGTGGTCACCCAAAGTCATAGTAATGGACGATGTAGGAGACATCATCTTCTCACAAGAGACGACACCGGTCAAAGTGACTCCAAGCAGAATATAAGATATAATTGATCTTGTTTTCATCGTCATTTAATTTAGAGGTTGATTTTAATACCAAGTGAGAAATTCCTGCTCTGCGGCAGCAGACCGCGGTCGATGCCCTGAGTGAGAATGTTATTGCTCATTGAGAATTCAGGATCAGACCCCAGATAGTTAGTTATTGTAAAGAGGTTGTTAGCTGAACCCCAGACGGTTATTCCCTGAATAATTGCGTTGCTTACAGGCAGTTTGTAACTCAATGTCACATTTCTGAGACGCAGATATGAGCCGTCCTCTATCCAACGGTCTGAGAAACGGGAATTCTGCATCGGATCACCATAAGCGATAGCCGGAATGTCAGTCTGCTGTCCCTCATAACGCCAGCGGTTAGCCATTGTAATAGTCTGATTATTGAAACGTGAGCCACTCTCAAGTACCATACGCTCATAGTTGAATATATCATTACCCAATGAATAATTGAGTGTTGCGCTGAGAGTGAACCTCTGTACAGAAAGGGTGGTGAAGATACGTCCGTAAAGATCAGGATTAGGATCACCGATCTTGACCATATCCTTCTCATCAATTACATTATCTCTGTTCTTATCAACGAAATGTATGTCACCGGCCTTGAAATCCATAGGATTACCCGAGGCGTCATACATTATGAGTCCTGCAGACTGTGCCTGAGCAGTTGTGGAGAATACTCCATCGGTCTGATAACCGTAGAATATACCTACAGGCTCACCGACCTGACTGCGGATTATTGCACCCGAAATCTCGGTATTGAAAGCTCTGTCGTTATCCGGAAGAGCAGTCAGCTCGTTCTTGTATTTACCAAGGCTCGCACCGGCTTCCCAAGTCACCAGTCTCGTATTAACCAGTTTTACGCTTGCCGTTACATCAAAGCCGGAGTTCTTAAGAGCTCCGTCATTGCTCCAGGTATCCTGCAAGCCGGTCACGTATGAGAGGCGGCTTGTTGAAAGCAGATTTGATGTATTACTGATATAAGCGTTTGCTGATAAAGTCAGATAGTTATTGAACAGAACTGCGTCAAGTCCTATGGACGTACGGGCTGTAGTCTCCCACTGAAGTGTGCTGTTACCAATGTTACCGATTACAAGACCGGTTGTATTCAACAGACGGATCGGCGAGAAATAAGTTCTTGAGGCGGTATCGTCAAATGAGTCATTTCCAGTCAAGTCAAAAGCGGCATTGAGTTTCAGATAATTGATGAATCCTGCTTTAAACCAAGGCTCCGAGCTCATTACCCAAGCTGCTGATGCAGATGGGAAAATTCCCCAAGGCACACCGAACATCTTGATTCCGTTCGAGACATCTCCACCGAAACGTGATGAAGATGACAGACTCAGAGCAGCGCCGAAATAGTAGCGCTCACGATAGTTGTAGTTACCCTGTGCCCAATAGGTGAAAGAGAGTTCCTTATTGTCAAGACCTGAAGTAGTCTTGTAGTTCAGCTCGGTTGACATATTCGGTTTCTTATCGTTACCCGAGTTGAAACCGAGCATATCAGTTTCGGTGTATTTATCGCTCAGGATACGAAGACCACCGGATACATGCCAGTCATTGGCATTGACACGCTTGTCAAAGTTGAAATAGGTATTGCTCATAAAGGCATTCTGTTGTGAGGCCAAAGCAGCTACCTTATTGTCAACCGTACCGATACCACTTACCTTGAATGAGGGAACACCTTCGATTGGAAGATAATAGTTCTCATCGCTGCTGGTCATAGAGTAGTTGAAATGCTCGCTGATATGCCAATATCTGTTAATCTCAACTCTAGGAGTAATTGAGAGAGAGATGAGACGGCTGCCAAGATAGTTCTTGTTGATTCCGTCACCATTCTGCAGGATAGCTACAGGGTTGGCAATCGAGACATCATCGCCAAGTACTTCCTTCAGATAGTCATCATTATCAGAAAGGAAAGAAGACTTATTGCCGTTCACATCATACTGATACGGATCGAGGAACGGAGACTTGATAAGTGACAGGAAACCCGGAGAGGTCACTGTACCATCGTTCATATCGACTGGAACACCGTCATCACGGAGGTCACGGGTCACATCGCTGTACGAGGCATCGAAACGGACAGTAATCTTGTTGCCAAGAATAATGTCAGAGTTAAGTCTCATATTGAACCTTGAGTAGTCATTGCTCCTAAGTGTGGCATTACCTGATGCATAACCGACTGACAGGTTGTAGTTTGCAATCTCATCACCACCCTGTACATTGATGCTGTAATTCTGAACGAAGGCATCGCGATATACATCTTTTGACCAATCGTTGTCATTATGATACATATTATAATAATACGGGTTGGTCGAGAGGAACTTATACTCAGATGTAGAGATATTCGGCACTGTGCCGAGAAGCTCGGATGCATAATTTCTATACTGAGTGGCATTCATAACCGTCGGGAACTGAGGCATAGTCTGATAGGTACCTGCAGCCGAGACATCAATCTTGGTTGCCATACTCTTATTACGCTTGGTATTGATAAGCACGACACCATTGGCACCCTTGGCGCCATAGATGGCAAGTCCGCTTTTGAGTACGGAGATACTCTCGATATCCTCTACCATAATGTTTGCAAGAACATTATTATAGAAACCATCGTGTACAGAAGCGCCATCTGACTTGAAGTCGGTAATGACACCGTCAATGACAAACAGCGGCTGTGTGGATATATTCAGAGAATTGATACCCGAAAGAAGCATCGTCACACCAGCTCCTAACTGACCAGAACGCATATTTGCCTGTATGTCACCAAGAAGGCCTGACTGTAACTGCTGGTCAACGCTAAGATCGGCATTCATGCTCGATACTTTTACTGTCTTCGATTTGGCAGACTCTGTCTTGGTATTATATATCTCGGAGAACTGGTCGCGGAACATCTTTACATCAGCATCATTGTCAGATGTTCCCGCTACTGAACGTACTATTGTGTTGCAACCCTCAAGAGCATACGTCAGAGAGGTAACGTACTGTGGAACTTTGATAGAATAAGTACCATCCTCTTTTGTCATTGCGGCATAAAGCGCGTTGTTATATGCCTGAACACGGACACCAACCATCGGAGTTCCAAGAGCGGCATCAATCACTGTACCTGTAATGACCCTCAAATCATCGGTAGTGGTATCCTGTGCGGAAACAGCCGATGGTAAAGCAAGCACAAGAAGGCTCAACAGCCACATGGGAAGCAAGCCCTTACTGATTCTATTTATATTCATCTTCATATTATTTCTATGGAAAGATTAGTGGGCTTCTCATTCCTCAGTATCAACAAGAGGAGCCGGTTCAACAATCAAGCAATCCAGGAACACCTCCTTGGAGTAATTCCTCATTGTACTTGTTACAGATGACGAGAACTGCAACTGAAGTCCGCTTGACGACATATTGTAATAGCAGACTGGCAGGTCAACAGTTCCTACATATACAGTATCAAGCTTGTTGACGTCATTCTCAAATTTCACAGCCGCACTGCCGTTTTTCAACTGATACTGACCGATGGAACCATCAGCCTTTGTATAAGTGACTGTAAAAGTAAACTGATTCTTGACTGCAGCTTTTGACTGCTTGTCACGTGATATGTTATCAGGAGCGACGACAGCATAGAAGTTTGTAGGGCCGCTGAGAGAATTGGGAACACGATACTGGACATTCCAGGTATTGGTATAATTCATTCGCAATGCCTTGTCATCAGAAAGTCTGTAAACTTTACCACCGGCCTCGAACGACATCAAAGTGTAAATTGACTTGGTAGCCTTTGTTGTCCAGTTGAAAAGTTTGGTCTCATCCTCTGCCTCTACTACCATAGGAGCAGCGTATGTATATTGCGGGTCAAACGGCCAGTTCTCACAGATATATATCGTACCGTTACTGCAATCGACGGTATCAATAAATTCAAACGGAGAGCTCTCGCCAAATGGGTTTGGATAGATATGATACTGACGGCGTTTTGTGCGGTCATTTACAAGATCGAAGGTTGTTGACACCATACGGCCACCGGTAGCTCCGTTCAGATAAGGCTGTGTCTTGGGATTCATATTAAACACCGCATCGGTAAGCAGAGCATTGTGAGACCAATACGTTTGTATTGAATCTGAATCAGCCTGTGCGGAATATCCGAAATGGAAATTTCTCATTGCCTTATGATAGGCATTATTTTTGAAACTTTCGTCCGAACCGGATTCCCATTCGAAAGATACCGGAATAATCATATTGTAGGTACTGTCCTCGCAATTGATATAGCCGAACATATCCCATATTATGTTCTTCTCATCCATAACGGAATCGGCATAGACAAGCTCGTCATTCTCGTTGTAATAACCGGCTGATACACTCTTCTCGGTATTGATCTCGAGCTTTGTATATTTCTTGATGAAAGCGCCGAGATTGTCCTTGTAGGGGCTGTCGTCATCAATGAGATATTCATAAATGTTCTTGCTATATGGCAACTTCGAGCTGATGCTGTGAATGATACCATTTGTACACGGCTCATTCACATCTGATATCTCAGCCTCATCAATATAATCGTCACTCATAAGGTAGCGTTTGTTGCTCATCATAATGACAGTCTTGAGAGTACCGTCGGCAGAATATTTGAATCTGGACAGATGATTGTTCAGGAACTTCCTGACAGTCTCGGTATTCTCGGCCTTGGTCTTTCCGGCCTTCATATAAATTTCCCACTCATCAGCAGATAAGGAAGAGTTCAAGGGAAGCCACAAAGTAAAGAACTGATCACCGTCAAGCAGTTCCTTATAGGTAATCTCGCCTAACTTGTCTCCATTCATAACCGTGGTATTCTCAAGTACCTTCAAGAAATTCGAGGCCTCGGGGTTACCATTAATAAGCTCAAGCATTGTCTGCTGCGGCACAGACGAATCAATGGAATAATGCTCATCCCATTTGTCAGAGCAAGCGACGCATAAGCCAACTGACAGTAAGACAGAAAGAGTCTTTGTCATTGAATTGAAAAAATGCTTCATATCTTTATTATTACTTTTTTCTACCGGGGGAATACTTACTTACTCTTTGAGATATCCTCATTCTCCTTATACACAGGATTCTGTGTAAGATTTGGATTAATCTTCAGCTCATCCTTCGAAATCGGGAAGTACAAAGCATCCATGTCATGAAGCTTGATACGTATAGCATCACGGTTCTCAGTAAATTTGGACATAACCTTATTGATTACATAATCAGTACTACCGTCACGGCGGCATCTGCGCACCAGGTCATACCAGCGTTTACCCTCAAATGCGAGCTCACGACGACGCTCAAGCATCACGGCCTCAATCAAATCCTCGGCGGTCTCAACAGTAGAGGTCGAGATTGTGTCAACATTCTTTATTACAGCACGCTTACGGACGGCATTCACAATTGAGATAACGTCCGAGAACTCCTGGCTGTTCTTGCCAAGATTCTCCTGCTTGGCAAAACAAGCCTCGGCCTCAGCCTGAAGAAGAAGGACATCGGTATAACGATAAATAATCCAGTTTGGAGATACAGCATCCACACGTCTTGTATATTCAAGGACAGGATTATCCTGAATCTTATATGAAACGCCAAGATTAACGTATTTGTTAATACGATATTTGGATGATGATGAAATGTAGTACATAGATTCATGATAACGGGTATCCTTCCAACCGGCATATGTGGCGGTTGTCGAGTTGCCGTCCTCATGCATTGAGTTATTCGCAGCCAGATAACCGAGTGATGTCGGACGGTCACTTGCGCCATAATAATCGGTTATGAAACTGTTCTTGACCGACTGGTCACGGATGAAAGCAAGCTCGAATATGCTCTCGTACGAGAAACCGTCACCAAAAATCTTATTATAACTGTTGCCTACGTTTTCAGTTCCGGCCTCACGGGCAGCTCTGATAAGCGGATAACCGTTATAAAGCTCAATGTCGCACGCAGAGCGGAGTTTCTCCTTAATCTCCTCATACTGCTGGTTCTTGAGTTTTGTCACCCGCGATGCATACTCAATGCAATTCACGTAATCCTGATCCCAAAGGCACATATCAGCTAAAAGAGCATATACACCAGCTCTTGTGATACGGCCGGACTGAGCCTCGTCTGTGGCGAACTTTCTGTTTGCCCACTCTTTACCCTCAACCTGAACGGTCTCCTGGAGGGAGGCAATCTCAGAATGAAGTATCTCTTCGAATGAAGTAGCGGGAATCTTCGGATCCTTAGTGTCATCCTTTGTAGGTTCCGTTACGTAAGGAACATCCTTGAACGTGCGGATCAGATAAAAATAACTCAGTGCTCGGATAGCCTTTGCCTCGGCTATGTGCGACTGCATCTGCTCAATACGATAATTAGGATCTTTCTCACGAACAACCGGCGCGTATGAGATAACCGTATTTGCCAGATTGATTACATCGTAGAAGCAGGACCAGGTTACATACGAGTTTGACTGAAGAAGGTTATCTTTTGTCAGAACTCTCTTTATATCCTCAGGAACACTTCCGGAACCTTCTACCAGATTGTCAGAACGCATCTCTCCCCAGAATGCCATTCTGTTTATACAATCACTTGACTCGAGCTTGGCATAAGCTGCCATAAGAACACTCTCAACGTCGTCCATGCTGGTCCAGAAGTTCTCCTCGACGATATCATTCAACGGATATACCGAGAGGAAATTTGAACATCCGGAAAAAGGCAGCAACATCAATGCCGATAAGGCTATATTGAATATCTTTTTCATCCTGATCATAATTAAGCGTTAGAAATTAACCGTTAAACCAATTGTGAATGACTTTGATCGCGGCGTTTGAGCATTATCCTGAGCAAGTCCGTATCCACCAGTTGAAATCTCAGGATCGGAGCCTGAATACTTGGTGATGAGGAATACATTGTTCATTGAAGCATTTACAGATACACTCTGCATACCAATCTTCTTGGTGAGTTGCGGGTCAAGAGAATATGACAGCTGAACATAGTTCAAACGGATCATCGAACCATCCTCAATAAATCTGTCACTACCAAGATAGTTGAAGCCATACTGATGAAGTGCGCGCGGAATCTCAGTCTGGTCACCCTCAACGCGCCAGCGCCAGTTAGCGGCAGCAGAAGCATTATTGTTGTCATACATACTCTCAAGATTCATACGGGATGCATTGATAACCTTATTGCCATAACGGAAGTTGAACTGGGTATTCAAAGACAGACGGGCATATGAGAAACGAAGTCCGAAACCACCTGACAGCTTTGGAAGTGAGCTACCCAGATATACAATATCAAGCTCATTGATATTACCATCGTGGTTAATATCCTCATAAATCGCATCACCGCCGGTGAACTCATACTGTGATGACTCACCGTAAGCGAACATCATCGGTTTCGGTCTCTGATGACGGTCGGTAATCACATCACCGTTCTCATCACGGGCCACAGGAGCATTAGGTCCGCTTACGCCTGGAATCTCTTCCGGGCTGTAGTCGGAATACTGATATACACCCTTGTACTTGAATCCGTAAATGGAACCGAATGCATTGTTGAGCTGCACGTAGGTCAGATACTGGCCATTCTTGTACTCAAAGTCTCCATTATAGCCATCCAGAATAGAAGAGTCCATCTCCACAAGCTCGTTATAGTTATCTGAGAAAGTAAGGTTGCCATTCATCGAGAACTTGCCGACATTTACAAATCGGTTTGCATTCAAGTTCAACTCCCAACCTCTGTTGCGCATCTTACCCTCGTTTGCATAGTCATAACTGCTATAACCTGTTGACGTAGGTATCTGACGGTTATTCATAAGCATCTTGGTTGTCATCTTTGAATAGAGGTTGACATCAAATGTCAGCTTATCATTGAAGAAACCGAAGTCAAAACCGAGGTTCCACTGTTCTGATTCCTCCCACTGGAGTGTTGTAAGACGGATGTTTCTCGGACGGATAGAGCCGCCATTGCCAAGATAGGCATCTGTAGTGGTATAGTAGTTGTAATACAGAGCATCACCACCGGGAGCACGTCCGTTGATACCCCAGCTCGGACGGATAGACATCATTGTAATCCATGGAGCATTATCGCGGATGAAAGGCTCGTCACTGATATTCCATCTTAATGATACAGATGGGAAAGTTCCCCAGCGCTTGTCATCACCAAATGCAGTTGAGCCATCGGTACGCGAGGTGAAGTCAACGATATACTTTCCGCGATATGCGTAGTGGGCCTGGAAGACACCGTTGGCGCCACGGCTCTGGCTGGCACTGGTAGAGAAACTGGAAACTGTACCAGGAAGCGCCGTAGATGTAAATGTTCCTGTTGGAAGTCCATAGACACCGGTATTCTGGCTCTTACTGTTCGAAGATGTTATCTGAGCCCTGACCATGGCCATAAACGAATGGTTCTCATTTCTGAAATGAGGAACAAACGTCAGAGAATGGGTAGTAGTCAGCTGCATATTCTTGTTCGATGAGGTACTGGCCTTATTGTTGTCCGAAGAATCCCAGCCATCTGTTACCAGGCTGGCAGGTGAGAACTGGTCAGAGGTACTGTTGAATACCTGGAAGGCGATTCTACCATCATATGTCAGCCTTGTCTGATTATTCTCAAGACCAAGCAGATTATAGACCAGATTAAATTCCGGCTGAATCTGTATCGACGATGAATTGTTGGTTGCAGAATATGCAAGAGCGACAGGGTTAATATCGTTAGCCATATCAGCAAGATCCTCACTGACTCTGTTCTTTAGCATATTGTAGTACAAGCCATCAATAGGATTACCGTTCTCGTCCTCGTAATACACACCAAGGTTCGGCATTCTCTTGAGTGCACTGCTAAGCAGACTTCCGGCATTCTGCTTGTTCATCGTATAGGTCATATTGTAGTTGGTGACGACCTTGATACGGTCAGATATGAAGTAATCCAATGCCACACGGGTAGTGAAACGATCCAGATGCTGACCGATAATTGAGCCGTTCTGGGTATCATAACCGGCTGAAATACGGAAATTAGCCTTCTCACCACCACCCTGGATAGAGAGGTTGAATGAATGCTGAAGACCGAACTGCTTGACCAATGATGGCCAGTCCGTATTATTGTTATACATATTGTACTCAGAGAAGCTCGGGTCATAGTTGATCTCCGGTATGTTTGCAGCCCGATCACTGAACTTGGGGTTAAAGTAGGCCTCCTTCAGGAACATTGTATATTGGTCACCGTTCATCAGCTTATAGCCAAGTGGCTGCCAGGTTCCGTTCATTCTATATGAGAATGTGACGCGAGTCTTACCACGGCTACCACGCTTGGTCTTGATCTCGATAACACCGTTGGCACCTTGAGCACCCCAGATAGCTGCCGAAGAAGCATCTTTCAAGACGGTGATACTGGAGATATCCTCCGGGTTGACGTTCAGCAGCTGAGCGAACTGCTCCTGATTGGCAGTTGCGTAATCGATGTCCTGTTTGAAGTCGTTATTCCAGACATTGCCGTCAACAACGATAAGCGGGTTTACATTACCGGTAATGGTTGATACACCACGAAGGTGCATTGTAGAGCCTGATCCAAGGTCACCGCTGTTGAACACGATGTCAAGACCGGCGATACGTCCTTGCAGAGCCTCATCAACGGTAGTGATACCAAGACCTTCAAACTCTTCCATAGATATGCGCTGTGCCGCACCGGAAACCTCGCGCTCAGGAATTGCAAGACCGGTTGACTCAGTCATACGGTCAGCCTTGATGACAACCTCCTCAAGTGCCTGAAAGTCCTTCAGAACGATATTGAAATAGGTTTTATTAAAAGGTAGGACAACTGTCTCATATCCCACGTATGACACTTTCAGCATATCCTTCGGATTACCAAGGCGGAATGAGAACTCACCATTGATATCAGTGATTGCGTGGGCGATGATACGGTCCGAAGCATCAACCTCAATCACGTTAACCATCATCATCGGGCCCTCGCTGTCTGAAATGACACCGCTGATCACATCACCGGCCTTTTGAGCAAAAATCAATCCAGGAAGGAAACTGAGGGTAAATATCATAACCCTCTTCCACATTGTATTAATCATCTTTTTCATTTTTTTATTTTAACCGGTGATTATTTAAACTCGAAATAAAGCACTCTCTCACCATAGCCGAACTTGGAAACCTTGCTGTAATCAAGCGGGCTGTCAATAAGATGAACGACAGCATATGATGAGGTATTGATACCAGCATACGAAGCCTTATACTCAAACTCACGACACATTATATTATAATACTGCTCGTTGTTGTTGACAACCTTGTGATTTGAAGAGCCATCGTTCACATTGATTGTACCATTCTGCATACTTGCGGAAAGCTTGGCAAAGACGTTATCAGACTCAATCATATAAGCAGTCTCGTAATTCGATTCCTCGAATTCTGAACCGATAAACAATGAATTATCCTGAATATGATACTTGATGTAATTATCAAACTCTGTTGTAAGATCCTTCAGATAAGTCTCGACATTGTAAGTGGAATCAATCTTTGAAGGATTGTCATACATAGCCTTATACAGTTTGATACCTATCTCCTGCTCGTATTCATCCTGAGTCTTGCCACCGTGTGCAGCCGGGTCATAATCCTTGGTAAGCTCCTCGTAATAGGTCTTGAGTTTCTCAATATCGTTAGGAGTTACAATCTTACGTTCCTTGACAAGTTTGTCAAGATCGGCCGAGCGGGGTACATATACGGTATAGTTGTATGTGTTGAATACTGACAGATTTGTACCGCCATACAGTTTCTGACCAGTCTCCTGATAAAGGCTGGAAAGCATGATAAACTCTCCGAAAGTATTGAACTCAGGATTACTGGAATCGAGAAGAACCTCGGTGACAGTCTGTGAGGACGAATAGAGAGGTTCGTCAAGAACATATGCACGTCCGTTACCGCCCGTGTTCTTATCCTTCTGATCGTAAACGCGGTTGAATGTAACGGACTTCTGCCCTTTCTGCTGCAACTGATATCCGCCCCAAACAAGACGCTCGGCACTCTCACCGGTACCGTTCAAAGCAAACTTGATGTTACCGCCACCTTTAGTCTTGAAGAATGTGAACTGTGACGGCTGACCGAAAATCTCGCTGTCCTCGACATCACCGATCACGATATGATAGTCCAGCAAGTCAGTAAGTATGTTCTCAATCTCATCAGCAGCAACCTTCTCACTTAATACCTGCGAATAGTCAGGCGTCCTTGTATCCTTATTATATACAAATCTCTTGGCCTCTACCGCCTGATTGACAGTATTGAAATGGAATACATACACACTGTTGAACTTTTCCTCGACAGACTCGATGACAGGAGACAGATATATAATACAGTTCTCCCAACCTAATTCAGGAACGTCAACACCTTTCGGTATAAAGAAGCTGTAAGTGGAAACCATTGAATTAAGATATGGCTTGAATCCAAGGTTATCAATTGCCCATTTAATAACTTCAATAGACTTATCAACCACAGTCGGGAACAAGACAGACTTGAATGTCGTTGGTGGGAATACGCGATTGATGTAATAGAGCGCACCATTACAGCATATCTCAACAGCGTCAACATCGCCAATCTCGATTCCCATCGGATCCTGGGCATCATTCAGGACATTGTCAAAACGGCTCGGAACACTTCCCATAAGTGATTCCAGCATACCGTTGTTAATCAGTTCCTTGATATCTTCATCGGGAACGCCTGCCATATCCTCAATAACCTCAGCCGCACCGTGGACTTTGTGGTCGCGTCTCTCCTCTGGAGTAGAGCCAATTCCATAACGCTCCTTGAGCGGAGAATCATTCCACCACTTCTCCATAGCTTCATCATTTGGTATCAGCATGACAGCCATATCTTTCTGCAATGCGATGCTCGCATCTATGCCACCGGCTGGTGTGAAATACTCATTCCAACCCAGATCGTATTTAAGGATAAGTTTTTTAACGTTTTTGTGAGCCGGCTCAATATACCTGGAGGTATAATACAATGAGTCACCGTCGGGCGCACTTGGAGTAACCTGTGAGCGTGCAGACAGGAAGCGCATCTGATATATATGGTCAAGACCGGTATTATATAAGGAATTGAATGTGGCTGTATGTACATATCCATCATCATCGCCGTCCATCGGGAACTCAATATAGGGAGCCGAAAAACGCCTTACCAGAGCATTGTATATTTTCGCATTTTCAGATGTGTTTAACTTCTCGGCCATATTCTGCAATGGGCATACAACTTCTTCCATAACATGGACGAAACCGTTCAGGCACTTGTTGTCAGCTTTCAGAATACGGATACCGTTAATACTCACCTCCTCGGGAGTACGATGCTTGCCGTCATTTCTATGGAACAGGAAATCATAGTCTTCATTTGTCAGCTGATGAACCTCAAGGAACTTGGGAGTAAACATTACCCTAGGCCTCTTGGTAGCGTCAGTCATACATCTGATCCCTTCCCCGGAAGTCTTCAATGCCTTCCAATATTGATTATCCGGCATCTGATCAGGTGTCATATAAGTAACAGAATCGTAAATCTCTGCAAGGAGTGATATTCTACGCATACAATCGCCTCTTACCGGCGAGCCACCATTCTCATCCTCACGGCTGGAAAGCATAGCCGCCTGATAGACGTTGTCAAGCATAGCGCCGAACAGCAGCATCTTTTTCTGGGACAACGACAAATCCTCGTAACACTCAACGTTCGAGCCGTCCGCTTTC
Source organism: Bacteroidaceae bacterium (assembly GCA_045597365.1). Taxonomy (GTDB): domain Bacteria; phylum Bacteroidota; class Bacteroidia; order Bacteroidales; family Bacteroidaceae; genus Colenecus. Next base: position 15,503 of record JAZLKB010000001.1, on the reverse strand, counting down.
TTGAATACCCCAGACTTATAGAAACGCCCGACAGCTTCCTCGTCAGCTACAAAAAGCGTCTTACTACCTGTCTTTTCCAAGACTTCGCGATAACTCTGACCAGGACCGGCCAATCCTGGTTCATTGATGAGCTTCGTATAAGTCTCGAAGCCATTCTCATCCAGGAACCCGTAGATACTTGTTCCCAATTCCTCGGGCATGCGCTCATCCAAATCATACTGTTCACAGGAAGTCAGATTAAAAGCCGCTGCACCTACCATCAGAATAGTTGCAAACAAACTTAGGCACCCCCCTTGAGATTTGATTGTTTTCATCTAGTTGTTATTATTAATTAATTTTATTCTATAAATCGCTGCGGTTTACACCTTATATAATATAATCGGACCTTGTCCTCAATCCATGCCTTCGATAGTTTTAATATGACCTTCCGAGTCATACTCAAGCTCGCACACCTTAAGGCTTCTAAGCCAGGACTTTCCACCTGATGGTACGCTGTCGTGATGGAACAGATACCACTTGCCTTTATATTCAACAATAGCATGATGTGTAGTCCAGCCTACAACAGGAGTAAGTATCACTCCCTGATAAGTAAACGGACCAAAGCGATTATCTCCTGTGGCATAGCACAACATATGAGTATCGCCGGTAGAATATGAGAAATAATACTTGCCATTGTACTTGTGTACCCATTGAGCCTCGAAGAAACGGTGTGGGTCATCAGCTGTAAGCGGTTTGCCGTCTTTGTCAACGACAATCACCGGACGGGGCTCCTCGGCGAACTGGAGCATATCATCACTCAGCTTTACTACACGGCTTGGCAGCGCCGGTTCCTTTCCTGATGGCAGATAAGGCTCTTCCAATGCCTTATTATCCTTATAGCGCTGGAGCTGTCCACCCCAGAGTCCGCCAAAATACATATAATACTCACCCTCGTCCTTGAAAACGCACATATCGATGCTATAGCTGCCGCGGATAGGATCCGGCTGAGGTATGAACGGTCCCTCCGGTCTGTCAGCAATGGCAACACCGTGATGGAACACATCATTACGGTCTTTCATTGGGAAATACATATAGTACTTTCCATTCTTCTCGGCCACATCACAATCCCAAAGCTGTCGTCCTGCCCAAGGAATATCCTGAAGATCCAAAACCTTTCCGTGGTCTATTACCTCGCCATTCATGACATCGTCTGTCGAAAGCACGTGATAATCTTTCATTATGTACTGGTCACCGTTATCATTCTCTACATTCTCGCTTTCCCAATCGTGAGAAGGATAGATATACAAGCGTCCGTTGAACACGTGAACAGATGGGTCTGCCATATAATCGGCTGGAAACAGATAGCGCTTTTTCATAACTTTTATTTTATATTTTATATTTTAATAGACTATTAGCGGTCAAAGATAGCGATTTTTTCTTTTAACAACATTTTTTTTGCATTTTTTTTATTTTGATACCCGGTACACAGAGGTCTGAAGAGAATCTGCAAAAAGCGGCTGGACATGGAAAGAAATCCATATCCAGCCTTTTCTCTTCAGGGTCTTCACAGATGCTGAAGCAATACACGAAAGTCAATTACTAACCAAATATGTGCATGAAAACTTACGTTGCGAAAGTACAGCCAGCATTCTTGAATTGATTGCCGGAATGTAACCAATAGTTTCAAATTTGTGCCAACCGATGATATTCCCCCATTTCACGGCTGTTTTTATGACAAAAAAAGAAGTACCGCCCAGCGATACTCCCCATCTTAAAGCTGTCGTACGAGGATTCGAACCTCGACAAACAGAACCAAAACCTGTTGTGCTACCATTACACCATACGACAATCCTTTTGCGCCTCCTTCCAGAAGCGGGTACAAAGTTACCTAATCTGTTTTATTCGGCAATAAGAAGATAATAATTTTTCTTGCCGCGCTGCAATATTATGTATCTGTCATTGATTAAATCAGACGCTGCGACTATATGCGCATGATCGTACAGTTTCTCCTTGTTCATGAGGACTCCACCGCCCTGCATCATTTTGCGGGCCTCGCTTTTGGAGAAAAACACAGGGCACACATCTGTCAGGAAATCGGATACTTTAAGTTGTTCATCAAAGACGCTGCGGCTAAACTTGTACTGGGGAACGCCCTCGAATACAGTAAGCAGCATATCCTCACTGATCTGGCGCAGGTTGTCGGCCGAGCCGTTTCCGAACAAAATGCCGGATGCCTCCTCGGCAGCTTTATATTCGTTCTCCCCGTGAACCATAATGGTAACATCCTTCGCAAGACGCTTCTGTATGAGACGTAAATGCGGTGACTGTTCGTGCTCAGCTATCAAAGCTTCGCACTCGTCTTTTTCGATGTTTGTAAATATCTTTACATATCGCTTTGCGTCCTCATCGCTCACGTTCAGCCAGAACTGATAGAACTTGTACGGAGATGTATATTCCGGATTCAGCCAGATATTGCCGCCCTCGGTTTTTCCGAATTTGGTTCCATCAGACTTTGTAATAAGAGGACAGGTCAAAGCGAAGCACTCAGTACCATTGATACGGCGGATTAGCTCTGCGCCAGTAGTAATATTTCCCCACTGATCGGCGCCGCCCATCTGGAGTTTACAGCCCTTATGCTCGTTAAGATACAGGAAATCATATCCTTGCAGAAGCTGATAGGTAAATTCTGTAAACGACAGGCCGTCACGTGTCTCACCGCTCAGGCGGCGGCGTACAGAGTCCTTCGCCATCATATAATTGACAGTGATATGTTTGCCTATGTCACGGGAGAACTCAAGGAATGTTATGTCCTTCATCCAATCGTAATTGTTCACAAGCTCAGCTCTGTTCGGAGCATCACTCTCGAAATCAAGAAAACGGGAAAGCTGTCTCTTGATACACTCCACATTGTGCCTTAAGGTTTCCTCGTTCAACAAATTACGCTCCTGGGACTTTCCACTTGGATCACCTATCATTCCTGTAGCTCCGCCTATCAGAGCTATCGGCTTATGGCCGCAACGTTGGAAATGACGCAGGATCATTATGCTGCACAGATGTCCGATATGAAGCGAATCGGCAGTCGGGTCAAAGCCGACGTAAGCTGTAACCTGCTCTTTTGCAAGCAGTTCATCGGTGCCAGGCATAGTTTGGTGAACCATGCCTCTCCAATTGAGTTCTTCTAAAAAGTTCATATAATAAACTTGTGAATTATTAGTATTCTGCAAAAATACAATTCTTTTCTCACCTCGCCAAAAGGGGCTCTAAAAAGCTCCCGGCATTTTTCGCCGCAGAATCAGCAACAACATCAGGAACAACGTTCAGTACTTTTGCGGCATTTGCAATCACATCATGTATATTGCTATGATTATCTGTCTCGAACAAGGCGCGTTCAAGTCCGGCAAACCTCAAAGTATCCGGATTGAAACGTATGCCGAAAGATAGCATGAATCCGGAATCCAGCAGTTGACGGGCCTGAGGGACTCCACCGCGAAAGCCATGGATCGCCCATGGCACTGACGGGCAAAGTTCGCGTCTGATTTTGAGCATTATATCCGAAGAACGCACAGAATGAATTATTAAAGGCTTCTGCAAACGGTCAGCCAGCAAGGCCTGGCGGACAAACAATTCAATCTGCGCATCCGTACCGGCTCCGCGCAATCGGTCAACCCCGGACTCGCCGATAGCGGCTACTTGTCTGTCCTGCGCTATCCGCTCAAGCCACTCAAACTGAGTGGAAACATCATCTGCAGTATTCCACGGATGTATTCCGGCACTATACAACTGATTATCCTGAATACCCGTAACTCCCTGCGGAAGGCAATAGACTGCCGTGCCTGGAGCATCAGGCAGGCTATGAGTATGGATATCTATCAACCTCATATCAATCAGGGACAGGATCATACCCTGAGCCACCACCAGGCCGGCAGCGTAAAATACGTTTTACCGCAAGCCAGAGTCCTTTAATTGGTCCATGCCTGCGTATCGCGATGACAGCATATTCAGAGCATGTAGGGACAAAGCGGCAGGAAGGAGGTGTCAAAGGAGAAATAAAACAACGATAGAAATATATGGGCAGCAACAGGAGCCAGCCCGTGGCTTTTAAGAAATATCCGTACAAATTGCGCAATATCCACATCAGTCGGCCAATTTTTCACGATTATCGCAAATGCTTTGCAGCCGTGCGGTCAGCTTGTTGACAGCCGAATTGAAGCGAGGAGACAAATCTGCTGTACTCCACAATTTTGAATCACAGAAAACGAAAGCGACGGCAACATTTACAGACTTAGGAAGTGACGGAAGAAAAACGGGCTTGGAAAGCCTGTACATCTCACGCATCTGCCGCTTGACCCTATTACGGCAAACGGCACGCTTAAAATGCCGCTTTGAAACACCGAACAAGACACGAACACCATCAACGCCCTCGTCCGGGGAACAGAATCCAAACACTATCCTTATTGGGTACAAAGTTATGGACTCCCCCTCGGCAAACAGTCTGCCTATGAGCCGCCGACTGCACAAGCGCTCACTCTTTGGAAATATCAGAACGGACTGAGACAATTAGTCGATTTTATTTTTTCTTGGAGAGATATTGGTCAATGGCAGCGACCATTGAGGTCAATCCAGGAGCTGGAGCCTTTATATCAAGACGAAGTCCTGCATCTGTAACAGCCTTTGCGGTAACATCTCCAAAACAACCGATAACGACTTCACCCTGCACAAAATCAGGAGCGTTCTTTTTCAGCGAATCAACGCCTGCAGGGCTGAAAAACACCATCATATCGAAGTCTTTCAGCTCAGAAGGGTCAAAATCATTGCTGACAGTACGATACATAACAGCCTCAGAATGAAAAATGCCATTGCTGTCAAGAAGATTCTTGAGATCACCGGTATGCACATCCGAAACTGGAATAAAGTACTTTTCAGTCTTGTGTTTCAGTATCGCAGGCATCATTCCGTCAACTTTTCCGGTCTCGCCAAAGAACACCTTACGTTTTCTGTACTGAACGTATTTCTGAATATAATTGGCGACCTGATCAGTGATACAAAAATACTTCATGTCATCTGGAATGGCAATGCGAAGCTCCTTGCTGAGAGCAAAGAAATGATCAACAGCATGGCGCGAAGTGAATACTATGGCTGTATGATCCAGAATTGACACCTTTTGCTGACGGAATTCTTTAGTGGAAAGGCTCTCAACCTTTATGAAAGGACGGAATACAATCTCTACTCCATACTTGTCCCGCAAATCAAAATAAGGTGATTTGTTCGTGGTGGGCTGAGGCTGCGAGATAAGAATTTTCATCATTTTTAATTTGAGCGCACAAAGATAAACAAAAATCAGATACAAACATTTTTTAAGGCAACAAATTGCCTATCAGTCAGTCTTTAGTGAAAGTTTGCTGCGGGAAGGATCCCAGCCGGGCATTGACTTCACAAGTTCAACGGCCTGGGCAGGAGTATCAGCGACTGCCCACAAATTACGGTGTTCCGGATTCATAAAACACTCATCAGCCTGACGTAGCAGATGCTGTATCAGCAGATCATAATAACCGTTGGTGTTTACAAAAACTATTGGAGCGAGGAATAGCCCCAGTTGTTTAAGGGTCAGGACTTCCATAGCCTCATCCAAAGTGCCACAGCCTCCAGGCAATACAAGCACAGCATCAGCAAAACCGAGCATTTTACGCTTCCGCTCCTGCATATCGGCCGTAACGCAGACATCATTCAAGCCAGGATACAGCCAGCCCGCATCAATCATGAATTCAGGAATAACTGCCTTGACGCTGCCTCCGGACGCAAGAATGCCATCGTGCAGAGAAGCCATAAGGCCGAAAGCCCCACCGCCGGTCACCGCGCTTATTCCATTTGCAGCCAGCAACTCACCTGTCAATCGGGCATGGTCTTTATATATTTGCGGCACATGAGGACTGGAGGCACAGAAAACACATACAGTACTTATCTTGTTCATATGGGCGTAAAAGATTCGGAGAGATTACCAAGTTGTTTTTTGAAGATTACTTATCTATGATAAAAAGAGCCGCTCCTGAAAAGGGGCGGCTCTTAATCCGGAGCGACAAGCCTTACTTACGCAGACCCAGAGCCTTCACAATTGCGCGGTAGCGCTCAATGTCCCTATCCTTGAGGTAGTTGAGCAACGCACGGCGTTTGCCGACAAGCTGAGTCAAAGCCCTTTCAGTGCTATAATCTTTACGGTTCACCTTAAGGTGCTCCGTCAGGTGGGAAATACGGTATGAGAACAGGGCTATCTGAGCTTCTGGTGAGCCGGTATCCGTGTTGGACTTTCCGTATTGTCCAAAGATTTCTTGTTTTTTCTCTTTGTCTAAATACATCTTTTCTAGTTTTTATTTAGCGGGCGCAAAGTTAGGTCTTCTTTTTTTGTTAACCAAACGATTTCTTGATTTTTTGCCGTACCTTTGCAGTCGTTATTATAATAGGAAATGGAAATAAGGAATATCGCCATTATTGCACACGTCGATCACGGCAAGACGACTCTTGTAGATAAAATGATGATGGCCGGCAATCTGTTCAGAGAAAACCAGGCCAAAGGTGAGCTGATGCTTGACAACAACGATCTGGAACGCGAAAGAGGTATAACAATCCTGTCTAAGAATGTATCAATTAAATATAAGGATGTCAAGATAAACATAATTGACACTCCGGGGCACTCAGATTTTGGAGGCGAGGTTGAGCGCGTTCTCAACATGGCCGACGGATGCATACTTTTGGTTGACGCATTCGAGGGGCCTATGCCTCAAACCCGTTTCGTTCTCCAGAAAGCTCTTGAAATAGGTCTCAAACCTATCGTGGTAGTAAATAAGGTGGATAAACCGAACTGCCGTCCCGAAGAAGTATATGAGATGGTGTTCGACCTTATGTTCGCCCTTAATGCCACCGAGGATCAGCTAGATTTTCCAGTTTTATACGGCTCGGCCAAACAAGGCTGGATGAGCGAGGACTGGCAGAAACCCACACAGAACATTCTTCCTCTGCTGGATGCCATCATAAAATATATTCCCGCCCCGAAAAAGAAAGAGGGTTCTCTCCAGATGCTCATAACATCACTCGACTACTCATCATATACCGGGCGAATCGCTATCGGCCGCATAAACCGTGGGACTCTTAATGAGGGAATGACCTGTTCGCTTGCCCACCGGGACGGAAGCATAGAGAAAGTAAAAATCAAAGAGCTTCACACATTCGAAGGAATGGGACGTCAGAAAACCTCACAAGTAGGTTTCGGAGATATCTGCGCCATTGTCGGTCTGGAACATTTTGAGATAGGCGATACCATTTGCAATGCTGAGAATCCCGATCCCCTGCCGCCAATCGCCATAGACGAGCCAACAATGAGTATGCTCTTCACTATCAACGACTCTCCATTTTTCGGCAAAGAAGGCAAATATGTCACGTCACGCCACGTATATGAACGTCTGATGCTTGAGCTTGACAAGAATCTGGCCCTGCGTGTCGCGCCTGCCGAGGGCGATGGCAAATGGGTTGTATCGGGACGTGGTGTCCTTCACCTGTCAATTCTTATTGAGACAATGCGCCGTGAGGGATATGAACTTCAGGTTGGCCAGCCTCAGGTTATTATGAAAGAAATTGACGGAAAGAGATGTGAGCCTATCGAAGAGCTTACCATCAGTGTGCCCGAGGAATTCAGCAGCAAGATGATTGATCTGGCTACCCGCCGCAAAGGAGATATGACATCAATGGAGACACAGGGGGACCGCGTAGTCATTACATTCGATATTCCTTCAAGAGGCATAATCGGACTCAGGACAAATGTTCTTACCGCCTCACAAGGCGAAGCCATTATGGCACACCGTTTCAAAGAGTATCAGCCATACAAAGGCGACATAGAGCGCCGCAACAACGGCTCAATGGTGGCAATGGAGACCGGAACCGTATATGCGTACGCTTTGGACAAGCTTCAGGACAGAGGCAAGTTCTTTGTAAACCCACAGGAACAGGTATATGCGGGACAAGTCGTCGGCGAGCACGTCCACGAAAAAGACCTTGTTGTCAATGTAACAAAAGCCAAGCAGCTTACTAATATGCGCGCCAGCGGAGCAGATGAAAAAGCACACATCGCGCCACCCGTTGTATTCTCACTCGAAGAAGCTTTGGAATACATCAAGAACGATGAGTACGTTGAGGTAACGCCAAAAAGCATGCGTATGCGTAAAGTAATCCTTGATGAGCTTGAGCGGAAACGCGCAAACAAATAACCGGAATGATAAAGCTGCGGCCATATTTTATCCTGATACTGCCAGTGATATTGGCAGCAGTTGCCGCATGCTCAAGGAAACCTTACAATTTCGTTCTGAGCGGAACTGTTGACGGCCCGGCGGAAGACACCATACTGATAACCGGTCTGGACATACGCTATGACCATCTTGACACCATATTCGTACATGACGGTAAATTCATCTACAAATGCTATATTGACACAGTAACCCCTCTGATTCTTCTTTATAAAGACGGAAGGGACGACGTAGTATTCGCTGAGAAAGGTCTTAAGACTCAGCTCCATACCGACTCTATAGGCTCGACTGATGTTGATGGTGGTGTCTATGACAGGCAATACCGGGAATTGCTCCCGATATTGGCCGACGACGACAATACACCGTCAATCATCAACCATATAGACAGTTTCATACAAGCCAATCCTCTTTCGGAAGTAACTCCATACCTCATATATAAATACTGTATCCGTGAGGAACAGGCCAGCAAAGATCAAATTCTCAGGCTTACCAAGCAGATGAGCGGACAAATGTCTGACAACCCATTCATTACATCAGTCAAAAGTATAGTCGATACAAACATCAGGAATATCTCGACACTGGAAAGATACAGTCTTGTTGATACGGCTCTGACAAAGAAAGGCATCAAGGAGATTGCAAACGATGAATACATACTGCTCTACTTCTGGGCATCATGGGATAAATCCAGACAAGACATAAAAACCACACTTAAGGGGATAGAGCAGGAATATAAAAACCGTACATACAACATTGTGGGAATATCTCTTGATACGGAGAAAAACCGATGGAAAAATGCTATTCTGGAAGACAGTCTGCAGTGGGCACAATATTCCGATCTGAAGGGATGGAACAGCCGGCTTGTGCAGGATCTGGGAATTAAGCAACTGCCTTATTATGTGCTGATCAAGCCAGAGCGTGCATTCATAGCAGCCCAGGGAAAATCCGTCGAACAAATAGTCAGTCAGTTAAAAGTCCTGCCAACCAGGAAAAAGAAAAAGAACAAATAAAATCATGTCTCACATTAAATCTAATACTCAATATGTTAATCAAGGTTTTCGGAGCCGCTGTCCATGGGATAGAGGCATACGTAGTGACAATTGAAGTCAGCACATCACGCGGAATCAAGTTTTTTCTTGTGGGTTTGCCCGATAATGCAGTGCGCGAAAGCCACGAGCGCATAGTCTCGGCATTCCAACACAACGGATTCCGGTTCCCATCCTGCCAGACCATTGTGAATCTTGCACCTGCCGATATCAGGAAAGAAGGGACATCATACGACCTTCCGCTTGCCATCGGTATAATGGCAGCAAGCGAGATGATACGGACAGATATTCTTGATACTACAGTCATTATGGGAGAACTGGGACTTGACGGCATACTGCATCCGGTAAAAGGTATTTTACCGATGGCTGTCAAAGCCCGTGAGGAAGGCTTTAAAAGGATGATACTTCCAGTTGGGAATGCCGAAGAGGCAGCAGTAGTCGAAGGGCTGGATATCTATGGCGCGATAAACCTGAGACAAGTTGCCGAATTTCTGAACAATGGATGCAGGGGAATAGACAAATTCGAGCGCAAATTGAGCGCTGCAATCCAGCCGGGCACCAGCAACTACCCCGATTTTGCAGATGTCAAAGGTCAGGAAGCGGTAAAAAGGGCCCTGGAGGTAGCATCAAGCGGAAACCACAACGTTATTCTGATAGGTCCTCCAGGAAGCGGAAAATCCATGATGGCAAAATGTCTTCCGTCAATTCTGCCTCCGCTGACAGCACAGGAGAGCCTTGAGACGACCAAGATACACTCAGTTGCAGGACTTATCAAGCCCGGCAGCCCACTGATAACCGAAAGACCCTTCCGAAGCCCTCATTATACCGCATCCAGAGCAGCCCTTGTCGGAGGCGGCACCAACGCACAGCCGGGCGAGATAAGCCTCGCACACAATGGAATTCTATATCTCGACGAGGTGGCCGAATTTCCCCGCAATGTACTTGAGGTACTTCGCGGACCGCTTGAGGATCGTACCATACATATATCCAGAATAAAATACAATGTTGATTATCCGGCATCATTTATGCTGGCAGCATCAATGAATCCCTGTCCCTGCGGATATTATACCCACCCCACACATCCCTGCAATTGCCGTCCCGATGCCATCGCACGTTATCTGAACAGAATCTCAGGTCCACTGATGGACCGGTTCGACCTGCAGTGTCAGATACTGCCTATCCCCTTTGAGAAAATATCTGACTCCAGACCGGCTGAGTCAAGCGCTGTCATCAGAGAACGTGTGATAGCTGCCCGGAAAATCCAGATTGAGCGGTTCAAGGGACAGGATGGTATCTATTGCAACGCCCAGATGACCACCGCAATGGTGAACCGTTATGCAAAGCCCGATGCCGCAGGTCTGGCACTCCTGCGCGATGCAATGAGCAAGTTCGACCTTTCAGCCCGAGCCTACAACCGCATATTGAAAGTAGCACGTACAATTGCCGATATGGACAATAGTGACAGCATCAGGCCTGCGCATATAGCCGAGGCTATCGGCTACCGCTCTTTAGACCGTTCCGACTGGGGGAAGTAGAGACTGATACGTGAAAACTGTCAGTTACCAGATTCTTGACAGAACTTCTATTTTTAATAATGACAATCCATACGGGCGCATAAGATTCGGAAAGAAGATTACTGAGTTCGATGATAAAAATGTAATTTTGCACGATTAAGACAAAACAATACAACATTATAAGATGAAGGATTTCAAGAGAACACTGGTTACATCGGCGCTGCCATACGCAAACGGGCCGCTCCACATCGGACATCTGGCCGGAGCCTACATTCCTGCAGATATTTACGTACGCTACCTGCGTCTGAAAAAGCAGGAAGTACTGTTCATCGGTGGAAGCGATGAACACGGAGTACCTATCACCATCAGAGCGAGAAAGGAGGGTGTCACGCCAAAAGACATTATCGACCGCTATCATTATCTGATGAAAGATACATTCGAGGGTATGGGAATATCGTTCGATGTATATGGCCGCACCAGCTCTCCGACGCACGAGAAACTGGCATCGGAGTTTTTCCGCAAGCTCTATGATGAGGGAAAATTCATACAAAAGACCAGTGAGCAATATTACGATGAGGAAGCCAGGATGTTTCTGGCAGACAGATACATAACCGGCGAATGCCCGCACTGCCACAACGAGAAGGCATACGGCGACCAATGCGAGAAATGCGGTACCGCCCTCTCGCCCACCGAGCTTATCAACCCGGTAAGCACCGTAAGCGGGAGCAAGCCTGTGATGCGCGAGACGACACACTGGTTCCTGCCACTTGACCAATATCAGGAGTGGCTCGAGAAGTGGATTCTTGAAGGCCACAGGGAATGGCGTCCAAATGTCTATGGACAATGCAAGAGCTGGCTCGATATGGGCTTGCAGCCACGCGCCGTGAGCCGCGATCTGGACTGGGGTATTCCGGTACCTGTCGAGGGTGCCGAAGGCAAAGTTCTCTACGTATGGTTCGACGCTCCTATCGGCTACATCAGCAACACAAAGGAACTGTGCGACGCTCATCCTGAAAAGGGCAGTTGGGAGACCTGGTGGAAGGACGAGGAAACAAGACTCGTCCACTTCATCGGAAAGGACAACATCGTATTCCACTGCATAGTGTTCCCGTCAATGCTGAAGGCCGAGGGCAGCTACATTCTGCCTGACAATGTGCCGAGCAACGAGTTCCTGAACCTTGAAGACGACAAAATTTCGACATCGCGCAACTGGGCCGTCTGGGTACACGAATACCTGCAGGACTTCCCGGGCAAACAGGACGTATTGCGTTACGTTCTTACCGCCAACGCGCCAGAGACCAAAGACAACAACTTCACCTGGAAAGATTTCCAGGCCCGCAACAACAACGAGCTGGTGGCTGTCTATGGCAACTTCGTGAACCGCGCACTGGTTCTTACTCAGAAATACTTCGATGGAACCGTACCTGAATGCGGCGAGCTTACTGATTACGACCGCGATACACTCAAAGAATTCGTCGATGTAAAGCAGCAGCTTGAGAGCCTCCTTGAGAACTTCAAGTTCCGTGAGGCGCAGAAAGAGGCTATGAATCTGGCGCGTATCGGCAACAAGTATCTTGCCGACACCGAGCCGTGGCATCTTGCAAAGACAGACATGAAGCGTGTCGAGACTATTCTCAACATAGCCCTGCAACTGGTTGCCAATCTTGCCATCGCCTTCGAGCCGTTCCTGCCGTTCAGCAGTGACAAGCTCCGCAGGATGATTGCCCTCGATACTTTCGACTGGAACGAACTTGGCAGCCTTAAGCTTCTTGCAGCAGGCCACAAATTGAACAAGGCTGAGCTTCTCTTTGAGAAAATCGAAGACGATGTAATCGAGGCACAGATTCAGAAACTGCTCAAGACAAAAGAGGATAACGAGAAGAAAGAGGCAGCCGCGAAACCGGCCAACCCCGTTCTACAGGACATTGAGTTCACCGACTTTGAGAAACTGGATATACGCGTAGGAACTGTCCTTGAATGCACAAAGGTTCCAAAGGCCGACAAACTGCTGCAGTTCAAGATAGACGATGGACTTGGCGGCCGTACAATCCTGTCGGGCATTGCTCAATTCTACAAACCCGAGGAACTGGTAGGCAAGCAGGTCTGCTTCATTGCAAACCTCGCCCCTCGCAAGATACGCGGCATAGAGAGTCAGGGAATGATTCTGAGCGCCCTCGACGCCGACGGCACTCTGGCAGTCACAACCGTACAGAAACCCGTAAAGCCCGGCAGCGAGGTACGATAAAAATCAAGAGCTACCAACGTAACAAAGCTTTGGCATCAGTACCTTACGGACTATTCCCGGAGCGGCGTAAGCGAGGTAGCTCAGGGAAGCGTCAAGAACGCCGCATGTCTGAGCAACGTTAGACAGCACCGCAGGTGATGGCTAAAAGTGCGAGTTCGGCGTTCAGCTTCACGGAGCGTAGGCGAGTAGCCGTGTAGGGCATAGTCCGTAAGGTACTGATGCCAAAGCGTGCGACAGATGGATACACAAACAATGAGAAATATCGGAATCATATTGGCAGGAGGGGCAGGCACACGACTCGGTGCCGCCGTCCCGAAGCAGTTTCTCACACTGGCAGGCAAGACAGTGCTGGAACACTCTGTCGATACATTCCACAGCCACCCTCTCATTAACGAGATAGTCATTGTCTGCGCAGAGAACTGGATTGGGCAAATAAGTAAAATTGCCGATGAAAAGGGCTGGAATAAGATATCTCACATCATACCTGGAGGTTCCGAGAGATACTTGTCCAGTTTGAATGCCATACAGTTATACAGCGACGCTCCCGACTGCAATCTGATACTCCACGATGCAGCCCGCCCGTTTGTCAGCGCCCGCATCATCACCGACACAATCCGCGCACTCGACAAATGGCAGGCCGTCGATGCCGCCATACCGGCAACCGACACCGTAGTCTTTACCCGGCCAGGTCAGAAAATCATAACCGGAATACCCGACCGCAGCCTGCTCTACTGCGAGCAGACCCCACAGGGTTTCCGCAAAAGCATAATCGAGAAAGCCTACCGTCTGGCATTAAAGGACCCGGAATTCAAATCGACCGACGATTGCGGCACGGTAGTACGCTACCTTCCCGATGTTCCGGTATTTCTGGTACGCGGAGAGCAGACAAATATGAAACTGACTTATCCCGAGGACATTCCCGTCCTTGAGGCATTATACAACCAATTGACGAAGAAATGAGAATAGTAATTCTTGGGCCGGCATACCCATATCGCGGCGGCATAGCATTCTTTGACGACCGTCTCACAGCAGAGCTGACAGCAATGGGACACGAGGTAGAGGAATGGACTTTCAAGCTTCAATACCCGGGATTCCTCTTTCCCGGCAAGACGCAGTTCTCCGAAGACCCCGCCCCTAAGGGAATCACGACCATTCGCAAGATGAACTCCATCAATCCTCTCAATTGGATAAAAACAGGTCGCGAGTTGAGAAAAGCCAGACCCGATCTGGTTGTCGTAGCATTCTGGCTGCCATTTATGGCCCCCTGTCAGGGAACAATAGCCCGCATTGCCCGACGCAACGGCCACACACGCATAACAGGACTTATCCATAATATGATACCGCACGAGCACCGTCCCGGTGACAGGCTGCTGGCACGGTATTTCGCAAAATCAGTCGATGGATACGTAGCAATGTCCGATGCCGTCCTCTCCGATATCGACCAGTTTGACCGGAGCCGCACCCGCGTGTTCTGCCGCCACCCGCTGTACGACAACTTCGGCAAATCCGCAAGCAGGGAAGAGTCCTTGAAATTCCTCGGACTTGACCCGCAATACCGCTATATGCTATTCTTCGGACTTATACGCGACTACAAAGGTCTCGACATACTGCTAAAAGCATACGCCGACAGCCGTCTGCGCATTGATAACGTACGCCTTATTGTAGCCGGTGAATTCTACTCAGGTTCCGAGAAATATCTGGCACTGGAAAAAGAGCTTGGGCTTGAAGGCCTTATAATATGGAAAAGTGATTTCGTACCGAACAGCGAGGTACGCTACTGCTTCGGGGCCGCCGACCTCATTGTCCAGCCATATAAATCGGCCACCCAGAGCGGCGTGGCACAGATAGCCTACCACTTTGAGAAGCCGATGCTGGTGACAAACGTAGGCGGTCTGGCAGAGATTGTGCCCGATGGCGTTGCAGGCTACGTAGTTGAGCCCGATGCCAACCGAATAGCCGACCGCATAGTGGATTTCTTCAGTCAGGACAAGAAAGACCAGTTCACCGAAGGCATTCGACGCGAGAAGATGAAATACTCCTGGACCAATATGGCCAGAAGCGTCATCAAAGCCTCGGAACTGTAACCTTCGCCATAAAAATTGATATCATATATTGTTCGAGTTAAGGTTATGGTAAGGTTTTTTCAGATGTCTGAACATACACTATGGAGACACACAAAATTACAAATAATGGTTCAAACTGCAATGCCCTGTCCCGTATTCTGTGCATCGTTGTCCTGAGCTATTTCTGCTATAGTCTGGTTATCAATTAATTGAATGCTTTATAAAAGGTCGCGATGAGCGACTTTTCTGCAAAAAAGCCCTGCCCGGCGGGAATCGTATGAAACTCACAGTGCCGACTCCCGAAAAACAGCCCGATTTGATTTCTCTAACTGGGAAAAAAAATTTTCCCAGTTAGAGAAATCAAATCGGCT